>CAJXCD010000005.1 GCA_913051545.1 uncultured Chloroflexota bacterium
GATTCCCTGCTGCTGCCTCCCGTAGGAGTGGGGGCCGTGTCTCAGTCCCCCTCTGCCCGTTCATGCTCTCACACCGGATACCCGTCTTAGGCTTGGTAGGCCATTACCCCACCAACTACCTGATAGGCCGCAAGCCCCTCCCAAAGCGGCGTCCGCCGAAGCGAAAACCTTTCCTTTTATCCAACATGTTGGATAAAAGCGTACGGGGTATTAGACACGGTTTCCCGAGTTTATCCCCCTCTTTGGGGTAGGTTACTTACGTGTTACTCAGCCGTCTGCCACTATCCTGATAAGCCGAAGCAAATCAGGACCGTTCGACTTGCATGCATTAAGCGCACCGCCAGCGTTCGTCCTGAGCCAGGATCAAACTCTAAGTAAATTAATTTCCTTCCACTATCTAGTTGTTAAAGTGCTTGCAAGACAACACAACGCAAACCGCTAACCGGTTTCCGAAAACCCGCGCTGAACTTTCAATGATACTTAAACCAACGAATTCAGTCAACCCACTAAATGCACGAAAATCGACGCAAACCCGAACCAATTTTCAAGAATAAAAGATTTAGAGGTCAATAAATTTGAGGTTTTTTGGAGAAGGATTAATTTCTCCCGCTTCCAATTCTTTTGCAATACGGTACAACGCGACGTTAACTGGTGTGGAAACGCCTAATTCTATTCCTTTAGATATCACATAACCATTTAAGTGTTCTATTTCAGTCTTTCGTCCCTTCATAACATCTTGAGCCAAAGACGGTCTACCTTCTCCTAGACTTCTACCTTGTTCAATTAATGCCTCTCTAAGTAACTTCATACTTCTAGGACTTTCTACCGCATCAAGGTAAGAAGCGGGGACTTGACCATTTATATCCTCTACGTGGACTCCTAAGGACATTGCTACCTGAATCACCTCAGCCACCAATTTCACTGCAATTTCTCCTGCAACGGGATCATTTCTTAATTCAAATGAGGTAAGACCCGAAACAGCAGCCAAGGCATTCGCCATGCAGTTTGTACCTAGTTTGGCCCAACGCTGCCCCCAAAGATTAGTGGTAGTTTTCGTAATACCAACAGGTCCCATGACTTCTACCATGGATTCGAGTCTGGGGGTGATCATGCCACTCGGCTCCCCTAGTACAAATGCTGGTCTAGATACTGTACTGGTTCGGCAAGGATTGCCTGGCTCATACAAACTTGCTCCAATTGTGACTACACACCCCATAACACGAGTCCAACCAATCTCTTCCGCTACTCTAAACTCGTTGATACTATTCTGAGCTGATACTATAAATCCACCTTCAGCAAGATATGGCTCGATAAACTTAACCGCCCAAGATGTGTCATCAGACTTCACTGACAGTATAAGAACATCAAATTTTGGCCTGGTAGCTGATAGCTCTCCGATATGAAGAGCGACTGGGAAAGTGATGAACTCTTCCTCCACAGAAGTAACTTTGAGTCCGTTTGATTTGATGCGTTCAATATTTTCTGGCCATGTGTCCACCAACGTAACTTCCTCCCCAGCACGAGCTAAGTACCCTCCAATCACACCTCCGATTGCTCCAACTCCCAATAAACCTATCCTCATAAAAGAACATATCCTTTCCGTACTAAATTTCGCGTGAAACCTTCACTACAGCTAATCATTGAAAACCTAACTCACTACGATATCAAGATAGCACTGGCTTCATTACGAAATATGTACTAATTCCCGGAACGAATCTTATATGAATTATTTCCGCTACGGTTCAGGTTTTCCCACTCCATGGACAAATAGTGGAGACCCCCCTCGATCCAATCTTGAAACTGATCGCCATAGTTACTGCTACCAGGATGTCCTGATTGGCCTGAATGATCCACCGTCCATAATCCGCAACCAGGCTCACTCATATCCACAACTATTCGGTAGTTGGCACCTCCCACACCTTTACTTCCCGAGGACATACTATAAGGTACGGCACCTACATTGCCTACAGTTAACGAAGTTCCAGAAACGGGCCCGCCACCTCTATCAAGTAACTTCCCTAAATCTCCAACATCCGATAGATGATGAGGGAGGTATGCTTTATTCACATGCCCCCAACTCCATTGGTCCATATCGTCACCTAAATCATTACGGAGACGTTGCAGAGCAAGAGTCATCGCGGATCCTAGAGCCATCTTGCGATCATCCGTAAACCATCCATAATTATCACTTGAAAGGAGTTCAAAAGCTAAACCTCCAATCGCTGCGCTAATCGGCTTGGTGAATTCCGGTGAGAATCTCTGCGCTGCCACTATTAAACACCATTGGTTAAAAAATTCTTCGAAAATAATGGCAGGAACACTGTCTTCGTTCATCCGAAAGTCCCACGATGCAAAATGTGCCAAGGCTTCACCAACTAACACATTGTCTGTATCACTAAGATTTTCCTTCAAAATTGGCACAGATGAAGCAGCTCTAAGTGAAAGTACATCAACTTGCATTTTAGACACGCTATGTAGGGAATGAATAGAGTCCGATTCGATCATATGCCTAATTCTTTTGGCTCGTAGACCACTAGGCCACATGCCTGATAGTGGGTACGGGAAATCGCCAGGTGCAGTCCTATTATTAGCAGACCTGATCCATCCCTCGGGAGGATCAATCATGAAAGGCATCGATTCAAACGGGATTATATCTTTCCACTGATGATCAGTATTCCATCCTTGTAGATAACCGCGATCCCAAGATCGACGCACAGGTATGCTTCCAACACATTGATACCCTATGTGACCTTGAGTATCAGCAAAAGCAATACTGAAAGTAGGAACCTTGAACTCTCGAAAAGCTTCTCGGAACTCTGATATGTTTGTGGCTTTGTGAGCAGTGTGAAAACACGACATTTCGTCTGAGAAAAATTGACCCATCCATTTTAAAGATATCGGATCTGAACTGGATTCGTTTGGCGATAGTAATTCATTTACTATCGGTCCATTGCGCGTCGAAGAAACTAAATGGTCTACTGGCTCCGCATCCCTGATTTCAATTCGTTCCACTCTCTTTACACTCTGCTCCCAGTTACCATCAAATAGATAATGATCGGGCCTTTGAGGGTCAGATTTTTCTCTATATAAATCCCTTTGAGAACAAATATTATTAGTTAAACCCCAAGAAACATGTTCATTCCTACCAAACATCAAAAATGGGACACCAACGTATCCTCCTCCTGCTACATTTAGGTAATCGCCAGACAAATGAACTTGATACCAACACGAAACTGCACCAAATGCTATGTGGGGATCACTGGCTAAAATAGGCATTCCGTTCTGAGTCAAATTTGGACCAATCACCCAGTTATTGCTACCCAATCCTTCGTAAGGACCACTTCCTCCTTGAAATATATTTTCTTCAGAAAGCGTATCCGGATCATAATTTCCTACAGAAACAATACTTTCATCATCAGCCTCAGTGGTCAAAAAAGCCCGGTACAAGTCAGGGTTTTTCAGCAACTGTTTAGCAGACTCACATAAGGCTATCCCACTTAACCTACCAGTTAAATACCACCGAAAATCGCACCAAATAGATATAGAATCCTGGGGTTTCCATGGTTCTGGCTCATAACTCAACAAATCAAATTCAATGGGGAGATTCCCGTAAGATTCATCAATATACCGGTTGATACCCTTAGAAAATGATTCTAATAAATTAGCAGTGCCAGACTCTATAAGACCTGTCTCTCTCTCAGAAATCTGTCTGATACCCAATGTCCTAGAAACTACGTCGCGATCAAGTCCTTCACTTCCTATCACTTCAGATAATGTACCCAAGGCTTTCCGACGCAAATAGTCCATTTGCCATAAACGATCTTGTGCCATGGCATAACCATACCCATAAAACAGATCATCCGCTGAAGATGAACGTATATGTGGAATTCCCAATTCATCCCTAAATATATCTACATCCTGTGACACATTTCCTAGGGGAGATCTAGTGAAGTCGGGAACTCTTCGGATGATCTCATTCTGCCACCATTCATTAAATTCACGGCCAGACATACCTGACTCAGACATGATCTTCTCTATGGAATTGCCGGATCCAAGTTTCCTAAGAATATCCTTGTCATTCAATGCTACTCAAACCCCCTAGTATTTAAAAAAAACGCTCCTAGAATTGAATGATACTATGCGGCGATTGTAAAGATATACTAAACGCGTGCGCTGAAAATTGTTGACACTTGAACTTCGGTAGGATTACACTCCGCTTTTCGTAAGTAACTTACGCTACTGTTCTCATCATAGTTACCAGAACAGGATAATTTAACTAAGTGGTAAAAAACAATGTCAGATTATGAACCTATAAACCTTTCCTCCTGGTGTAATTCCGGGATTGAAATCTTGGAGAATAACAAAAATGTCAATCTTGGCGCTCAGACCATGCGAGGATTACCATTTGCAGTAGGATCCCCACAAAATCCTTCCAAGGATCGATGCTACATAAGTATTGACAGCTCCGACAGTAATCTAACCATACCAATAAACAAAACTGCCCAGAGAGTTATATTCGCACACAGGCTGCTTGAATCTCAGCTTCTTATAGGAGGTTATCCTGGTAATAAAGTCGCTAAATATGTTTTTCATATGACAGACGGCACCTCACAGCAAGCTGTGATAAGAGAGAGGTTCGAGATAGGTATCCTCCCTCCTGAGACAGGAAATTATGGATCAGTTACGCACCAAATGGCTAGAAATCAAATGGCATTAATTGGTCATCCTTATCTAGCTGTGTACGATAAATCTGAAGAATTATTCCCAAGACATGACGGCCCATGGCACCTAACCGGTAGGCGACAAACTGAAGCAATGCCAGCTGAACCTAGAGAATATTACCTGTGGTCCTGGGAAAACCAGAGGCCTAGCACATCAATAAAATCCATAGATATAATTCCCACGGGACCAAAATTCCTAATCGCCGCCATAACATTAGGTAATCTGGACGAACATCCGTTTGCCAGGGAAGCTAGGCGCCCAGTCAAAATCACACTTCCAAATCGTGATGATAGTGACAAATCATTTAATGTCGACGTTGATGTAGACCGTGGCGACTCCACATATGCGAATCCACTCCCATCCACTGGCAACTACGATAACCTAAGCGATTCAATTAAAGGTTGGGGACAAGAAAAGAGCACCAAATCCAACCCTTCCTATGTAGAAATCGGGGCTACGCCTTCTGCCACAGTAACAGTTAATGAAGATGGTAAGAAACTGGGATCTGTAAATTGGGGAAAAGTAGAAAAAGAAGGTTCTGCTGAAGATAACGGAGTCCGTTTAGAACTACTCGACACAGGCAAAAACTGGGTCCACGTCACAGTCATAGATGAAGATACTGGAATGCCTGTACCATGCAGAGTCCACTTTCGATCCCCTGAAGGGGTTCCATATCAACCACACGGACATCATAACCAAGTCAATTCAAATCTAGACACGTGGCATATTGATGTTGGTGGAGATGTACGTTTAGGCCAGATTACATATGCATACATAGATGGCAAATGCCAGGGATGGCTCCCTCGGGGAGAAGTTATAGTAGACGTTGCTAGAGGGTTCGAATACGAGCCCCTAAGAACAAAAATCAATATAGAGCCTGGGCAACAAAACCTCACTCTCAACCTCAAACGTTGGTCAAACATGAACTCCCAAGGTTGGTATAGTGGAGACTCACATGTCCATTTCCTGTCAACTCAAGGATCTCATACTGAGTCCCAAGGTGAAGACCTAAACGTAGTTAACTTACTACAATCCCAGTGGGGTAGCCTTTTCACTAACACGGAAGACTTTACTGGAGCTCCAAGTATAATGCGTGACGGTAATAATATAGTTTACGTAGGACAAGAAAATCGTCAGCACTTTCTAGGGCACATGATTTTGTGGGGGCTAAAAGAACCCATAATGCCATGGTGCAGTGATGGTCTATCAGAAGGTGAATTAGCGGGTGCTATGGAAACCACCTTAAGCCACTGGGCCGATGAGGCTCACGCACAGGGTGGATACGTAATAAACCCTCATTTCCCTAACCCTAATGGAGAACCTGCGGCACTAATAGCTACTAATAGATTAGACGGCATTGAAATGCTACGTCAGGGAGTGTGGGAACATCAGCAATATTACGGTTATTTAAACTGTGGTTACCGACTTCCATTAGTGGGCGGTACAGACAAAATGTCCAGTGATGTACCAGTGGGTCTGTACAGAACCTATGTAAAAATCCCTGAAGATCAAGAGTTCAATTACGAGACGTGGTGTCAGAACGTCGCTAAAGGACGAACTTTTCTAAGCGGGGGACCAATAATACATTTCTCGGTTGATGGACTAGAAATTGGAGACACCTTGAAACTTTCTGGGCCTGGAACAATAGAAGTCGAAGCCTGGGCAGAAAGTATAATTCCTATAAATACATTAGAAATAGTACAGGGCGGACGAGTAATAGCATCATCTGAATCTATTGAACCAACCCGTAGGCTACATATTAAAGATAAGTTTAAAATCCAAGGTAATACCTGGCTCGCTGCACGATGTGGTGGACCTGAATATTTAGGTACTACACACTATGATGAATGGAGACGAGGCGTATTTGCTCACACATCTCCCATATACGTAGCAACTGACAAGAAATGGGAAATGTTCGACGAGGCAATGGCCAAATACATGCTAACAATGATAGAAGGTGACCTAGAGTACATCAGACATTCCTCAAGACAAAACACGATCAATAACGTAACGCATCATCACGGCGAAAAAGACCATCAGAAATACTTAGAGCGCCCACTGTTAGAAGCCCAAAGTGCTATCCATGATCGACTACATCGTTACGGAATATCTCACTGAATTTAGTCAGCTCTAATACACGATATACGACTCAAAAAACGCTGCCAGGAAACTATGCAAAGCATAAAGTCTAGGCAGATGGAGGCCATTGATCCCCATTCTCATTGGCATCAATCATACTCTGTAACTTATTGGCTACGTGACGTATATGTATAGACAGCAACGCTTCACCTTTTTCAGCAGAAGCATGCTGAGCATTTTCTTGACGAGCACGATCCCTAGGATTTTCAGGATTAGGGCCACCTTTGGGCCACCCAGAATTGATGGTAAAAGGAGTCATATACTTCTCAACGTCAGGGGATAGATTGTTGGCATAATCCAATCCAAGTTCATCGTACTCTTCCATTGTGAAAGGCCGAACACGTTCCGGCATTGCAGCAAGCATAATTGATGTTTCATCCTCACCGGCATGATTAAGAGCAGTTTGGCGTGCAATGGTATCTAATTTACCGTCTCTGAGATCCCTATACCCTTGAAGAATGTTCTCTTGTTCTTCTTTCGTAATTCCTTCCCAATAGTTCATCTCATCAATGATAATTCCTCCAAGTTGAAATCTCCACTCTGGCAAAACGCCCTTCAGCAAACTCCCATTCCCGCCATGGCCATTTACAGTCAGAATACATTCAATGCCATGAGCCTTCAGGCACTCTGCTACATCATATATATATGCGCGAAGTGTTTCTTTTCTGAGGGTTAGAGTGCCCTTTCGAGCCATATGATAAGGCGAATACCCTACTTGACATGGAGGAGCCACAGTGACTTGTGGGTAAAGACGCAAGGCGACCTGCTGAGATACAAAAGTAGCCATTGCTATGTCAGCATTTAGAGTGAGATGTTCATTATGTTGTTCTATGGAACCTAATGGAATAATAGCCGCCTTAAGATCACCACTATCCAATGCCTCTCGGACCTCCTTGCGGGTATTTTCTGCCAACATTACTCTGTCTGGATTTACATATTTCTTACTTGGGTCCAACATTATTTTATCTCCTGATCTACACACAATATTAACTCTAGAGGCTATAATCTAGCACCAGTGAAACAGTTTTGACAACTAACCATTTAAGAGGTAACCAAATAAATCGATTCAGAATTGCACGAGACAAAGGCGGGAAATATCTGAGCAAGTTTCTCCACAGTGACGGAAGCTTCGGAGATCCTTATATAGGCGCCGCAGAATACTACAAGGCGCCTGCTGCACTGATGGCAAGTGGTGAAACCGAATCAGCTAATCGACTTCTAAGCTGGATACGAAAATATGGCATTACCGAAGAAGGTGACTTCGGACCTAGGCATCCGGCAGAGAAGAATACCTATTAATACGCTTACTACAATACTTGGATAATAATAGCTTCTCAACGAATGAGGCAATTTGACCTTTCCCGTAGAGGGATGGATTTTCTTCTAAATTTCAGGGATCCAGAAACTGGAGGATTTTATTCAAGTCTTATAGAAAGAAAACCATCCACGCTCCAAGATATATGGGTAGTGAGTGGATGTGGAATAGCAGCACTGTCTACAGGAATGATAGATATAGCCAAAGGAGTGGGATATTGGCTAAACAATATTCTTTCTATTCAACCGGACTACCCAAAAAAACTGTATACAGTCTACAGCCGTTCTAATGGTCTTTATACACCTACCAATTCACAAGATCCCTTTCGTCATGTTTTAGATACTGAGTTAGAAAAAGATCAATCTTTCTTCCACCCTGGAATTGCCGGTGGATTTCTAGCACTCTTATACCAAGCAACTGGAGAAAATAAGTGGATTGAACTATCTAAGGAATATATGCTTTTAGCCGAGACAGCCAATCCATACCTATGGCGTCTTCTCCGTGCAGGTAAAATCGGTTGGTGCGCTTCAGTGCTTTATACACTAACAGGAGAGAAAATCTACAAAGATATGGCAATTAAAGTGGGAAACAATCTTATATCGGCCCAATCAGAAGAAGGATACTGGAAGGCAGATGGATCTGATAATCCCAGTAACGATATTACTGCCGAAATGGTAGTTTGGCTTGACGAAATATACCAATCAATCGGATCACTTTAGCCAACGAGTGTGTCCCAAAACCAGCCAGAACTAGTCAATGCTTTAAGATATACACCAGTTGCGCACACTGAATACCAAATATGTAATTTAAATATCTATTTACAGTATCTACTGAGGATTATTATAAAACCCCATCCAAGGCAAGCTTGGTTTGTTTGGCTATATGTTGGTACTCTGATAACACGTCACTGCTATTAAGCACGGTAGGTCTTTGTGTATCTCTATATTCTTCCCTTAGTTCCAATCTGCCTAGGAACGGAATTCCAACTTCTTTAGCCATTTCTTCTCCACCGCCAGAACCAAAAATGACACCTGAATAATTTTCAACCACACCTAATACCTTAACCTGTAATGTCTTTATCATATTAATGGATCGTTTAGCATCGATACGAGCTAATTCCTGAGGTGTAGCAACTACCACAAACCCATCAAGAGTTAGTGTTTGCATTACAGTCAATGGAGAGTCCGACGTCCCAGGTGGGAGATCTATTATCAAATAATCTAATTCGCCAAAATGTGTAGACTGAAGCAACTGGTTGATGGCATTATGGATCATTGGACCACGCCATATAGTCGCTTCTTCTTCATTTTTTTGGAAAAACGACATAGACATCACGCTTACTCCAAACCGCTCCGGAGGAATAAGCTTTTTATCATCTCCTACCATAGGTCCTTCAGACAACTTAATAGCCTTCACTACGTTAGGGCAGTCTATATCTACATCCAAGATTCCTACCCTAGCTCCTTCCTGTGCAAGTACAACTGCTAGGTTAACTGCTACCGTTGTCTTTCCGACACCACCCTTACCACTATAAACACCAATCTTGTATTTGATTCCTGACAGACCTTCTGCAACCGCACGTTTCTGATCAAATGTGCGTTTCATCTGCTCTATTTTTGAACGAGCCTGAGCTGCTTGGTGAGGATTAGGTTTCTGAGTCACTAGATCACACTCCATTCGGTCATTTATATAATAGAATTAGACGACACTCTGGGAACTAAACGCGAGAGCAAGTCACATTGCCCAGTTAAAAACAAGCTATCTATCGGACACATCCCAAGACAACTTTCTCGAGGTACCATCTACCTCTAACATAGTTTAAGGAATGTAATTCAGATAATTAGTCAAGACCCAGTGCAGCTTTACCTTCTTCGGATATCAAGTCTGGTGACCAAGGTGGCTCGTATACCATCTCTACTTCTACATCCTCAACTTCTTCTATTTCAGCTATCCGCCATTCAGCTTGTTGGGCTATATAAGGACCCATACCGCACCCAGGGAAAGTGAGCGTCATCTTAACATTTACATCTCCGCCTTCAACATGGCAATCATAGACTAATCCCAAATCAACAACATTTACTGGTATTTCAGGATCATAGACCTCTTTCAGAGCCTCCAACACATCTTCTTTCTTCAAAGTAGTGGTATCAGACATTTATATTTATCCCTCGCAATTAACTGCTAATGCCATTGATTGTAGTACCTTGTGATTAGAAGTGTCAAAAGATAGCATTACTTAAGAACATTACGGTGGCAGGTTCTTAAGTAATGCTTGCGGGATCCACAGCCATTATCTTTCGTAAATCCACTATCTGATCTCGAAGCAAGGCCGCCTTCTCAAACTCAAGATCTCTAGCAGCAACCTTCATCTGGGCTTCAAATTCCTTAATGAGTTTAATGATTTCCGTCTCGGATAAGTCGCCTCGAGGGGAATACTGCGACTTAGTCTCTGAATAATCTCTAACTCGCTCGGTTATATCACGAACAGTTTTTTGTATACCGATAGGGGTGATACCATGATCTGAATTATAAGTTTCCTGAATTTGCCTTCTACGATTAGTTTCATCAATCGACCTTCGCATTGAATCGGTCACTCTATCAGCGTACATAATAACTCTACCATTGATATGTCTTGCGGCCCTTCCTATAGTCTGAACTAGGGAAGTCCAAGACCGTAAATAACCTTCTTTATCTGCATCTAGTATAGCTACAAGACTAACTTCCGGTAAATCAAGACCTTCACGCAGTAAATTAATTCCAACAATAACGTCATAAACACCCAATCTTAGATCCCTCAGTATCTCGCTACGCTGAAGTGTGTCCACTTCTGAATGAAGATAGTGAGTTTTGGTACCAACCTCCTTTAGGTAATCCGCCAAATCTTCCGCCATTCTTTTAGTTAAAGTAGTTATCAGACAGCGTTCCCCTCTTTCAACACACAGTCTTATCTGCTCTAGAAGATCATCTATTTGTCCTTCAATTGGTTTAACATCTATTAAGGGATCAACAAGCCCCGTAGGGCGGATAACTTGTTCAACTATCTGTTCACTTTTTTCGTATTCATACGGGCCTAGGGTAGCAGAAACGAAAACAACCTGATTCGTACGATCTACAAATTCGTCAAAATTCAAAGGACGATTATCCATTGCTGATGGCAATCTAAATCCGTAATCTACAAGTGCCTTTTTACGAGACCTATCCCCCCCATGCATTGCCCTAATCTGAGGAAGGGTCATGTGAGACTCATCCACAAAAACGATGAAGTCTTCCGGGAAATAATCTAGGAGAGTATATGGTGAGCTACCTGGAGATCTACCCGATAAATGTAACGAATAGTTCTCTATACCTGCACAATACCCAGTCTCTCTCATTATCTCCAGATCATAGTGAGTTCTTGACTCCAGGCGTTGAGCTTCGATATTTTTATTCATCCCTTTCAGGATCGTCAAACGATTCTCAAGCTCGGACTCAATATCATCAATTGCTGTCCTTAATTTTTCTTCAGAAGTCACAAAGTGTTTGGCGGGATAGACCTCCACTTCTTCACAATCCTCTAACATCTCTCCCGTAAGTGGATCCAGCCGAATAATACGATCAATGACATCCCCCCAAAATTCTATTCGTACACCAACTTCATCTTCGTATGCAGGTAATATCTCTAGCGTATCTCCTCGAACTCTAAATCTCCCTCTGGACAAATCATAGTCGTTCCTCTCATATTGCATATCCACCAACTGCCTTATAAGACGACCCCTGGAACGATGTTCACCTTTTCTTATAAATGCTACGAAGCCTTGATATTCCTCAGGAGATCCTAGTCCAAAAATACAGGAAACAGATGCCACTATTAATACATCGCGACGAGTTAATAAAGCCTTCGTTGCTGCATGGCGTAGTTTGTCTAGTTGATCATTGATATCCGCATCCTTTTCTATAAAAGTATCTGTCCTTGGGAGATAAGCTTCTGGTTGATAGTAATCGTAATAACTTACAAAGTACTCAACAGCATTGTCTGGCAAAAAATCCTTGAACTCCATTGCCAACTGGGCTGCAAGGGTCTTGTTGTGAGCTATAACTAATGCGGGACGTTGCAATTTCTCTAGCGCACAAGCCATAGTAAAGGTCTTGCCGCTACCAGTAACACCTAACAGGGACTGATACCTCATCCCACGATCAACTCCATCAACCAAATTTTCTATAGCACTAGGTTGATCACCGGTTGGAATAAAATCTGAAATTATTTTGAATTTTGGCATCACGTAATCTTACAAAATAGGTATAGATATGGAGGCCTACGACCACGGTTGAAGTTTACTATAGGTTCCAATTAGTTTCAGCACTCCATAGCAACAGGAATACATATCAAATATTTCAATCATCACTACGATGGTCGTTTTTGGGGAGATTCCGGTCGTTGACCTAACCTTACTCGCACCTCATCCAACAATTCCTCTAG
Organism: uncultured Chloroflexota bacterium; assembly: GCA_913051545.1. Classification (GTDB taxonomy): domain Bacteria; phylum Chloroflexota; class Dehalococcoidia; order Lucifugimonadales; family CAJXCD01; genus CAJXCD01. The sequence continues at coordinate 12,633 of CAJXCD010000005.1, forward strand.
CCCATTCTGGTTCCGAAAAACGCTCAAAGTAACCTCATCACCCGGGCGGTTATTCTCTAATAAATAAGTGATGATTTCAGACATGTTTTGAACATCTGTACCTTCGATGGCAGTAATCACATCTCCCCCCACCGTTAAGTCAGAGCCTTCCGCACTAGCCATATAATCCCCTCCATTTATTCCAGCTACATCAGCCGGACCGCCATCTATCACATCAACTACAAGAACTCCTCTTGTAGTTGATGGCAATCGATTAATTTCATTCAATTTAGGACGCAACGTCACTCCACTAATACCAATGTATGGATAGTCGAATTTCCCATATTTGATCAGGTCAGGGATAACCAATTTTGCCATATTTATTGGAACAGCGAATCCCACGCCCGAACTAGACCCACTATAACTGATTATTTGAGAATTTATACCAATGATATCTCCATTTCTGTCGAGTAGAGGGCCTCCTGAATTTCCAGGATTTATTGGCGCATCAGTCTGTATAACTTGAGGAATACTGAAGGAGCCGTTAGGGGCATTAATAAGTCTTCCAAGAGCACTCACTATTCCACTAGTCATGCTGAAACTTTGTCCGAAAGGAGTACCGATAGCAACAGCAAACTGGCCTACCTTTACAGAAGAACTGTCCCCTAGCCTTACCGGAGACAGATAACCGGGAGGGGCAGCTATTTTCAAGACTGCTAGATCTGAATCGGGATCACTGCCTATAAGTCTACCTTCGTATTCAGAACCGTCTTCGAACACAATCGTAATACCATCACCACCATCTACAACATGGTGGTTAGTAACAATATGCCCTTCTGAACTCCAAACAAATCCAGAACCCTCGCCTCTTTTTGATTCAAATAGTGTAGACGAATTTCTTGGCTGATTAGTAACCTCAATACGAACCACAGATGGCAACAATGACTGATATATATCAACCATAACCTGCTCATGCGCTTGAACCACAAGGCCGTATTCATCGATAGTTCCATAATCTGCCTGGGGGCCTTGTGGCCCCCGTGGACCAATAGCACCAGCTATTCCCTTTTCACCAGGTGGTCCTGCTTCACCTCTAGGACCTTGACATGCTACTAGAGCCGCAATTAAAAAAACTGAGATAATTAATATTTTAGTAAGCATAATCGACCTAAACAAATTACCCATTATTTTCTCCTATACAATCATCTGACTTGAACACCTATCTCCGGTAAATTAAACGTACTCATGAATATTTTAGTTAGCTATGAGACTGCAACAAGCAAGTTTGATTCTGTCCAAAACTTTCGATGACACCAAAACGTAAAACATGTTAGAGTTCTTCATCAAATAAATCTCTGAGTAATATGATTCATGGTAGCGTGTTCATAACAGAACACATACTATAAAAATGGAATTCATACACAAATCTATACTGTAGTAATGGGTGAAAAAATGCTGTCTCCGAAACAAATTAATCAATATAGTGAGAATGGATTTACAGTAAAAAGGGGAATGATTAGCAAAAATGATATATCAAAATTGTTAGTGGAAATTGACCGAATCGTTGGTGAAAGTACTGCGTCACATTTTGATCCAGATACTCTTGAAATGGAACCAGATCAAGACTATTCTGGAAGACTGGTGAGACGCATATACGATCCATGTACAAAATACGAACCATTTGTGAATCTTTCAGAAAATATTGAGGTACTTAACTGCGTCGAACAACTTATAGGCCCAAACTTGGTTTTCAATCAGAGTAAAATCAACATGAAATTGCCTCAAATTGGATCTGAGGTAGAATGGCACCAAGACATGGCTTATGGATTACTTACCAATAAAAAATGTCTCGCGCTTCTACTTTACCTCGATGATGCCGATAAAACCAATGGATGTCTCCAAGTAATTCCACAACAGCACAACAATCGCCTATTTGACCATTCACTTAAAGGGGTTTTCCAAGGCAAAGTAACAGAAAATATTGACAAAAATAATGCAGTTGCAATAGAAGCGGAAGCCGGAACCGTAATCTTCTTACACTGTATGACACCTCATTCCTCGCTACCCAACACTTCAAACAAACCCCGCAGAACCGTAATATGGGGCTACCGGGCAGCAGACGCCTATCCTGTAAATATTGGAGATGAAGGCCTTGTAGACGTAGACAGAATAGTTAGAGGTCAAAAATCTCATAATGCAATATTTGAAGAAATGAACCTCCAAGTACCAATGTACCCCCAGAAGGGGATGTCACTCTATGAAATACAAGAGAGATCCAAAAATATTTAATTAATGCATATCAGGATCTAGACATCCATTCAGAAGACAGTATAGGGTAATTTTCAGTAATTTTTGCCAGAGTGTTATCTGGTATTTCCAGGAAAGTACCAGATGCTTCAGCAGCAATCGACCCGTCATCTAAAATTACACTTCCAAGCACTTTCCATATGCCTAGACGTTTGCTGGACTTGTATCCCACCGCCGTAACATCCTCATCTACCTCAATAGGATTCCTAAACCGAATATCAATACGAGCAGTCATGGTCCATATGCCCTCCAAAAGTGACACCCTGCTCATAACTTCATCAAGTAAGGCAGTTATAACGCCCCCATGAACCCTACCCGGAAAGCCTTGGTGTTGAAGGCCACCTCTAAATTTAGTCTTGACAGAATCACCGTCGCGCGTGAACCTAAGCCTAAGTCCAGACAAATTATTAGGGCCACACACAAAACATTGACCATAGTCTGTGTCATCATTAAGTGACATATTACGCATAAATGTCTCCTCAATAAAACTGTAACATTGGAATCTTTGCCAGAATAGGTTTAACATAACTATCATAGATTTCCAACAGAATAGTCTTAATTAGATACGGTACAATTTACATCAAGAATTACATCAAGAAACAAAACTTCCAAAACCCACCTATGCAATTGAAAAAATATTCGACATACAAATTTCCACCACAAGATTTCTTGCGAAATACACAAATCTTATTAATCGTCTTGTTTTGTGTAAATATTCTTTTGTCAGGGTGTGCAGATGAGGCTGAACGAAAACACAAAGCAGGGATTAAGTTTTACGAAGACGGGCTACTGGAAGAGGCTATTGTCGAATACGATGCAGCGATAACATTAAACCCTGATCTATCAATTGCATACCTGTCTAGAGCACAAGCATATTCAGGCCTAGAAAGACATTGGAGTGCTATTCAAGACTACAACGAGCTTGTAAAGCTAAATCCAGAGTCAGGAGAAACATACCTAAAACGTGCGGAAAGTAAAATGAATCTAGGAGAGCCACGTTCAGCAATATGGGATTTTGACCAAGCACTAAATCTAGGGTACATGAACCCTGAGTTGTATCACAAAAGAGGCGAGGCATATCTAATGGTTAATGAATATGAACTCGCGTTAACAGATATAAATAAGGCACTCAGTATGGGACTGCAGAATGCTGATTTATATTTGTTAAAAGGAACCTCACTGCTATTACTCAACAGAATCAACGAAGCTTTGCCTGACTTGGACAAGTCATTAGACTTAAACCCAAACAACTTTATCGCTTACCTTACCCGAGGAGATGCGCTCCTTAAAAAAGGGGATCTTATTAATGCGATCAGAGATTACGACCTAGCTGCAACTATAGACAATTTTTCACCCGAGCCTTATATAAAAAGAGGATTTGCTAATCTGTCGTTAGGGAACAAGCTCCTTGCAATTGATGACTGGAACAGAGCAGTTACCCTTGGATCGGTGGATTCTGAAATCCATTCAATTATAGCAAGCACCTACGTTGAACTAGACATGTATAAGGAAGCTCTCGACGAGTATGGGAAGGCTATATTAATTAACCCCAACAACCCTGATTTGTTTAATAACATAGGCTCCATTTTCTTCACCCTGAACGAACTAGGTCTAGCTATAGAAAACTATGGCACCGCTATAACCATAAACCCTAACTACGCCGAAGCTCATAATAATAGAGGTCTAGCATTCTACAAGTTAGGGGATATTAACCGCGCTATTTCAGATTACAGTAAAGCTATAACACGTAACCCAGATTTCTTAGAAGCTTACACTAACAGAGGAAATTCTTATATCGAACTTAAAATGCCAAAAAAAGCGATATTGGATTTCAACTTGGTGATTAATAAGGACCCGGAATCTAAATCAGCCTACGCTGGACGCACCATTGCAAACACAATCCTGGGTTATGTGAAAGCCGCAGACCACGACTATTTGAAAGCTATAGAATTAGGCATTGAAGAGGAAATATTATCCAATAAAATTCAATATACACTAGAGAACTATTAGACCTAGTGCATCGGTTAGGTTCACAAAATAAATGATGAATCATCCACATTTTACAATCTGGCTTAACAACTTCAAAGTATTTAAATCACATATATAAATTGACACCACAAGCATAGCCCTGCTATATTTGGCATAGATACAAAAAGTGAGTGGATATCAGTCGCCCGGGGTGTGTATTTAGGTAAAGCCTGTGGTCACGAAAGGTTTTTCCTTAAAACCCTCGGGCGATGTTGTGGTTCCAATCACAACATTGAATCATTAATTGTGCTATACGGGAGAAGTTGATTTGAATAAGTCTGACTTCGTTGTACGGTTTGCTGGTGAAGGCGGACAAGGTTTCATGACTGCGGCCATAGGCCTAGCAGCCGCTAATACCCAATCTGGCTATCATGCCCAGACCTTTGCTACATTCCCATCTCAAATCACAGGTGGACCAACTTGGATGCAGGTTCGCATATCGACCGATACGGTCCTGAGTAGAGGAGATGAACTTGATGTCTTGGTCGTTTTTAATGAAGAGGCATATTCAATACACAAAGACGAAGTACGTAATGGTGGAGTTATTATCTACGATTCAGACGGAATGGACCTCGAAGGAGGGGAAAGTCTAGGAATACCGTTTGATAAATTAGCTAAATCTACAGGCAACTCCAGATCTGCCAATATGGTAGTAATGGGTGCTCTGGCTGGTCTCATAGGGATTCCTCAATCAATACTTGAAGAATTCGTAAAACGACGCTGGTCCAACACTGCTAGGTATGGAGAAACTATAGTTCCTACCAATATACATGCCCTGACTTTGGGAAGAGAAGCAGCCTCTTCCAGCGGGTTTGAAATAGGTGAACTAAATCCACCCCAAAAACCTAACTATGAACAGATATTCGTTGATGGTAACCAAGCCATATGTTTAGGAGCTGTTGCCTCAGGCGTACAATTTTATTGCGGGTATCCCATATCACCTGCCACAACAATACTCATCTGGATGGAAAAGAATCTAGTTGGTAAAGGCAAGTTTGCCTATCAAGTCAGTTCTGAAATCGAAGCAATCACCTCACTAATTGGTGCGGGATATGCTGGAACTAAAGCGATGAGTGCTACTGCAGGACCAGGATTTTCATTGATGAGTGAAGGTCTTGGCATGGCATGGATGGCAGAAATTCCGTTAGTGATCGTTAACGTACAACGAGGTGGTCCGGCAACTGGCTTACCAACTAAAACTGAACAATCTGACTTACTTAATGCGATTAATCCTGCACATGGAGATGTATCTCTCCCAGTTATAGCACCCGGTACAGTTGAGGAATGTTTTTATGGTACCGTACAAGCGTTTAACTGGGCTGAAACCTACCAAGGGCCAGTAGTACTACTGAGTGAGCATTCCTTGTCCGAAAAACAACAGAATATACCTAAGCCAAACTTGGAAACACTGGAAGTACAGAACAGGATACTCTATGAAGGCAAAAATGGGTACCAGAGGTACGAACCCGGTGAAATCTCACCTATGCCTATTCCCGGTGGCCCAGGTAGTTATGTCGCTAATGCCAGTGAACATGATGGCATAGGAGACACAACTCATTTATCTGAACGGCATATACAAATGACTAACCGAAGATTCCGAAAACTAGAATCTCTCATGGATAGCCCTTACGAACACGATAAAATAGACGCTGATGTAGCAATTATGCCTTGGGGGGGCTCCAAGGGGCCAGCCAAAGAAGCATATGAAAAATTGCTAATAGATGGTAAAGACATCGGGTGGTTCTACACCATGTTTTTGAATCCAATTAATCCTACTCTGCTCGAGGAATTAAGAAACAAAAAATTGGTACTCGTGCCAGAACTTAACTATTTGGGCCAATTCGCTAGCGTGCTAAGATCTCAAGGGGTAAATGCAGAGCCGATAACACAGTATACTGGTCTGCCTTTCAAAGTCAAAGATCTAGTTCAACGTATCTCTTCACGACTCGCTGAGTTGGAAAACAGGAGATCTGCTTCATGACGGACAAAAATCCGGAATATGACTTTAAATGGTGCCCTGGGTGCGGTGACTTTGGAGTGAGACGTGCCCTAGAACAAGCTTTACAGAAATACATCATTGACACAGAAATACCCATCGAAAATAATGTGATAGTTGCTGGAATCGGATGCTCTGGGAATATGGTGCATTTACTGGAAGGACAACAACCATTTGGTATACACGGGCTTCATGGTCGTACCCTGCCTATTGCCATGGGGATTAAATCTAGTCGACCAGATTTAAATGTTACTGTAGTTGCAGGAGATGGCGACTTCTTGAGTATAGGCATGGAGCATATCGCGCCTCAGGCTCAGCGCAACCTTGATGTATGCGTAATAGTAATGGACAATGCGGTATACGGCCTTACCAAAGGTCAAAGCTCACCTACATCCCATGAAGGTATGATAACCAGTTCCACGCCATACGGTAAAATGGAAGACGCGGTAAACCCCCTGAAGCTCTACCTTACGCTCGGTGTGTCTCATGTTGCATCAGCTTTATCTAGTAAGATCAAAGATTTATCACAAATGATATATGACGCGATGAAATATCCAGGATTCGCGATAGTACACGTGCAGTCTCCATGTACTGAATATAACAACACCTATGAACAACTCAAGGGTAACGTCAAAAAGGGGATACAACCGATGGCATGGTCCTTGCCTGAAGACCATAATCCGGAAAGCGTATCAGATGCCCAAAATATAGTAGACCGGGATGGTATACCACTAGGATTAATCTACCAAGCTAAAGATCGTACTTCGTTCTCAAAGCGCGTAGAAGAAACTACTTCTTCAATGAACGGGAAATCTGCAGAAGATATCATAACCCTTTATTCAGTATAAAACCGGAACGCTACAACCTGTTAAGAATATACACTTAACATAATTTACCCTGATGCAATATACTTGGAAGGGCATTTAACTGTAACGTGGTGACTTTGAAATTTCCCGTCAGATTTGTAAAGCCCTTCAAGTATTATCTCTGAGTGTTCATTAAAAAATAAATCTGGCAACACTCCATCATGAATAGCACTAAGAACATGAGTACCATCAGTGAGTTCAAATGTAGCTATAGTAGAGTCATCTTGACGAATAAAGGAACCGGATACCAACTTTCCACTAACTCTCACTGATTCCCCTTCTACCGATGCGCCACGTTCAACCAGCTCGCCTACAGTAAGATAGAATAGTGTTGCACTATCAAAAGCCATAAATGCAAAATATCCGAAGGCTGATGCAAGAACACCTAACACCAATATAATACGCATCCTATTTCGGATCTTGGATACGTACCCTAATCCATCATGATTTCCTGGGATATTAACCTGCAACGGCTCACCACTACTCAATATTGATGTCCACCTCACTCATTGCTTTGAGATTTAGACTCAATCTCTGTATGCTTGGACTTCAAGTATTCAATCTCTAGATTTATATCACGTTGCCGCCGGGACAACATAAAAATGTAAGCAAAAAAGCCTGCCCATGTAATAGTATACACGGCGAAAAGAAACGGTAGATTAGCCTCAGGTTCTCGATTTTCTTGCTTCATATGATCCATATATCTACTACCAATAATTTCCTCAGAGTTTTCATAAGTCGCCAACACTGGTTTAGCCCATACAGCTGACATAATAGATGCAATCAATAAAATAGATATAGTCAGGATGATCCGGATTTTATCCAATCTTATAATAAATCTCATCTACCTCCCCCTCAGATCGTCTTAGGTAAAACCTCTGTATTAAAACGTATACGTACAAAAACGTGAAAGAAATGAGCGAAATCAATAAGGTAATTTGCATCCTAGAATCCAGAGAATCAGATTCCGCTAACGGTCCTATGTTCATTTCAGGGTGTGCTGTGCGCCACCAAACAGTCGCCATGTATATTATAGGCATATCAATAGCACCTATTAAAGCAATTATTGCACCGTATCGCGCCCCTTGGGATCCTTTAGGACCATAAGCACGAAGCATTATATAACTCACGTATATAAACCAAAGTATAAGTGTTGTAGTTAATTTTGCATCCCATGTCCACCAAACACCCCATACAGGCTTGCTCCACATTACTCCAGTAGCTAAAAGCAGAGTAAAGAAAACTACCCCTACTTCTGCACCCGCATAAGCCAAATGATCCCATTTTTCTCTACCCGTAATTAGATGGATAGCACTAGAAACAGACACTATAATTATTGATACCATTCCAATCCAAGCCAGAGGAACATGAAAATAAAAAATACGCTGCGATACACCAAGATTACTTTCAGTTGGAACCCAGAGGAATACCATATACATAGTCAGAATCATGAAGATGGCACTACCAACTAAAACAAAATCTTGAAAGTATCTGGTCCAGCGTCCATAAGATCTGAATTCGATGTCAGGAATCATGTTAAAAACCTACCACAAATTTACCAGTATTGCTAGAATATTCGCTTAAAATTAGAATTAATAATTACGACCTGATAGACTCCAATTATGAACACTAACCAATTCGAAGAATTAGTCAGATCAGCCCTGAATAATATCCCTCAAGGTATCCGAGAACAGTTACAGAATATAGACATTATCGTAGAAGATGTCCCTAAACAGGACCAATTAGGCGGCATTGAGATAGACAACGAAAACTTGCTTTTGGGACTTTATGAAGGAATTCCAATCACTCTACGTGATGATTACAGTATGGTTCTTCCAGACAAGATAACACTTTTTAAGGAAGAAATAGAAAAAATATGCGATACGGAAGAAGAGATAGTAGAAGAAATCCAAAAAACCGTCATACACGAAGTCGCCCACCATTTTGGAATCGATGACACGTCTCTAGATACGTTAGGAATATAACCCATCCCTATTCGAAACCATCTGGCAATCCTAGATGAATTTACCCATCCAAAACAACAATACTAATCGTTATAGATTACCGTGGGCAAAAGTCAATCCCTTAACTTGTGTCTGGACCAAAAAGATCTTCCACATCACTCTTAACTTGCTGAGCAAGTTCACGGTCATCCTTCCAACCTAACTCACGATAAGATTCTGAAGAACCATACTCACGAGTTCTAATTACGACAGGCATCGGCAGTGCATCACCAAATGCTAAAGCCTGCTGCTTAGACTCAAGTCTTGAAAGGACAGAGCGTAACTTACGACTTCCAGATACTCCTGACAAAACAGAATTAACGTCTCGTTCACTATCTAAAAGACATGTTATTTTAGTGCCAAGCTGACTCATAACCTCTTCATCTATACCACTAGGCCTCTGATCAACAACCAACAACGTTACATTATATTTCCTCATCTCACGTGCAATCGAACCAAAAATGGTCTGACCAGCAATACCTGGAGTTAAGAATTTATGAGCTTCTTCAATTGTAATCACCACCGGTCTTGGTTCTCCAATTCCGTCTACGGATGATCTATCTTTGAGATAAACATACCTGTCATGAATACGTCTTGTTAATATGTTAGCTACCAGGATATAAGCCGCTAAACTATTCCCGTAACGACCGAACTCTAGTACTACATGCATGCCTCTTTCTAAATAGTGAAGTAGCTGTTTCACAGAATCATTCTTATCCGATTCGTTTATAAAATCAAATCTTTTAAGTCTAGAAAGTCTATTATGTAGTGTAGAAAGTGCGCGCTCATTAACACTAATTTCTTGAGCCAGTTCGAGTAATTGTTCAGATTTAAGATTCAGAAAATCTCTTAGCCACTGTGGACCTAGTCGCTGACGGAGATTGTAGCTCGATTCAGCGGCAACTTCGGACAAACCCATGGTCTCCCTAAGAAGTTGTATATCTTCCGGTTCAATTTCTCCATAACCTATTTTCGCTACATAATCTGGTGTTAAACCTCTTCTACGTGAACTTTCTTCGTCGAGGGAGAAGACGGCAACTTTCGATGAGAATAACTGCTTTAGACCTTTAACCTCTTTATTATCTTCGCTACTACCCTTCCATCCATATTCACTATGCATATCAAAAACCAAATTTACCGCCGCACTATTTTGCAGAATTCCTATAAGAAGCAAGCGAGTCAGGAAGGTTTTCCCAGTGCCACTCTTACCAAAAACACCATTGCTACGCTTAACCAATTCTTTTACGTCAAGACATAATTTAGTCTCCATATCCAATGGTGTCCCAATATAAAAATGTGACTCGTCTTCCTTACCAAAAATAAACTCTATGTCCGTCTCTGATGCTATAGAAACCTCTGCAAAATGAGCAGGTACTGTCTTGGCCGGTAATGGGCCTTCTAAACTAGAAGTGGGATCCTTGTCGTCTCCCAAAGTCAACATAGGCTCTACAGTGAGTGTCCCGTAAACTGTAGTTCCAGAAACAACCTCGTGTATAAAAGGATTCGTTACATCCGGAGGAATCGAGGTTAAGCTAGAGTCCATAGAATCCAAAGATACATCTGTAACCACACCAAAAAATCGCATCAGTTCTCCTCGAATGCTAACAAAGGTCCCAACCTTAATCTGCTCAGTTGACACGTTTGAAGCTAATTTTATCCGAACACCTTCTGTGAGAGATCCCGCAAGTACCATACCAAGTACATTCGATACATCTTCACATTTTTTGTCCGTTTCCACTATGAAATTCTCCTTAGTAAAGCGTTCAATCTGTGCACATCTCCAGCCAGAATCGCAGCTATATGCTTTCCTGCATCCACCAGGAATTTCTTCGGGTCAGGATGAGACACGCTTGCTGTACGTAAGAATGCAGCAACAACATCATCCGGAGAACCCACCGAAGAAGTAATTAAAACTGATAGAAATTCGAGTGACATAGTCAATTCCCGAACCTCTTCAAATTGACAAATCGATACTTGAGCATGAATTTTAGTAGGTACAGGTGACAAATATCTGAATAATTTACCATCTGCTTTATGAGCCACAACTATTAAAGATATTTCTGTTGATAGCAGTCGACTGATTTGGGGATGGCGATTATATATATCATCCACGGTATCTTCTCCCTGAGACATTGCCAGCGGACGACGACTAGGATCAATACTCTTAGTAGAAACATCGGCTACGACGCTGAATGCTGTGCTATCTTCTTCAGTACGAACTAAGTCACCTAGAGAAGGAGCCGCATAAAGACGATGACACTGTGCCAATAAATACGTTGTCGATGCTTCTACTATTTCTCCGAACGGAGAAATAGTAGAAGCATAATTACCCTTACTAACCCCTACTAAATCCGAAGATCTATTACCATTATCCGCACTGGCATCCATATCTATACCTTTCAGTTATTCTAAAAATTAAATTATAGTGTTATAACCAACGCAACCTCTTTGAACGTGCCTTTTCAGAAGTATAGACATCGGAACCCTTTTTATGTAATACCTGCTCAACTAATTGCACGAAATTACGTCGGTCAGATACACCAACAACTGCCTGTTCATGAGCCTCCATAAGAGCCACCGGATAACCTCTACCACGTTCACACTGGTCAACAATAAGTGAATGTACCAAATCCAGAGAGGAACGGTTGTCCGAAACCCACGACGGCATCTCGACTCTACCAATCTCAGTACCTACATTAACATAGAAAAAAGTGATTCCAGTCCCAAGATAGTGATTTTCTACAACTGGTGAATTCACTCCGAAAACTGATGATCTTTCTCCTGGTTTGAGTAATTTCCAAAAAATATCTCTATCTAATACACCACTGATACATTTTTCACACGGATTAGTGCTAAAACTGCTATTATCGCAACGCAAATTGGAATCCTTGATGGGATAAACACAACCCGTCACATTAAGTGCATTAACAACATCCGAATGTGCTGGCATACTGATGTAACTTGCTAAACCAAAAGATCTGTTTTCTGAGAAGTCTCTGATATGGTTCATAGATTTGATAAACCCATCCTCTATTAATTCTCGCAAAACGAAATCATGGTACCCATGACCAACTAACCCCATCATCACTAGAGACCCATCAACCAGATAAATACTAGGAGTATTAGAATCTAAACCACTAGCTTCCTCTGCTAAAATTGAAACCTCTGCTACCGCACGTTTCGCCCCCAGAACAGCCCCTTCAATAGATTGCTGTCGTCCAGTAGCAATTTCACTTATAACTAAATCTTCTTGAGCTGCATAAAGACGAGGAACACTATACAAAGTTGCATTAGGGTAGTCTCCATAAGTCAATGCAGATACCCCAACGTTTATAAGAAAACATCTTACCGCCAAGTGCCTATCAACTTCTATATGGGATCCATCAGAAGAAACCACACGAAAATTCCCGGGAGGCAGATCTGGTTTATAAACACTAGAGGGGTGCTCTAAGATTTCAGGAACAATTCTATACCGTCCCCCTTGAGATTCATTGCTAATATCCAAATATCTATCAAGCTGGAATTCATTAAGTGCTATGAATGCACTCTCTACACGTCTCACGCGTTCTCCCTGCCTAGCCTGAAGATCTACAACCATACTCTCAATTTGTGCTGCAGTGCTGTTCAAATCTAGTGACATCTATGATACGATCCTATCCCTTTATAATGAACCCATCCAATAATTTCTTTAGGATCCAATACAAAATTCATTACTTAAGTACACGCGAATCACCTACCCGTCGAGTGACACCTTTATGGTCTAAATGCTCCATCAAGGCCAAGGCATATTTCCTAGAGGTACCAAACATGTCCCTTACCTCACCAACAGTAATTCCGTTTGCCTCTCGAATGTGAGTAGTAATCCTTTCTACGATTTTGGAATAATGAGTCGATGGAAATACTATCTCATCATTAACCTTTACTACTCTACCTTCATCTGCAAGCAAGGCGAGTATATCAGGATCTAAATACAAGTCCGTTGGTGGCGAAAATGGATCATATTCCAACGATTTAATATAATTCGCAGCTGATTCGGATTGAACACTATTAAGAGATCTCTCGTGACTAGGAATTCTAATAAACAATCCTTCATCTACAATAATTTCTTCCCTGAACAGTCGTAACACAACAAGGGTGAACACTTGATGAGGCAATTCCAAAAAATTCCTCAACTGCTCTTTAGGCAGACCTAATTCTAAAGGATGATTATTATGGTACTCTCCCAGATACTTACACACCTTTCCAATGAGGAGTGACCATCCTCCCGATGTGTATAAGTATTTTTCTTGAACATCGGATCCTGACAAAACTACAACAAGCCCTGAAGAAGTCATGTTTTTAATAAGAAAATCGACATCGGACTGCGCGAAATTTACTGCCGTTCCTACAGAATGTGACGTTGTGGGCTCAGACAATTGAATAACACTGCTTATGATCTCAATATCAGAGCCATTCTCCATGATTTCAAGATGATGTATTAAAGATTCTTGCTTTCTCTGATGCCGACGTCCTTTTGAATCAACAACGACTCCCCCTCCTAAAGTCCTATTATTCGATCTTATTATGAAACGATCACCTTTAACTACAACCATAGGATTGTCAAATTTAAGCTGAGCCCAACCATATTCCCCCGGAATCACGCTATCCGTTTCAAGTAGTCTTAGCCGAGCGATGGTTTCCGTTGCTCCAATATGAACTGTCACAAACATGTTGTGTCTAACCGAACGAGGAGAATTGCTAATTACCTTGAGATGAACATCTATAGCTATAGTAGTGCTCAGCCATCCACTAGAAGAAAGAACATCACCCCTTTCAATTTGATCGTGTGAGACTCCCGACAAATTAACAGCTACTCGAGACGCTGGTCCAACTCGATCTAATTTCTGATTGTGCGTTTGCAAGCCTCTAACGCGGGCCTTATTGCCTTTAGGCAGGAGTTCAATTTCTTGACCTTTATCCAGGAACCCATCTATCAACGTACCAGTAACAACTGCACCAAATCCGGGCATTGTAAACACCCTATCTATTGGTAATCTTGGTCGTCCTAGGTCTCTCTTTGTAACAGAGTTGTGCAAAGAGCTGGCAATATGTGCAGCAACTTCCTGGACTCCATCTCCGGTCACTGCAGAAACTGTAAGAATGGCAGAATTACGTAAAGTAGTGTCGGCTATAAAAGACTCTACCTCTTCTACCACTAATCCGAGCCACTCTGAATCAACGAGATCTTTTTTAGTAATAGCTACAAGTCCAGAATTAACATTTAATAGCTCGAGAATATCTAAATGTTCCTGAGTTTGAGGCATTATCCCTTCATCAGCAGCTACAACCATAATTGCTAGATCTATACTTGCTACACCAGCAAGCATATTGCTTATAAATCGCTCATGACCCGGAACGTCGACAATGCTAACTTGATTGCCGTCTGTAAGTGTGAGGTCAGCAAATCCTAAATCAATACTTAACCCCCTATCTTTTTCTTCTTTGAGACGGTCAGTATCAATTCCAGTTAACGCCTGAACCAGAGTGGATTTCCCGTGATCTACATGGCCTGCTGTGCCTATTACGTACAAAATAAAACCTGAATACTCTTGAAGGTTGTCCTAAATTATCACACAGTGCGACAAGCATCAATTACAAACGAACAGTCCACACCTATTCTTGATTTCTATATTTATTTCCCATTCGCCTAACACTTTTAAGCATATTTTTATCGAAGCTCGAAAGGATATACCCTCTTGGCTGAGGCGGTGTAGCGCCAACACCAAGAAGTGAAAGAACATCCTTATTACTGTAATAGCCCTTATATGTATGCTCTACTAATATTTCGAAATAGTGAGGGAATATTTTTTCAACATAGGTCAAAATACCAATTTTATTATCCTGTGCTAATAATTCGAATTTTGACTCGTATTGCGTCATGGATGCATTTTGTATTACTGATATGATTTTACGGATAGCTTTATTTAAATCATGAGATGTCGACATAGCGGAACAAATGTAATTAACTATACCTGCTTCTCCAGCACCAATAACTACGCCATCTGGCGGAATCAGACAGTCCAGAACATTACTGATCAAATTCTTCTGATTTTCACTCAACTCTTTAATATCCATAACAAATCATTCTTGAAAAATTACCGCTAAGTCACACCTAGAAAACGAGATGATTTTTTAAGATTATCAGCAATGTACAATGCCAAGGCTTGTATAGTGGATGTGGGATTTACTGCGCCCGCGGTAACGAATATGCTTCCGTCTATAACATACAAATTTTTTACATCGTGACAGGCACCAAATCTATCTACCACTGATCGCTCAGGGTCAGTACCCATTCTAGCCGTTCCCATCAAATGCCACCCCGCTGCAGACAGCAATGGATCGTGATGAATGGACTTGGCGCCGGCAGCACCAAGAACCTCTATCGCTCTATCAATACCAAATTTGATCAGCTTTTTACTATTTTCGCTCTCTACATAATTAATCTTCGGAGAGGACACACCATCTGAGTCCGACATTTGGTCATCTAATTCCACTCTATTAGACAATTCGGGCAAATCTTCTCCCATAACTGCTACCCTTATGGTATTACCCATTCTCTGAGAAAATATTCTGTGATGTTCTTCACCCCAAGGTACACGATTACCAGCTGCACCTGATCCTAATGACACATGTACAGGACCCTCAGAACGATTAACCTGGAGTTGACTACCTCGCACAAACCCTCGAGAGATATCAGTTTCATAAAATTCATAACTCGTTATTGAACATGAGAGAGGACCCTTAAATCCCTGGAGATTTTCTTCAAAGACACCGTCTACGACTGCGACTGGGTGAAACATCAGATTCCGGCCAACCAATCCACTGTGATTAGCTAATCCATTTGGAAAGACCGGAGAGACCGAATTCAACAACAGTCGTGGTGTCCCAACACCATTACACGCTAACACCACTACAGAAGCTTTTTGCTCTTTTAGCATTCCTTTTTCATCATAGTAAATTACACCGGTAGCGAATCCATGTTTATTGACAGTGACCTCTTTGACTCTGCAACCGGTCTTAAGTGATGCGCCTTTAGCTATGGCTTTTGGCCAGTAAGTAACGTCGGAGCTAGCACGTGAAGCATTGTGACATCCTAGAATACAGGGCCCGCAGTTGTTGCAAGCTGGCCTACCGTCGTAAGGCTCAGAGTTTATAGCACTCTCAGCTGGCCACCAATGCCAACCAAGTTTTTCAAAACCCCTCGCTATAGTTTCACCATGTTTTCCGATAGGCAGCGGTGGAGTTTGCCTCATTGGCATAGGTGGATAAGCTGGGTTCCCGTTAAGTCCTGACACACCCACCATCCTATCATTGAGATCAAAATAGGGTTCTAACTCATAATAGGTCAATGGCCAATTATCAGCTACGCCATCTAAATCTTTTACGCGAAAATCTGAGGGTCTCATGCGAGGGAAATGTGCTCCCCAATGTATACCACTACCCCCAACGGCATTGATCATAAGCGGGGTTATACAAGTATTTTCATTATTGATTGGATAGTCTTGAGGTAATTTTCGGTAATTTGGATCTAAGTTATAATCGGTATAAGTATGGAGTTCCCAATCTTCGTGAGTACTCGGAGCATCTTCTGGACTCAACCAAGGACCCTGCTCAAGACACATTACATCGTATCCCGATTCACTCAAACTCCATACAAAAGCACCACCTGCTGATCCTGCCCCAACAACCAAAATATCTACTATCTCTCCACTTTTCCCCATATGCCACTACCTAATTACATTAAATTTTCTATATTTTCACTGGAAAAAAACTACTAAACACCTCATTGCCAAATAGACGACCTTTATCTGTAAGCCGTATACACCCACTCACTGCCTCAAGCAACCCATCAGAAACAAAACCGTCTATAATTTTGCCGTACACATTATCCGGCGAAATCCCAAACCTATCAACAAAATTATCTGAATTTATTCCATCACTCAACCTTAGGCCCATCATCATGGTCTCAGCCATCTCAAGATTATTGTTAACTGATTCCACTTTTTCAACAACTGGCACGGATTCAGGAAAT
This sequence comes from uncultured Chloroflexota bacterium, assembly GCA_913051545.1. Lineage (GTDB taxonomy): Bacteria > Chloroflexota > Dehalococcoidia > Lucifugimonadales > CAJXCD01 > CAJXCD01. The sequence continues at coordinate 29,883 of CAJXCD010000005.1, forward strand.
TCGTAGCTAAATACTTTGTTTTCTCTATTTTCACTCCCAAGCCTCGTAATATACTCCCTTGGGGATTTTATATTTTGAAACCTGCAATCTGAAATATATGAATGTGCTCCTGGTCCAACCCCTAAATAAGGCAAATTCTTCCAATACGTAAGATTATGTTTACTCTGAAATTCTGGCTTAGACCAATTTGAAATCTCATAATGACAATATCCTAATGCATCCATTCTTTCTTCTGCCAAAAGATACATGTCTGCTGCTAGGTCTGGGTCTGGATCTATCATTCTACCTAATGCAATCCAGTTCTCCATAGGAGTACCTTCTTCTATAGTAAGGGCATAGATGGAAATATGGTGAGGGTCCAGCTGCTTCACTGTATCAAGTGTCTCAGACCATATCTCCATAGTCTGCTCAGGTAATCCATACATCAGGTCGATACTAACATTAGTAAAACCGGCTTTAAGTGCTAATTCGAAAGCTTGAAGAGCCTGTTCACTGGTATGACGTCTACCTAAAAGCTTCAACATCTGGTCATCAAAACTCTGCACACCTATACTTAACCTACCTACTCCTAGGTTCAAATAGTTTCTTAAGGTTGATTCGTTCAAATCTCCAGGATTGGACTCCAAAGTAATCTCCATTCCTTCGGAAATATTGAATGAACTCGTTATAGAGTCAAGAATAGAACTCAGCCCTTCCACAGGCACATATGAAGGAGTACCACCTCCAAAAAATACCGTGCCCAATATTGGAGATCTAAGCATATCCCCCCAAATTTCAATCTCTACTCTAAGAGCCTCTAGATATGAAGGCATCATGGACTCTATACGCGAATATGTATTGAAATCGCAATATGGACATTTAGTCTCGCAAAATGGAATATGAACGTACAAAGAAAGGGGAAAGGAATCCGGTGAATATACATTTAGATCATTAGTGTTAAGATGCATATTGATCCTCAACAAGTATAGGAAAATCTTTTACGAATATCCATCAACCCGCATACATGAAACCCAGTGATCTGGACTAACTTCCTGTAAGTCAGGCACCCTAGCAACACATCCTTCCACAACTATCGGACATCTGGTGTGAAACACACAACCCACTGGATATTGCATAGGGCTAGGCACTTCTCCTTCCAAAAGAATACGCTCTCTTTTTGTCTCTATCTCTGGGTCAGGTATGGGTACAGCTGATAAAAGTGCCTGAGTATATGGATGTAACGGATTATTATAAAGTTCATCCTTATCTGCAATTTCCACTATTTTACCCAAATACATCACAGCAACTCGATCTGAGATGTGTCTAACCACAGAAAGATCATGAGCAATAAATAGATAAGTAAGGCCATACTTTGACTGCAGATCTTCTAATAAGTTGATTATCTGCGCTTGTATAGATACATCCAAAGCAGAAACTGGTTCATCGCAAACTATAAAACTTGGAGATACAGCTAGTGCTCTAGCTATGCCTATACGTTGTCTTTGTCCTCCACTAAATTCATGGGGGTAACGATCAGCCATATATGGATTCAATCCTACCGTATCTAATAGTTCTGTAATTTTTTCACGATATTCTGATTTGTTAGAAGTGAGATTATGAACAATGAGAGGCTCTCCTATTATATCCCCGCAGGTCATCCTTGGATCTAACGAACCAAATGGGTCTTGAAATATAATCTGCATCTTCTTCCGTATAGATTGCATGTTTTTCCCGGTCATCTGGTCAATCCTATCACCATCAAATTTTACTTTTCCGGATGTCAGATTCACCAACCGTAAAATGCTTCTTCCAAGAGTAGTTTTACCGCTACCACTTTCTCCTACCAGACCAAGAGTTTCGCCCTTTTTAATTGTTAATGAAACATCGTCTACTGCTCTTATAAAAGCCCTTTTATTGCGAGAAAATATCCCTGAAGTCACAGGAAAATGCACTCGCAGTTCACTAACATCTAAAAGTACTTCTTGACCGTAAGTCACTTATTCCCCTCTAACATGAGTACGATTGGCAATACTTGGAATCTCATTCAACCTCCAGCATGCCGAAAAATGATCGTCACCAACCTTAATCAACTCTGGAGATTTTTCATTACAAATATCTGAGCTAAAAGCACATCTCGGAGAAAAACTACAACCTATAGATGTCTCTATCAAGTCTGGAGGTATCCCTTGTATAGGTAAAAGTCTCGTGCCGGAAGGCTTATCCAATCTAGGCACTGAACCAAGCATACCTATAGTATATGGATGGCTGGGATTATTGTACGTATCTATAGATCTACCAGATTCGATTATTTTACCTGAATACATTACTAAAACCCTGGTAGCATACCTAGCCACCACACCCAAATTATGCGTAATAATTACAAGAGCAGTGCCGATTTCATTGGTTAAAGACTTCAACAATTCAAGAATTTGAGCCTGAATAGTGACATCAAGTGCTGTGGTTGGCTCATCAGCAATAATCACTTTGGGATTACAACTAATAGCTATAGCTATCATTACTCTTTGTCTCATACCACCACTAAGTTGATGCGGGTAATCCTTTAATCGTTGACTCGGGTCTGAAATACCTACCATATCTAATAGTTCGAGAGCCCTCTTGTATGCCGATCTAGTTGTCATGCCTAAATGTAATACCAAAGTCTCCGTAAGTTGCTTCCCGATGGTCAATACTGGATTCAATGAAGTCATAGGCTCTTGAAAAACCATAGAAATTCGGTTACCACGAACGTTTCTCATCTCTGATTCACTTAGATCCAACAGGTTTTGGCCTTCAAATAACACCTGTCCCGATACAATTTTCCCAGGAGGATCTGCTATCAAACGCATTACAGATAAAGCGCTAACACTTTTCCCGCATCCACTCTCTCCAACAATCCCTAATATTTCACCTTCATTTAGTTGATAGGACAAATCCTGAACCGCCCTAACAACTCCCTCATCTGTATAAAAATGAGTTGTCAACCCCTTCAATTCAAGTAGATTTACCACCTACACACCTCAGATATTGTTGCCTGGACTAACCTAGCTTAGCATATAGGTTATGATAGTAGCCGAGTATATATAAAAATTACAATCCTTTTTTTCTTGACACTCCTGTATGTGAATGCTAGATTTTCTTAGTGACATTTATAAATATGTTGAGATGTCGATCCGGAATTCATTTTGGGGGAACCGTTGCCACGCTACGACTATAGATGCAGTAACTGCGATTTAGTTTTTGAGGTGAAGCAAAGCTTCTCTTCAGAACCAGTTAGTACGTGTCCAGATTGTAAGAGTAAAGCCCAAAGAATTATACATTCAGTACCAGTAGTTTTTAAAGGTAGTGGATTCTACGTAAACGACTATGGTAAAGGAACCGGATCATCAGGGTCTATCTCAAAACCTAAAGAGTCCCAAACTTCAAAAACAAGTAACTCTAACGAATCTGAAGGTAGCAAAAAGCCTAAGGCAGATTCAGCTAAGGATACTAAAAAAGATACTTAAACCTACGTAGGAGGCTGTCTATTGCGGGCTCTCGTTCAGCGGGTTAGTGAAGCCTCCGTATCAGTAGAAGGCAAAATGGTCGGATCCATTAATAGTGGATTCGTGGTGTTCTTAGGAATATCCAAAAAAGATACTGAGATAGAAGCAAAATACGTAGTGGATAAAGTATCTAATTTGCGAATATTCGACGACGACGAAGGTAAGTTTAGTTACTCCCCCTTAGATATGGGAAAAGAAATTCTAGTCATAAGTCAATTTACTCTTCATGCTGATACACGCAAGGGTCGCAGACCAAGTTTTACCGAAGCAGCAAGACCAGAAATTGCAAAAAATTTATTCGAATACACGGTCAGCCTGTTCAAAAAAACGGGGCTCAAAATTGAAACGGGGTTATTCCAAGAATATATGTCAGTATCCCTAAAGAATGATGGCCCAGTCACTATAATTATTGACTCTAATAGTTCAATTAGTTGATCTCTAAAAGTATTGGCTTATAACCTTCTTCAGAATCAAATGCTAAAAAAAGTGTAGTACTAGAATAAATCAAGACCTATATCCAGTGACGTTGATGAATGGGTAAGTGACCCAACCGATATATAATCTACTCCTGTTGACGCTACATCACGCACATTAGACAAAGTTATCCCTCCAGACGCTTCCAGCAGAGCTATTCCGTTCGATATACAAACACATTCCCTAATTTCATCGATGCTCATGTTATCAAGTAAGATTCTTTTTGCACCGGCGTCCAATGCCTCTTTAAATTCGCTTATACTCTCTACTTCTACCTCTACCTCGTAAGCACCATTGGCTTTAATAAGAGCTTTACGCACAATATCTCCCATACCGAAACCAACACCCTTAAGAGCCTTAATGTGATTATCTTTTACGAGAATACTACCCCCCAAATTAAATCTATGGTTGTTCCCACCACCAGACCTTACGGCATGTTTCTCCATATGACGTAATCCCGCTGTCGTCTTGCGCGTATCTAATATACTTACTTCGTAACCTTCAACAGCCTTAACATAACTCCTTGTCAAAGTGGCTATACCACTCAAATGTTGGACAATGTTAATTGCGGTCCGCTCCGCTTTGAGTATAGAAGCAAGCAAACCATCTATTTGTGCTAAAGAGTTCCCAGAAGATATATCTGAACCATCCTCTATAAGCCTATTTAAATTAAGTGTTGAATCTAATCTTTGAAACACTTTTAATGCAAAATCAATCCCGGAAAGAACTCCACTGTCTCTCGCTACAATAGTGGCCTCACCCTTTAAATCAGATGCTAAAAGTAAATCTGTAGTAGGATCGCCATCCGACAGATCTTCTGCAAGAGATCTCTCGATGAGTGAATCTAGACCAAAATCTGCTAAAAACAAAAATCTACCCTCAACCAATGGACCGCACTGAATAGAGATTACTTAAAAATTACTACCATAGGACATATCTGCCTACATAGAACGTTAATCATCCAGCTAAAGAGAGCATCCTATCTAAAGCTACCTGAGCTTCAATAGAAGTCTTATCATCTACCTTAACCTGATTCACCACTACTCCCTCTTTCAAACCATCTAGCACCCATGCTAAGTAAGCTGGATGTATGCGGTACATAGTAGAACAAGGACATACCACCGAGTCCAAACAAAAAATGGTTTTGTCAGGGTTTTCCTTCGAAAGACGATTTACTAAACTGATTTCAGTCCCAACGGCCCATGTTGTATCGGACGGAGCTTCTTTTACAACTTTTATGATGTACTCAGTAGACCCGTTCAGGTCTGCTAATTCTACGACATCCCGTGTACACTCTGGATGGACAACTACCGTAACATCCGGGTGTTTTGCCCTGGCATCTTCTATCTGAGAAGTACTGAACCTTGTATGGACAGAGCAGTGTCCCTGCCAAAGAATTACTTTCGCATCCCGAAGTGCTTGTTCAGTATGACCACCAAGGTATTTGTATGGATTCCAAACTAACATCTCATCATTGCCAATTCCTAATTTGTGAGCGGTATTCCTACCTAAATGCTGATCCGGAAGAAACAACACCCTTTGACCTCTCTTAAAAGCCCATTCGAAACTTGCCGAAGCGTTGCTAGAAGTACAAACAATTCCCCCATTCCGACCACATAAAGCCTTGATAGCTGCCGTGGAGTTCATGTAGGTAATTGGTATCACTCCTCCTACACTAGATAATACTGATTCAAGTTCCTCCCAGCAATCCAAAACATCATCTGTTGAAGCCATATCTGCCATCGAGCATCCGGCTGTTATGTTAGGTAATATAACTTTCTGATGCGGACCACTCAAAACATCGGCTGTTTCGGCCATAAAATGCACACCGCAAAACACTATGTGCTCAGCCTTATTTTGAGTAGCAGCAAATTGGGATAGCTTAAAAGAATCTCCACGTAAATCAGCAAACTTGATTACTTCTTCTCTCTGATAGTGGTGACCAAGAATTAGTACATTTTCACCGAGAGCTTCTTTTGAATCACTTATTCGACTTTCAAGGTCTTCTGGACTGCATTTCAAATACTCAATAGGTATTTTTTGCCATCTTACTCCCGCTTGAAATTCCTCTTCAAGCGTCTTAGCCTGAAGGTCATCATCAGTTTGACAAAATGCAGCCTGTTCTATTTCAGTTATGGGCAATATCATGGTCTTCGTATCAGAAGTCATTTAGATAAATATCCTGTACAAAATATATTACTAACTCTCCAAAACAACATTACCATCAGACCATATCCACTAAAACAACTACGATAAACTTCCATTGAGGGACCAGGGACTAGTTTCCTTAATTGTAACATTAACCATACTCCCTATTGTATCTTCAGGCGCATCCACATACACAAGCTTATCGCTCCTATTCCTTCCATAAATTCTCCCGCGTTTCATACCTTCAATTAAAACTTGGGTTTCAACGTCTACATAACTGCTATTAAGTTCAGTTTGAATCTGTTCCTGCAATTCATCCACTGCTCTAAGACGATATCGCTTATCTTCATCAGAGACATCGTCTTTCATTTTGCGATCTGCTATGGTACCTTCACGAGTCGAATACGCAGCTGAGTGGACCTTATCAAACCTAATTTCTCGAAGCATATCCAACGTTTTTTCGAATTGGGAATCAGACTCACCGCAGAATCCGACTATTAGGTCAGTGCTAATAGACACTGTTGGGATCCGATTTCGTATCTTCTCTACCAATCTGATGTAATCGTCAGAAGTATATCCTCTTCTCATATCTAACAATACTTGGTCGTCTCCAGCCTGAAAAGGAAGATTGATATTCTCACAGACTTTTTCCAATTCAGCCACCTTGTCAATGATATGATCACTCATATCATTAGGATGGGAAGTAAGGAATCTTACTCTCTGTATAGAAGTTATTTCATTGACCTCACTTAGCAAATCACCTAGGTCTGGGTTTCCAGGAAGATCATGACCATATGAATCTACATTCTGCCCTAATAATGTAACCTCCTTAACCCCTCTATGCGATAAGAGTTCTGCCTCCCGAACAATTTCAGGAATTGGACGGCTAATTTCACGACCCCTCCTGTAAGGAATGATACAAAATGTGCAGAATTTATCACAGCCATGAATGATAGGAATGTATGCAGTTACATTGGGACTTGCCGTTAAAGTACCTATACACCCCTCAGCGTCGATTCCTAATCTCTCACCAATAAGATTTATAAGAGGCTCATACTGTTGGGGTCTTAAAAAAACATCCACGTACGGAAATCGTTGCTCAAGTACATCTGTCTTAGGACCAACCATACAACCCATAAGTGCAACTATTTTCCCTGGGTTATTAACCTTAAGTGGCTTAAGAGATCCGAGTGTACCCACAACTTTATCTTCCGCACTCTGCCTAACTACACAACTATTTAAGAAAATAACATCGGCATCGTCTGGAGATGAAACAGAGGAAAGTCCCATTTGAACCAAAGCACTCTCCAATCTCTCAGAATCTGCCTTATTCATCTGGCATCCGACTGTCCAACTGTAATAGCTATTCATGACTCTCGATGAATTTCCTGTGATCCTTAAGCATTCAAAACAAACCGGAACATATTTCACTAAACCCTAATAAGTATACCGAAAGATTGGCGGAGGGAATGGGATTCGAACCCATGAGAGAGCTTTCACCCCCTAAGCGCTTAGCAGGCGCCCGCACTAGGCCACTATGCGATCCCTCCGTTAAGTCTACCAGAATTAGGGACTTGAATATAACAGAGACGATCGTTCAAGTGCAATGAGAAATCTTCACTTTCATTATGCAATGGGATTTCAGAATAAATTATTCATATATTTAAATAGGCTAACTCACAAGCACCGAGTCGACTAAGTCCATATTGCGTAAAATCATTATGGATTTATACTGCAGTGAATCAATAATTGCCAACTCAGATCATTATCAATTTTAGTATTTTGTACAAGGTGAATGCCAAAATACCTACTATTGGAAATGTTAGTACCCAACCGTATACGATCTCCCGTGCAACTCCCCATCGGACTGCTGATATACGACGTGTGGAACCCATACCTAGAATGGATGATGTAATGACATGGGTAGTACTTACTGGAATTCCTGTACGTGATGCGAATTCTATCACTGATGCCGCTGCTGCCTCAGCAGAGAAACCGTGGGGTGATCTCATGGTAACGATACGAACACCCAATGTGTGAATAACTCTACGTCCACCTAAGTAAGTTCCTATACCCATGACCACCCCTGAGACAATAATTACCCACATAGGCACCTCAAATGGTATACCTTTAATCTCCCAATCGTAGTAAACGCTCAGTGCTAGTGTGATGATGCCCATTGTTTTCTGAGCGTCATTAGACCCATGGCTAAACGCCATAGCAGCGGCTGTTCCGATCTGAAGTTTTCCAAATAAGGCTGACACTAGTGTAGGGGTAGCTTTTTGGAAAATCCAATATATAGCCAGCATAATAATGTATCCAAACAAGAATCCGAGTATCGGTGAGAAAATCAGCCCAAGACCTATCTTCTGGATACCAGCTCCGACCAGTATGCCCCAGCCGGCATGAGCAATACCGGCACCCGCAACACCGGAAACCAAACTGTGGCTGCCACTTACCGGCATACCAAACCGTGTTGCAGTGAATACCCAGAGTGCCGCAGCCAGGACTCCGGCTCCTACAGTTAACATTCCAAATTCTCCAGAAAGCGCCCCTGGATCTACAACCCCTTTACCGACCGTTTTGGCAACAGCTGTACCGGTGATAGCACCAACAAAGTTCATGATTGCCGCCATAAGCACAGCTTGAAACGGGGACATGACACGGGTGGATACTACTGTAGCAATAGCATTGGCGGCGTCGTTAAATCCGTTAGAAAGTTCAAAAACAAGGGCGATTATGATAACAAGTACGAAAAAAGTGAAAGAGGACGGATCAATTATCATGAGTGTTTAAGTACTATTCCCTCCAACACATTAGCTGCATCTTCTGACCAGTCAGTCGCCTCTTCTAAAGTATTGTATATATCTCTCCACTTCAGAATGTTTATCACGTCACTCCCGTTGCTAAAAAGGTGCCCCATCGCTTGACTAAGAGCTTTATCAGCTTCACTTTCTAGACGGTTAATTTCGACCGTTATTGGCAGGATATCTTTTAACCGTGATCCACTAGTCGACAGCATACCAAGAGCCTTCTCTAGTTGAGCGGCACAGTCAACAATTATCTTGGTCAGTTTACGAGCATGCTCTGTGGAAGCTGTTATCTTATACTCAAAAATGTACTGTGCAGCCTCGTTGATAGAATCAATAACGTCATCTAACCTGCCAGCCAAAGACATTATATCTTCCCGATCAATCGGAGTAACGAACGTTCGATGGAGCGATAGGGTGATATCGTGTATAACCTCGTCCCCAAATTCTTCAAGATCCTTGATTTCCTGAACCTTACCTTCTACGTTATCAAAGTCCTCCATAAGGTCATGAAGACAAAGAGCCACCTTTTGCATATTTAAGGTGCTTTGATGTAACAAAAAAAAGAACCTGTCCTCTTTAGGAAGAAACGACAGAGAAAATTTCATTAACTACCCTCCGAAAAAAAACAAAAAAAAATCTCCGTCAGGTCGACGGAGACTACGGTTTCGAACAAAATTCAGTGTCAATTCAGTAAACTTTTCAATCCTGTATTCTAAAACCTCCGGCGAGATTATAACCCTTCAAAAAAGTCTGTGTCAAGGGCCTATTTATCAGAAATAAATCGTACTTTCTATGACTTATTCGTCCAGCTTATTAATGCTTACGAATGAGTAGATGAAAATTCACTGCCCACCCAAACTTCACCATCTTCGAAATACTCTTTCTTCCATATGGGAACAGTCTCCTTAATACGATCAACAGCATACTGGCACGCCAGAAATGCATCCTTACGGTGGGGTGTAGAAACAGCAACTATAAGACTCGCTTCACCAATCTCCAGTTTTCCAATCCTATGAACTATGGCAATGTTTTCTACGGACCATCGTTGGCGAATTTCCAGAACAACTTCAGATAGCTTATTGTCAGCCATTGGACGATAAGCCTCATATTCAAGGTGAAGAACTTTCCTTCCTTCCGTAACATTACGAGTAGTTCCAAGAAAAACCGCTACAGCACCATTTGAATCCCTTCTTACACACGATATCACCCTGTCATGATCAATCTTATCTGGGGTAATTTCGATCATTTGCTTCCCCCACTAACCGGCGGTATTAATGCAACTTCATCACCCTCCGTCAGGCAATAGGTATGGTCCACATACTCGTAATTAACTGCAATCACTAATTTCCCAGGGGCACTCGTCAATAGAGGATACCTACCTGATAATTTGATTATTAAATCCGATACAGATGAACCTTCTGGCATCTCCATTAATACTGTGGATTTGCCAACCAGATCTCTATAGCTTGCGAATAGACGAACTGAAAAACAAGACAACTCATCACCTTACGGGGAATTCCTTCCGAATGTAGAATGATTACGAGGCGATTATAGCATGATCAATGGTATCTCTATAACAACGGAACTTTAGCAAAACCTTAGGGAAATTAGCGACCTTAATTATAGAAAGGCATGATTGATCTCACAATCCATCTAGAGGATTCCACCTATTGTGTATAATGGTTCGTAATTTTAAGCAGTGCTGAATTAGCTAAATTTCACGATCATTAAAAACGAAATTTAGATTTGAGTATATCGAGGAGAAAATCAGTATTCAGAAAGGTGACGGAATATGGCAAACCAAAATGATAAAACAGATGTAAGTGAAGGCCAAATAGCTGCGCACTGGAAAGAAGAAGAATTCATATTTCCAACTACAGGATTTGTCGGTCAGGCAAACATGGCAGACCCAAACGTATTTGAACGTTTCGGTGAAGATAATTACCCAGAATGCTTCAGAGAGTATGCAGATTTGTTAAGTTGGGACCAATACTGGCACACAACTCTGGATTCGTCCAACCCTCCTTTCTTCAACTGGTTCGTAGGAGGGAAACTAAATGCTTCTTACAACTGTGTTGATCGGCATTTAGAAAAAAATGGTAACAAAGTTGCCTTCACCTGGGTATCGGAAATTGAGGAAGAACCTGACCGTGTAATCTCTTATCGGGAATTGTGGGTAATGGTGAACGAATTTGCCGCTTTACTCAAGGATTTTGCCGGCGTGAAAACTGGCGATAGAGTCACCTTACATATGCCAATGGTGCCTGAACTCCCAGTAACTATGCTGGCGCTAGCTAGGCTAGGTGTAACTCACTCCCAAGTTTTCGGAGGTTTTAGCGGATCAGCCTGCGGGGATCGTATAGTTGATTCTGAAAGTCATATCTTGATAACGTCAGATGCCTATTATCGTAGCGGCACTTTGCTAGATCACAAAAGCAAGGCTGATGAAGCAGTAGAGCAAGCAAAAAAGGGAGGAATTGAAGTTAAAAAAGTACTGGTTTGGCAACGCTATCCCGGGAAATCATCGACCTCCACAGCTATGAAAAATAGCCGAGATTACTATGTAAATGACATTATAGGTAAATATAGAGGACACCGAGTCGAACCAATCTCTCTCCCTGCAGACCATCCACTATTTCTTATGTACACGAGTGGAACAACAGCTAAGCCTAAAGGGTGCCAGCATAGTACAGGAGGATACCTCGCTTATGTGACTGGAACAACACAATATTACCAAGACATACGCCCAGAAGACGTATACTGGTGCATGGCTGATATCGGATGGATTACAGGGCACTCCTATATAGTCTATGGGCCTCTTTCCGTAGGGGCAAGTAGCGTACTTTTTGAAGGAGTACCTAATTATCCAGATCCCGGTAGACCTTGGAGAATTGCCGAGCGTCTGGGGGTAAACATTTTTCATACTGCACCTACAACTATAAGAATGCTTAGAAAAGCTGGGCCTGATGAGCCAGCAAAATATGACTACAACTTCAAACATATGACGACAGTCGGAGAACCTATAGAACCCGAGGTGTGGCGCTGGTATTACGATGTAGTCGGCAAAGGAAAAGCAGCCGTCGTGGACACCTATTGGCAAACTGAAACTGGAGGATTTATAGGAACAACTTTACCCGCCCTAGAACCTATGAAACCCGGAAGTTGCGGGCCGGGTGCCCTAGGAATTGTACCCGTAATTCTTGATGACGATGGTAACAAAATTGAGCCAGGGTCGGGCAAAGCAGGTAATGTCTGCATGAGCAATCCATGGCCAGGCAGAATGCAAACTATTTATGGAGATCCTGATCGATTTGTTGACACTTACTATGGTAAGTATGCAAAGAAAGATAGCAAGAAATGGGAAGACTGGCCGTACGTGACTGGTGACGGAGGAACCCAAGGAGAAGATGGATACATTCGAGTCGTCGGAAGAGTAGATGATGTCATCAATGTCGCCGGGCATCGACTCGGCACTAAAGAGTTAGAATCTGCTGCACTAACAGTTAGTGAAATTGGTGAGGCAGCAGCAGTACCTGCATTCGACGAACTAAAAGGCAGAGTTCCAGAACTGTACGTATCACTGAAACCAGGTGTAGATTCATCTGAAATAGAATCTCTTGTAAAAGGAGCAATCTCTACAATTATAGGACCTATAGCACGCCCATCAGAAGTATGGATAACATCAGATTTGCCAAAAACAAGGTCTGGTAAAATAATGAGACGAGTTATTGCTTCGATATCAAATTTTGTAGACGTGGGTGACGTAACTACACTCGCCAACCCCGAAGTAGTTGAAGAGATCAAAGAACATGTACAAAGTGCAAAATTTAAATCAGGAAATGTACCCAAGGATTTACCTGAATCTATGAAAAAAGAGATCGAGCGGTTCGGGGAAGATTAAAGGGATAGACTTAATAATACCAGCGTCTATTGTAATTTAGGCAATGTACATTCTGTGTAGCCCTGGCATCTGATCTGAATGGATAATTAAAACAAATTCCATCTTGTTTCGGACTAGATGTTAAATAGGATTTGTGTTGTCGTCTAAACCCAAAACAATATCCTGACCTAATTGTAGCAATGATAACTTTAATCCTAATTCTAATTTTGTATCTATAACCATTTTGCTTAAAAGAATCCCATTGACGCAACAAATATTTAAAGCCACGTGAATTATATATTGAACCATCTGATTTAAGGTGAATAAAATGAATATTAGCCATATCTACCCTGAACCCAACCGTAAAGAGGCACTGGGAACAAATGGAGTCATAGCTACTGCACACCCTCTTGCAACTGGCGCAGCTTTACGAATTCTCCAAGATGGTGGAAACGCGTTTGATGCTGCAGTCTCCGCTTTAGCAACTCTGAATGTAGTTGAACCATACATGTCAGGAATGGGAGGGATAGGTGCCGCACTAGTTCATTCTGCCAGAGAGCAACGCGTACGCGCACTGGATTTTTCCGGTAAAGCACCTCTCAATTCTGACCCATCTAAATTCGACCATGAAGATCAGAACACTGGGACAAAAGCGCCATTAATTCCTGGAAACGTAGCTGGATGGTTTGAACTACTGGAAAACTATGGATCAATGGATAAAAAACGAGTTTTCCAACCCGCTATAGATTATGCCAGATACGGGTTCCCTGTCACTGATTACAATCACAGACACTTCACGGCGCACTCTGCAAGAGTATTGAAATTTCCTGAAGGGAAATCAATGATATACCCCTCAGGTAAACCCCTGATGCCAGGTGATATTTTAAAAATGCCTGCGTTGGCAAATTCATTGGAACGCATATCGATGTATGGGAAAGACGACTTCTATACTGGAGAGATTGCAAACAAAATAATTGATTCAATGAAAAACTCAGGTGGTATATTGACATCTGAAGACCTCGCAAATTACGAGGTAAATTGGACAGACCCTATATCTATAGAATATTCAGGACATCAGATATTTACAATTCCACCCAATTCAAGTGCATTTCAAGTTCTTCAAACCCTGAAAATGGTGGAACACAACATAAACTATAATCTCTCCTATGAACATCCCGCTAACCTTCATACCATGATAGAGTCTGTAAAACTCTGTATTGCAGACAGGGTTTTACACTCAGGAGACCCGAATTTTGTTGAAGTACCTCTAGAGATACTACTGTCAGACAAATATATCTCCCAGCGATGTACGTTGATTAACCCGATGACTGCAATGGTAAATGCTGGAGACCAATATCTGAAATCGAGACCAGAAAATGCTATCGAAGCTGGCTCCCTGTCTGGATTAACTACACATCTGTCTGTAGCAGACAGAGACGGCAATGTCGTTAGCGTCACTCAGACATTAGGTGGTGGATTCGGATCAGCTTTCGCGGTTCCAGGCACTGGGATTTTCCTAAATAACATGATTTCGTTTTTTGACTTAGATTCAGAAAGTAAAAACGTAATGAGCCCAAATAAAAGAGTGGACTTTCCGGTAGCTCCAACACAGATTTTTAAAAATGGCAATTTCTTTGTAAGTATCGGTACTCCTGGTGGCCATACGATTCTACAAACTACTCCGCAGATGATAATTAATATACTCAACTACGATATGAGCATCCAGCAAGCTATCGAAGCTCCACGTTTTTCAACTACTAGTAGAATAGGCGTTGGAATGGAGGAACGTTTCCCTCGACACATCCGCAGATCCCTGGATTTACGTGGACATGAAATAGATATTTTAGATGCATGGAACATTGGCGGTGCGCAGGGAGTATTAGTTGATTCTGACAAAGGAGTATTCTATGGTGGAGCGGACCCTAGGCGAGATGGTCTGGCCTTAGCATACTAGCTCAATCCTAGAATACTTTAGGAGGATTACATGACACGTAAAAAGGTGTTTATGACGCGTAATTATCACCCGGATGCAACCGAACTATTAAAAGAACATTATGACGTGGATATATGGCAGGAAAACAACACTCCACCCTACGACATTCTACGTGAAAAGGTAGAAAACTGTAGCGCGATTTTCATTGAATCATATGACAAAATTGATTCTGAATTATTATCTTCCTCGAAGGAACTTGAGATAATATCTACTAGAGCTGTAGGAACAGATAACATAGACATTGCAGCTGCCACTGCGCAAGGCGTTTTAGTAGCAAATACTCCAGGTGTGCTCGAAAATGCGTGTGCTGACTTCACATGGGCACTAATGCTTGATATTGCCAGGAGAATTTCATTTAGTGACCGGTCTGTAAGAGATGGAAAATGGACGAAACTTGACCAGTTACCATACCTTAGCACCGATATTCATGGAAAAACTCTAGGCATAGTTGGCCTGGGAGGAATTGGATACAGAGTTGCTAAGCGCGCTACTGGATTTGACATGCGAATTATATACCATTCCAGAACTAGAAAACGGGAGATCGAAACGGAACTTGGACTAGAGTGGGCAGAAAATCTAGAACTTGTTCTTAAAAGTTCTGACTACTTATCCCTTCATATGCCATTAACTCCCGAAACGGAACATATGATAGGTGAATATGAGTTAAATAAAATGAAAAAAGAAGCATTTTTGATCAATACTAGCCGCGGGCGTACCGTAGACCAACATGCTCTTACTAAGGCTCTAATCGAAAAGAAGATTGCTGGTGCAGCACTAGATGTCACAGACCCAGAACCTATACCTAAAAACGATCTGCTAACTACCCTGCCAAACGTTGTCATAACACCACATATAGCTAGTGCAAGCACTGAGAATTTTGCAAATATGGCTAAAATGGCCGCTCAAAATATCATTGCAGCACTATCAAATACACCTATGCCTTCATGTCTAAACCCAGATGCATATCAATACCGATAACTATGATGTGGCAAACCCAAATCAAGCCACGCCAGAAATAGCCCTAAGACTAAAATCGGTCTTTGATGTACAACTTTCCCCTGACAAAAAATTTGTGGCCTACGTCGTAGGAAATAATTATACGGAACCTGGCAAACCAGCAAAATCTAGCATATGGATCGCGAATAATCACAGAAATGAAGAACGTCGGGTCACATACCAATCAGTCTCTGACATATCCCCGAGATGGTCACCAGACGGGAGAAGTTTCGCATTCCTATCAAAAAACCTTGCGGACGAAACGTACGAAATCTTCATCCAAAATATAGATGAAGATACTGCTCAGCGGGCAATCGATAATAACATTCAATCGAATCTTCCTGACTCCATACAATCTATACAGTGGTGTCCGGAAGGTAAAAGCATATCCTTTCTCGGTAAGAATCCCAAAAACCAATCTAAAAATGAGAAATACATCCAAGGCGATGATGCAATTGAATCACATGACAGCCAGAGATTCTTGCAACTTTACACAGTCAATCTCCACTCAGGAAAAGTTAAATGCATATCTCCAGACGGTCTTCAAATTTGGGAGGCATCCCTCTCTCCTAATGGTGATAGATTTGCTGCTATTGTCTCAGACTATCCATCCGAAGGCAGTTGGTACAAAAGTAGACTGGTAACATTTTCAAGATATGGCAATTCAATAAAAACTTTATATTCATCAAGTCGACAGATTGCTTCACCCGTGTGGTCCCCCAATAACAAATCCATAGCCTTCCTTGCATCAACCTGGAGTGACATTGGATTAAATGCTGGAAGCTTAATATCTATATCGGCTAAAGATGGGTCTGTTTATTTCAAATCTGATTCTCCAGTTAGCACCCATAATATTACATGGCTTCAAAACAACGAAACCATACTGACTATTTCTCACAGATTTTCTGGATCGGAACTTGCAATTGAAAATCTGTCAAATGGTAATAAAAAGGTACTGTGGAAGGGATCTGAAACTATCACAGGTTCTGGTTCAGTCGTCCAAGATAATGAAGGAATATCCTTCGCAGTTACAAGAGAAAATTCTGACGAATCCCCAGACCCCTGGCTAATCCGCAACCTAGAAGACCAAATCTCATGGGAAAGAATCACAATAACAAACCCAAAATCTGCAGATATTGTACTTGGAATAACAGAAGAAATCAGATGGACAGGGGCTCACGGATTGGAAATACAGGGGTTACTAATACGTCCAAATCATAAGGAAGGTCCCTATCCAATGGTCACTGTAATACATGGAGGCCCCACATGGGCTCACCTAAACCTATACTATGCAATGGATTCATGGTTTCAATCCTTAGTTGCACATGGGATAGCAGTTTTTCTACCAAATCCCCGTGGTAGCACCGGAAGGGGATTAGAATTTGCTGAAGCCAATATAGGAGAATTAGGTGACACGGACTGGGATGATGTCTTAAATGGCATAAAATACTGCGTGAAAAATGAATTAGCAAATTCAGATAAACTTGGAATTGCAGGAAGTAGTTATGGTGGATTCTTGGCCGCTTGGGGAATAACTCAAACTGATATTTTTAAAGCTGCAGTGCTAAAAGCTGGAATATATGACTGGCGTTCTTTTCATGGTACTACGCTGATACCAGAATGGGATCAAATTCATAATGGACAAGCAGACCCTTGGGATCCAGATGGCATCTATAGCACCCATTCGCCGATAGCTCATATACGTAATGTTAAAACGCCAACTCTGATATTACATGGCACGAATGACAAAGCAGTTCCAGTTGAGCAATCCTGTATACTCTACCGGGCATTGTTAGACCTTCAAGTAGAAGCAAGAATGGTTCTATATCCTCGAGAAGGTCACAGTATAAGAGAGCACTTGCACAAACTTGATCTTATGCAACGCTCAATCACATGGTTTTGTGAAAAATTGAAATAACCGTATGTTGGAGGTTTTCAATGTCTATCAAAGTAGGCGTCGCTTCAGGCACTTGGGGTATAGGCCCTGTGGAAATACCAGGACAAATCCCCTGGAACGTGTTCTTGGACGAGACTAAACTTGCAGGCTATAAATATATAGAAGCAGGACATTACGGATATCTCCCAACCGATCCCACGACCCTACTCAACGAATTGGCCCAAAGAGATATTCAGGTAATCGCTAGCACCGTTATGAACGGCCATTTGGACAAGCCTGACGACTGGCCTTCAGTAAAATCAGAACTCATGCTCGCTGGTAAGGTCGGGGCATCGTTGGGTGCAAAACACATAGTTTTAATAGATGACTTTTACTCATCCGAAAATAGGCTTCCTGAAACATCTGACAGAATTCTAACGGATGAGGGATGGAAACACCTGATAGAAACAACCCATAAAATCGCAGACATATCTAAGGAAGAATTTGGATTAGATATAGCCTTTCACTCCCATGGGGACACCCATATCGAGACAACAGAACAGATTGAAAGGTTCTTGGAAGACACTGATCCTAACAAGGTCTCTCTATGCCTGGATACTGGACACCTTAACTATGGAGGAGGTAACTCCGTAGACTTCATGAAAAAACATCACGAGCGTGTTTCTTACATGCACTTTAAAGATGTAAACACTGAGATTTTGGAAAGAGTAAAATCAGATAATATATCGATCCAAGATGCAACTACAATGGGCGTATTTTGTGACCTGGGTGAGGGCAACGTGAATTACCCAGACTTAGGCAAAGTCTTGAACGATATTGAATATAGCGGTTGGGTTATCGCTGAGCTAGACATGGGCACGCCTGTAACAAGGTCTCCTCTCAAAGCTGCTACTAAGGCACGCAAATATCTTGAGAGTGTTGGTGTTGGTTAAAGATGTTGCCCCATATCAGTCTCAGGCTGTTGAAATTGGAAAGTATTTCAGGGATAGATTAGGTGTCTATAAGTTGGATTTCTCAGTGTGAGATTCAGCACACACTTCCAATCTTGATTCTTGAATAACAGGACAGACTGTCGATTTTGAGATATCGGACACTTGAGGAATCTGTTAAAACTATTGATTTCGTGCCTGGCTTAATGGAGCGGGAGAAGGGGTTCGAACCCTCGACCTCGTCCTTGGCAAGGACGCGCTCTACCGCTGAGCTACTCCCGCTCAAAACTAAAGGAGTGCCGAGGGCCAGAATCGAACTGGCGACACCAGCGTTTTCAGCGCTGTGCTCTACCGACTGAGCTACCTCGGCTCAACACCAATGGTAAATTCCGTTAGGTTAGACTGTCAAGCGATCTATTTGACCATCGAGGGCCAGTTCTAAACTCTAAGATTTGATTCTCCATAGTCTAAATTAAACGTACCAGGATTGTGTTAATAACACACTTAATATTAAACAGATTTAACTCAACCAGAGTTTAGGTCTTGCGAGCATATTCAGTTTGCTGTAAATTATCTCTGTCTCTTGGCACGATATGGATTAACTAATATTTCGAAGAACTTAGGTGTAGGAGGTAATAATGTCCTCGAGTAGTAACGAAAGAAACTTGGTAGTAATACAATTATCTGGTGGAAATGACTATCTCAATACTCTAGTACCATATAACAATGGACTCTACTACGACTACCGAAGTAGTGTGAGAATAGAGCCTGAAGACGTTCTGCCTCTGAATGACGAGGTCGGATTCAGAGGTAATATGGGTCCCGTCAAAAGACTCTGGGACGAGAATGCTGTCGCGATAATAAACGGGATAGGATACCCCGTCCCAAACCGCTCTCACTTCCGATCTATGGACATTTGGCACACCGCTCTGCCAGAAGATATTGGAACGGAGGGTTGGCTGGGACGATCAATTCGTGAGATAGACCCAAAGGGTGAGAATGTATTAACTGGAGTTAATTTTGGGCGGGGATTACCAAGGGCCCTAGGATGTAGAGGCGTCCCTGTAGCGTCCGTAGGAAACCTGGAAACCTATGGACTTTTCCCTGATATAGGGGATGAAAATTTACGGAAATATGCTCTTGACACCTTTGCGAAAATGTATGGTGGAGCAAACGGTGGAGATGCAGTGATGGAATTCCTAGGACAGACTGGCACAGACGCTCTCAAAGGCGCAGACATCCTCCGAACTGCTCCTGAAAAATACAACTCTTCAGTGGAATATGCTGCGAATCCTATAGCTCAAAGTCTGAAAAGTGTAGCCCAAGTAATGTTTGCTGATCTAGGCACTCGAATTTACTACACACAGCACGGCAGCTTCGACACACATGCAGGCGAAATTGAATCACACACAAAACTGTGGGATGAAGTTGGTGGTGGAATTGGAGACTTCATGGATGACCTCCGCGAGCATGGCCATGCTGAAAACACTTCAATATTAGTTTTCTCAGAATTTGGAAGACGCATAAAAGACAATGGGTCAGGAACCGATCACGGATCAGGGGGAGTTGCGTTCATGATAGGCGATCAGGTTAATGGCGGAATGTACGGAGAATATCCATCGCTGGAAGAGGAAGATCAATTAGAAGGTGATCTTCATTTCAATAATGATTTCCGGCAGACGTACACATCTATCCTGGAACAATGGCTAAAGTTAGATGCTGAGCCCATAGTGAACGGTAAATTTGAACCTTTCGGACTATTCTCCAGCTAGAATTCCACATACATCAAATGGAGGACTTAAATGGCAGACCGTAAAGTCTCAGAAATGGCTCATCTAATGAGACGAGCGGGATTCGGAGCAACACGTGACGAACTATCTGACCTTGTTGACCAAGGCTATGAAGCAACTGTGGATGCCCTTTTGAATCCTGCCAGTGATGAACGTATCCCTGATGATTTGATAAGGAGGTACCATCCAAGCCAATCAGCAATGATGGATCGAGGCAGCACTGCAGCTAACTGGCTGTACAGGATGATCTCAACCAAAGCGCCCCTTCATGAGAAGACAGCCCTCTTCTGGCATGGCATTTTTGCTACCGGCTATCCAAAAGTCATGCACGGAAAATTAATCGCCGACCAAGTGAAAATGTTCCGGTCACATGGCTTAGGAAGCTTCAAAACACTACTGGTGGAACTCTCCAGGGATCCAGCGATGATTCTGTGGTTAGATAATAAAGATAACCATAAGGATTCAATTAATGAGAATTACGGGCGAGAATTACTAGAACTATTCTCGATGGGTGTAGGGAACTACACTGAAGAAGATGTTAAAGAATGTGCTAAAGCTTTCACAGGCTGGACTATCGAAAATGAAGAATATATGTCTATTAAAGCAAATAATGATTCTATTTGGCCATATGGAAGATTGGCTGGAAGATTCGAATTCCTTAATGAAGATCATGACGATGGAAACCGAGAATTCCTAGGTAATAGTGGGCATTTAGAGGGAAACGACATAATTGACATCATATGCGCGCATCCTGCAACATCTCGGTTCATATCTAGACACCTCTACAATTTCTTTGTAGCTGATGAACCACAAGTTCCTGCGTGGCCACACACCCCACCCAAAGATCCAGAAGCAATAAACATTCTATCGAATGCTTACTTTGAGAGCGATTACAATATTGGGCATATGCTAAAAGTACTATTTACTTCAGATTTCTTTAGGTCTGAAGAAAGTTGGTATCAGAAGGTTAAAAGCCCAGCTGAATTGGTAGCAGGAGTGAGTCGTTTAACGTGTGAATTCACTTCGCCTTCGAGAGCAATTGAGGATAGAAATCTTCAGATGACGGTCATGGGACAAGAATTGATCAACCCTCCCTCCGTTGAAGGCTGGCACACTGGTTCTGAATGGTTGAATACAGGGACCGTTGTGGAAAGAATCAATTTTTCGGCAGAGCAATTAGGGGACACTAGCAAACCGGGCGTTCAAACTATGATCAACAATATAGTCCTGCAAAATAGTGGAGTGACTTCACCAGAACACATAGTAGATAGTTGCCTCGACCAATTAGGAGGGTATTCAGTTTCAAACCTAACCAGATCTTCAGTAGTCGATATGGCCTCTAAATTAGGGAATTTGAGTATAGATAATGGTCAGACAGATCAGACAACCAAAGACAAGTTGGGACAAATATTAGCAGTTCTGGCATCGGTACCCGAGTTCCAACGCGGATAGGAAAGAAAAAACAGATTTCATCAAACGTCGGTATTGGGAAAACATCCCAATATCAATTTGGTCCTAGAATTTCTTTGTCAGCGTTTTGTGTAAACAATGTGTAAAAATTGAGGAGTTAGAGGAAAAATGACTTCGACACAAGTCCTCTCCAGTTCGGATTCTATGGTGTACAGCCACGCGATAGGGATATGTACCATGCGTGGGCGTGGCTTCTACTGCCCAGTTGACACAGTAATTGACCCCTCTGGACGAATACTAGTACTCAATAGATCTATAGACAGGGATATAGAAGGAATAAGAGTTACAGTATGCGGGCCCAATAGCGAATTTTACATGGTATTTGGACATGGTGGAACTGGTAACGGAGAATTTATTTGGCCCTCATCAATCACTTGTGACCGAAGTGGGAATAGCTATATTGCAGATCAATACCTTAATAGGATAAGCATTTTTGATCCTGAAGGGAAATTTATATCAAATTGGGGTACCGAGGGTAGTTTGCCCGGTCAGTTCAATGGGCCATCAGGACTAGCAATGGATCCCGATGACAATTTACTGGTTGTCGATCATTTAAACAATCGGATACAGAAATACACTGCTAGAGGAGAATACATGTCTCAATTCGGATCTTCCGGACCAGCGGAAGGAGAATTGGATATGCCTTGGGGAATAGATGTAAATTATAAAGGCGAAATATTTATTGCTGACTGGAGAAATGACCGTATCCAAGTATTTTCAACCAATGGAGACTTTATTGCCAAATTCGGTGAGTCTGGACAAGAAAATGGCCAGTTAAATAGACCTTCTAGTGTAACTGTAGATACTCAAGGCTTGATATACATCGCGGACTGGGGTAACGAGAGAATACAGATACTTGATAAAGAAGGTAACTTTGTAACTAAATTGAGAGGTGATGCAGGACTTTCTAAATGGGCTGATGAGTTCATGACTGCAAATGTTGATGAAGCAACAGCGCGAGAAAATTCTGAAATGGAACCAAACCTACCACACCTGAAAAACGATCCGCACGAAGAATCTTCTCACATAGAAAAATTGTTCTGGGGTCCTGTATCAGTGAATATCGATTCCGCCGGAAAACTATACGTAACTGAATCCAATCGTCACAGGATTCAAGTCTATGATTGGTCAAGATAAACGCGTTACATAACCTACAGTTAGGGATTCTTTATTGAATACAGGAGAATCAGAATGTCTACTAGCGATCTCAAACTTATAGCACACTTAATGAGAAGAGCCGGATTCGGAGCAACTCGGCAAGAGCTCAAAGAGTTTGTATCCAAAGGGTATGAAAGTGTAGTGGAGGATTTACTCCATCCAGGTGATCCCGAGAATCTCCCAGACGATTTAATCAGGAGATACCATCCAGACCATTCCGAGTTGAGGTTTCTGTATTCTGCAGCCGGTTACTGGCTATACCGCATGATCACTACTAGTAATCCACTCGAGGAAAAATTGACACTTTTCTGGCATGGACTGTTCGCAACCGGATACTCCAAGCTTAATCAAGCGAGATCATTATTAAATCAAATTGATATGTTTAGAGTAAATGGGTTAGGAAATTTCTCAGAAATTCTTTTGCAACTTTCAAAAGATCCGGCAATGTTACTCTGGCTCGATAACAACGATAATCACAAAGGTGCCATTAATGAGAATTTCGGTCGTGAGTTACTAGAGTTGTTCTCAATGGGTATTGGTAATTACTCAGAGCAAGACATCAAGGAAGCTTCCAGGGCATTTACTGGGTGGACTCTTGGAAACGTGGACTATATGGCTATGCGAGCCAGTAAAGATTCTATCTGGCCCTATGGAAGGATTGCCTGGCATTTTGAATATAGACCAGATGATCACGATAACGGTGAAAAAACTTTCCTGGGCGAAACTGGAAATTTTAATGGAGAACAAATCATTGATCTAATTGCTAAGGACGAAGCAACAGCCAGATTTGTAAGTACTAGACTTTTTCAATTTTTTGCTGCTGACACGGTCGGAGAAAAAGAACAAGAAACCATAGAATCCATGATGAAATCATACTTTGATTCTAACTACGAAATAAGGTCTGTCCTAAGAACTCTGTTCAATTCATCATATTTCAAATCCGAAAAAGCCAGATATTCAAGAATCAAGGGGCCTGTGGAACAAATCGTAGGAGCAATCCATCTAGCAGGCAGTTACTCTACACCAACTATAGGAATCGAAGAGGTGGCACAACAGGCATTCTATATGGGGCAAGGCCTTTTGGAACCACCAACCGTTGAAGGTTGGCATGAGGGTGAAGAATGGATCGATAGCGGAGCCTTAGTCGAGAGAACGAATTTCGCATCTTCAGAGGTTGGGAATTTAGATAGTCCAGGTGTTCGAACTATGATCCAGAATATATGCACCAATAATGGTGGTTCGATGTCGCCTGAAACCGTGGTAGATAAGTGCTTAGATATGTTAGGGGCATTTGATGTGTCAGAAAAAACATTATCTGCACTTGTAGGTCATGTCTCCAGAAGTGGAAATATAGACTTAAATGACAATGATGAATTTGAGAATTCAGAAAATAGGCTGGCAGAAGTGTTCAGGCTAATAACAGCCAGCCCAGATTTCCAGAGAGCATAAAAGTTCGGAATATATATTCAAAATACATATGGGAATAATCGAATGCCAACATCAGCTGAGGAAAAGTTTAGAATCGAATATCTCAAAACCGTAGGAATATGCAACAATGGATTTAGTGGTCGTGGATTTTCCAACCCCGTAGACATAGCTATCAATCCAGACAATCGTATATTCATCTTAAACCGTTGCGATCCTACAAGGCGCACTGCTATACGGATCGGCATATGTAATATAGAAGAGGACTATTTGGGCGAATTTGGTTATGGGTACGGAGATGGAGATGGCCAATTCGTACAGCCTACGTGTATGGCATTTGACAAGCAGGATTTCCTACACGTAACTGATGAACATAACAATAGAGTATCCGTCTTTGACTCGTCCGGTAAATACGTCTCAAAATGGGGAATTCCCGGAACCGGGGAAGGCAAGATTAATAATCCAGCTGGCATTGCATTTGATTCACAAAATTTTGGTTATGTTGTTAATCAGCTTGAGAATCGAATCCAAAAATTTACTTCGACTGGCGAATTTGTTATGGGTTGGGGTGAAGAA
Organism: uncultured Chloroflexota bacterium; assembly: GCA_913051545.1. Lineage (GTDB taxonomy): Bacteria > Chloroflexota > Dehalococcoidia > Lucifugimonadales > CAJXCD01 > CAJXCD01. The sequence continues at coordinate 54,953 of CAJXCD010000005.1, forward strand.
GGGTCAGGAACGGGTCAATTTAACAGACCCTGGGGAATAACAACCGATGAAAACAATAATGTATACGTTGCTGATTGGAGAAATGACAGAGTTCAAAAATTCAGTAGTGAAGGCCTATTCTTAAAATCATTCGGTGATACGGGCGAATCAGAGGGAAAATTTCAGAGACCATCAGACGTTGCAGTAGATAAGAACGGGAACATCTACGTTTCGGACTGGGGTAATGAACGTGTCCAAATAATAACAAGTACAGGGGATTTCCACACTACCCTTCTGGGTAGCGCCACTCCATCTAAATGGGCTAATGATTTTTTTGAATCTAATCAGGATGAACTGGTTGAACGTAATAAATCTAATCTAAAACCAAATTTGCCACCTCACCTTAATTCTCCATATCACACTTCATCTCAGACTGAATCGTATTTTTGGGGTCCAATTGCAGTAAGCCTCGATAGTCAAGAACGGCTTTACGTTGTAGAAAGCAATCGTCACAGATTCCAAGTTTATTCTAAGGTTTAAATCAAACTATTTATACAACATAATAACCTCTAATAATCAACATTGTTTAGTAGGCTCTAGCATCGTAATCATGTATGACTTGGGTTTTGCCAGGGATGTTAAGGAGAGATAAAAGATGCGAATAGGGACTGGAAAATATACCTACGAGTGGCAAGAGGATTGGATTCAGTTCCCAAATCCAAAGAGTGCTAGCGAGGGATGGGCACACCACGGAGTGGTAGTAACCGAGTCCGGCAACATAATTACCCTGCATCACGGTGACATGAAAATAGTAACTTTCGACCCTGAAGGTGAATTGATAAATAGCTGGGATCTAGGATTGCAAGAGGCTCATGGCATGACTCTGGTGAAAGAGAACGGAGTTGAATATCTGTGGATAGCAGATAATGGACGAAAACGCACCCCTGAGACAGCCTATGAATACCCTAATCCCGACGGGATTTACACTGGACAAGTAGTCAAGAAAACCCTGTCTGGTGACACAGTAATGGTTTTACCAAAGCCTCCATTACCCATATACTCCAATGGGATTTATGCCCCCACTTGGGTTGCCATAAATGAGATTAGGAACGGAGGAAATGGTGATATATGGGTTACTGACGGTTACGGTCAAAATCAAATTCACAGGTTTTCTAAAGATGGTTCTTACATCAACAGTATAGACGGTTCGGAGGGGGAAGCGGGTAGATTTGATTGCCCACATGCCATTTTTATTGACTTACGTAAGAATTCACATGAGTTGTTTATAGCTGATAGGGCAAACGGACGAATTCAAGTGTACGACCTTGCTGGTAAATTCATAAGGTGTTTCGGGTCAGAATACCTCACAAGTCCAAGTGGATTTGCCACCTATGAGAACCTCATGATAGTTGCTGAACTGCGTGCAAGGCTCACTATCATAGATACAAATGACAATCTTGTGACTTACTTAGGTGACAACGATGAGGTAGCTGATGTACCTGGGTGGCCAAATAATGTAGATGCAAATGGTTCGATCATCCCTAGCAAATTGTTAGAAGCCGGCAAGTTCAATAGTCCTCATGGTATGGCAGTAGACTCGAACGGAAATATTTTCGTAGCAGAGTGGTTAATTGGTGGAAGATTTGTAAAACTAGATTCTTCTACACCCTAACAAAACACACGTCTATTTTATTAATGTCGAATCGGTATCTGTACTCTGATCATATCGATACCTGGCTATGCCAGGTATCAGTTTCCATATAAATAATACTGCACCGACGGCTACAAATCCGCCTATTATCATGGTGCCTCCAGCACCAATTAATCCTGACACTAACCCTACTTCAATCTGACCTATATTATTGGCTCCCATTGCCGCAAAATCTTTTGCGCCACTAGTTCTACCCAACAATTTATCTGGCGTAGTCAATTGAGCTATAGCTTGCCTCATTGTCATTCCTACAGCATCAGTTGCCCCAAGAAGACACACGATTACTAACCCAATTACAAAGACACTATTTATCCCGAATGCTATCAGTAAAATAGAGTAAGCTAATGTTGCTATTAATACTAACAAACCTTTACGTTGCATCTTTTGAGTAAAAAATACAGCAAAACTGCCAATAATCGCACCTGTCGAATTTGCAGCACCTAATAACCCAGTCCCAGTAGCTCCCAAACCATAAAGATGGTCAGCGAATATGGGGAAAAGAGTTCGATAAAAACTGACGGCAGTAACTCCAACGTCTAACAAGAAAAGTCCTGGTAAAAGTTGATGCCCCATTACGAAAGCATATCCTTGTTTAAGTGAAGACAAAGGAGCACGAATCGTGGTGCCATCAGATTCCCCTGATGCTTTTATCAAAATTGGAGTAACCATGGAAACTAATGCAACGATCGCTGTGGCAGCCAACGACGCAGTGACACCAAATCCCTCAAAAAGTTGCCAAAATATGAGTGGTGCTAATATCGAAGCTCCTTGAAAACTTATTGTTTGGGTCGTAACAGCATCAACAATAAGATTTCTAGGAACCGTCCTAGGAAGCATCGCAGGTCTAGCAGATCCACCTAAAAGGTTAACGATACTGGATACACCAGTAACCACAAATATATGCCAGGGAACAAGCCAATTTCCGAAAGCCAGCACTGTTAGGACAATTAGTATAACAAACGAAATTCCCTGAGTAACTGCCATGAGTTTTTTGCGATCAATAGTGTCAGCTAAAGTCCCTCCGTAAAGTGCCACGGGCAACTGTATTAATTGAACAGCTCCTAGCAGACCTAGCTGAATTTCCGAGCCCGTCTCTTCATAAAGCCACTGAGCACTTATCAGGAGCCTTAATGTCATGGCTACAGACATCGACACACCACTAACCCACAATAAGGTAAAATCACGGTGATGAAAAACCTGAAGTAGCCCGAAGTTCATACCTGACACCTTATTATTTAGGTGTGAATTCATAAGTAATAATTAACCACGCAATTTGGTGTTAGCACAATCGAAAATTAACTTCTGAAACAACATACGTCAACAGTATAGTATTAAAACTATCAGATTAAACGGATTAATAATGTACGAAGTATGTCCTTTATGTTTGTCGATTGAAACCAAATTACTTTATTCATGGCATGAGAATCTCCCGAACCGTGATTTCCAACACTGCAATGATTGTGATCTCGTTTTTGTCCCAACAAGATTTCATATTAGTGAAGAAGATCAATTGAAAAGATACGAATCGCACAATAATGACCTCAATGATCCTGATTATGTAAAATTTTTGTCTCGTGTCCTGAATGAATTGAAGCCATACATAAAACCCGAATCTAATGCGTTAGATTACGGATCGGGACCCGGACCTGCCCTGGCAAAAATGTTACATTCAGAGGGTTTAACAGTAGATATTTATGACCCGTTCTTTCAACCCAATCGATCTGTGCTTAAGAAAAAGTACGACATAGTAACCTGTACCGAGACTGCTGAACATTTTTCGAATCCAAGAGAAGATTTTCTCACACTAGATTCAATATTGGTTCGTGGTGGTTACCTAGGCATTATGACCAGCATGATAAAAAAATGGGATGAATTTCCCGAATGGTACTACCATCGTGACCCTACCCATATAAGTTTTTATAGCTTAAACACTATGGAATGGATTGCAGGAAACTTCTCTTGGGAATTGTATTCTCCAAGAGACCACGTAGTTCTATTTAAAAAAATGTATAATCGGAAGTTATTAATTCAAAAATAGATGTACTGGAGCACATAAATGTCAATTCCTAAATCTGGTTTACCTCCACACATGGTAAAGTTTGGCACCACCGACCTATGGGTATCGAAAATATGTCAGGGTACCGCATTTAGAAATATGCCCCGCTCGCCCGAAAATACTATCGGGCTAAAGGTATTACAACATTGCTTGGATGTAGGACAGAATTTTTTCGATTCGTCAAACGGGTATGGTATGGGAGGGGCAGAAAAACTACTTGGCAAAGCAATCGCTGGTCGTAGAAATGAGGCTGTAATCTGCACAAAATTAATAAGACACGATGTTACTGAATACACTAAAGAGGAAGATGTATTAGAACCAGCAAAATATTCTAGAGAACTAGTATTTAGTAATGTGGATAAATCCCTGAAAAGATTAGGCACAGAATATGTCGACTTAATTCTTCTACACCACAGAGATGGTGTTGATGATAGGCTAAAAAAATTGGAGCCTGGACCTGCAAAAAGAATAATGAGTATATCTGGAGATTCACCTCCTACTCCACCAGAGGAAATAGTAGACACAATGGATGCTCTTGTGAAATCAGGTAAAGCTCGTTACTGGGGGGTATCTGGGAGAAATACAGAGGAAGTAGAGGAGCTCCTAGATATAAGTTCCAGAAATGGGAAAGAGCCTGTCTCGTGTCTTCAAAATGGATATAGCCTTATCGGACGTGATTCAACTACAGAGGGTTTGTTTCCACTACTCAAAAAAACTGGCTTAGGAGTTCAAGCTATTGGGCCACATTCTGCCGGCGTTTTAACGAAACCTGAAATCAAATCCTTCATAGATAATACATCCAACCTACGACCCAAGCTTTCAGAATTAATAAATGTTGTAGACAAAGTTGCGTTGGAATTAAACGTACCAAGATCACAGATAAACGTAGCCTGGGTACTTTCACATACTGAAATCACAACTTCTCTAGCAGCTGCTGAAACACCAGAGCATGTGAATGACAATCTGGCTGGGGCAATGCTTGAGATACCAGATAATCTTCTTGAGAAACTTAATGCTGCCAGTGATGAATTTATGGCACTAATAAATTAGGTATAATAGTAAAGGTTGTCCATTTACGGTTCAAAATATTATTCAAATTACATATACAAAGTCCTAAAAACTCACTGGAATAGTTTTCGAGAGGTTCAAAACTATTCCAGTCTAAATTCTTTGAACTCCACGAAACCACTTTCAACTTGATCCCTTATTGCTCGTTGACGTTTAGAAAATGTACTACTAGCCGTCTTAAACTCTATTAGTACAATTTTATCATTCTCAAATTGAATACCATCTATCGGAGATCCAATAAATCTGAAATCCTGTGGATTCCAAGGATAGTTGGAAATAAAAGGCATAAATTGCTCACTCATCTTGCCATATCTCGTACTCAGACTTTGGTTGTTTGAGCGTGACTCCTTAAGATCTGAAGCAGCAACTCTCCACAATCTCCATACAATAAATAACGAGATGATTGCCAACAGTAGCGCTGTCGAAAGCAATAAATACAAAGAATCAAACACAAAAACACCTCCGAAAACATTTTGGCAGGCCCTAATTGAAGTCAAACACGCCATAGGTAGAAATTCAAACTGGCTTATAATATTTTCTAGTCAGTCATTGACTCCAAAGTACACGAACCAACTAAAATTGTCACCTTAGGTAAAATTGACTAGAGTTCAGCTAGATGTGATAATCACGCTGTCAGAGTCCGAAAAATATTACGTAAAATTAGGCTGCAAATTGGTAATTCCACTAAAATCTGAGATGAGTCGAGAATTTGAAAAATGCGGTTACGTGATACTCCGAGGGGTTCTAGACCCGATAGATGACCTTCAACCTGTTGCATCTGAGTACTCTAAACTCCTCAATTCCCTATCAAAAAAATGGTTTTCTGAAGGTAAATTATCTAGTGAATATTCCGACTTATCCTTCGACAAACGTATATCTGCCGTCGCCTCTGAGATGGGTGGGGAATTCTATCAACCCTTCGACATATCTCTGCCTCAAAAAAATATAACAAACGACACCCCAATACATTTAGGGCCAGCCGTTTTTAATCTATTAAGAAATCAAAAATTATTAGATGCTGTCGAGTCTTTTATAGGTCCAGAGATATATTGTAATCCAGTACAACACGTTAGAATCAAACCTTCTGAAAAGTGGCTAGACAACTCAGAAATAAGCAATCCCTCCATAGCTAGGACTTACTGGCATCAAGATCAAGGAGTTATCACAGAAGAAGCAGATGAATCAGAAATACTTACGGTGTGGTTTCCAATGGTAGATGCTACAGTAGAAAATGGTTGCCTCCAAGTAGTTCCAGGAAGTCATAAAAATGGACTTGACATGCACTGCTTTACAAAAACTTCTAAAGGGATACCTGATGACTTTGTTGGAGATGTACGTGTTCCTCTTCCTATGAAAGTAGGCGATGTCCTATTCATGAATAAGCTAACAAGACATGGCTCTCTTCCTAACTTAAGTGAGGATGTTAGGTGGAGTTTTGATCTTAGATACAATCCTATAGGTCAACCAATCGGAAGAAAATATTTCCCTGGTTTCGTCGCCCGCAGCAGGCAAAACCGAAATTCAGAGTTGCATGACAGAAGCATATGGGAAAAAAAATGGCACGAGTCCCGATCAGCTCTATCTATAGGCCAATTGCCAAATTTCAACAGATGGGATCCGAATGATCCGGTATGTGCGTAACTCTTCTGGCTCAAGAATACAAAGCCACTAACAACCATAAAGATCCTTTAACGTATAGTTTGTTATGAACCGTAGACCCGCCAAAAGAGGTGATGATAATGTCTTCGACAGAAAAAATGGTAGTCTACACCCACCCAGATTGCTCGTATTCTGATTCACTAAAGGAAACTTTGGACTCGTCTGGGATAGAATATATTGAAGTGAATCTAGCACTTAACCCGGAGGAATGGAAAACATTAGAAAAAATTACTGATGGTAAACGTACGACGCCCGTAACAGTAGAAGGGGCTATCGTAACAGTGGGCTTCAACGGTTTTGGCTGAACTTATTAAATAGGACCGTCGGTCCTGTTAGCGTCCAATATCTTCACTTTCCTTCTGTAACCCGCGTCCTGTCAAGATACTCTTCAACCTGTTCCATACTGGGCATTCCTGCTGTATCACCTTTCTTAGTACATGTGAAGGCACCGCAGACATTTGCAATTCTAAGTGCATAATTGATGATGTGATTGCGATAGAGTGGCTCCAGATTGAAAAAATCGCTGAATTGAATATCACGGAGAATTGATCCTAAAAACCCTGCCATAAAAGCATCCCCAGCCCCTACAGGTTCTACCACATTAACAGTATAGCCTGGTTGAGATTTTACAGAATATCCATCAAAAGCAACTGCTCCAGCAGAACCAATTGTTATTATTACAATGCCATTGTTCAAATTCTGAAAATGACGAGCATATTCGATTGCTGTCCATCGCTTTCCCCATACAATCTCTGCTTCATCATGACCAATTTTCAACACTTTAGAAGCCCTTATTATTCTCTCGAAAAATGGTTTGGCTAAATAAGGTTCCCACAACTGGTTTCGAAAATTAACGTCAAAACTTATAGGGATATCAAACTGTCCTGCATAATTGAGAACTTCCAACACAGTCTCACTACAAGAATCACTTAATGCTGGAGTAATACCCGTAACGTGTATCAGATCACATTCCTCAAGATACGGTAATACATCTTGATATTCCAATTTGGAAGCTGCACTACCCTTCCTGTCATAAGTTTTAATGTGAGTGCCATCATCAAGGTGATTAAGGTAGCAAATTCCTGTCTTCTCTCCTGGGTATTTAGGAGCAGAAAAATGCGTCTTCCCATGTAAATCTCTGAGTATTAAATCAGCTGCTTCATCGTTGCCTAACCTACTAACCCAAATCGTTTCCACGTCTTTTAATCCTAATTTATTGAGGCATATCAAAAAATTTGACTCGGCACCAGCACAGTATTTGGAATAGCTCCCACCATCAATATAAGGGCCCGTGTAATCAGCATTGTAAAGAACCATTGTTTCACCAAATGTGACAACTTTCACAATACATATCTCCAATTACCTATAGTGATATTTACCGGAAATTCACAAGAAAAATCTACCCTGACTAATCTTTACAAATACACTGGTTCTGCAACTAAAAATTTGCCCTGTGTAGATACTTTAATAGCAAAATCATAAGAATTTATATTTAGAGCAATCTCACGATCCATAGGATGGAACTGCTGCTGTCTGATATCTTCAAATTGTAATGAAGACTCACCTGAAAGAATCAAATTCCTAACCGAACATGAAGAAGGCTGACGTCCTTGCAATAAGTTTCTCAGATAGAGAGCACATTGCTCATCTTCATCCGTCCTATCACAACCTCCCACTCCCATAGCAACTATAGTCACCAATTCAGGGTTTTGTTCACGAACGGCCTTAGCAGTAGCACTGGCTATAACCAATGAACTCACAAATAATGAATCGGCTTGCGTTGCAGACACTACTCCTACTGTCCCAGCCCTTGTTGACTGACATATAACCTTACCTGCAACTTCCGCCGTTAATATCTCAAATGGGGAATTACCAAAATTAAAACCATCTGGCTTTACTCCTCCTACCTCTCCCATACAGAGTTGAGCAATTCCTCTTCGACGAAGATCTAACGCCTCCTCAACTTCTGATACCAAATATATATGCGACGCACCTCTAGAAAATGCTACTGCAGCCGTAGTAAATGCTCTAAACACATCAATTATAATCACCGTGCCACGTGCTCGCGCCGCACCCTCTAAAAGACTATCTAATATCACCTTCATAAATACATCTTTCAAAAAAATTGGTTGTGAATAGGAAAACTTCGTGAACATTGCGATATGAAACAAAAATAACAGGCTAAATCATATACACATATTGAACATTATAACTTAGATACAACAAAGAGGGATATTGATTATCACGCAATCTCTGATGGCAATACAAAATTCACGTCTTCTTCAACACCGTCCATAACTGTTACTTCATCAGCCCCAATTTCTGCGACAACGGAATTCACTAATTCATCCGGAGTTGATGCACCAGATGTTATCCCAACATTTTCAATATCTCTAAGCCACTCCTTATCTAATTCTCCCGGACCATTGATCAAATATGCATTTATCCCCTGGGATTCAGCAACTTCTTTTAATCTGTTGCAATTGGAACTATTAGGGGCACCAATGACAAGTATCAATTCAACAAGTTTACAAAGCTTTTTAACTGCAACTTGCCTATTGGTAGTCGCATAACAAAGGTCGTTTCTAACCACAACATTTGAAAAGCTATTCTTTATATGCTCCACAGCGTTTTCAGTATCATCAACTGATAAAGTAGTCTGAGTTAATACCGTAACTGGGGTATCCGATGACCATTCCGGCAACTCTAACTCTTCACGATCATCAAGTAGATACATCTGCTCTTGCCCCATAGAACCCTTGACTTCTTGATGCCCACGGTGACCAATTAATATTAACTGCCTACCTTCACCCGAGTATTTGTGTGCTTCATTGTGTACCTTAGTTACCAATGGACAGGTTGCATCTATAACACGTAATTTTCTAGATTTAGCATCTGCAAAATCGCTGGGAGGAGACCCGTGAGCAGAAAATACAACTGTAGCTCCTACAGGTATCTCATTTACATGCTCAACTGTAACTGCACCTTTAGATTCCAAAGATTCTACTACGTGCGGATTGTGTACTACTTGATGCTTAACATAAATAGGAGGTCCATATCTATTTAATGCCAAAGCAACTACATCAATCGCCCTCACAACTCCAGCACAAAAACCTCTAGGCAATCCCAAATAGACTTTCATATCTAAAATTCAGTTACCTCCACAATTATCTAATCATCTTCAAGCCCTATCATATCAAAATTCCATTAATGAGCCACCTAAATCTATAAACTAAACACAATCACTCTTTCCTGCTCAAGGTGTATACTAACGCTAACTCTAAAATGGAGGCTCTGTACATTGATTCTAGCTGAACGGATGAACCGACTCGGAACTGAGACTGCTTTTGAAGTACTAGCTAAAGCTCGCATGCTTGAAGCAGATGGGAAAGACATAATCCATTTAGAAATTGGAGAACCTGATTTCGACACACCACGTAATATAGTAGAAGCCGGTAAACAAGCTCTCGAAGCCGGCCACACCCACTATGGACCATCTCCGGGTCTACCAGAAGTGAGAGATCGTATAGCTCAAGAGGTCTCAGAGACCAGAGGTATTGAAGTAACAAAGGAAATGGTAGTTATTACACCCGGTGCTAAACCGATTATGTTTTTCACAATGCTGGCCCTTATTGACGAAGGGGATGAAGTATTATACCCAAACCCTGGCTTTCCTATATACGAATCTATGATTAATTTCGTGGGGGGTATACCAATACCCATGAAACTTCTGGCTTCTCAAGATTTCGGTGTAAATGTAAAAGAGGTCGAATCCCAAATTACACCTAGAACTAAATTAATGATACTTAATTCACCTAACAACCCATGCGGAAGCATTATCGAGCCGGAACAAATAGAAGAGTTAGCAATTTTAGCTAGGGATAGAGGTATTATGGTCCTATCCGATGAAATATATAGAAGGTTCCTGTACGAAGGAGTCCACAAAAGCATCTCCAGCTATGCGGGTATGGTTGACCAGACAATAATTCTAGATGGCTTTTCAAAAACATACGCTATGACAGGCTGGCGCATAGGGTACGGGGTGATGCCAATAGACCTCGTGGAACCCATATCTAGACTATCTACTAACAGTGTTTCTTGTACCGCCAGTTTCACTCAGATAGCTAGTCTAGAGGCACTGAGCGGGTCTCAAGATGGACCGGAAAAAATACTGGCAGAGTTTAAAAAAAGAAGAGATATAATTGTTGACGGTTTAAATTCAATTACAGGAATACACTGTCCCATGCCAAAGGGAGCTTTTTACGTGTTCCCTAGCATAGAAGGAACAGGTATGACTAGTAGGAGATTTGCTGACGCGTTGCTGGAAGAATATGGGGTAGCCTGTCTGGCTGGAGAATCATTTGGGGAGTACGGTACTGGATGTATACGTTTTTCTTTTGCTAACTCTACAGATAATATTAAAGTAGCCTTGGAAAGGATAGAAAAAATGGTGAAAGAGAAGACGTAGTACTATCTTTTAGAAACTTATATAACCTATACAAAGTGCGATTGGAAATTGTAATACATGAGATTCCAAAATACATACTGTTGACTATAGAAAATGGATAAAATTCGGATAGCACTGGCACAAATTAATACTACGGTTGGTGACCTAGATAATAACACCTCTAAGATAATCAATTACGTAAACTTAGCACGTTCATCTGGAGCCGACCTTATAGCTTTTCCGGAACTTACAATAACTGGGTATCCCCCAGAAGATCTCCTATTTAAAAACCAATTCATAGAAGATAATATCGCGTGCATGAATGAGGTTGTACAAGAATCAAAAGATATTACAGTAGTTGTTGGATTCGTAGACTCATCACCGCATCTTTATAATTCCGCCGCAGTGGCTCACAATGGGAAGCTGATTGATATTTACCATAAACAACTCTTGCCAAACTATGGTGTTTTCGATGAAAAGAGATATTTCTCCCCAGGCAATACTTGCCCAATATACGTTATTGAAGGGATAGATTTAGGCGTAAATATTTGTGAAGACATCTGGCATCCGGATGGGCCCACATGCTCATTACAATCATCAGGCGCGAGGGTGATAGTTAACATAAGTAGTTCACCTTATTATGCTGGTAGGCTGACAGAACGTGAAAAGATGCTTACAAATCGTGCAAAGGAGAATGATGTTTTTATCGCTTATGTTAATTTGGTAGGTGGACAAGATGAACTGGTTTTTGATGGAGCAAGCATGCTAGTTGACCCTGAGGGTCAAATTATTCAGCAAGGATATCAATTTAAAGAAGATCTTGTCATAAGTGATTTAGAAATAAATACTTCAGACGATAGAACTGAAAAGAGTAAAAATAGACAATCCAATAACGTAAAGAGATTCTTAATAACGGAGAAAACAAATGACACTAAATATAATCTCTCGGATCAACACCGATCACCGCTAGATGAATTAAGTGAAGTATACTCAGCACTAGTTACGGGAACACGTGACTACGTATACAAAACTGGATTTGATAAAGTCCTAATAGCGCTATCTGGCGGAATAGATTCTAGTCTTGTCACAACAATAGCTACTGACGCACTAGGTCCAGATAATGTTGTTGTAGTCGCAATGCCTTCCCGCTACTCCTCTGACGGTAGTCTCAATGATTCCAAAGAATTAGCTGATAACTTGGGAGTGGAATTTCAAGTTATACCTATAGAACCTCCATTTATTTCTTCACTTGATGTACTTAAACCACACTTTAAGGGTCATAAACCAGGGCTAGCTGAGGAAAATCTCCAATCGAGAATTAGGGGATTGCTGATCATGGCTTTATCTAACAAAAAAGGATGGCTAGTACTTACTACCGGTAATAAAAGTGAAATGGCTGTAGGATATGCAACAATATATGGAGACATGGCTGGTGGGTATGCAGTAATAAAAGATGTCCCGAAAACTTTAGTGTACAAGCTTGCAATCCATAGAAATACATACTCAAATAAACCTACTATCCCGCTAAATATAATAGAAAAACCACCTAGTGCGGAATTGAGACCTGATCAGAAAGACGAAGATAGTCTACCGCCGTACGAAATACTGGACCCTATACTGAAATCGTATGTTGAAGATGACAGAACTTTCGCTGAAATTGTAAGTATGGGATACGATCAAACAATGGTTAAAGACATAATAAAATTGGTTGACAGAAGCGAATACAAGCGACGACAGGCACCTCCCGGCATTAAGATAACTCCTCGAAATTTTGGTCGGGATAGAAGAATGCCAGTTGCGAATCTGTACAAACCATTCTAATAGATTTTTTCTCTTTCCTAACAATCACAGGATGCCATCATCACTTTAAACAAAACCTCTCTATATCAGACACATATTTCTTTAGGAGCCAAAATGGCCCCATTTGGCGGGTGGGAAATGCCATTATATTTCTCAAGTATTCTTGAAGAAACTAAGGCTGTAAGATCAGAAGTAGGTTTGTTTGATGTTTCGCATATGGAACTTCTAGAAATATCTGGCGGAAAATCAGATCATTTGGTTAATCGAATAATTAGTTCTGATGTCACAAGCCTGTATAGCAGGAAATCTCGTTACACTCTTATATGCAACCTCAACGGTGGCATTATAGATGACTGCATACTTTACAAATTAGATGATAATCAGTTTTTGTTGGTTACCAATGCAGCAAATACTCAAAGAGTATCAAAATGGTTTGCAAAGTGGGATAGTCCAAAAACAAACATTCATATTCGTAATCAAACCCGAACGTCAATATTGGCTCTTCAAGGGCCTAATTCTCCAGAAATTTTGTTCTCCAATTCAATGCTATCTATGATTATTAAAACCCTACTGTAACTCTTCATCTAAGAAACCTATATGTGGATAACGCGCACTAATCAAGGAGATGTGCTCAGATCTCATAAGTGGTATAGGAAGTTGATGCAATTGAGTTTGCAATGTACTACTGTCGAAAGATACCGGTGATTTATTCGATAATTTTTTTTCTTGTACCAACACCCTAAACCCTCCCAAACCATCAGGGTTAATCAATTCTCTCATAGCCATCATATTAGCTTGCCGAACTGTATTTCCAACATTTATAGTCCTAATTCGATTCATCCAAATCTCTATCCCCAATGATGATAAGAACTGACGTTGGGTGAGAAAAGACACAGGTCTGATACCCTGAGATATACCTTCAGAGATAATAGAAGGAAAATCTACGTGAGCGGTAATATCTTTAAGACCTATACGATCATACGGGGACGAACCTGACATATGTTTATAGTATGTCTGAATAGTTCCACGATTATTTGTCTTCAGCTGATGTTCCTTAGATTCATAACCATAGTCCATTGTAAGCAAAAATCCTTCGTCTAAACATCTACCTACTTGAGTTAACCAAGGTTTAATACCGGTATTTACCTCTATTCTACTCCCTTCTTTAAGTTGCAGACTTGAAATTTCCTCACTATTGTCAACTCTGGGATAAACAGGGACATCAATATGCTCAGTTATTATTCCATCAACAACGGTTACAAATATTTCATTGATTTTCCCATCTGTAAATTCAAACCTGCGTACTGGGAAAGAATCTATTAATTCATTCGAAAAAACACAACCTGTAATCCCTGAAAGAGGAATGGTGTCTGAAACAATTTTGTCGTACGGTAAATCCCCCACACTTCTCTTCATACGATTAGCAGATCTATCGATAGCTATATACCGTATAGCCTTCTTGAATTTAGCAGATATTTCGGAAGAGTATCGCAGTATATCTCGAGCAAAAAGTCCGTCCCCAGAACCAACTTCGATAGCGTGAAATTCATCTGGTTTTCCCATAGATTCCCACATTTGAGACAACAATACTGCTACTAATGCACCAAATGCCGGATGAGCAGCAGGACTAGTAAAATAATCTCTCCTATAATCATGATCAAGCCCAGACGTATAGTAGCCCGTTTGAGGATGATAAAGGAGCACTGCCATAAATTCAGCGAATGTGATCTTACCGTTCAGAACTATTCGTTTTCTAATTTCTTTTTCTACAGGGCTACACATGAGAGATATCCGTACAGAAATTTACTCGGGATATGTACCATTTAATATAGATCCAACACAAACTGTGGCCTAGTAAGCCAACCATAAATACCCAAGTATAAATATGCCCTATCAGAAATCAATGGAAAAGTAACTATAAGCTGCAAATATTATTAGAGTTGACGACTCTTCTTTTTCTGAGCACCACTCCTGTCCCACCCTGATATTGGCACCGAGTTTTTAAATTCTTGCTTAATGCCACACAAATCACAAACCCCTTCACTTACAGGACCATTAGGACTAGCTATAAGCCAATGATGCTTGCATTCCACAGTAATCTCATTTTGGTTGACCACTACATCCTCCTTTTTTGTGTAGACCTATACAACTCCCTAAAAGGGAATTGCAAATCAATTACCTATCCGAAATAGGCACATACTTCAAGTCACTTGGACCCACATAATCAAGCCTGGGACGTAGAAGATCTTTAACACTGTTTTGCTCTAGGATGTGTGTAACCCAACCAGGAACTCTTCCCATCGCAAAAAGTGGTATGAAAAGATCTTCCGGAATCCTCAAGAGATAGTAAATTGCACCGGCCCAAAAATCTACGTTAGGATTAAGGCCTCTACGTGCATAAGGTTCCATAACCTTGGTAACCGCATCTAGTATAGAAAACCATTCGGGCTGTCCTTTACGGTCTCCCAAGGTCTTAGCCTCTGATTTCAGGTGTACTGACCTCGGGTCCACTGCTTTATACACTGCATGTCCGAAACCCATAACTCGGCCTCCGCGACTTCGCAGTTCCTTTACATAAGGTTCCGCATTCTCCGTAGTTCCAATCTCCTGAGACATTCGCATTACACCTTCAGCGGCACCGCCATGTAAAGGACCTTTCAAAGTGGCGACTGCTGCTGTAATAGCCGAATAAAAGTCAACTTTAGTTGAAGATGCAACCCGAGCAGCAAATGTAGATGCATTTACTCCATGTTCAGCATGTAGAATAAGGTCTTTATCAATTAGTTTGGCATCAAAGGGATCGGGCTCATTGCCAAAAAGCATGTATAAGAAATTAGCCGCGTGGGATAGATCCTCCCTGGGTAAAATTGGTTCATCACCTTGTCTAATCCTATGGTGTGCGGCAATTACGGTAGGGACTACTGCAGTCATGCGTAACCCTTTTCGTTTAACTGAATCTTCAGAGTTGTTTTCAACATCATCATCAAGACTGCTCATAGCAGACACAACTGTACGCAAGACGTCCATAGGATGAGATGTTTTAATAAGACTTATAAGCTGAAGAATTGTATCAGGAACCTGACGAGCTTTACGAAGTTCACTATCAGTCTTATTTAACTCGACTTGAGTCGGAAGTGAACCTTCAAGTAGTAAGAATACCGTCTCCTCAAACGTGGAATGCTCGGCCAAATCGTGTATGCTGTATCCCCTATAGAGGAGTTTGCCTTCTTTACCGTCAATAAGACTAGACTCAGTCCTTTCAAAATAGACGTCCTTGAGGCCCTTTTTTAGCTCTACATTTCTAGGAATCGACATAATGCACTCCAATATATAAGCGTAAAACAGAAAAACCTGAGGGGATCAAACACCACATCCAAAGCCCCTGAAAATATGCTGGAACTGGTGCAAAGAGCAGCACGGAAATTTTAGCATTAGGACAATATAGTGTCAAGAAATCTGAGCGCAAAGCGTCGTTCCCACACGAAACATCAAATACGCCTACCTGATGGCACATTTCGTCACTTATTAACCTCCTATTCACTAATAGTGATAAGATACATATCACGGAACAAGAACTGGTGATAATACTTGGCAAAACAAAAATCAGAATATAGCAACAAAAAAATGAGCCGACTTTCCATGGCTATGGAAAACTACCTGCTATCTATCATACACCTAGAGGAGCAAGGGTTACCTGTAACACCTGCAGGACTAGGAAATCAATTGAAACGCTTGCCATCCGGAGAAGGTCTAGGAACATCTCTCCCATCTGTAGTTGGCATGATAAAGAGAATGACTAAAGAAGGACTTCTAAAATCTTCTGCGAATAAACCTATATCGCTAACTAAGAATGGAAGAACTTCTGCTGAGAGTATGATCCGAAGGCACCGCCTTGCTGAATGTTTGGTTGTAACTTTACTGGGACTAGACATTCATAGAGCCCACGAAGAAGCGCATAGGTTAGAACACGCGATTTCCCCAGATCTCGAATTGAAAATAGCTGAAAAACTAAATCACCCAAGTACGTGTCCATTTGGACATCCAATCCCTGGTGAAAGATACTCAATTCCTATTGATTTAACAAGACTGAGTGAAGTCAATGAAGGAACCATATTCACAATTGACCGTGTACCTGAAGACGACCAATCTTTACTATCATATCTAGTCGATAATAAAATTCTACCTGGAAATATTGCATCACTAGAGGAATTAGCGATCTATAGAGGAGTTATACGGTTAAGGTGCGAAAATAATGACGTCTTTATAGGACAAGATATAGCTGATCGTATATTCGTAAGGGATCTCATATCTAATCAATAAGAGGCATCAGGCCGAATGCTACCTAATCAGAACCCTGTGCCTCTCTAATATATCTAACCAAAGCCCAGCGTTCATTTTCGGTGAGTAAAAACCGGAATTCCGGCATCGGAGAAGAGGATGTCCTCCCCCTCTCTATCGCAGCGTAACCTTGTCTACCACCATTCGATATGAAAGCAAATATTTCGCCGTCTTTGGAATCTATTGTAGCGTCTCCTAAAAGATCTGCTGGATATGGGCCTCGGGACATATAATCTAATATAGGTGCCTTAATACTTGGATCATTCTGAGAATCACCACGCAAATTACCACCATGACAAACTAAACAATTAATATCATACAGTTCTTGGATTTTTGTTGCGTCGTAAGATAATTCAGGCATAACCAAATCCTGATATTCAGACAAGGAATAATAAACAATCTCCCTACCAGTCACTGGAACTGACTCCGGGTGAGATAACAACCTCGGCCCTTCTTGAGATTTGTACGACGGTTGGTAATGCATCTCAGAAAAAACCTGAACTTTATTTGATCCCGTCTGAGTAAAAGCTGGCATCTTAAACTTAGCTACACCATATATCTCCGCGTCGCCTGTTCGTATGTTACCGCATCCGACAATAGAAATACCAAGCAACACTATAATTGTGAGCCAAATAGAATATGTCTCACTAAATTTGATACGGTACAACCCTAAGCGGATAAGCCCCATCAATCCTTCTCCCAACCACGCTTAACTCGTTCGGCACCTGCTTTATTCAACACTTTTTCAGCATCTTCTACTCTGTCCTGCGAAGTAGTAACTGCAACACCTATAGCACCCTCCGTAATACTATCATCATATGCTCCCATAAAAAGACGAGGGAGACGAGATTCAAAAACTATCCCAATAACAGTAAATATTATTGCGCCCAACATGGTTCCTTCATACATCACTATAACCATAGGAGGTATGGATAGAATTGGTTTACCACCAGTTACCATTGGCCACCCCAACTGAGTTCCAACCGTAAGCAATAACCCAACTGAGAATCCACATATAGCTCCTACCAACGGGAACCTGTACAATTTGTGTACAGGCTCAGCCTCCCCAAAAGTACCATCCGGGTAAGGAGTACCAGTCAAAACTTCATATTCATTGGATTCAAAATTTGCTGCCTGAAGGGCATCCAGTGCGTCAGCTGCAGAATCTTCGTCTGAAAAAAGACCGACAACACTTCTGTGACCCATAATAGCACTTAACACCTGTACCACGATTAAGCCCCCTTATTCACGAATAGACGCCGGTATCGTCCGACGACCAATTTTTATCTCATCCCTGAAAACCATACCTTCCTTAACATCAAAGAGAGGTATCAGAGGAAACACCTTTGTAAAAAGCAACATCCCTAATATTACCCAAGCAAATGTAGCAGCGACCATCAATATCTCAATTATGCTCGGATGATAACTGCCCCAATCAAATATGAAATGGCCTCTCCGCATTAATCCAGGGACTATTATAAGGAATCTTTCCAACCACATACCTATATTTACTGCTATCGTAGTAACAAACATCCAAAAGAGACTACGTCTAACTTTTTTGAATAACCACATAGGAACTGGGAAGAAGTAAGCCGTAATCAAAAAAACTATAAACATACCGCTCCAAGGCCATTGGAATACCTGAAGATCACGCATAGCAATCTCAGGATCCTCAAGAGTGTATAGAGCAAAAACCCACTCCAAGAAGAAGAAGAAGAACCACGTAGTAGCAACAATTATGAGTAACCGTGCTATCGAATCTAGATGATCACGTGTTATATATTTATCCCACTTGAAAACCCACATCATAATTACCATCAAAGTGGCCACAGCTGACACACCAGAGTGTATTGCCCCAATAATAAAATAAGGTGCAAATATTGTTGAATGCCAAGCCTCTGGACCAATCTGAGCAGCGAAATCCCATGAGACAATGCTATGAACTGAGACGAACACCGGGAGCACTAAAGCAGACAAAAGTATTCCTGCTACAGTTTGCAACTTCCACTGACGAGGAGTTCCTCGAAATCCCAAGCTCAAAATTGAGTATATCGCACGTACCCAACCCTTAGTCCGGTCACGTATAACTGCTAAGTCGGGTATCAAGCAGACCAATACGAACAAAGTACTAGCAGTCAGATAAGTCATTACTGCACTTGGATCCCAGATAAAAGGTGAACGGATATTGACCCAGATACCACGAGCAAAGTCGTACGGGAATACCCACAAGTCGGCACGCCACGGTCGACCAACGTGTACTAAAGGTGCTGCCATCAGAGCGGACATCAAAGAGAATACTGTCATCACCTCTGCCGCACGCGTTACAGGACGCCTCCATTCCGCTTGCGTTAGGCGTAATATGGCAGAAATCATTATCCCCGCATGGCTAATTCCAATCCAAAACACGAAATTAACCATAAAAAATCCCCAGAAAACTGGTCGATTCAAACCAGTTACACCAACACCTTTATTTAACATGTATCCAAATGCTGAAGCACCAATCAAAAAGACCAATATTGCTACCAAAGTGGCAGGCAACCACCATCGAGGCGTACTCAGTACAGTGTCTAGCAGATCCTCATTGATTTGGCGTTGAGTAAGCTGAGTATGTTCCTGCATGTCTACTCCGGTTTACCCAATACTTGAACTTCTATACGATGAAATTTTTTATGCACTTGATAAAGCTTCAATTCTTTCTGCTCCCAAATATTTATCACTGGCAATATACGAGTTGCCAACATATACACCAAAACACACCCAGCTAACCCACCAATCCAAATCAGAATATCAGCAAATCCTGGCCAAATAGTAGAAGGAACATGTTCAATTTCATGTAGGCCCGCTTGATCAATAACTGAATATGAAGCTACGTAAATCCTAATCTTATCTAGAATGGCACCAATAAAGACACATCCAGCTATTATTGTAGGACCCCAGATACTTCTCCTCAGTGGATTCCATATCATAGTGAACAACGGAACAACAAATAGTAAGACGAATGCAGCAATAAATACCCATATATAAGGACCCGTCATCAATAATTCTAGAACGCTTTTTTCCGATGGTTTTGCTCCATACCAAAGAACAATAAAACTGGAGAACCAGAACCAGAACCATAGTAAAGAAAGAGCAAACATAAGTTTACCCAAACCTCTGAATTGATCAATAGTAAGATAGTCTTGATAATGACCAAAATAACGAACCGCAAACATAGTTAAGACGACTGTTGCAACTCCAACTTGAAGAGAATTATGGGCCTGAGTCACAGGATATAGAGCATCTATCCAACCAGGCACTAGAGTCATAGAAAAATCAACAGCAATCAGAAAATGCACAAATATAAGAGTCATAAAATAAAAAGCCCCTAGAATTCCAATCCTGTGCCGTTGCATAAACCATTGTCTAGAACTCCCAATCCACCCCGCCGATAAATTGTACAACCAACTACCTTTTTTGGTATTCGACATATCTCGTAGAAATCTGATATCAGGCATTAAAGACAACCAAAGTATGAAAAGACCCGTCAGTACTAATGAAACTAACCCTAGTGTAGTTAATATATGGGGTAAATTCGATGGGACATTAAGTTTTCCAAAAAACCAGAGAGTCCTTCGACCATCCTCCATATCCGGGAGTATCCATATCATTGGTATAAACAATATAATTCCAAACAAGCTTACTATCGAAAAAAGCTCTGATATTCTAGAAATAGATCTGGGCCAATGTGCTTTGGCTATCCTAGTGGATATCGCGACCATAGGCGCGCCTCCAGCTGCAGCAAATATAAAGGCAAATAAAGCAACGTAATAACCCCATAGGTCTCCTTGTCCAAAGCCATCCTGAAATCTAAGTACAAATCCTACTATGCCTGCAATGGTTAAAACAGACAGAATTATAGACACAATAAAAAACCTAGAACCTCGCGGCTCTAAATGTCTACCTATAAGATATTTTTGCACAGCGTCTCGAGAATCTACCACTTTCTAGACTCCATTGACCGAAGCATCATTAATGAGTACTGGATTCCTTAGCTTCTTTGTCAACTTTCTTCAGGTATATTACGTTAGGACTTGTCCCCAATTCGTCAAGCATTTTATATCCACGACCATGATGGTCATCCATTTCTTTCTTCCGAAGTTTGGAAACCCTACTTTCAGGATTATTGAAATCACCAAAGACTAGGGTATCAGTGGGGCAAGCATTAACACATGCCGTATTAAGCGCCCTGTCCCCATCTTTAAGTTCATTTCCATCACGACCAGATTCGCGCTCAGTTCTTCTAATACGTTGAATACAGAACGTACATTTCTCCATTATCCCCCTGCTACGGACCGTCACATCAGGGTTAAGTTGATTCTTCAAACTTTCGGGCCAGGATGGTTCCCAAAAATTAAAGAACCTTACGTGATAGGGACAGTTATTGGCACAAAACCTTGTGCCAATACAGCGATTGTATACCTGAACGTTTAACCCTTGAGAGTTGTGGTAAGTTGCAAAAACCGGACACACCGGCTCGCACGGGGCATTATCACAGTGTTGGCACATGATAGGTATAAACCTAGCTTTTACGTCCGGAAATTCACCTTCCCAATAACGCTCAACCCTAATCCACTGTATGGGACGTCTTTGATTGAAATGTTCTTCTTCGTTGACAGGAATATTGTTCTCAGATTGACAGGCAACGACGCACGCCTGGCATCCTATACACTTGTCAACATCTATAACCATTCCCCATTTTTCTTCTGTTTTCTTTTCCTGTGTTGTTACCATATTAATATGTCCCTATTAATCACCTGACGTCAGCGGGATAATATGACCACCTTCATCAACCGCCAACTCAGGAGCAGTGTTTTCAAATCTAGGCAACCGCATCCATCGTCCCGTTTTTTCAATTTTAACCCTAGTAGCAGCCCAGGCAAGGGCACTGGTACCCTCGGTCCGCTTAGTGTCCAGTATAGATAACACATTAGAACCCCTACCTTGAGAGTATCTTCCCCCAGATGAATGACCTTGACCTATAGGTATACTGACCACGTCTGGAGAAATACCTGGATGCGGATATGCTAAAGCCTCCACGAAATTACCTCTTCCATTCGTTACCTTTACCACATCTCCCTCTTTAATTCCCAAATTCTCTGCTTTCCGTATATTAATCTCTACCCAAGTACGCCAAGTAGCTGTAGTGATAGGGTCAGGAGTCGCCTGGAGCCACGGCAAATGAGCTCCACTACCATCACTAAGAGATGCTGAAGCAAACGGAATCAAATTGAATACATCCTGAGCCACTGTATCAATTCCACCGAAAGAAGGAGGTTGTATAGAACTTGGGAATTCAGGAGGAATAGGCGCCGTAGAGTCAAACCTAGCAGCTTCATCTCTCCAAGATCCGTTCTGGAGAACGGCATTCCAAAAAGACGGGAAATCAGTAAAATCTCCAACACTTTTGTCCCCAGCCACCCCTCGTCCTCTTTCATATATCTTTCTTGCACCATCTCGCAAAATCTCTAGAAAATTATCGGCTGAAAGATCTAAATCTGCGCCGAGCACTTGAGATAAAACCATTAGAACATCGGCGAAATTTCTGGTACCGTGGTGAATACCTCTATGTTCAAAAAATGGCCTGACGACCGGTTGTTGAAACCCAACCATTTGATACCCAGGACCTGGATTCGGCACATCGGTACCCCAGTCCTCTAAGTAATTATGCTCTGGGAGTATCAAATCTGCCATTGATGCAGTATCATCCATTCGGCCAGAAAAGCTCACTATCAAAGGCAATCGTTCTATTGCATCTTTAAAACCTACGCCTTCGGGCAAGCCATAGATAGGATCCGCCCCGCGTACCAGCAATATCTCTACCTCTCGACGACCAATTTCATCAACGAAATTACTCCATTCATCTAAAGAAGCTCCTGAACTAGCAGGCATTACATCCGAGAAAGGAGATTCAGGATTTAGTATCACTCCACCCTTTTTACCAACTGACCCCACTAGATAATTTAACAAATAAATAGCGGTAAGATTAGATAGGCCATTTGTATGTGCACCTGCCGATCCACCTCCGATTGCTAAACTAGGTCTATGACTTGCAAAGTCACGAGCAATTTGCCTTATTTTGCCAGCTTCTACACCAATCTCACTTGAAACTAATTCAGGATCTAAATGACTCATATCAATAGACCCATCAGCAGTCAATGACCTAACAGATTCCGGGTCACCTAACCCCTCAGATATAATAACCTGAGCTATACTCTGAGCGAGTAATCCTTCCCTACCAGGATTTACATACAACCATTTATCAGAGTTTGCACCAGTCACAGAAAACCTAGAATCAGCATGGACAAAAACTCCCCTGTTATTGTCACTATCCCTGAAACGCCCATATGATCTTGCGAATCTTACTGGCGAAACCCATGTACTCAAAAAATCGGCTCCAAATGAAAGGAGATACTCTGCATTTTCTATATCAAAGTCCGGCATCACAAATCGACCCTGGCTGTACAATTGGTTGTTATGATTAAATGCTGTCTCCATAGCAGCCGATAATGTGACACGGTCCAAAGGTTCAAAAACTAAATGCCTCGCACCAATTTTTGTAAGGAAACGTTCTACCACCATACCGAGATGAGACCCAACAGGGTCAGTAACCATAGCCATACCAGAAGTACTTTGAAGTCCTTGAATTCTTTGTGCCAAGCGAGACAAGGCATCAGTCCAGCTAATCTCTTCCCACTGGCCAGATCCCCTATCCCCGACCCGAACCAACGGAGCACTTATACGATCGGGGTCATACAGGGACTGGAGTCCAGCTTCAGCGACAACATTGTGCTTACCCAGATTGATCGGATAATCAACATTCCCCTCTATCTTCTTAGCCCTTCCTTCCATCACCCGCACAACTATTCCATTGGAGGTTGGGTTCAGTCTATCTAAAGTCGCATACCAATTATCAGTTCCAGTGACTAAATCCTCTGGCATCTGAATAGATGATTGAACTTTTATCTCATCAGGAGGCACTCCACAAGCCTGAAATACTACCGCAGTGGCCGCTGAACCACCCATTAAAGTCATAAATTGTCTTCGTGTAAATTCCATAACTCTCTCAGATTAATAGTGACAAGTTGTACAGTCAGTTGGAGCATCATTATTACGGTGACAGTCAACACAGTCACTCATCTTCAAGGAACGCACCTGATTAACTTTTTCCATACCACCTACATCACCGTGACATATACTACAGGTTTCAGAGTCGCCACCCATCTTATCAGAGAAGAACCTTATATGAGCTTCGTGAACGAAATGAACGTGATCTGGGACCCGATGAACTCTCACCCAATCAATTGGTCTATCAGATTCATAATATCCTCTGAGTTTATCAACTTCAGGGTTTCCGTCTCCAACTGTTTTATGGCAAGTCATACATAGGCCAACTGCTGGTATTGAAGCAGCCGCATCCTTTGTGACAGTTCTGTGACAAAAAGTACAGTCTAAGCCAAGCTCTTGTACATGAACAGTATGCGGGAATTCAATCGGCTGATCGGGACCTTCATTAAACCCAAAAACGTCCAAAGGAAGTCCAAGCCAAGCAGAGAGCACGAATAGGCCCAGAGCTAAGGCTACAACAAGACCTGATACACCACCAAGTCCTATAACCCCTAACAGGAGAACCTTCCTTTGAGTTATTCTAGGTTCCTGAAAATCACCTGGGAGCAATATGTCTCCATCCTATTAATTCGTATTAGTACAGTCTATCACCAAGTTACACTAATCAGCTATACACTATCACCGCGCATTAATGATTCCCATACCTCTAAAACTGAATTTCTTAGATCCATGGGTCGTCCCAAAAACGCTTAATTACGTCCACTAGTTCAAACCCCGCAACCAACTCATAAAAAGCAACGGCAAAAGCGAGTAGCGCAACACCGTAAAACATAGGTCTTATTTTCCCTACGAAAGCGGGCAAATGACGGGAACTAACCAGAGAAGGCACAAATACATGCCCGATTAGTATATTTGCAGCAGCTACAACCACGAAACCAACCATCAACCAGATATTAGTTAATGTTCTCCCTATGTCACTCCACTCGTAGCCTGTTAAAGCCACAGGGTCCACAACTCACCTCTCTTGCAGACAGTGTTTAAAAGCAGTGAAACGCAGCTACTAACTAGATAGTGAAAAGTATCACACGCCAATGTCAGTGTCAAGATAATTTTAGAGAAATTCCTCAGCCCAACATCATTACAAATACTCAGTAAATCTGCATTGATTGAATTCGATTTTAAATATTACCAATTTAAAGAGGCAGATATTTTTCAAAAATTAGCGTGATATAATTTTGGCTCGTATTTAGAATGTGGATTGCTTTTAAATCTAAAAGCTCCAATATTGTCAGGAGACCTTCACATGAGCGTAAAGCTAGGGTTTATTGGACTTGGACTCATGGGGAAACCTATGAGTACAAATCTAATCAAGGCAGGCTACAAAGTAACAGTCTGGAACAGGACGTCAACTCATATGCAGCCGCTTGTAGAAATTGGAGCACAAACTGCTGCTTCTCCATCTGAAGTCGCATCAAATAGTGATATCACTATAACCATTGTGTCTGACTCATTAGATGTTGAAGAAGTTATCCTAGGTCAAAATGGGGTCATATATGGAGCTAAACCAGGATCCGTAGTAGTAGATATGAGCACGATATCTCCTACGGTGACAACAAAAATTGCAGCTACACTCAGGGAAAGTCTAATCCATATGATTGATGCTCCTGTTAGTGGTGGAGACACGGGAGCCAAAGGGGGCACACTATCTATAATGGCTGGAGGAGACAAAGAAATATTTGACAGATGTCTTCCCATAATGGATGTTATGGGATCTACTGTTACATACTGTGGAAGTAACGGTATGGGCCAGATCACCAAGCTAGTAAACCAAATAGTAGGATTAGGCACGCTAGCGGCAATGTGTGAAGGCCTGATATTCGCAGCTAAATCAGGAGCAGACCCAGAAGCAGTCCTCAATGCATTGTCTGGAGGCGCAGCAAATTCTTGGATGGTAGAAAATCAGGGAGCTAAGATCTTTGAGCGGGATTTTCGCCCTGGCTTCATGGTAGATCTAGCCCAAAAAGACCTAAGACTTGTCCAAGAATACGCATCAGAAATTAATCTTCCATTGATTACTACACCAATTGTAAGCCAAATATACAGAACGGTCCAACGTTTAGGTGGAGGACGCGACGGAATTCAGTCGTATGTAAAAGGCCTAGAAACTTTGTCTGGAATAAAGGTAAATAAATAAATTTAACCAGTAACTAAGGGGCATCGCACGCCCATGATACTAGGGAGGAACTATAATGACTGAAGCAGTGATAGTTAGTGGAGCCCGAACACCATTAGGGTCATTCGGTGGCAGTTTCAAGAACTTGTCAGCCGGTGATTTAGGTTCTATAGCTATATCAGCCTCTCTAGAGCGTGCGGGGGTAAGTCCAAGTGATGTAGACGAAGTGTTTTTTGGAAATGTCCTACAAGCAGCAGAAGCCGGATATGCACCAAGATTATCCGCACTAGGAGCCGGCATACCAGAAAGTGTCCCCTCGATAGCAATTAACAGGGCATGTTCATCAGGCCTAGAGGCTATTAATATTGCTGCTCAATTTATAAATACTGGAGAAATTGACATAGCTGTAGCTGGCGGTACTGAAAGCATGACCCAAGCCCCTTACTACCTAGATTATTCGGCTCGATTCGATGGCCTTAAACTGGGTGAAGTTACTTTAAGGGACGGATTGATTGAAGGGCTTTCTTGTCCGGTAAACAGATACCATATGGGAAGAGGAGCAGAGAATATAAGTGAAAAGTATGAGATCGCTCGCGAAGATCAGGATAACCTAGCCCTTCTAAGTCATCAGCGTGCTGTTGCGGCAATAAGAAATAATAAATTTAAAAAACAGATAGTACCCGTCGAGATAAAATCTAAGGATGGAAGCAAAATAATGGTAACTCAGGATGAAAGTCCTAGAGAGAATACCTCTTTGGAAAAACTGTCGAGGCTTGATCCGGTTTTTAAAGAGGATGGTACTGTAACAGCAGGTAACTCATCAAGTATCAACGATGGTGCTGCAGCTGTAGTCTTGATGTCTAGTAATAAAGCGTCAGAACTAGGAATTAAGCCCAAATTACGTTGGATCGCCAGAGGTGTAGCCGGAGTCGACCCTGCATTCTATGGCACCGGTCCAGTCCCAGCTGTACAAAAAGCCCTTAGAAGATCTTCTATGACAATAAATGACATTGATCTGATCGAGTTAAATGAAGCATTCGCAGTTCAGGCACTTCACAACATACGAAACTTAGCGTTTGACGTCGATAAAACCAATGTCAATGGAAGTGGAATTAGCATAGGACACCCACTGGGAGCTACTGGGGCAATAATGACAGTTAGGCTAATGGAAGAAATGGATATCCGTGATAGTGAAATAGGCCTAACAACAATGTGTGTTGGTGGCGGAATGGGTGTTGCAACAATATTTGAACGAATAGGCTAATCAAAATCGCATTACTCTACAATAGCAATGAAATTTAGTATCCGTCTGGAAAACATAGTACTTCAACACAACTCTCATTGCGTCAAAACTCTAACAAATTTAGGGTTAATTATTAACGAAATTTCATCCCCAGGCGATATAGGTGCACCAACTTGATCAACGTGGACCCTAAACACGAAACTTGAATTGCGAATAGAAGTATTTATTTCATATGCCGTACCATGGAATGAAACAGATATAACAATTCCGTGAAAGTAGTTGCTTGATTTAACTTCTTCTGACAATAGGTGATTCACTTTAACTCCACCTTCATCAATCAATAATGTGATTCTGTGACCATCAGCAAATTTGCAACTATTCTCCGCATTGATCTCCAAGCATCCTATTTCAGTCTTAATATATAAAACTCCCCCTTCAAGTTGCGTAACCCCCTGCAAAATATTCTTGAAACCAAGTGATCGCGCAACAAATTCTGTGCCAGGTCTATAATAGATCTCCTCGGGTGTGCCGACTTGAACTACCTGTCCGTTGTCCATAAACAACAGCTTGTCAGCCATAGTAAAAGCCTCATCACTGTCATGTGTAACAAACAGTGACATGACACCGATACTCTTAAGTATCGATCGCACCTGTCTTTGAATAGATTCGCTTAGAGTACGGTCTAGGGACGTGAACGGTTCATCAAGCATAAGAAATTTTGGTGAAGGAGCTAGGGATCTGGCCAAGGCAACTCTCTGAAGCTCCCCCCCCGAAAGTTCGTGTATCTTCCTTGATTCATACCCACTCATGTCCACTAAATCCAGCATTTCGTTAACACGTTTTACCTCAAGTTTTTTGTCAATACGCTGTACTTTAAGTCCAAATGCAACGTTAGAATACACATCCATATGAGGAAATAGCGCAAGGTCTTGGAACATCAGTCCGAATCCTCGATTTTGTGGACTCACCCCAGTTAATGAATCACCATTATAAAAAACAGCCCCGGCATCCGGAGTCTCTATCCCGGCTATCATACGCAGTAACGTACTTTTACCACATCCACTGGGACCTAAAAGACAAAGTATTTCTCCTCGTTCAGCAGAAAAAGAAACATTATCGACAGCTACTCTATCTTTAAATGATTTGGACAGACCAGCAATTTCCAGTAACGACATCAAAATCCACCTGACCCTTTATATCTAAATTTCTCTATAGCCATGAAACTCAAAGATACAATAATCATCAGAAGACCGCTCATCGCCAATGCTCTGCCCACATTAACTTCACCCGGAAGACCCAAAAACTTGAAGATTGCAATAGGAATTGTTGCATTCTCTGGCCTAAGCAACATAAGCGACGAACCAAATTCTCCCATGGAGACTGCGAACGCAAACGTAGCGCCCACTAATATAGCAGGTAATATTATAGGCAATTCAACGGACAAGAAAATTCTTGATTGAGAAGCCCCTAATAGTTTCGCTGCATCTTTAAGACTCTTATCCATACTATTTATAACCGGCAACACGCTCCTTACTACAAATGGGTATGCGACTATAGAGTGAGCAATTACCAAAATAATCCACGACCCCCTAAGGTCAAAAGGATCTCTATTGAATGAAATCAAATATCCGTATCCGAGTGTCACAGCTGACATGCCAAGAGGCATCATAAAAAGTGAGTCAAAAATACCAGATATGCTACCTTGAGAGCCGGATAATCTATAAGCGATTATCACGCCAACAATTGTGGATATAATTACAGTGCAGAGAGCAAACTTCACTGAGTTCCAAATAACTATGATTGGTGATAAATAAAAATATGACCCGGCTTGGTCAGAAAATAAGCCAATGAAAAGAAAAGGCAAGTACTCCCTGGTTTCTGCAAAAAATCGGAAAATCAATGCTCCGAGGGGGGACAATAAACAAAATATATAGACTACCATTGCGACTATGAATATCCCGCGAATCGGTCTTCCATAACTATGCAATCTCTCTCCCCTCGACTGCAAACCTAATTGCATTGAAGCCATTTTTTGATACCGTGTATAAACAAATAAGACCAAGTAGGTAAAACCTAATTGCACTACCGATAATGCAGCTGCAAGCGGAAGCCTAAATAATTTCGTAGTAAGTTCATAAATAGACACCTCCAACGTAGCAAATTGAGGTCCGCCTAGAACTAAAACAACACCCAAACTCGTAAATGAAAAAGCAAAAGCTAATGCAGATGACGAGATAAGAGCTGGTGAAATAAGTGGTAGCGTAACCCTACATAACACTTGGATTCTGCTACCTCCAAGAATCTTAGCTGTATCCTCTAATTGAGAATCAAGACTTGACCAGAAAGACGAAACTATTCTTACAACCACGGCGTAGTTGTAAAACACATGGGCAATTATAATAATGGCCAAGGTGTTAGAGAGCATTATTGGAGGTTTGTCTAATTCAAATATTTTCATTAGCAACGTATTTATCAAGCCCTGAGCACCAAATAGTGAAAGAAATCCCATTGCTACAACAATAGTTGGCATCACAAAAGGCAATGTGCAGAGTGCCTTTAAAAATGTCTTTCCCGGAAAATCACATCGAGCAAAAAAGTATGCTATTGGTAGAGCTACTACTACTGACATAATTGTAGAAATCGTAGCCTGCCAAATTGTGAACCAGATTCTTCCTAAATAATAAGAGTCAACAAAAAGTGTACGAAAGGGCACAAATACAAAATCTGTATTCCCCTCTAGGCTCCGAACTAATATAGATGCCAAAGGGTATATAAAGAAAAATGAAAGAAAAACTACCGGAATAAGGATGATGCTGTGTGAAAATCTAAAACGCATTATACTTGAGGCCACTAATAAAATTCCCTCTACTGTCAGTTAGGTATCTCTGGAGTAAATGACTAACCGAGAGATAAATAACATTTTATACAATCAACAAAGCTCTAGATATGATTGAGATACAATTTGGACACCTCAATTTCGTGATCACATCAGCCTTGAATTGACGTTACTGCAAACACTTTCTTAGTGACATCAATTCAATTCCAAGTTAGCGTAGAACCACCTTGACCCAAGCTTCTATCCAATCTTCACGTTTCTCATCAATATCCTCATGTGATATATCTGAGTGAACCTTTGGCACTTGTGCAAACTGAAAGAAATCTGGCCATGCTGCCCTTCTGTTGACAGGATAAACAAACATCTTACTGGGTATGTCTTCTTGGAAAGAAACATCGAGCGCGAAATCGATAAAATCACTCGCAAGTTTCTCAACTTCAGTACCTTTCAAGATACCTATGCCTTCTATCTGTTGAAAGGTGGCCTTATCGATTATTAAATTACCAGTGGGAGGTTCAGTGTATTTACCTTCTGAAAAATACACTTCTGCTGCAGGACTTGTAGCATAACTAACTACTAATGGTCTATCACCGCCATTTAAGCTAAAGTCATTGTAATAAGCATCACTCCATCCATCTTTGACAACAACCCCGTTGTTACGTAGATCTTCCCAAAAGTCTAGATAATCATACTCGTCGTCCTCACCGAAATAGGAAATAGTGGCGATTAGAAAGGCCAATCCCGGAGAGGATGTAGCAGGATTCTCTACAACCATCCGATTTTCCCATTTACTATCAGTTAGTTCCTCAAGTAGCACGGGAGGATCCAAAGCGTTATCTATGAGATATTGTTTATCGTAATTAATATTTACATACCCGAAATCTATAGGAGTGACATGGAAAGTCTTATCTAAAACAAGATGATTAGGGACGTTAACCAGTAAAGGAGACTTATAAGCAATAAATAAGTCTTCTCTTAAAGCCTTAGAAAGATACGTATTGTCAATCCCATACAATAAATCAGCTGAAGGATTACCTCTTTCAAGAATGGCTCTATTTAACACCTCTCCTGCATCACCCCCTTTTACAATTGTGATTGTTGCATTATTTTCCTCCTCAAATTTGTCGATCAATGATTTGGATATATCAAAGCTATCGTGGACTACTATCACTAAACTCTGTGGGTCTTTTTCTTCTATAATTGTCGAATCTTCATTGGCCTGTTCACAAGCAAACACGGTAATCAAAAATACTAATGTTATTGCCAAAAATATATCTATCTTAATCAATTCTTTCTCCGTTCCATAAAATCAGATCATAACCAAAAAGATACGGGCTCACACGAATACCTTGGGTGAGCCCGTATCTTTTTACCCTTAACTATCCCTACGCTGGCATTACCCAGATCAGGTAAGCGGGTCGTCCTCACTCTGAAGGACCTCTCAGCCTGGATAACCAAGCTCCCCAAGGCGGCCAGTTTAACCAAGATAAATTGTGCAGTCAAGAAGTCTTTTGAAACTAGTAATAGAAATTTGGCCCCCTTATACATGATATACTCCTGCCCTTTGAACACACCGAAGGAAATTAAACACTATATGGATACCCTTGCACTTAAAGCAAAAGATCTGGGTATATTCCTCAACAACTCACAGCTAATGCAGTTCCAAAAGTTCTATGAAGAACTAACATGTTGGAATACTAAAATAAACCTCACTTCTATTGTTGGAATAGATCAAATTGTCCACAAACATTTCTTAGATTCACTATCGGTCAATCTAGAGTTATCACATCTATTAACCATTCCCAATCTTCGTATTTTAGACGTGGGAAGTGGAGCCGGATTCCCTGGGATTCCAATTCAAATTAGTTTCCCGCATATCCGAGTTTCTGTACTTGAATCTTCGACTAAAAAGTGTTCTTTCTTGTCCCATATAGCTAAAGAACTAAGATTAGTGAATCTATCTGTACTAAATGGACGTTCCGAAACATTAGCTCACGACCCACTACACAGAGAAAAATTTGATGTGGTGATCTCCAGAGCAGTTGCAAAGCTTCAGGTTCTATCTGAATTAACTCTGCCATTCACTAAAGTAGGAGGATCAGTTCTCGCATATAAATCAAAAGAAATTACCTCAGAGTTAAACCTAGCTCGAAATTCCATACGAATTATGGGAGGAGAAGTGAAAAATACCTTTCGGGTTAACTCTATATGTGGATTACCCGCCAGAACCCTAGTAATGATTGAGAAACCACGAAATACCCCACATAAATATCCTAGACGGTCAGGAATCCCATCCAAAAGACCTATGTGAAAAAGTTCTCCTGTTACAATATTTAATATGAGAATGTTTAACTACAAGTTTCCTGAATCACACAGGCGAAAAATTTTACCCTCTCTGATATCTTTCTTAATAGCGGCTGCATTTATATATTTTCTGACACATCGCTTAGGAGTTGATTGGAAACAAACTTGGTCCAATATTTCAGATATTCACCTCGGATATTATCTCCTAGGACTAACACTTTACTATATGAGTTTTGTATTTAGGGGCATCAGATGGAAAATATTAACTCAAAATGCAAAAGAAAAAGATCACTCGAAACATACCAGTGAACTAACTACAGCATCATTCTCTCAAATCGTACTCATGGGGTGGTTTGTAAATGCCGTAACCTGGCTAAGGCTCGGCGATGCCTATAGAGCATACGCCCTGTCACAACGGTCTGGAGCAAGCTTTCCCTGGAGCCTTGGAACCATTCTAGCAGAGAGAGTATTAGATATGATCACAGTACTTGCACTGTTAGTAATTGGAATAGTCTGGTTCTCAGCAATACAGAAATCAACCGGTATGGAGAAAATTCTCTTAGCTACTTTGATAATGGCCATATTACTGTCGATGATACTCTTTGTAATGAAATCATATGGCGGTCAGTTATCTAAGTTGCTTCCCTACCGACTGGCAAATTATTACGCTAACTTCGAAAAGGGAACTATGACTAGCTTGAAACGCCTACCAATGCTTTCGTCTCTAGGAATTATTGGCTGGATGCTAGAAGTAAGTAGACTCTATTTTGTAATTAAATCTATCAATGTAGAAGTGGCCCTTCCTTTAATCTTAATAGTGACGTTAGGCCATGCTATCTTAAGCACATTTCCTACCCCTGGCGGAATAGGAGTAGTGGAACCGGGAATTACAGGATTACTAGCCTTAGGAATGAACCAGCACCTCGCAATTGCAGTAACCATAATAGACAGGACGATTACATTACTCAGTATAGTAGTACTCGGAGGAATAGCTTTCCTCCTATGGCAATTTATTCAACCCAAAAAATGTAACTCCAACGACAATACACTTAACAGTACAAAGCCAATAAACTCACTTTAAGGTATTCCCTGCTAAACCTAATACGTCACCCATCTGACTCCATGTAAAAGGAAATTCATGATGGTACGTAATAGCTTAGTTAGCGGCTACTCGTCAATCTCAGCATACAGCTAATTGTAAACCTGTGGAATCGGTGTTTACTATGTATTTCATGTTGTCTTGGTCAAAAACCATAACGTATCCCGGAACGACTACCTGATCGTATGATTGGCCTTCAACCGGACATCCTAATGCCGCATCGGGCCACTCAACTTCGACTACTGAATTTAGTACAAATGCGTGAAGACTTATATCAAAAGTATCTGAAAGTAACTTTCTGGCAGCACTCTCAGCATCTAGCTGATCACAACGAGATGGTAAATCACTATCAATTCCTGTTAGATCCACCGATGTCGGCGAAGCTGATGCTTCAATTACTTTATTCCTGATAACCTCAAAAATAGATCCTAAATCGGATGATTGTCCTATTATAGTAGTCTCTTGACTCAATGCTGAAGCATACATTTCCAGTGAACGCTGAAAAGTATAGAACTCCGGATCTTGCTCGAAGGCCTCAGCGAATATCATGATAGCCTGGGCCTCACCACAACCACGAATAACGTCAGCATCTCTTTGAGCGGCGGATCGAATAATAGCTGCCTGCTTATCTACATCAGCCCTGACTTCTAGATCTTTCTTTGCGCCTTCAGCACGCTCCTTATCAGCTTTTCGCTTACGTTCTGCTTTCATTCTCTCATGGACACTGCCTGCTATTTCATCTGGGAAATCAGCTCTTTTAATTCTAACGTCTTCAATTGCTATCCCAAACTCTGCTAGTTTGGGTCTAACCGCCTCCTTCAAATTAGCCATAACCTGCTCTCTAGATGCTTCAATAATCTCAGATTGATTGTCTAATCCAATTTCGCGTCTTAGCTCAGAAGATACGATTTCAATTGCACGCTGTTTACCCCTAGCCTCAGTGGCCACTTCTTCAATAAACTTTCGTGGATCGATTATTCTACCCCTCGCATACACATCAATAATCAACCGCTTCTTATCTTTAGTCAGTAGGGAGTCTGGTGGAGCATCAAACACAAGTAATCTCTTATCTAGGTATATCACTCTGTCTATGAACGGAGTCTTCGTATACAGTCCTGGCTCGGACGTATGTCTCTGTGCCTCATTAAAACGAGTCACTATAGCTTGATTGGTTTCATCCACCACAAAAAAAACTTCAGGAAGAAGTACTCCTGCTACAACTGCTACAACTATTACGAATCCAATTATTAATCTCATTTTAGATATTTTTATTCCGAAATTCCAGGATCAAGTGAGGGGATCGGAACCACATCCTTACTACCCTCTGTAAGTATCACAACCTGACCAGGATCACCAACAATTTTGGTAATACCTGGTAAGACTTCCTCCATTGCATCCAAGTATAAGCGTTGACGAGTCACCTCAGGAGATTTACGATACTCTGACAAAATAGCAGTAAACCTTTGAGCTTGACCCGTAGAAATATTTACCCTTTCTGCCCTATAAGCTTCCGCAGACTCTCTTAACCGCGCCGCTTCGCCTTCGGCCTTCGGCAATATCTCTTCCTTATAAGCATCAGCGAGATTGATTATCCTCTCTTTATCTTCCTTTGCTTTTACAACGTCGTCAAAAGCAGCCTGTACCTGAGCGGGTGGATTAACGTTCTGCAATTTTACCTCTGTGATATTAATACCAGTACCATAATCATCCAAAAGCCTCTGAATTAGGATTTTGGCTTCACTTTGCACTTCATCTTTTTTGTCAGTAAGCACATCGTCAATTGGCCTACTACCGACAACCTGCCTAAGTGCTGTTTCTGCAACATCACGGAGAGTTATCCCATCTGGATCGACCACTCTAAACAGAAAATCTTTTGCCCCGCCGGGCTTTATGTTGTACTGAATCAACAACTGAACATCCACGATGTTCTCGTCGCCCGTTATCATCAAAGACTCCTGGGGAGCAGGGGTGCCACCCCTAAACCCCAACTCAAGCCTCCGCCTCTCATCCACTTGCACTATGTCTTTCTGTCCTATAGGTGATGGCCAATACCAATGCAAGCCAGCTTCTTCTTCTCCAGCGTACTTACCAAACATACGTAAAACTGCTACCTCACCACCCACGGTAGCGACCGTATAGATACCAGACCCTGCCCACACCGATAACCCCACCAACAGTATTACAACAAAAATGAGAATTCCGGCATTTCCACCACCGGTACTATTTTTACCAAAGAATCCCCGCACGCTTTCTAGTATCTGCTCTAAATTTACTTCCGGCTCTTCTTTATTCCTCATATACCATCCCTAAAATACTTGCGCTAGTATTTTATCACACTAGAGAGACCAAGAATGGATAATCAAAATTATATCCATTCAATTAAAATATATACTATCGATTCTGTCTGAAAATATTAAGGAACCGATCTTCGTAGTGTTTAAAAAGTCCCCAACGATCAAGTTCATGCTTGAGTACATCTGGATCAGCACCATGTTCAACCTCAGAAAACATCCTATTTATCTTTTGAGTAACGGCACGAGGAACACCACCAAATCCAGATTGAGGTTCAAGCATTCCTCTAGACTGGAATTCTTGAACATTTCCAGCGATAGAAGACGAAGTAAATTCATAGATAAATTTAAGTAACGCAACATCCCAAAGTTCGTCAACTCCTACCATAACTACGGACATGTCTTCTTTACGCGAATCCAAATCTTCGCTTATCTTCTGTGCAATCTGACTGGGGGTACCTCCAACGATATCCATTTTGCTTACTTCATTCTTATACTGGTATAGGATGCCTGGACTGTTGGGGCCTACCATCCTAGCCGTTTCACGAAAATAATCATATGCCTCAGGGCTGAAACCTTGCACATTCATAACATACGTGGGGGTAACCACAGCTGGCTTCTGTGAAATGACTTTCCCGGTCCTTACCACGCCTTCCTTTTTATCAGAATCAACATCCTGATAAATTGGTTCTGTCACTACGTAGTACTCAATGTTACTTATACCAAACGTTGCAAGATGTTGTTTAGGAAACCTCACAATCCATGAACGCTCTATAGCACGAATCCACTCTTCCTGCCTGTCACTCATTTAAACCAATCTTTCTATAAACATTTTATGCGACGATGTAAATCACATTCAGTTTCCTATAATTAGATAACTGACCCATTGATGCTATTCTCGGTTACTCTAAAGTGTCAAGTTCACGAAGGCATACAACTATCAAACTTCCCGAATAACATTTCTATGAGTATACTGCTCACAATAGTTTAATAACCATTCCTGTCGATTAAATATATAGGTAATTCAATGCATCTGGCAATTAGTAAACTAACAATTCGAACGCCTGAAAGCCACACACTAAAGGACAAAAGAAGAGTTGCTAACTCTTTATCATCAAAACTACGTAATAAGTATAATATAGCTATAGCCGAAATAGAAACCAGTGATACACCAAAGACCGTAACGCTAGGCATAGCGTGTGTGAGTGATAGCAGGAAACATGCCGAACAGATTATGTCTAATGTTACAAGATTCGTAGAACATTCCCGTACTGACTCCTATCTAGTTGACAATAGTATGGAAATCATCTCAGGTATTTGAAATCGCTATACCTTGAGAGTAACATCCATCATAAGCCGAATATATTGGTAAGTGTTCATTCCTTACTTTTTTTGAGACAGGGCCTCAAATCTTGTAGAGCCTTTTCCCACTGTGCTATCCTTGCGTTGCCATGGACTTAGGTCGGGGTGTGGCGCAGTCTGGTAGCGCACCTGCATGGGGTGCAGGGGGTCGCTGGTTCGAGTCCAGTCACCCCGACCATCAAGACGTGCTTAACCTCACACATCAAATCAGATTTATCTGGATTACCATCTATATACACAGAAAGGAACGACTAGTAATGCGTACTCCTCTCCAGGGACAATTGGTACCAATGTCACCACAGGGACCACAATGTTTTGTAGATTGGAGATGGGTAAAGGCTGGATACGTTGGATGGTACTCTGGTGATACACGCATAGGTGTCTGGGACAAAGCTCCTTCAAATACAGTTAGTAAACCCCATGGGCCGTTCGGCATAAGACTTAATGCTCAGCAAGCAAAAACTATCGGACCCATAATGCAACGTGATAAGCCTTGGGAATATGGATACCATTTCGTTTACGTAATATACGATGAAGGTAAGTATCGGGGGTGGTACGAGGGCATACCAGCAGATCATTTTGATAATTCAGATGTCACGTGGCCTACTGGTCATGGAAATGTATTGTGCTACGCTGAATCTGACGACGGATTCAACTGGCATAAACCTAAACTTGATATATTTGATTACCACGGTGACACAAAAACCAACATAGTGTTTGGGCGTGGATTAAACCCCCATGGATTTGCAGTCCATGGTAGCAGTCTTTTCAAAGATCCACACGGACCACCATCAGAGCGTTATAAACTTATCTATCAGGGTTCATCAATAAGTCCTAATGTAGATCAATGGATAGCCGAGAATAAAAAACGTTTCGGTGATGAAATGGACCCAATGGCATTGCGTCACGGTAAAGGCCAAGCAAAACTACAATTAGGTATAAGTGGACGCTTAGAGAAAAAGACTGGACCTAACACACATTGGATAGCTGGAGCCACCTCGCCAGATGGATTACACTGGACTCCCATACCTGAACCATTGATGGTTCATTACAGTGACACAGTTAACACAGCTAGCTGGGATGAACAGCGTGATCGATACGTGGGGTACTTTCGTACGTGGCGGTACGGTAGACGGTGTATTGGTCGAGCAGAAACCGAAGATTATAGACTATGGCCATCGACGCCAGATACGGTTTTAGAAGCGCCTCTGGAAAGCCACCCTTCAGACGATATATATACAAACGCTAAGGTTACATATCCCAATAGCAGCGATACCCACTTAATGTTCCCAGCTATGTACCACAGGCTAGGCGACAGCAGAGAGGTATATCTGGCGTCAAGTGAAGATAGTGTTAACTGGCAATGGGTTCCAGGCGGTCCAATAATCAAAAAAGGCAATCTTGGTGACTGGGATGGGGGAGACATAACTGCATGCCCAGGAATTGTTCCTTTGTCAAATGATAGAATTGGCGTCCCTGTGGATGCATATATTCACCCACATAAATATCCAAGGGGCGGTGAACCAAATTTCGGATCAGCAGGCTGGGCTACCTGGCAACTTGGTAGACTATGTGCAATAACTGCAGATGAATATGGAGAATTTTCCACACCAGAGCTAGTTTTTCAAGGCAAGGAGTTGTCACTTAACCTCAAAACACTAGGAGCTGGTTCAGTCAAAGTAGAACTGCGTAATGAAAGCGGAATGCCTATTCCGGGGCACACATTTACTGAAGTAGATACATTTGCTGGGGATAATATTGACTGGCGTGTCTCCTGGCTAGGCAATAGCGACCTTAGGAAGGTTGCTAACCAAACAATTTCAGTAGCTTTTAAACTACAAAAAGCAGATCTATTTGCATTTGAATTCAAATAAAATGACCTGGAATTAATCAAGTGATTTTGGCAAGAAGTAGCTAATGATTAATATACTAACTTTATGGGACATATAGTTGGCAATATATTATAGGTACTGAACTATCAGGTCTCTACAAGAACCTCTGTGATAAGTAACTGATTGTTAAGGAGAACAAAGTGGTTAGCCAGAAAAATGTGTTGATAACCGGATCCGCAGGTTTAATCGGAACCGTCCTACGCCATGGACTAGAACATAAATATAATTTAAGTGGTGTAGATGTACAGCCTTCCACTGAGCTTAAATGTCTCCAAGCAGATATGACTGATCTGGACGCAATATATCCTGCCTTCGAAGGAATAGACACCGTTATAGACTTAGCCGCACAGGCAGAAAATACTACTGAATGGCCAAGAGTATACGAAAACAACCTACCATCAACCTACAATGCTCTTGAAGCTGCGCGAAGAGCTGGTGTTAAACGACTTATATTCGCAAGTTCTAACCACGTTACCGGCATGTATGAAGGTGACCACCCATATTCCTCCATAGTAAAAGGGAATTACGAAGGATTAGACCCTTCGAAGATACCCCACATTACGGCAAACATGCCAATCAGACCAGATGGTCCCTACGGGATAGGAAAAGCTTTTGGAGAGTCAGCTGGCAGATACTATTCTGATGAATTTGATCTGTCAGTAATTTGCATCAGGATAGGTAGTCTTGTAAAAGAAAGTCGCCCAGACAACATACGTCATTTTTCTACTCTTTTTACACACGAAGATCTAGTTCAAATGGTTGATTTATGTATAAGCGCTCCTAACAGCCTGAAATTCGACATCTTCTATGGCGTTTCTGGGAATACTTGGAGAATCTGGGACATAAATCACGCCTATGAGGTCTTGGGATACAATCCTACTTCGAACACTGATTCGTGGCGATAAAGTTATCAGTCTATATTAAAAAATTTACTTGTCAGTTGATCTCGGAAGAATATCCATCAATATCGGCATCTCCGTTACTAAGCGTTTATGCGCACTATCCACAAGTATGAGAGATTCGTTCGATAGAATACCCTCTTCTCTAAATATATCCTCATAAACTTGAGAATTGTTCTCCAATCCGTTGAATCCCCAAGCCAACCTAAGCTCCAGCAATAAATCACTACTAGTAACTGGCCTCCTGAAAGCCTCAGAAAGTTCTCTAAGCCAATACACTTCTGCGTACAAGCCTACATGAATGGAATTCTTATTAAATGTCTTAGGGTCAGAAAGATCCGATCGCGTCAATTCAGTTATCCTAGAAAACCATTGGACTAGACCTACTGGTGGACGGTATCTATACTCCGAAAGATAGAATCTTAGACAATCCAGAGCTGACCTCGAATGACGCCACCCTATGTATTCCATTGATCCAGGGAAATGGAAGTCTTCTATACGATCCTTTGGTACAGGAAGATTATGTCTGAATTTTTCCAAATATCTTTGAACTGTCTTATATGAAGGAGAGTTGTCCCACGATAAATTTTTTACCAAATCAGGAGAGCTTGTCACTTCCGAATGTTTCACGTTAAACCAATCCATCAGCCTCTTATGTACCTCCAAGGGCTTGCGTTCCAAACCGAAATTAACAAACAAAGACAACATTTTGTACTGATAGCATATATCTATATCAAATCGCCCCTTACGAGTTAATTCATTTAAGGCCATATCTGTTCTATTTTTGTCCTTATTAGACTTTTATCTGTCACTATAACATATTTTTATGAATGATACCGAAGATACAAAATGTGTAAATACAGAAACATGCATATGATTTTTTAAGCGAAAATTAATGGAATCATAACGTCATAGAAGTAGTGTATTCGCACAACATTTTGATAGGATTAGAGATACACACAACTGTAACGGAGGCATTATAAATGGTACCCGAGGTGGTTAGAGAATCTCATGTCTGGGGCCCATTATTTGCCCTAGGGGTATTAGTTACACTGCTACTGGTAGCTGCGGTTGTACAATTTACGCTTCATATAGTTATTAAAAGTCGAAGTAAAAATACGCCTCCAGACCTAGGAACTGAAATATTATCTACTGTCAGAGGACCTCTAGTACTATTCATAGTAATACTAGGGCCACTACTAGGTGTAATAATCCTTTCAGACCTGTCCAGTTCAAACTGGGATTTCATGAATGGTCTAGATGTGTGGGCACGTAAGGTATGGTCTGTCGTTGTAATTTTCGAGATTTCATATCTGGTATCACATCTTTCCCAAACACTACTTGCATGGTATATACGATCAATAGTAGACCGAGCCAATACTGGCATTGAAAATAAAGTGCTTCCACCAGTAAGACGCGTTCTTCCCCTGGTAATTTATTCCGTAGGTCTACTTGTTGCCTTAGATAGCCTAAATATAGCTATCAGTCCACTTCTGGCCGGATTTGGAATTGGAGGCTTGGCAGTAGCATTAGCCGTTCAACCAACTCTAAGTAACTTTTTTGCTGGAACATACCTCGTTACCGAAGGTGAACTTAAGGAGGGAGACTTTATAGAGTTAGAAGGAGGCCCGTCAGGATTTGTTGTAGACGTTGGATGGCGAAGTACCAAAGTAAGAAGTAGATTCAATAATCTAATCATCATTCCTAATTCAAAGATGATGGATAGTATATTGACTAACTATTACAGCCCCACACCTGCAATGAATGTGGTCGTGAATTGCGGAGTTAGCTATAACTCCGACCTGACTAATGTCGAAAGAATAGTTTTAGAAATTGCTCGAGATACAATCGACGGATCTCCTTACGCTGTTGACAATGCTGACCCTTTTTTCAGTTTCTCAGAATTTGGGGAATCAAACATAGAATTCTTCGTTCTTATCCAAGCTAATGATCGTACGGGAAGTTTTCTTTTAAAGAGCGATATTATTAAGAAAATTCACTCCAGATTTGAGAAAGAAGGTATTGAGATCAATTACCCTGTACGTAGATTAATTTACCCTGACCAGAATGTCCTTGATGGAATCGATCAACATACTGAAGGTACGTAAAGTAGGCGAATAACTCCAAAGAGCTGTGAATATTATGGTGAAGTGAAACATCTCTCAATTTCACTTCGTGCAACGATATATAAACCCAGGAAGTACATTTCCCCAAATAATATTACTTCTGCTCATTTCACTAAATTTCATGTCTAACAATTTCTGGAATCTTCGTCCGGGTGGAAATAACAGACCTGTTATATGGGCAATAGTTAAGAAAACACCACCTTCATCCAGTGAATTGTATATTGAATCCAATAATTCCTCTTGTAAACTACTATCAAGTAATGCCCATGGTAATCCGGATATAATGCAATCACACCTCTGTCTATTGTTTTTTGCTAGATATTTTCCTATATCAGTTGCTGAGGCATGGTATACAGTAGCGTCTGGACACCTACGTTTCGTCTCCGAAACAAACTCTCGATTAATTTCCAAGCAGAAAAACAAAGTTTCTGGATCAACTTGACTCAGTATTTCCTCAGTAAACGCCCCTGTCCCTGGACCCAATTCAACCACACATCTTTTACTATTCAAATCCGCCATATCTGCTATAAGTTTTGACATCTCTTTCGAAGAAGAGACGACAGCAGCGGTTTCTTTAGGGCTCTTGAGAAACTGTTTAAAAAATTTCATTCAAAATTAGGGGCGGTTTTAGTAGATTGCAAGGCCGGCCACTGCAAAGATGGGAGGGATGCTCCAAAATTATCAGTTTCTATTGTAGATAAATGGTTTAAATCTATTGGCTTTCCACTCGCAACTTGTGTAGCCATATAATCCATGGCATTAAAATGCATATTTGGATGCAATGGAAAGTCAGCACCCTGAGCCGCAACCATATCAGTTACAGCCTTTAGCGATAGCTTGGCGGATTTAGCTTCGGCTCTACTACTTCTAATTTCAATAGGAGCATCAATTAATTCGTCTGTAACTCCTACGAA
Organism: uncultured Chloroflexota bacterium; assembly: GCA_913051545.1. Taxonomy (GTDB): domain Bacteria; phylum Chloroflexota; class Dehalococcoidia; order Lucifugimonadales; family CAJXCD01; genus CAJXCD01. The sequence goes on from CAJXCD010000005.1 coordinate 98,254, forward strand.
ATGTTCATCTATAAAAGCTCTTCCTTGCTTGTCTCGTATTTTAGATAATCCTTTTGCTAAATCAACGCCGGTATTCGCAGCACCTTCGTTTCCAGCCAAACCCTGTATCATATCTTCGAACATTCTTCCTCTAACCTGAGGAAATCCTACTTCATCTAATTTAAAATTTGTATCTCCAGAGATGCTGCCGAATGTGCTGTTAGCTATTTGTTCTACGCTATTTCTGTAATGTTCTTTAACTTTTTCATTAAATTTATCGGCAACCTGTGGATTTAGAGAAATTAATCTTTCGCCT
>CAJXCD010000006.1 GCA_913051545.1 uncultured Chloroflexota bacterium
TAGGCGTAGGAGTAGCCGTAGGTATAGGCGTAGGAGTAGCCGTAGGTATAGGCGTAGGAGTAGCCGTAGGTATAGGCGTAGGAGTAGCCGTAGGTATAGGCGTAGGAGTAGCCGTAGGTATAGGCGTTGGAGTAACTGTAGGTATAGCCGTAGGTATAGCCGTAGGAGTAGCCGTAGGTATAGCCGTAGGAGTAGCCGTAGGTATAGCCGTAGGAGTAGGCGTTGGCGTTGGAGTAACTGTAGGTATAGCCGTAGGAGTAGCCGTAGGTATAGCTGTAGGTATAGGCGTAGGAGTAGCCGCAGGTATAGGCGTAGGAGTTGCCGTAGGTATAGGCGTTGGAGTAGCCGTTGGTATAGCTGTTGGAGTAGCCGTTGTAGTAGCCGTAGGTGTAGATGAAGGCGTAGCAATCGGTGTGGGTGTAGTGGTAGGGACTAGTGATGGAGTACGAGTATTCAGTAGTGTAGATTCCTCAGATTGAGAATTCGAGTGGTCTTCCATCAATGTTTCACTTATTCTTGCCAGTCTATCAGAGGGTTTGTCTAGCGTAATTGCGAATAATGATAAGCTAGGTGACTGGCATTCATATGTACTTACCGAATCATTGCTATTGATTCTAATTGTTGGAAGTGGCGTCCATTTACCGGTATATATTTCCAAGGATACATCTTTTTCAGTGTAGCCATTAAAATTTATCCAATCATTTCTAATTTCAAACCGAATAGTTACGAAATTGATTTCGTAATTAGATATTCCTTCATGGTCTATTCGGATGTATTGGTATATTTCTGCGACTGATGGAGGGATAAGGTCATGTGGACTTTCCGAGAAACTTGTAATTTCTATATCTAACTCACTATTTAAATTCGGAGTCATTGCCGATATCTTAGTGAAAGCAATGTTGTTTGACTTTACGTCAAGTTCAAACCACCCGTCATTGTCAGTTGTTGGGGATTGATATTCTTGACCAGCCACACTGAGTTCTAAAGGTATATCTGAGGGTGAAGTATTATCAGTGCAATTAGGTAGAAGTATGACTACAAAGAGTAATATCCAATACAAACTATATTTCGAATTTATTACGATATAGTTGGAAAATTTCATTATTTTGGATGGTGTGATAATTGATATTCTCACTACCCATCCGATTTTTTGCCACGCCTGTCCCATTTGCCAAATAATCCCCCTGTTACAGACAGCAAAAGTAATTTGAGATCTAGCAATGGGCTCATACTGTTTATGTATTCCAGGTCATATTTAAGTTTCGCTTCAGATTCGTCATCAGTGTTATAAACTTGAGCTAGACCTGTCAACCCTGGTCGAATCTTCAGGCGTTGATTAAATCCAGGGATGGTTTTCTCAATAAAAGAGTGTTCTTTTACTGACAGTGCTCTCGGTCCGACAAAGCTCATATCACCTTTCCAGATACTAAACGTTTGAGGTAGTTCATCAAGGCTACGTTTTCGAATAAATTTTCCCACGTTAGTGACGCGATTATCATCATCGAGTGTCCAGGCAGGCCCTTTTTCCTGTGCATCTTCGATCATTGTTCTAAATTTGGTTACAGTAAATTCCCGACCATTTTTACCTATTCTACGCTGTCTAAAGAATATGGATCCACCATCTTCTAGCTTGATAGCCAATGGAATCAAAGTCCATAGCAGTATCCATATTGGCCAGAATGGTGGAAATAGATGAGATGATATAAGTATGGTTAAATCAAACCACCTTTTATAGGACTTTTCTAGATTGTTCATGTAGAAGCCTTAATAATAAGCTCACTTCATCGCATCCGAGAGGATTTTTCCATAAGATTGTATCGCTTTTTGCATACTAAAATATTTTTCAAAACAGTTTCTAGCATTGCGCTTCATTTCATGTAATTTTACAGGATCATTATGCAAATCCTGAATTATGTTAGTGAGTTGATTCTCCTCACCTGGTGGAACACGTATGCCACACTGGTTATCTTGGATAACATCTACAACCTCAGATTTTTCTCCCATTATTGCAATCACTGCCTGGCCTGCGGCAAGTGAAGAATACAGTTTGCTTGGAACACTCAACCCTTCCATGCCGGGTTCAAGTGTGATAATTGAAATGTCTCCGGATGTGATCGAATAAGGCAGTACGCTACGAGCCTGATACGGTAGGAGAAAAAAATTTGTCAGAAGTAATTCTTTGGCCATGCGCTCGATCTTTGTCCTTTTGGCTCCATCACCAATAAATACGAATCCAATGTCTTTTATATTGAGTAGTTTGGAGGCAGCTTTTAGAACGCTTTCTAAATCGTGAGTGGCTCCCATGTTTCCTGAGTAGAGCACAACTGTTTTCCCATTAAGACCAAGGTTTTCCCTGAACCAATTATCTTTATTTGAACGTGGGAGAATGGATTCTCCGTCACACCAGTTATGTACAACTACCACCTTATTTTCACTTTCTCCATCTGGAAGTTTTCTAATCAATAGTTCTCTCATTCTGGGTCCTATTGCGATGACTCTTTCCGAATTATTGAAAACGAGCTTGTTAAGAAATGACCAGGTTTTACTGAGCAATCCATTGTCATGTATATATCCAAGATTTATAGCTATTTCTGGGTATACATCTTCAACTAAGAAAACGTACTTCCATCCCTTAATAATTTTCAGAACGTAGGCAATTAATGGCAGAAAAGGTGTGGTGGAATCAACGAGTACAATATCAGGACGTTTTTGAGTGGCCAAGTGGATTATCATTAACGTAGCTACTATTGCAGCATTCAATAGTCTGCCAATGGTATTTCTTCTGGAAATGCCAGGATTGTAAAAACGTTTTACTTTTACCCCATTTTGAATTTCATATGTTGGCTGAGGGTTTTTTTGTTGGTAAGCTGGCTGCCCAGTAAATACTTTAACGTTCCAGCCATTGTTTTGGAGGCCTATTGCTAGATCTGTGTGCAGTTGGGCCGTAGCTGCTATCTCAGGATGAAAATACTGGGTTAATAGAGCTACAGTTCTATGTGCGGTACGATCTTGGCTCAAATTTCCTGTATTGCTTCCTTACCTTGTAGGTGTAGGATAATATGTTACTGCGAGTGATTTTTGTAGCTTGTAACCCTAGATAATGTTACCACAGGCTAGATGATTTACCAGTGTAATATAGGTTATATTTAAATGAATTAGCAACTGTTTGACATACCGGGAAATATTTTTGGAGTGCCATTGACCTACGTGAGATTCCAACGTTAGTATTAGGCGTCGGTTATCTCGTAAGGAAATGTGGGGGATTTATTCAATTAGGTTATGCGGTGCGAATTTTCACTGGATCACTACATCGAAATACTTATAGAGTCGAAACGTCTTGATTACTCAATTTATTCTTTTTCTGATTGGATAAATTCGGAAGTTCCTAAATTGCCGGGTCGTACAATTATTCTGAGGCATGATATAGACGTTTCTGTCAATAGTGCTTTAACTATGGCTGAAATTGAATTAGATTATGGCGTCATTTCTACTTTCTTTTGTAGGCTTCATTCCAGTTATTACAATTTGAGAGATGCCGGCACAGCTGGATTGATGGCTAAATTGTCTACTAACAGTGAGATTGGGTTACACTACGAACGTATGTATTATGACTCAATTGAAGGTGAAGATACGGATTTATTGATGAAAGACAGAGAAGAAATATGCAGACTATTAGAAGTTAATATACAGGGTTGTGCTGCTCATTTGCCGGGTAAAAATGGTTCTTTTGATGAAGAGATTGTGAAGTTGGCGGGGTTTGATTTTGAGGCTTATGCGGGTCGCTTTGTGAAGGATAGAAAATATATATCTGACAGCGGTTCTAGATGGAGGGAAGGATGCTTGTGTGAGTGGCTAGGTAAGGAGGATCATCTCACGGTACTTATTCATCCTGTATGGTGGACAGGTTGGCATGAAACTAAGGAGACGGTTGTTTACAGACTTGGTCTGGGAGATTGATATTATTTAAAACTGTATTCAATATATGAGAATGTTTATTCTGCATATGCTGATTATTTGTTGTATATCTATACAGTTTTAAATAAATTATTTGCCTGAATAGTTTTGATGTGAGCATTAAGCTCTTCGATTGAATGAGCGTTAGTGCCAAATACTAAATTAGCATCAGGTATCCAGTTTGGCAGGATACTGGATTCGTGGTCACGTGAGATATTCCATTCTACGAAGATACCATTTGATACGGCTACTTCAATTAAGTTTCTAACTTTTCGTGGTCCTTCCAGTTCATCGAAATGTTTTAATACTGAACTAGGGTGTAGCCAAACACACAAAGAGTGGTTTTTTGAATACCTATTAAAAGTATTGACCATTGATTTGTATAGATCTTCAGGATTACCTGGGAAACCATGGCACGCTATGCCTAGTATTTCAGTCTTTTCCAGAAGCTTTGAATCTATGTCTAAATTCCCATTTGGCATAACTTTTGTTTCTACACCTAATGAAACCTTGAGCTCTGGGTTTTTTATGCGTGCATCCAATACCTCATTGTTAAGATCTTCGAAACTATAGCCAAGTTTTTCCCTTACATGTTCAATAATAAATAGGGAATCAAATCCTTTCTGAGAACAAAGGGAACAATATTCATCAACTTTGCTTACGCCGTCAGTATAGTTCGTGTGTACATGGAACAGATATTTCCCATGTTGAAGTATGTCTTCAAATTCTGAGCGATGTAGTAGTTTTTGAATTGGCAACTAGTCCTCCCCAGTACCTAATCATTCGTATATCATCTATTGGTTTAATCTCATCGTCGCTAACGGGTATACCCATACTTTCACGGCATCCATAGTAGATGAAATTAAAGCCGGCAAATACTCCTGCAATCATTGTCCCTTGTACTCTTGGGTTGCACTCTAATAGGCAAGGAGTTCCTTGAGAATCCAGTTTAAATTGAAAACCCAATCCATATTTGAGTCGGAGTTTGTCGGTAAGTTGTAGTGACCATTCAATCAAATCTTTTCTCATATCAATTTCGGTTAGAAAACTTACACCACTCCTAATTTGAGTACGTATTCTAGGCACAGCCAATTTAACGTTTTCTCCGGCAAATACATCTACTGTGTATTCAATCCCGGGTAGATAATCAGATACGATTAAATCTGGGTAAGTGTTCGATGAAAGAATTACTAATAGATCATCTAAGGAAATTTCTGTGCCGGATGGTTTTTCGGTTAGGAATCTATTTGTATCCCATCGGTTTTCAGTTACTATCCTGAATCCTCTTTGGCCATTCGAGTTTCGTGGCTTCACAACAAATCTGTTTTTTGGGTATCCAAAATCATTTGCGGCATCTCTCAAGTCTTTCTCACTGCTTACTAGTCTGTAGTTAGGACAGGGAATATTCATCTCACTGGCTAGGTTTAAAAGCATGAATTTGTCATTGGCTAAATGGATTGTGTCAGAGGGAGAAATTACTGAAAAAATCCCTTCATCTCTTAACATATTGGAAGCATTCGAGATTTTATCCAGCTCTGAGGTTACCTGTGGGAGAATTACGTCGATACGATTTTCCTTAGCTATTTCAACTAGTTTATTAATATATTCATCATTATCTGATACTGGGATAGTAGAAAAGGCGTCAGTCATATATCTTCCTACTGCATCATCGCGTGAATCAACGCCCATTACCCAGACATTTCTGTTGTCAGGGTTGGTTTTCAGCGCATAGATAGTTCCAGCTATTCCTGGTGCTCCGGCTCCAGTTACAATTACTCTGATATCTTTACTATTTGACATGTGAAGGTTCCTTAAACAGTTGTAACTTTATTGAATTGACCCATGTGATATTCGAACTATTCCGAGACCTCCTCCGGGATAAAAGTGATCTTTTGGTATTTCGAGCCAGGAGTAATAATCTTCGTCCAGTTCTTGAGCAAAATTCATTAGGGCCTCACTGTGGTGGGTAGTCGTAGATATGATAATACTTCCCTTGCGAAGTTTGTTGGAAATTATTTCGTATTCCTGTTGTTCGTGCACACTGTTTCTCACACTATCGTATATAAACAAATCTATCGATTTATCTATGCTAGACAAAGCTGATATAGAGTCATCGTTCAGAAATTCTACGTGTTTGTCATACGGTGTTTCAATGAGCCAACCGGCTTCAGGGTTTATATCCACCGCTAAGATTTTTCCTTGTTCTCCTTCCTTTGCGGCATTACTCATTAATGCCGCGGCTAAAGTGCATGTACCTAGTCCTTTATCTAGGCCAGTTTCTACGATGAGCTTTGGCTTACATATTCTTGTCACAGCGTACCACGCCACTCGCTGACCATATCTGACTTCTTTATCGGATACTGATTTATATTGGCTAGAGTTGGTTACTTCAGATATATGATTTCGCAGATTGATATCAGATTCAATTTCGTCAAAATATTGCTCAACTGTAGTTCGGTCAACTTGTAGTGCGTGTGAAATTACGTACGCTAATTCCTTAATGTTGTGCCGTGGTAGATAGTAAGTGTGGTTAGTAATTTCCCGTGAATTTATTAGCCAGATCAGTATCTTCTTAGCTTGTGAATTTAGGTATCTTAAAGATAAGTAAAAACGGTAAATCGGGGCAATAATTCCAAGTAGAATCGCGTTATGTTTCACAAGTGATTTTAGGTTCATTTTATAGGGTTGATCCACAGTATTTGCTATGGATACAGGTGATCCGCAAACTGAAAAATTGTGTACTGTAAAGAGGAATACATTCTATATAACTATTCACTTAGTTGTCGATCAATTTGGAATTGCTAGTTCATTTACACTGATTACATTCTGCTGTGAGAGCCATTCACATAGGGATGAAAGTTTTGATCTGCAAGATAGAATCTCGTCCCACTCCCAAGTCCAATGCAGTGCTATCTGAGTAAGGTTATTTGGTATTTCTATATCAGTATGGGCTTGATTAAGTATATTCCATGTTGCTATGCCGGCAGTGTAGTAGAGTCGGCGTAAGGTTTGATGCAGGCTATACTCATTTTGACTGTTAGTGAGATGTGAAATTACATCTCTCGATAGTCCATATAAAGGTGGGGAAGCGTGAAGAAGTACAATTGGTGATCTGTAATGCCAAACTTTGGGGAATGTACCGAAACATAGTTTAAAATTATCGATTGCAAGGGCTTTAAGTAAATTCAGGTCATATGAATTGCCCGGAGGTATAAAACATACAGTATCATGTTCTCCTAGTAGATCCCTGCCAAGTTTTAGCAGTTCAAGGTTGTATTCAACTGTGTTACCAGTAAGCTCGTTAACAATTTTCCGAAAGCCTACTTTGCTTTGGTCGTGGTTTATTCCATGCATTCCAACTGTCATGTTGTGCCGGTTTCGCAAAAAAATATGATCTTCTGGTTCTAAAAGAGCAGGTACTATTGCTAGCATATATGGAATATTGTACCTTTCAAATTCATTAAGTATTTGATCTGCAAATTTGCGGTAATTATAGATTTTGTCTCTAACACCTGTGGGATAGTCGTCTATTCGTATTATGAATTTATGTTCTTTTGAATCTACCATGTTTATATCCAAATATGGAGTGAGTATTTAGCTGTGCTTTTACTTGAAGGTCTCAATATTATTTGAGTGGCTAATCGCTAATTTGTAAGCATTATAGTGAGTCTCAGCACATTGTTTGGCGGTACCTTTCTCCAGAATAAATTCGCGCCCATTCTGTCCCAATAAAGCTCTCCGTTCTTTACTGTTTATCAGCTCAATTATTTGATTAGCCATTTGTGTTGGATTATCTGGATCTACCAATATTCCATTGAAGTTGTCCTCGACAACTTCTGTAGTGGAACCCACTCGAGTTGCTATTACAGGCTTTCCCATAGACATTGCTTCTAGTAGAGCAGTAGATATCCCTTCAGCTACAGAAGTCTGAACGTATATGTCTATAGAATTTAGCATTTGGACTGGGTTGGAACATTCTTGAATAAAAAAAACGTGGTTATCTAATGAGAGCCCTAGACCTGTCATTATAAGTTTCAGTTTTGTGAATAGTTTTAATTGAGAATGAGTCACCTCACCAGTAATAATAAATTTGGCATTTGGATGTTTCCTAAGTACAAGGTGTGCTGCTCTTAGGAGGGTATCATATCCCTTTGCCGGATTTATGTTACCTAGAGTGCCTATCACAGGTGATGATTTTTCTATCCCTAAGTCGTGTTTAAGGGTACTTATGTTTATAGCTTCGGGGTCGAATTCGTCGACATCTACAGGAGGTATGAATGGAACCAATCTGGCTCCCATCTTACTGATTCCTGGAAAATACTTACTTAATCCTAACCCGGGTATCATGGCGACATTTGTGAATTGTTTAGTCCAAAAGCCCACTGCTAACCTTAGTGGCATAGGCATCCCAGGTCCTAGAATTTGTCCAACCACAGCGACGTTTTCTTGGAGACCGGCAATAGCACCATGAGGGTTTTCCATTCCATTTACCTGAACGACATCTGGGTGGAAATCTCGTATTACAGACCTGATGTTTCGAATGTCATATGCTAACGAGGCGAAGAATTTCCCTTGGGTCACTAGGTTACGTGTTGAACGGATCCTTTGTAGTGATATTGAATGAGTTGCAACGCCGTGTTCCCTAAGACGTGAATTGATATTCCCAGGTTCCTTAGGTGTTATAACTAAGAGTTCAACTCCCATGTTTGAAAGGTACCTGCTTGTTCGGGCAATCCCGTTAGCAGGACCACCGAATATGGGGTGGTGGAGGATGTTTAGTATACGCACTGGTTACTCAAAAACAGGATACTGACATTGTCTATAATCTCTCTATAAGTCATCCGTCGCACACTTTCCGGCTATGATGAATATAATTGGCACTATTTTCTTTTTCAATTAAATATGGGGAGGGTTATTTACTGTGTTCTTTTAAATAAGATGTATCGGTTACAGATGGCTTAGTGATTCGTGGTTCGTACCTTATATTATCTAAAGAATTAATGCTTGATGTAGCACATTTGAAACAATAGTCACTTGCGATTCTGTCATTTCGGGATAAATTGGAAGAGACATGACTTCTTTTGCGGCTAACTCTGCATGGGGCAGATCACCTACTTGGTAACCAAGATACGATAGGGCTGGTTGTAAATGAAGGGGTATAGGGTAATGAATTCCGGATCCTATACGTTGTTCAGTTAGAATATCTATGACGTTGTCTCTTTTAGGGACTCTTACGACATATTGGTGGTATACGTGTTTCGAGTAGGTATTTTCTGAAGGTGTTTTTACTGCTGTATCATCAAGAAGTTGATTGTACAGTTTGGCTATTGACCTCCGTTTTTCTGTCCATTTATTCAAGTGCCGAAGTTTTACTCTTAAGATGGCTGCCTGAATTGTGTCTAGTCGTTCGCCGAATCCTATTTGAAGATGTGTGTATTTGTCACTTCTGCCATGATCTCTAAGTAGGCGTACTTTCTTGTTTGTTTCGTAGTCACTAGTGATAACCATGCCTCCATCACCGTAGGCTCCTAGGTTTTTTGCTGGGTAAAAGCTAAAGCACCCCGCTATTCCCATAGAACCAGTTTTCATTCCTTCGTACTCAGCTCCGTGAGATTGTGCTGCATCCTCAATTATATTTAAACCATGTCTCTGTGACATTTCAATTAAAGGCTTCATGTCAGCAGGTTGCCCATATAGATGTACCGGTATTATTGCTTTAGTTCGGTCAGAAATAGCTGAACTAACTTGGTTAGGATCGATATTGAAGTTTGAAGGATCTATGTCTACCAAGATTGGTTTTGCACCTAAAATAGCTATCGCTTCTACAGTAGCTATGAATGTAAAGGGCGTGGTAATAACCTCATCACCAGGACCTATGTCACAGGCTCGTAATATCAGGTGCAAAGCAGCTGTTCCAGAGGCGACACCAATTCCATATTTTGCTGCAGAGTACTGCGCAAATTCGATTTCAAATTCCGTCACACTTTTCCCAGCTACAAATTGAGCGTCTGACAGGGTTTCTGATATTGCACTGTCAATTTCATCTTTGATAGAGTGATATTGTGCTTTTAAATCTACGAGAGGTATCATATTCTTTCCTGATCTTAGAGTTATTTGCTTGGTGACAGTTTACTTCCAGTTAATATGTAGTCTTCTCTACACTCTATGCATGTGAAAGTATCGTTTTTCTGTTGGATCCTAACTCCGCAAGTGCATACCCAACCTATGTGATGAGCAGGTGTACCTGCAACTAAGGCATAATCAGGCACGTCCTTGGTTACTACTGCCCCAGCGCCTACGAAAGCAAATTTCCCTATAGTAACTCCGCAGACGATGGTACTGTTGGCTCCTAAAGTGGCACCAGTTCTAATTAATGTTTTTTGGTATTTATCTTGTCTGGATATTCTGCTACGCGGGGTTTTTACGTTAGTGAATACTACTGATGGACCACAGAAAACATCATCTTCTAGTGATACACCTTCATAAATTGATACATTATTCTGTATTTTTACTCGGTGACCTAAAACGACGTTATTGGCAATAAAAACATTTTGCCCTAGTGTACAGAATTCGCCGAGACTGGCATTACTCATAATATGACAATAATGCCATACCTTCGTTCCATTCCCTATGAAGGCACAGTCATCTACGTAGCTAGAAGGGTGAATAAATATGTTTTGGTCCATAATATTGTCCGAAATCCTTGATATTCTGAAATTCGACTACAAATTTGTGGGATACCCTCCTTTAATGAGGGATTCTTGACAAGCCTTTAATACTGTTAATACTTTGAGTCCTTCCTCTCCGTTGGTTATCGGATTTTCTCTTGTTCTTATGCAGTTTAAGAAATGAAGATTCTCGGTGACTAGTGGTTCATTCTTAGCGAGAGATACGCTATATCGCTGGGGCTTGTTAGTAACAAAATTACCATCAATAAAATTTATTTCACGGTCAAATAACCCCAATTTGTCGACTGGTTGAGAGTCATCGAAAACAGCCATTTTATGCTCTCCAACTACTACAAGTTTTTGTTCCTTATATGGGTGGAGCCAACTGACGAATATATGTGAACGTGTTCCATCATCGAATTCCATACTGGATAGACTTACATCTGCTATAGATGGCTGGAGATATGCTCCTCCTGTGGCGGATACACGTTTCGGTAGCTTACCTTTCAGATGCAGGGTAATAGATATGTCATGTGGGGCAAAGCTCCATAAGGCATTTTCTTCTCTACGAACTTTCCCCATGTTGAGTCGAGTTGAATACATATACTGGAGCTTGCCGAGTTCTCCGTTATCTACTAGTTCTTTCAACTTTATTATCGCTGGATGGAATCTCATTAAATGCCCTACCATAAGAGTTGTATTTTGTCGTTGTGATAGATTAATTAATTCAGTCGCTTGTATAGGTTCGAGTGCCATAGGTTTTTCTACCAAAACATGTTTTCCGGATATAAGTGCTTTTTTGGCGAGATCATAGTGTGTTTCGGCTGGAGTAGATATGACTACTGCATCGATCGTATCGTTTGATAGTATATCTGAGTAAGATGTTGTGGTTTTTACATCTGGAAATTTTTCTTGAAGCGAACCTATCCTAGAAGTATCAGTGTCACATAGTGTAATTGCACAACCCAATTCGTGCATTACTCTCACGTGGTTTGATCCCCAGTATCCACATCCTGCAATAGCTACAGAAATAGGTGTTTTCATATGAATATCCAGCTGTTTATTAGTCGCATATTTAGTGTTGGGTATTCTGGAAATTTTTTGATTGGTATTTTCATGAATGGTTGCTAGGTTCATATAGCTCTAGAAATCTTTTTGCTATTGAGGACCAGTGAAATTCGGCAACTGCTAAATCTCTTGAGGATTTACCCATGGCATTACGAAGTTGAGTGTTGTTTGCAATTTCCAAGATAGCAGTTTTCAATGAATTTACATCGCCAACTGTGACTCTATACCCATTTTTATTGGACGTAAGAAATCCAGTATATATATCATTGGATTTTACGATTAGTGGAAGACCGGAAGCTATTGCCTCTATTGTAGATATAGTTATTGCTGCTGGCCAAACACCGATATCTGACGCTGCATAGTGCTGCAACAGTTCTTTTTTTGATATGTATTCCCCGTTTATTCTAGTTATGTCTTGTATATTTAGTTCACGTGCTAAATCGATCAAGGATTTTATGTAGGATTGATCACCGCCGCCTGTTATTAGAATTTGAAGATTGTCATTTTCATGACGTGCCATCTCTACCGCTCTAAGGAGATCTTGAAGCCTTTTTTCAGGAATAATACCGCCTACATGTAGAATAATTATATGATCTGAATTGTTATATCCTAGGGATTTGCGAGCATTTGTACGGTGTTTATGATTGAGTTCGAAATATTTAGCAGATGCTCCTAATCTAACTATCCTAACGTTGTTTCCATTAACACTCAAATTTTCTTCTAGCATCGTCGCTTCGTTTTCTCCCACAGCAACTAGGTGGTCACTCTGAGAGACTATTATCTTTCCACAAGTACGATTAAAAACCGAGTATATCAATCTTCTCCAAAATGATCCCCTAGTGTCAGTATTTAAATACGAAGTGTGGGAGCAATAAATTAACCTGTATTTGAGGAATGGTTTCATTAGTGCAATGAGCACTGCTGTTAAATCGAACACGACATGACAATGGACCACTCTTGGACGGAATCGAAATAGTATTCGTACAATCCCTGGCATGAGAATTATTCGGGATCCAAATACCAATGTCCATAGTGACACGTTATCTACTTGGCAGGGGTATTCAGATGACTGCTCGTTCCGGCTTTTTCTCAAATCAGGGATTCTATTTGATGCGGCAAATAGGGTTTCATGTCCCAAATCATTTTGTGCTTGCGCTAAACCAACATCGTATCCCAGCCATGGTAGATAGTAATAAGCTACATGTAGTATTCGAAGTGTTCTGTCAGTCATTTTGTGTTGTCAAAATTGTTGAAGCCTAGTGTTTATCTAGTGAATTAAATTATCGTAAAGTGAGAGTAATTTTTTTTCTTCGACTTCCCATTTACAGACATTTTTAGCCAAGAGTTCGGCGTTTCCTTGATATTTCTTATATTCACTTTTATCTGCTAAGATCCCACTTATCGTCGTTCCAATCTCTTTCTCGTCTCTTGGATTTATAAGTTTCCCTACCGGTCCGATATCATTTCCCATCACAACTCTTCGAATCTCAGGAAAATTGCTTGATACTTGTGGTATTCCTGCCATGATTGCCTCAAACATTTTCGTAGGGGCAGAATAATAATAGCTTGATCCTGCATTCTCTATAGGGATGATCGCAATATCAGCTGACGATAACCAATTAGCCACATCATCTGCGGGCACTGGACCATATGAATGGATTCGTTTTTCTAGTGACAATATTCCCGCCTCGTAGAGTATAGGTTCGAGGTATATAAAATCTTGTTGCCCTACCATTACAAAGTGTGTGTTTTCTGGCCAATAAGTCATACTGGGAACGACTTTGTCTATCCCGCTAAATTCACCGACATGGCCGGTGAAACATATTATTGGGCTACTTTTGTCAATGCTCAGCGGTTTCCTTAGGTCTTTATTTCTTTTCGTGGTATCAACGTATACTGGACAGTTGTATATGTAATCTATAGGTCCATTGAAACTATGTGTTTGTCTAAATATTTTAGCCCTGGATTCCCCATCTGACATAATTACTCTATCAACTATCTTCAAGAGCATTCCTTCGTAAAACTTTATGATCATGTTTTTATACTGCGAATTACCTGGCAGTGCAGTAGCCAGTTCGTGAGAGTCGTATATAAGTTTAGCCCCTAGTAATTTAGCTGCGATAGCTGCTGGCAATAGTGTTACAGGGTGGTGTGCATGAAAAATGCTGGCTTTGCTGCGGATAGCATAGATAAGAAGCTTCAAAATAAATTCCGCAACTTTTATTCCGAGAAGCCATCTTGTTCTAATTCGTCTTGACAACACATTTATTCTTCGAACTTGAAATCCGAATGGTTTTTCTTCTCTTTCTGTTATATGGGGTTCGTATAAGGCTAACAGTAGTAATTCAAAACCATTTTTCGAGAGAGATCTCGCTTCTCTCAAAATTCGTGAATCATATTGGAAGCTATTTTCTACAAGCATACAGATGTCGTAATGGGGATCACCCATTTCAAAAGTTTCCTAACGAACGGGATTTTTGTTGATTTAATTTGGAATATCTTGCAGCCGCTGCACATAGTCCAAGTAGCAAACAAGTAATTGTCATTCTACGCATGTCAAATAATGATATGGCTGTTATTGACCCAGCCAAGTTAATTATTAACACGCCCAGAGTTGAATGCCCAAAAATCGAAATCTCTAGAATAGGAGAGCGTATTGTATAAGTCGCTAGTCTAAATGCAGTAACCCAAAAAGCTATGTAAAGACCAATTCCAAGTAATCCGTTCCTTAATAGGATTAAGATCCATTCACTGTCTGCTACTCTTTCACCTAGTACTCTAATGTGTTCAGCTGATGTACCTTCTGAAGGTCCATCACCGAGAATTGGAGACCGTTTCAGTTGGATGGGTATAAGACTGATATTATCTAGTCTTGTCTGAACAGAAGAATCGATTTGCCAGTCTATAGCCGCATTCAATCTCGAGACACGTTTCTCAATTATAGGACCGACTAGAGGTAATGATGATCCTGATAAAAAAATCAATGATAGCGACGATATTATAACCAATGAAATTATAATGCCTCGTTTTATCAAATCACCTCGGACTTTTTTTGGAATTAGCCCCCACCTTGGTATCAACAAAATAGTTACATAGTATATAGCTAGTGCAATAGTTCCTAACATAGCTGTACGAGAACCAGTAGATACAATTCCCAATAGTAGTAGCAAAATTAATCCTGGTTGAACTATTAGTTGAATACCTCTGATTTTCCTTCTTGCTGCTAGTCCTAGAGCAACTGATAATCCGGTAGCAAGTAGAAGGCCATATTCGTTCGGATTAAGTACAGTACTGGCTGCTCTTGTTTGCAGTATAGAAAAGTGTTTTTCCATTGCTGCGCCAGTAGCAATACGAGGAGCTGCGTAATAGGAGCTACCAAACAGTTGAAAATCCCAGAGGTTTAGGGACTGTGCGAAGCCAAACAATGCTGAAATTGCAATTGTTGCAACAAATATCTTGGATATAAAATGCAAACCATTTTTTTTGATAATGGCTTGTGATCCAAGATAAAAGGCACATATGTAAAGGCCAAATTTGACCATTTCGAACCAGTCTCCTTTTGACAACGGTATTTGCAAAACAATGCTTCCGTATGCCATAGAAAGGAGAGTTAGTGGGATCAAAGCAATAAGTACAAAATAGAATTTCCTTCCCGGGATTATCAGCCGTTTCCCATGCCCTAAGATAGCACGTAATATAAACATTCCGCCTATAATTAGAATCAAGATATCGTACAGGGTTGTCACAGGAAGTCTGATAGGAAAGGAATCAGACAACTGGATAGCAGGAGCAAGAATAAGTAGCGGTATCGCTATTATAATTGTACGTATAGAATTTAGACCTGATAAAGTTATCCACAAGGTAGTAGCTGTAATGATTGATACAAGTAGAACCACGAACTGCACGTCATTCGCTAGATTAGCTCCTACCCAATATATAAATACAGTGAGAAGTCCACCTACTAGTATTGTAGACAGTGTTTTGATTCCAGCTGATGAAGTTTTATCTATTGGATGAGAGTACATTTTCATACACCTTAATGGTTTGGGTAGCTACATTGTTCCAAGCATACATGGCTGTAACATCCATCTTGCCACGGTTCCCCAGTCTGGTAGAGAACTTGGTGTCATTTAGTAATCTTATTATAGCTTCGGCAAGTTGGTTAATTTCATCGATATCTACTAGAATACCATTGTCACTGTCCCTGATCACATTTGTTATACCACCTGCTCGGGATCCAATAACGGGTTTCCCGCATGCCATGGCTTCAAGTAGAACCATCCCCATACCCTCTGCTCTTGATGGCAAAACGAGTACATCGGAAACGTTGTACCAAAGGTTAAGTGTTGGATCATGACGCGAATTCATCTCGCCCAGAAATTTGACCCTTCCGTTTGGTAGTAGTCTGTTGGCCATATCTAAAATGTCCTTGTACCATCTAATATCCGTATCTGAGACCTTCCCTCCAACTATATACAATGTTGCTTGAGGAATGGCTTCACATACTTTTGAGAAGGATTTAATGAGCCAATCTATCCCCTTACGTCTGATTAGGTTTCCTACAAAAAGTACGTTTAGTTGTTCGGGTGGCACTTTTAAAGATATACGTGCATAATTTTTGTCTTCAGGTTTAAAATAGTCAGTATCTACCCCATTTGGTATAACTAGTATTTTGTCTTTTTGAACGCCATAAGTAATGGCTTCATTTTCTAGATAATTTGAAACACATATAATTCCTTCAGGGTATATTAAGCTTGGGATCACTTGTTCTGTAAAAAGTTTGTCTGGCATGTGTCCTCTTAAGCTATGTAAAGTTGCAATTAGAGGAACTCCAAGTGCCTTGGAGGCCATGTGTGATGCTAATAACCCTAGTCCACCGCCATGAACGTGAACTATATCTGGTTGGACTTTGTCGAGGAATATTAGGTATCTTGATGCGAGAGAGATTAATGCAATTCTTTCGCGTATAGACATAGAGTTGAAATTTGTTGGAAATGTATTTCTAAAGCGGGACAAGTTTCCCATGATATATTTGGCACACGCTATGCTTCTATTTGGAACGGATGAGTAGATATTGTAATTGTCAACTTCTCTATGAAATGTCATTTTCGCAGTAGTGATATTTTGTGCTAGTACTGACACTTTTATTCCAATGTCGGCTAGATTTTTTGATAGTTGGGCAGTGTGGATTGAAATTCCCCCCGTTTCAGACCCACCAAGATGTTTAGGTAAGCTACCTATCATTGCAATATTCATGGACGTTCCTTATGCAATATTCGATTAGTTAAAAGGTCGTTAATAACTAATCTATAAACTTTCTTAACCAAAGTTCTAAGTCCATCCAGCGCCATATTGCAAAGGAATGGTCTTGTTTGCCAGTCATATGTTCATTTAAATATTCTTTAACCATGTCATGGTTAAAGAAATGCCTAGACGAGAAGCTTTCTGAAATTACTAGATTTTCTACTAATCCTTTTAATTTGCCACGAAACCAAGTGTCTTCTGGTGTATTGAATCCAATCTTATCCTGTCGATGATTGACAATGTTTGGCAGTAGGTCTTTCATTGAGTCTCTTAAAATCACCTTAGTGGTTCCATGAGATATCTTGGTGTCACTAGGTGTTGAGAACAGCCACTCTACCAATCTGTGGTCGAGGAAGGGCAACCTAGATTCAATTGAATGAGCCATGGAATTGTGATCTTCGAATCTGAGTAAAGGAGGCAGTCCTGTGAAGAAACTTCTGTATAGACTTTGATGGAAAGGATCTGTTCTTACTACGGTGGAGTCATATCGGTCAAGATTTCTATATGTTTTTGAGAAATCCTGTGATATCCAAGGAGATTGCTTTTGTCGGACTGCCATTTTTATGTGTTTTTGGAGTGATGATGGCAGTAGGGATAAGCTGGTTCCAGAAACTATTTCTATCCAAGGATTTCCGTGAATTGTGTGAAGGTTAACGGATTCTCTGACAAAACGTTTGACCATCATTTTTCTTGCAAGAGACGCTAGGTGATTATGATGGAATCCCTGGTATCCTCCTAGGGATTCATCTCCTCCCTGGCCGTCAAGCATGACCGTTACTCCCTCTTCCCGAGCCTTTCTAAATACTTCCCACTGGGCAAACACACTGCTTGACCCAAACGGTTGTCCTTGATGCGAGACGATTTCTCCTAGCGAATCTACAAGGGATTGATCTGTAGGTTGAACCGAGTAGGCATTCACTCCTGTATGTGACACCACTGCATCTATATAGGTGCTTTCATCGTATTTAGTTTCGGCAAAATCTTTGAATCGTGCTGAAAAGACTTTTTGAAGCGTTGCAGTACCTTTTTTGCCGTGTTTTATTAGGTGGTTCACCATACAAACTATTGATGATGAATCTAGTCCTCCGCTTAGGCAAGCACCAACAGGGACGTCACTGATTAGCCTCAGGCGTACCGAATCTTCGAATATATCAAAAAACTGAGATGTATATTCACTCGGGGTTAGATCTAAATCGGTAGTTCCTAGTGGGATATCGTAATAACGGTATTGAGATATAGTTTCAGATTCTAGATCCAGTTCTATTGCACAGCCTCCAGGCAACTGGTTTATTCCATCAAAAAAAGTTCCTTCACTATGATCTATCCTGGAATAGACTAGATAGTCATGTATGATAGATTCATTAGGAGTGGCTGTTACGTATCCTGAAGCTAGTATAGCGTTTATTTCAGATCCAAAAACAAAGGTGTTACCATTCCAAAAATAGAATAGTGGTTTTATGCCGAATCGGTCTCTGCTACAAAAAACTCGTTTTGTGGTAGTGTCCCATATTACAAATGCCCACATTCCGATAAATTTCTGTATGCACTTGGATCCCCATTCCTGGTAGGCGTGGAGAATGACTTCAGTATCAGTGTCAGAGTAAAAAATATGTCCAAGTTGTTGTAGTTCAGATCGGATTTCCAAGAAATTGTACACTTCTCCGTTGTGTACTATCCAAATAGTTTTTTCTGGATTACACATAGGTTGATGGCCTGCTTCTGTCAAATCAATTATCGCAAGTCGACGATGGGCCAGAGCTATGTTGTAATAGTCAGATGATGGGTGTTCTATATCCCCTGTTGGAGAGTATGGTAGCTGACTATGTATTACTTTGTTGGATGTGTTTGGCCCTCTTACAGATTTGAAGAAACCGTTCTCGGAGTTACCTAAGAGGTATCCTTCATCATCAGGTCCTCTGTGCTCGATTACATTGGCCATTCGAAGGACCATAGCTGAATCCAGTTTTTTTCCGGAAAACGATACGATACCGGCTATGCCACACATAGGTTTATCTTTCAGGGATTAATTTACAAGCGGCTATTAATATACATACCGTGGTATACATTGGCTATGAACACAAAGATATACAGTGATTCCCATAGTTTATAAATAATAATAAGTTATTTGCTACAGTAATTATTGAGCCATCTGCAGAATTAAATTAGCAATCCGTTGTTTAGAATTACCATCAGAAGGGTTAATCCATTTCTCAACCAGTATTTCCCTTTGGTCTGTGAAAAGAGTCGGATCATTTAAGTAGAGACATATTTGTGAAATCAATTCTTTCCTATTATGTGTGACTGGTATCAATTGCTGCTCTAAAATAGGTTTAAAGTGTTTTATGAATGTTGAATCATGAAGTATGTCATCTGTGATTTCTGGTAACACTTCGTTAAATCCAACGATAAGTGTCGGTGTGTCAAAAATAGCTGCTTCTATACCCATCGTTGATGCAGGTGTTACAACTACGTCAGCATGATATAGAAGATTTGCAACTCCATTCACGTCCTCTCTAGTCATACTCCATCCCAGACTCCCTAGCCATCGTCGTGGCATATCCATATATAAACCATTTCTATCCGTATATTTTGGATCTAGAAACGGGCCTAAAGAATCTCCAGGATGATTACGGCAACATATTTGTGTGTCAACAGGGAAATCGCCGTTTTCTTGAGCATGGAGCAATATATCTAACCAATTTGTCTGGACATTTTGTAGCTTTGCACCTGCAGTTGCCAGGAGGATTAACTTTTTTGATGGATCTAATCCTAACCCAGTGAGATATTCATCTCGATCTAATATGACTGATGGATCAAAATAGGGGTCGAATTGTGGTGTGCCTACTACTTCTATCTGGGAGTCTCGATAAAGTTCTAAATCTATTGCTTCAAGTTTATTTATTTCATTTGGTACAGCAAGTGCATCGACTCTGCAGTACAGTCTTTTGAGAATGTTATCCCAACTACGTATCAACCCTAATGTTTTAATGCCATTTTTCTTCGAATTTAGATATATCGGTATTTCTCTTTCCTTGTTAGTATCCGAAAGAACGATTAAATTTGGAGGTAATTCTTTAAACAGGTTATCGTAAATAGAATTAGGCATAAAGAATCGCTCGAGGATTGTCCATAGTTTGACCATCCACTCATATTTTAGAGCCCACCTCGTAGTTATGATTGCCTTCTGCAGTCTGGTGAGCACAAATTCTTCTGAATGCCGAATAACAACTCTGTCCCTTGAAAATTCTTTTAGGAAAGCTTGATCCTTACTAGCGGGAGTGAGTAACACTATCTTAATGTCTGGGTCTTCCAATAGATGCTCAAGTACACCTAGCCTTAGTAGGTCGCGGACTCTCGAGTCCATAGTAATTGTCATGTATATATTTTTCATCTAATTAAATAAGTGATGTTAGTATTTATACGACACTAACACACAAATAATTCACTGTTTCTCAAGTCGATCACCAAAAATTTAAGTACTGTGCGAATCCGTTGACACTATGTTTTCTTCTGTACTTTTGTATTTCGGATTCAAGGTCAATGGCTTTAGTTTTTTGAATAATAGATTCGAAGTATTTCGAATCTCTTCTGGCAAAAATATAAAATTGTTTATCGGATTCGGGATTATTTATATCTCTCACCAAATGATATTCCTCAAATCTTTTATCTAGCATTAGCAAGTATGATGTGAGGCCAGTGCCTATTTCATAGGGAGGTATGGAATTCAAGTGCATATACGGCGCCACATATTCCTGAATTTCTCCTTGGTCAGGAATGTATTTGCCGTCAATTGCTGAGAACTTTATAGAGTGTGTGATTATGATATCAGGATTGGCTTCATATATGACGTTGGAGTTCCATCCACTGTAGGCTATTTTTTCAGATGCAAGTCCATAGAAATCTATGTGACGATATCCCGTTATGTAGGGTAGTGCACCTGCTTCCCCAGTGGCTAAAACTACGTTCTGAGGATTATCATCTAAATTGTTTATGGAATTTGCTATAGCTGGGTTTATGACACGATTAGAGAAGTAATTCTCCAAGCCAACAATTTGCTCATATCTATGGCCCGTATCTACAGACCATATCAATACTAATATAAGAATGCTCACGTGTACCCATTTCCCTATAGTAGTTTTGTAGTTACTAAAATTAGATACATATTGAGGTTGTCGATTAATTATTAGACGTATGTATTCACATACCACAAGTAAAAATGCAGGAAGAAATGGTAAAAGGAACCGATCTGCGATGCCGACAGTTGGTCGTACGGTGGTAAAATAAATCAACTGAATCAGTACTGCAATTAGTACAGCGAGATAGATGGGTCTAATTTTAATTTTTAAGGCCCACATCGTTACTATCAGTGCAATCCCTCCCATGATTGATCTTGATACGAATTGCAACACGTACGAGAGTCCATTAGAGGTCCACCAAGTTGTAAGGTCAGTCCCCTGTTTAAACATAAAAGGTGTTGGTACTATGTGACCGAAATACAGAGATTTTGCCGTCCAATAGGTTACTGATGGGATTACTGTCGCAATAAGAGCGTGTAAACAAATATTCATCCATCGGTCTCTGTTTACCACAAGATATCCCATAAACAACGCTCCGGAGAATACCAACGATTCCGGCCTAACCATAAATGTCACAGTTATAGAGCCTAAATACAAATATTCTAGCTTGTAGTTTCTATTCGCTATAATACTCAGCGTGGCCTGAGTTGTTACAAAGAGCATGTAGAAAGACGTCTCCATGCCCGCTATAGCGTGCACAAATATGTAGGGATGTGTCGATATCGCGATAATGGCAAAAAATGATACCAAGGGACTATCTTTTGGATTCCCTTGCCAGAAGAGTATGCCCATAGTGAATAAGCTTGAGAATATTCCAAGACACTTCGCTGCATCTAATGTTTCAAGACCAAGGAAATTTAATAGAGCAAGTGATATAACCCAAAGGAAGGAAGTAAAACCTTCAAGGGGGCTTTCGTCAGTGGAATTCCATCTTATTCCGTTTCCATCAGAAAGATTGTCTGCGAACCGAAAGCTGATATATGAATCATCTAGTGTCCAGTCCCAGTGAAATAAGGACAAGGTTAAGAAATTTGTAACGACTAAAATTACTCCAAATATCTGCCAGACCATACTTTTTTTGGTAGTCCGAGAAATAATGGACAAGGTATTTTGTATTAAAGGGTTGTTCATAGGTATTTGGTTAGAAATTTTGAATGTCATTAGTATCTACCCTATTCAGCATAAACGGATTTGATTTAGGCGAATTCCATCCGGGGATTGTAGTGACTGCTGTGCTGAATCCAGCCTCCTGAACGTATTTAGGGGTAGAATTACTAAGAGAAGGAGCTTTCCCATAAGGATAGCAGAAGGGAAGTGGGTCTGATTTAGATAAATTAGTACGTAAGGATTCGTAACATGTTGACAGATCGAGACGTTGTTCTGTTGGTTCAAGATCGGAAAATGCTATATGTTTGTGAGAGTGTCCGCCGACTGACATACCGTGATTAGTTAGTTCTTTTAGTTTATCCCAACCCATGTAAAGATTGTCAGAAAATGACTCTTCACGACCAAACACCTCGTTAAAGAGTATGCCTAGTATTTGTTCCCTTACATCAATTGGAAGGCCATAGTTCATGTGATATTTATACATTCCTATTTCAGGTTCATCCCACTTATACACTTGTTTAACTATGTCCATGTCAGGTTGCAATTCTAGATTAGGGGCAACTTCCTTTAATACTTGTGAGAAACGGGTATATAGATCATTAAATTTTAGTTCGGCCATTAGGAAATGGTTCTTGTGCACGGAGGCTACCAAACGAGAGTTTATACAAGATGTGATCGTGTAGAAGGCAGCAGATATTTTTTTCTCCATTAGAATCGGTAGCACATTTTCATAATGATCGATTAAACCATCGTCGAATGTTAGATAACACAGATTTTTTTCCGGAAAATACTTGCCTGATAAGAATGAAATGATACTGTCGTGCGATGCCATCTCAAACTTAGATTGTAGTAGCTCGACTTGCTTATTGAAATTATCTGTGAGAATACCTTTGATACGTGGGAAGTCTGTTTGTGGGAAATCTCTCACATAATGGTAAGTAACAAGTATGAGTTGGTTCATAAATCTATTGCCTATTTAATTAGGACGGTCCTGATCACTGTCGGATTTAGTGATATAAAAGTTGTCTCTATGATTTAATTTCCCAGTGTGTTCCCGCAAGTCGGTCGATATCCAAAAAGCGCCTAATAGTTTGGATGTGTCACTGTCTAGAGGTTGGAATTTTATTGGGAATGGTGGATCGTTATGGGCAGAGCTATTGATTTTAAACCCAATTCGGGTTAGTGGCTTGGCAAATCTTTTAGAAGTACAAAAATAATCTGCAAATGCTATTCCATTATCCAGCCCATATCTCGTTATGTTTTCGGTCAGGATTTCTTCAGACTCTGGAGAACTCATAAATTCCAATACGCGAAGTATTTTCTCCTCACGATTCATAACCTGTTCGATTCTGTATACGGCTAGACCGAGCACATTATTAGAAGATTTTTCTCGTGCCACTGCAAATTCATATTTAAAGGATGGATGTTCAGCGTATCGCCAATTTAAATAACTAGAATCTCTAGCTGGTCCGATAGTTATAGGAGCAATTTTATTGAACCAGAATTCATCCCAATCTGAGCTGAAACGGTTACTCTCTAATGATAACTTGATATTTGTGTGTTTCGTATAACTTGATTCCTTAGCTAACGAATCGAGTCTGGGAATCTGAGCAGACATCGTTTCATGAGTAGAATCGGTTATCAAATTTCGAGTATCTTTATAATTTAGTACTTGCACCCACCTTGGGACTTCAGGTAACATTTCAAATCCGAACGCATGGTATATATTTTGTGCTGTTTGGTTTAGACCGATGGCGAAAATCGCCTCAAATCCCATATTTCTGGTAGCCCACAATAGTCGCATTCCTGCACCAGTATTTCGTGCTTCAGGGGTCACGAACCATTGAGATAGCCAACAACCAGGAAATATTTCTCCTGACACATTTAGATTGAATGGGATTAGGCCGAGCATTCCAACAATATTTCTATTTACTGATGCTAATAAGATTGTTGGCCCATTGGAATTCCATTGGGGTAACCTGTGTGTATCGTACTGCCACAGTAGCAGATTCCCATCTCTTGACAGTATGTGGCGGGTGTTCCAATAATCATCAATGAATTTTTGGAGGTGTGGAATGTCAGCACGGGTACATTGGTCGATGGAAATTTGTGTATTCAATGTTGACATGTATGTTTTAGAATTAGCGATTAACTAGTCAGTTGATGATTTTTCGCAGTTTCTTAAAACGGTTTCCGTGTTGAATATCTTTAGACAAAGAAACCTTCACAGGTATTTTGTACCGTGGAAGTCGGGCAGTGCAGTAGGACTTTAACCGTTTACTGAACCCAGGCAAATCTTCAGGTGATACGAGCCTAACTGTAGCACAAACTATATTACCCATTATCGCGTTTTGTTCACCATATACTGTTACTTCTGCTATGTTGTCTAGTTCTTGGATAATGTTTTCTACCTCCGCAGGAAATACTTTCTCTCCACCAACATTTATAATGTCCGATTTCCTACCGAGGAATTTCATGTATTCACCATCTACCTCCACGATATCTCCAGTATCAAGCCATCCATCTTTGGTGAATGGGTTGGGAGAATTCAAATACCCCAACATGGCTGATTCTGCTTTAACTTGCAAGATGCCATCAATAACACGAGTTTTAAATCCTTCGCCTCCAATCTTTACCCATAGTGAATTGGAGCTTTTTGATTTTGATCTTAAAACTCCTAATTCAGTCATACCGTAAGTTTGTAGCAGCCGTATTTTCGGGAACAGTTCATGAAGTTTGGTAAGGGTGCTTTGAGGCATAGGTTCTGTTCCATAGGTGATAGTCTTCAGGGATGAAATGTTGTATCGATTATAAGCTTCACTTAAAAGCATTAAGTTTATGAACGTGGGAGTTGTTGGTAGCAAATCTACGTTGTGTTTTTCTATTGCATTCAGAACAACATCAGGGGTGCGATCAATAGGTGTAACTATACATCCGCAATTTGAGAGTTGATATAGCATTGTATTAATTCCACCCAAGTGATCGTATAGCAAGAAAGTTATCGCACGCTGTCTTTGACGTCTAATTTGGAATTTCTTTAGTAAACTGTACAAATCTTGAACAATAGCTTTACTTTCTCCGGTAGAACCCGAGGAAAAAACTACTACTCCGGGGTGATTTAGTTTCCGCAATTTCTGATAAATATTGTGGTTGACTGACCGACATAATTTCTCCAATGTCACATTGTCTGAGTCATCTATTTTAAAGATTATTTCCACCTGAGATGTATTAATAAACTCAGTCTTTTTAGGCCCTGTGGAGGGTGTCAGAGGTACTAGGATACAGCGAGATTGTGTAAGAGCTAGGAAAAGAGCTATAGAATTTGGGGAAAAGTCCGCTTCTAGCGCGACTATTGTACCCTTGGGAATTTTTTGAACCTCAATCACTGACTGCCAGTGATTGAGGCGATCAATTAGCCAGCCGTATGTATATGATTGGTCGTTCCATATTACGGCTTCTGTGTCGCAGTTTTCTTCAAATCGTTTCAGCAAGAAATCAATCATTATCCAAAAACGCCCCCGAGGTATACGACCTGTCCTGTTACCATCTCGCTTTCTGGTTTAATAAAAAAATTAATTAAGTTGGTTACATCAGAGAAATCACCGTATCGTTTTATAGCATGACGTTTTAGGAAGTCGTCCAATTTTTGTTTAGGGACAGATCGTATTAAATCGGTTTTAATTGCAGGTGGCCCTACTGCATTTACAGTAATTTTGAATTCAGCTAATTCCTTGGAAAGTATTTGAGTGAGTTGCACAATTGCCGCTTTTGACGAGGCATATGCTGCCTCTCCTTCAAGTTTTAGAGGAACTGCTCCGGTCGCAAAATTTATGATCCGTCCATAGTTTACGTAACGCATTAATTTTGCAGATTCTCTACTTACTAGAAAAGTTCCAACAACGTTGGTTTCGAAGATATTGCGTACGGTATCAATAGGTGTGAGAATACTGTGGTTCATTGAAGCTACTCCGGCATTGTTAATTGTTATGTCTAACTTCCCATAATCTCTACGAATTTCTGTAAACATTGCGCGGACAGCTTTTTCATCAAATACATCTAGAATAAAATGACGGTAGTTTGCAGAATAGAAGTCAGTTTTACTCCGGCTACATCCTATTACATGTAGTCCTTGATCAACATAGTATTCAGCGAGGTGTCTACCGATACCTTTGCTGGTGCCGGTTATTATCATTACTTTGGTGTCAGTCTTTTTCATTTTCAATCACAAGAACCGATATATATTCACTTAGGTTGCGTATAGTTGTGAATGGGCTTTTAGTCTGGGACATTGCTCTCTCATCTGCAATTGTTATGGATATTCCCAATTGATCCTGTATTTTTTCTTCTGCCCTAACGATTAAACTGACTAGACCTAGTGAGTCCAATTTGCCAGATTGTCCAAATAGTGGTGATTCTAACTGGACGTCTATGTGTTGGTCGAAGGGGAGTTCCTCATTTAGTTCTTTTATGACCTCAAATAGTATCTGTTCTATTTGATCTTTGTTAGGCATGATTACTGCTCCTAGCTTATAGTATATTAATTATGGGAGTTAAGTTTGGCTAGTTTGATATAGAAGCATTTCTACAAGGCTAATATCGTTTTCGTTATCGATGTTCACAGATCTAGTACTTGGCATGATATATGGTCTTATGAAATCTCCGAACAGGCTGTCATTATTCATTATGACGTTCCGTTTAGTGATATAAATCGCTCCGTTTCGTAAGTATGCTTTTGGCCTGAGGTCCTGTCGTCGACCTTCCCATTTTTGTGTCGGCTCACCAAGGTATGGTAAAAGTCTGCCTTTAGCTATTCGCTTTACAAGTCTTGGATGATGAGATGGTATTTCTTCAACACTTATGATTGAGTCACAATTAATATCACTTGTTAGTTTCAGTGCCTGTATTATGTCCTCTTTGTTACGTAGAGGTGTAGTCGGTTGAAGCAATAGTACCCAGTCTATTTGAGTTCCGTCCTGATTTTCCACGAAAGAAACAGCATGCTGTACTAGCGGTAGGGTAGGGGCTTCGTCAGAGGCTAAGCTTATTGGCCTTCGGAAAGGAACTTCAGCACCTAATTTAACCGATACATCTGCAATTTCTTCGTCATCTGTACTTACTATTATTCGGTAGATATAATCTGAAAGTTCTAGTGCAGGTTCAATAGTATATGCAATTAGAGGCTTACCACAAACATTACGCAGATTTTTTCTAGGAACACCTTTTGATCCTCCACGCGCAGGAATAATTGCTAATACTTTCTGATTATTTTTTCCCATTCAGTATGTTATACGTTTTTCTATGGTTAAAGGGATAGTTGCCAACAAGTCAGCGATGTGCTGTCCGGCATTCCCTTCGCCGTATAGGTTGCTCGACGGTAAACTGTTTTTGTTTATTTGATTTCGTGTCGCGGATACTATTGACTTTTTGTTATACGTAGCATCTGTCAAATTTGGACCTCTGTCTCTGCCAGTTTGCCGACTTCCTATATTTACCACAGGTAAGCCTAGGAAGGAACACTCTCTCACTCCCGCACTGGAGTTTCCGATAAGACACATGGAATTGACTAAAGTTCGGAGAAAATCTTCAGGGGTCATATTTTTGAAAAAATATACAAAAGGGATTTCATTAGTTTCCCTAAACTGCCGAATCCCTTTAGAAATTAAATCTGACCCTGCATCGACATTTGGCCAGAACCAGAGAGTAGGTAATGCCAATTCTTTGACAGCATTTAATGTGGCTCTGATCTGTGTTAGCGAGTCCTCGTATTCAGTGGTTACAGGATGTTGTAAGACTATGATGTACCCTGAGGCGAGATCAACTATATTACCGACGCCGCCATACCTGGAAAATATATCGAATTGGGGTTTAGATTCGATACTTATTCGTTTGGCGAGGTCTATTGAAGGACACCCTGTGACAAAAATTCTGTCAGGGATTTCACCCATTTGTTTGACTCTTTGCGCGGCAATGTCGTTTGCCACAAAATGAACATCAGAGAGCTTTGTTACTGCGTGTCTAACTTTTTCATCAATTGACCCGCTAACTTCACCACCTTGTATGTGTGCGACTGGTATATTCATGTATGAAGCTGCTATAGCAGTGGCTATCGTTTCATATCTGTCTGCTACACTTACTACTACATCAGGCTTCAATTTATCGAATGTGGTGGCGAGCTCTGTAACAGCTATTCCGGTTGACTTGGCCGCTGCTACAGGATTTTCTCCTTCGAGCACGACGTATACCTCAGCATCGGGATCAAATCCGTCAGATTTAATCACGTCTATTACAGGTCCGTAACGTTCTAGTAGGGCTGATGCTCCAACCACAAATTGCAGAATTAACTCGTCGTGGTCTCGCACCGCTTCCAGTAGGGTTTTAATCCTAGCATAGCTAGGGCGTGCAGTTACGACGACACATACTTTACGCATTGTTCAGTATCGATCCCTTAATTATTTTTTATCTCCGACAGATATTTACCTAATTTTTTGGCCATGAATAATTCTGTCTTAGCCATAGACTCATGCGTCGCCCCTGCTATGTGCGGTGTGATTATCAGGTTTTCATACTTTCTTGCATACTCCAATAAAGGATTTATATTTAATTTAGTAATTAAGCGTTCATCGGATAATACATCTAAAGCTGCACCAGACAATTTGCCAGATTCTAAAGCAGAAAGCAGGGCTTGTTCGTCAATTAGTTGACCACGGGAAGTATTGATTAGCACTGATCCGTCTCTCATTTGCCCTATTTGCTTTGCCCGTATCATATTTTTGGTATCGTTATTTAGGGGTACGTGTAGGGTAACTACGTCACCATATTGTAATAGATCATCTAAACACTCAGCTCTATCTACCGAGCTGTGCCAATGAGAGTTATGAGAATCAAATGCCATCACATCCATATTAAAAGCTAGGCCGTAATTAGCTATCTTTCTTCCAACTCTCCCTAGTCCTACTATACCTAATTTAGCACCGTCCAAATCATGGCCTTTATAATCATCTCTGTTCCACTGACCATCTTGGACTGATGTGAACGCCGACGGTATTTTGCGTTGTAGAGCAAGTATGAGAGCCCATGTATGTTCCGCTGATGCGCTGACGGTGTCCATGAACTTGGCCTCTCCCTGGAGGCTTAGTATTTGGATACCTTTACTATCAGCGTATTCCTTATCTATATGATCTAAGCCTGTAGTGGCTGAGACTATAGCTACGAGGTTAGTAGCGGCATCGATAACATTCTTGTCAATTTCATACGACAGCCTAACAATTAATACATGGTATTTGCCAATTTGTTTCAAGAGCTGCGCACGGGTTAGTTCAAGTTCATCTACATGCCCGAATTTTTTTAACTCATCCAGAGCATTTTTTGAATAACCAATAGGTTCAATGTTAATAATGTTAAAGTTTGAATCCATAGAATTCTCGAATACAAAAAATTAGAGTTAGATGCTCGGCGACGGTGGTTTGGCTAGGCTTTTTTCATTAAGTTTATGCCAAATCCAAGGATAAGTTTTTAATATGCCATCTTTAAGGGAAATTGATGGCTCCCACCCTAGCACATTACGTAATAGTGAGTTGTCGCTGTTACGCCCTCTGACTCCCTGAGGTTTCGTAGTATCATGATTCTTGGTTAGATTTTTGCCGGAGATTTGCAAAGTGTAATCAACTAATTCGTTTACAGTGACTATTTCTTCAGTACCCAGATTAATTGGTTCTGTGTAGTCACTGCGCATTATTCTTAGCAATCCTTCAACGCAATCGTCTATGTGGCAAAAACTACGCGTCTGCTCTCCATCACCCCACACTTCAATTGACGAACCGTCCGTTGCTTCAGCCACCTTTCTCATTATCGCTGCAGGTGCCTTTTCTCTGCCGCCTTCGTATGTGCCTAGTGGTCCATATATGTTGTGAAACCTAACAATACGTACATCTATCCCATGATCTTCAGAATAGTAGGATGTGAGCTGTTCTGAAAATAGTTTTTCCCATCCATATCCTTTTTCTGGATCTGCCGGGATTGCTTCGGTTTCGGTAAGTGGAGTCACATCTTCTTTCTCTTGTAAAAAAGCGGGATATACGCAAGCTGAGCTGGTGTATAAATATTTTTTCACTCCAGATATCCGAGTGGCTTCAAGCATGTGACTATTAATTAGTACGTTATTTCGTGTGAGGATTCCATGGTTACTGGAGATATATCCTATGCCACCCATATCAGCAGCTAAATTGTAAACGTGATCTATTTCGTGGGTTACAGAACAGCATTCCGTATAATTTCGAAGGTCTGCAACTACAAATTCATCAGCATGACTACTCTCAAACTCTGGTGCTTTTATGTCAGCTCCCCTTACCCAGTGTCCTTCAGATTTTAATCTGGACACAAGGTGGTGTCCTATGAACCCCCCTGCTCCTGTGACGAGTATTTTCATGGCAGCCCTCTACATATGTATGTTTGTGTGAGAAGTATATTAATTTATTTTTCTAGTCCATTGGTGCTAAATCGGTTTCAGACAGGAACGAATCTATCGATATGTCTCGAACTAGTGTACGTCCGATAATCTTGTGTAAATTTGAAGCTGGAATACCAATTCCCGGTTTTTTAAGAGATAAATGTTTTTCTTCTAGTAAAGTTCCAGACTTAAGGTCATTCCGCGCGACAATACTCTTTGTAAAAGTTCTACGCAATTCACTAAGTTCATTAGCTTTCAAATCTTTGTTTACTGGATGTTCTGTCACAGTTTCTATGTACCTGACTCCATCTACAAGTTGTCGGAGTTCCTGGGTTGTTATTGATGACGGTATGTCAGGACCAAAAAGATGTCTACTCAAAGTGACATGTACCTCAAGCACGTCAATTCCAATAGTAGCTGCACTTAGTCCGGCATACACTTTCCCTGAATGATCGGATAGCCCCACGGCACAATTATACCTACTGCGGTATTCAGATATCACGTTCAACCCAATTTCTTCTGGCACACTTGGGTATGCAGAGGTGCATTGTAGAATTGCTAAACCAACGCCACTTGCTTTTATGAGATTAACAGAAGCATCTATCTCTTCAAAAGTACTCATTCCAGTTGAAAGGATAATCGGTATCCCCGTTTCTGACATAATTTTTAGCATAGGAAGGTTGTTTGTTTCTCCAGAACCAACTTTCCATGCAGCAACTCCAACTTTTGTTAATAAGTCAACTGCTTCGATTGAAAATGGGGTACTCATAAAGGCGATGTCACGATCCTCAGCATGGCTTTTCAGTCCGTGCCATTGATCCAGTGTAAATTCCATCCGTTTCCAATACTCATATCTAGTGTCGTCCTGTTTACTGAATTTAACGCGCCAAGGTTCTGAGGGCGTACTTTCAGCGCTTGCTATATGGGTTTGGAATTTCACAGCATCAGCACCTGCGTCAGCTATTGCGTCGATAAAAGCATGAGCTAGTCCCAGGCTACCATCATGATTTTGTCCGACTTCTCCTATAATGAAGCATGGGTTACCAATTTTGAACGGGATATTTACTGTTTGATCTTGAGTGGACATATAATCACCATCAAATTTTACCAATATATTTTCTAGGGTGCATTACAGTAGCAATCGAACTGGTTATTGGTCGTAGCTTTGGTTTACGATAGCCTAGTCTCATAAGCCCCTTGCTAAGTATACGTCTGTTCAAACGTCTGTTGAGACCATTAGTAGATAATTTCCAAGTCGAATCATATATAGAGTATCCAGATGCTATTTTGCCAGAAAGTTCACGATTCCTTTTAATTTCAGGTCCATTCCATATCCAATCAGTGCCCCCTGGAACTGATTCCCACCCGTGGTTCTGGTGAAACACTTTTGATACTTCAGTGGCGTCTATAGTTGGTACTCCCTTCGACAGAGCACCGTATATTAGCCACTCATCCCAGCAACCTCTACCGATTGCGAATGGTGGTATAGATGGCCATGTACCTTTAGTGAAAGCAAAGTAATCCATACCTTGGCGCAAATCACTTTCTAAGGATTGTATTTTGTATATTTCTTTCCAGGTGGTCTGGTTACTGAAATCAAATTCAGTATCTATATTAATACCCCATGATAGGCCTACCATAAGGAAAGGTTGTTTTTTAATTGATTTCAAGGCAAGTATGAAATCTTTAGTGAGTATTATATCTGCGTTTACGTAAACAATAATGTTATTAGATGCTGAGATCTCAGCAGATTCAAATAAAGAATTTACCAAAGGGGTTCCATGCTCATTACATAGTACGTCAGGAACATGCTTGACCCCAAAGTCTGCGGCACATTGAGATGTACCCTTATCATCACCGATTAATATCACCTCTACATCTGGATCTAGATTTACCCAACTTGATATTGCATTTCGTTGGATAACTTCGAATTTGTTTACGAAAGGCCTAGGAGTAGTAAATATAGTGATCATCTCATAATTCTTGAGAAGGGTTTTGTGACGTTTGTAGTACGAAGCAACCAATACCATATAGGTCTCTAACGGGCTTACGAGATAGAGCTGTTTCTTTATCAACCTTACCCCAAAGGTTGTGGTCGTCTTTGTTCCAATATTCTTCTTTCAATGTTTCCCACCCGGATAGTAATAATGGTAGTCTGTCTCGTCCGTAGACTCTATGTAGAGGTGGGAACACTGAATCTTGACCAATTGGGATGGTAAGAATCATTTTGCCAGTTGGTTTGATAAGTTTTAGCAGTAGTTTCATTACCTGGAAGTCACCTTCTTCATTTGAAGTATTAACACCGTAACGCCCTACTAAACCAACATGTTCAATCGAAGAACAGTTTATGATTAGGTCAAAGTTGTCCGGTGGTATGTTGTGGTCGAGGATGTCACCCTGTACAAATTCTATGTTGGAGTGTTTATAAAACCATTTTGGGGTTCTAAGATCGATGCCTGATATTTCATATCCACTCATGGCAGCGGATAGCCATAGATGACTATTCCCTGTTCCAAAATCTAGAGCTTTACCAGGGCCTGGTGGCATGTGCGCTGCGACCCAGGAATTTTCTATAGCTCTATCCCCAGCTAGAGTGACAGTAGGTACAGGTAATTTCCGTTCAATGTGCATTGCTAGGCCTGAAACCTTGAACAGAAATAGTCTGAAAAGTTTAACGATGAACATGGTTTACACTCAGTTTCTCTATTGAATTCCAGGGTCTAATTATTACACCATTTTACAATTGGATATGTAATTAGGCGTTCCAAATTTTTGCTAGGTGCGATTTATGTTGTGTGGATTGTTTACCTATTCCTAATCCCACGTAAACAATCCGATCTTTATTCTCCAACTCATTTCTAAGCATTCTCCAACAGTCAATTACGGCTACAGTTCTTTGGTTTTGATGTATGTCAACGGCTGATATAGAGCTAAACTTTGCGTCAGGATTGGCTATAACAACGGTTTCTACCCCTGATAAACACTCATGAATAGATTCAGCACAATATATAGGATCCTTGAGAATCTCACGTACATTTTCCATGGACACAGGATCGAAAGCTTTTACTTTATATCCGATAGCAGAGAGCTTTTCGGCAAGGTACAGGCCAGGAGATTCATCTAGGACATTTGAATTTGGTTTATAAGATAGTCCCAGTACAGCTATAGATCCACGCACTTTTGTATGATCCTGTATAATTCCCAAAGTATTTTCCAGATGGTACTGATTGAATTGGTCCGTACTTTCAGATATCAATGAGTTGCAATTGAACTTGTCTGCTATGTACCCTAGTGCGCGGTTGTCTCGTGGGAAGCATGGCCCTCCGTAACTAAGTCCGCCTTTCAGATAACGTCGTCCAATTCGGGAGTCTAGGCCTATAGCATCTGTGATAGTGTCAACATCGGTCCCAGGTAATTTCCCCGACATTTCTGCGAGCATATTTGCGAAAGTGATTTTGGTAGTGACGAAGCTGTTCAGTGCAATTTTTGCCATCTCAGCATTAATATAGTTCATCCTTTGGGTGGGTGGATCATTTTGTGCTACTGATTTAAGTATGTCTTCAAGTAAGTTTCCTGCACGTTTATCAGACTCCCCGATCAGTAAGAAATCTGGATTCAGAAAATCTTGTATTACGGAGCCAAGAGCTATGAATTCTGGGTTGTAACAAATACCAAAATCTTTCCCGCATCTTTTCCCGGATTCTCGCTCCAAAATGGGCTGAACACCATATTGAGTGGATCCAGGTAGCACGGTACTCGTGAGTACGATGAGATGGTACCGAGATTTTTTGGCTAGCGCCCTTCCTATGGTGTTTGATACATCAGAAACATATTTCAATGAGAAGCTTCCATCATCTTTAGATGGAGTGGGAACTACTATGAAGCTGATATCGGTTTCAGATATTGCTTTTTGGACGTCAGTTGTCGCCGAAAGTCTTTGTGAATTCGAAGATATCAGATCCGAAAGCCCTGGTTCTGAAACAGGGGCTGTACCGGAGTTGATAGACTCAACGGTTTTGTCAGAAATATCGACTCCGACAACATGCATATCTCTGCTGGCGAAGCAGGCTGCCATGGTGGCTCCTAACTTACCAAGACCAAAAACTGATATTTTTCTACTATGCAAAGAGGCTCCTTAATTTTGTGAAAGAAATATGAATTATCTTGATTGAGAAGTGATACACAGATGCCACCCCAATTTACGTTCTAGTAGTCTGAACAACACTGATGGTAATAGTTGGAAATACCACATTTTATTATATCTATATTGTACATATTCACTGATACGGTATGGAAATATATGATTCACAAATATATTTTTTGTCTCGAATGTGTTTCCTAGTAGTTTCCGGAGACTTTTTGGAGTATAAGTGTATGTTACCGGACATCCTGTTTGTGCCTCTGAATTCTTCGCGATTAGTTCAGTAATTTTCCAAAATCTACCTTTACTTTCAGTAAGTAGTATCCATATAACTTTCCACGAATAGCGGTTGTACATCATTAATTTGACAGTTGATCCGGATGTAACAAAATTCTCTTTGATTTCCCTGATAGCATTTTCGGGATTAGGTGTATGATGCAATACACCGAAAGAATAGACTAGGTCGTATGGTTCCGGTTCAACATATTTTGAAAGGGATTCGACATCGGCTTTTATAAATGTAATTTGATCAAATAAATTATATATCTTAGACCTTTCCGTAGCCAGCGCAAGAGATTTTGATGATAAATCAACTGCTGTTACTGTGGCACCCGCACGTGCAAAATTAATAGTGTCTGTGCCTATACCACAACCTATTTCCAGTACTTTTTTCCCTTTCCACCGATTAAATTCGGCAAAGTCCGGTATGTGAGGTTCAACGAAATATTTTCTCTCCTCTACTTCGTCGAAATATTTCTTAGTACCAATAGCAGCTGTTGAATGACGAATGTTACAAGGTCTATCATCCCAGTATTTTTCCACCAACTCTATGGGTGTATTATTAAATGACATCCAATCTCCCTGTTATTTCAGATAAGCGAGCTATTTAACACGCTATATATAATACAAATATAGCCTAGGTCAGTGAATTGGAAGTAGCCAAATCACTTATGTATTGAGCGATCCTGTCAGCACTATTACCATCAATATATGTACACTCTTGGATGGCAAAATCACGACGTTGCTTGGAGTGTAGTTTAGGATTATCAACGTAAGTATTGATTCCTTTTATCATTTCATCATAGTTCATAGCCACAATACTGGTATTTGAATCGACTATTCTTTCATGCGTTGGCCAGTCTAATGCGTCCATGATAGACATTAACCGACCTTCTTTCCACTCGCTAGGCGGATCAATCGCTACACTCACTATTGGTGTATCATTTAAGGCTGCTTCTAGTACCATAGTTGAAAACAGTGTTACAAAAACGTCACTATATTTAAGTAGGGACGATACGTTAATCATATCATTCTTCGTGGTTGCATTTGCTACAGCATCAGTACTGAAATCAGGAGTATTGATATGGACATCAGGTATTGATCGGGCAATATCCTTATATATTTCAACCTCTTTGAGAGTTTGCAAATCTGATTCAATGGAATCGTTCCGTGGCTTCTTGAAGTGCGAGGGATGGAGACGAATTAATAGCTGACTAGGGTGATTGAATTTATCTTGTGCAATTGCTTGGGCTAAAGCTTGTACTATTCCAACGTTTGAAGATATCCCTACAAATGTGCAACCGAAAGAAATTAGTTTTTTGGATGGATCAAGTCCATTCTGGACTAGATATTCTTTGCAACTCATTGGTGGTTCGCTTTTTTTGTAGTGATCAAAATATGCTACGCCTCCAACATCGATAGATTTGGCAGATACGTCGCATCCGTCGACAAGTTCATTTTTCTGAATCTCAGACCAAGTTCTTATTCGGTCTGGCATTGCAAGTGGTAATCCCTGACTCGCGGTATGATCCCATCCAACAAGAATGGCAGTGGATGGCACTCCTCGTTTGCTGGCTTCTCTTATGATTACCTCCTCTCCAGGCCACCATCCAGGACTATTTGTAACTACTAAAGAAGGCCGATATTGAGTAAATGGATCGTATCCGAGCGATTTAATTGGTCTGGCAGAAGCAAATTTACGAAATATTTGACGTGATATTTGCGAACGTTGAAGGATACTAGCTAATAGGTTCCAGATAGGTAAGAGAAATCTAAATTTCGTATGGTTCCATTGCCTATTTTGGTGAGTCTGTACATCACGAAACACCGATCGATTCATTTTGTTACTT
This sequence comes from uncultured Chloroflexota bacterium, assembly GCA_913051545.1. GTDB lineage: Bacteria > Chloroflexota > Dehalococcoidia > Lucifugimonadales > CAJXCD01 > CAJXCD01. The sequence continues at coordinate 36,894 of CAJXCD010000006.1, forward strand.
ACGCCAGCCATGCGTAGGTACTGTACAGTTGATTCCATTATCGTTACTAAAGTTGAATATAGCCATCCCGATTTACTTGTATGTTGACACATACTGAGATCACTCAACTGTACAGATGGCAAAGAAAGCTTCAGATCATTTTCAACTTTGTTACTGTTAGGGACCAATGCAACTACTTTGATTCCAGATTTTATGAGATTGGCAATTATTCCAGTATGAAAAAAATAGCGTAATCCCGTGCCAACAGATGTGACAATCAAAACAGTAATCGAATCTTCTTTGTTATTCTTGTTTATGCTATTCATTACTTTAGAGATTTAAGTTCGGCGTAGCTTTTTCATGACAGATCTTTCACTATCATATACCCGTTTTACCCCGTCACCCATAGCGGATTCTATGACACGGATATCTCGTACGAGTCGGTGTAGTCCCTGAGGTTCTATCGATGCTGACTGGTCAGAACCCCACATCGCCCTATCCAGAGTAATGTGACGTTCTACGAAGCACGCCCCTAGTACAACGGCTGCAATAGTAGTTTGTAGCCCCGTCTCGTGTCCTGAATATCCAATAGGGCAGTCAAATTTGTTTTGGAGAGACTTAATGGTATTAAGGTTGAGTTCTTCTGCCGGACACGGATAGGTGCTTGTACAGTGACATATGACCAAATTATCTTTGTCTAGTAGTGATACAGCATGATCTATTTGGTCCATAGTTGACATACCTGTGGAAATTATAATTGTCCTTTTCGTTGAATGTAATTTTGTTAAGAGGCTGTCATCAGTTAAGCATGCTGATGCTATTTTGTACCCAATTGGTTCAAATTGCTCCATGAAGTCTACGGATTCTTCATCCCAACAAGAACTGAACCAAGAGATATTATTTTCCTTACAATATTTGTCTATTTCATGGTACTCTTGTTTTCCGAATTCCACCTTGTGCCTGTAGTCAATGTAGGACATGATTCCCCAAGGTGTTTCACGTGGAATGTCGCGTTGTTCGGGGGGGACACAAAGTTCAGGGGTCCTTTTTTGAAATTTTACAGCATCACAATTAGCTGAAACGGCAATGTCAATCAATTGCTTCGCTACGTTGATATCGCCATTGTGGTTTATGCCTATTTCAGCAACTATATAGGTAGGAATACCTTCCCCTATAATTTCTTTCCCCCAATTGACTTTGTTGCTCACTATGATTGGACCTCCAGTTTCCGAATCACTAATTCAGAAATTTCTCGCACAGCACCACGTCCGCCATCTTTTGATAGCACAATATTCGCTTGAGATATTACATCGGGATGTGCGTCATTGACTGCGACGCCACATCCCACTTCACGCATACATTCCAGATCGTTAATGTCATTCCCTACGTATACTAAATCTTTTAGACATAGTTCGTTTTCATTTGCCCATATTTTTAGTGCATCCAGTTTGTTATCAACTCCAGTAAAGCAAGGGATACCAAGTTTTTCACACCTAGTTTTTACGACACTATTAACTTCTGACGATATCACTATGATTGGGAGTCCCGTGGATCTCAATTTTGATATACCCATACCATCGCTTCGATCACAAATGACAGATTCACAACCATTTTCTGATACCAGAACTAGGTTGTTTGTCAAAACACCATCGAAGTCAAAGACTAGTCCAGATACATGGTTTGGGAGCACTTGTGTACTTATTCGCACTTTTTGTTCAACTATACGTGTCTCAGCAAGAATAATGTCACTAGGTTCATCTATTTCAAGACAACGTTCAGTAGGCATGACGTACATGGCAGTTGTTCCTACGAATCGATTTTTGGACTTCTGGAATTCATGTACTTTCATTACATACACAGCACCTGTTTCAAGGAATTGAGGGCTTAGATCTTGTCGAAGCAGTCGTTTATCTTTAGAGTGATTAATCCCGACGGAATTTCCACTTCGATTTTTACTCCACAAGAAATAGTGGAATGGTGTTACGGATAATGCCGAATCAGCATTATCGTTGATAAGAGCGTCTACAGTCCCATCGATGTCTTCTGCTAAGGTGAGGGGTGACGTGCACTGAAGGAAAATCAATATTTCCGGGACGTATCCTTCTGTTTTTTTCAAGTGATCTAGAGTATGCAAGAGAGCCGATTCTGAAGAATCTTTATCGCCACTGATCTCTGAGGGGCGTTTAACTATATCGGCGCCATATAGATTTGCCACTTCTGCGATTGTGTCGTCGTCGGTGGAGACAACAATTCGAGGTGCACATTTCGCTTTTTTAGCAGCCTGGATACTGTAAGCAAGAATAGGTTTCCCATCTAACGGTACAATATTCTTGCCTGGTATACTTTTTGATCCTCCCCTCGCCGGGATTACACAAAGTATTTCCATTAGATTCGTGTCCATATCCTCATGCTAATTCTCCTCTACTACGCTTACTTATTATCCAACGCGTAGATAAATAATGAATTTTTCCCGACTTAGGTAACTCATCATACTTTCGCTGTCTTTTCGTTTCTTTATGTAACATTTGAAGGCGCTATAACGATTGACTCTGATTGGTATGGTGCTATAAGGTCCTTTTCCTTCACGGTTGACACTTCCACAGGATCCAACGCAGATGTTTCGTTTATTAGACTGGAAGAAATCAGTGGTTCAACTAGGTTTTCAACGTCCGATAAACTAAACTTCTTTTCTGTATATCGATCTGTAAATCCTATTGGCTTTACAGTTTTAAATTTTGAAAATGACAGTTGTGTAGGGAGATTCAAGCTTAACCGAAGATGTCTTGCAACTTTCGCGACATTTCTGCGAGTACCAATAAAATTTTCGTGTAGGCCATAAGCATGTTCTTTGCATAAAGACCTTTTAGGGGAAGTCTGGCTTTTACTTAACATCTCAATAATTTTATCTGAAACTCTTCGATGAGAATTCCCGTCAACTTTGTGGAACCACTTATCTATGACCGTTTTCTGTTTGTTTTTTACTTCTTGGGGGACATCGAACTCCCCATTTATTATTGAGCGTAGAGTTTTCACTAAAATGTTCTCCGAATCACAAGGTACGCTCATAGCTTCAGCCGACTCTAATAATGGCCATGATTCAATCCACCTCGGGGACAGCGCAGGTACCCCACCTAGTGTTGCATCGATTGCGGTAGAGCAATTCCTTTGAATAACGGCTGAAGCGCGTAATATCCAGCCCGATATATCTCCATATTTTATTACGTGAAGATTGTCGTTTTGTATCATCCCGTCATATCCACGTATGTTTTCGAAGGGATGAGGGCGGTATACGAATGTGACTTCAGGAAAAGATGAGGCTAATGAGTTAGCAAGTTGAATTAGCTGTGACATTGTTGCCTTTTGGATGTTTTGACGCTCAATGTATTCATCCCGTTTAAATCCATAAGTTCTATCTGCTGCATTGATTATAGATTCCGGGGTCGAAAATTGCGGATTTGCTAGTCCAGCTTTACTGCTGATTAGAACCATCGGTTTTGGGTATTCGTTAGCGTAAAGTGAAAACTGTTTAGAAGCTCTATTCCAAGGATTTTTGTAAAGATCGAATCTTGGAGATCCTGTGACTGTTATTTGTTTCTTGCTATACCAGCATCGTTGCTCGGCGATTTCGGCTAGTTGGGGTCCCCAGGTAAAAAAACCTTTGACCTTATTACGAAGGTCTGTATCTTCAGGTAGTGTTAGTTCGTAGTGATCCCAGTTTGCCCAGATGCCTTCTGTGTCCATCACACCGATTTGTATGTTAGCCTCTACGAGTTGCTTAGCGAATTCTTGGATATTTTTACGCAGGTAGTTAAGTAATACGAAGTCTGGGGCGAGGTGCCAGACCTCACGCTCGCGCTTATTAAATGGGACTAGATAACAAGTGACTCCACTTTTGCAGAGTCTTAGGGCAAGTAGGACTGCACCAGGGAGATCTCTATATGGGTGATCTACTATTAGTGATACTCGCATTAGATAATCTTGCCGCCACTGTTTTTCGATTCACCTGACCCTTTGAGAATTCTGACCAATTCGAATACTTCAGCTGATCTGACACCACTCATTCCTCCCCAGTATTTACAAGATGAAAGTATCATCTCAATTGACCTAGGGTGAGGAAATTCACGGACTTCACTTGAATATTTTTTCATAGCGTTAATTTTCAAATCAAGTGTGGTTTCAATATCTACAAAAACGTTAGGATGGAATCCACTGTTGATTTGGCTAAACCCCCATTCAGATGAAGGGATTTGGAATGTATATAACTCTTTCACGGTTGCTTCCGGTACTGGTCTTGATAATACAAGAGTGACTTCACCAGTAATCCTATGGTCGAGATTCAGGTCAGTTTGGGAATGGGTGTATATGACAGAAGGTTGTACTTCATCAAATACAGGCTGCAGGGCCCGTATGATGTCCAGTCTTGGAATTTTATCAAGCTGTTGATCTGGTAAACCCAAGAACATAGTATCTTGAATGTTCAGTAGAGAAGCGGCTTCCTGAGCCATACGTCGTCGTTCTTTTGAAATCGTGAGTGAGGTCCCGCTTAAGTCAGCATTATTGGACGTCTCACCATCCGACAGAAATATTACCGTGACTTGATCTTGATCGTGTAAAAGCGCAAGAGTTCCTCCGCATCCTAGGACCTCATCATCTGGATGAGCTGCTATTACCAATATGTTTTTCATCTATGACCTCGTGGCGCTAACTAAATTAAAGTTATCAATTATTCATAATGAGCTGAAGAGTGTATCTGCTATGCGATATATTCCTTTACCATCTACTAGCCTTATGCCTGCACGTGACATGGAACTTCTGGCCTCGTAATTGTCTGATAGGGACAGGATTGTCTGAATTATGCTAGTGGACGTCACTTCATTTATTGGTCCAAGATATCTAGCAGCTTCAGTTTGATCTGCAAATTGTTTAGCTAAAGAATCTTGGTGATCTACAATGCTGACTAGTAATGCAGGCGTTCCTGAGGCTGCCAGTTCCAATTTTACATACCCTCCTGCACCGACTGCCAAATCGGCAGATTTCATGAGTTGCCCGAGTTTATTAGTACCTTCTATGAAAGTTATTTGACTGTAGTTTTGGTATCTGGTGGTATCAATTAACCCTGCTCTATCAAATCCCATTATAAAATTCGTTTTGAAATTCTGGTTTCCCAATCCGTCAATAAGATTATTTATCCACATTTCTGATTTGGTAGACAATGACCCGCCCATCACAACTAGAAGGTTATTAATTTTCGGTGCGATTTCACGTGGAATATCTAGATTTTTGAAAGAATCGTCTAATATGAAATAATCTGGGCCAGTTAAGAATACTTGTCCGGGTTCTGGGTCGGGATATTTCGATAACACTTGAGGGCATATGACAATATCTGCTTCCGGGTATGAATACCCTAAATCAGAGAAGCATATCAGTTTTTTGCAAATTTGTTTGTACAGCTTCAGACAATTTGGTTCGATATTTAATAGGTCAACTATAATTATGTCTGGAGCTATTTGATCCATCCATTTGATTTCATCTTCCAAGCTTGGGTTACTCGGTACTTTAGTATATTTCTGTCCCCATTGGATTAAGGTGTCCTCTACCTTACTATCTCCCTCTGCGACCACTGTCACAGATATTTCAGGAGAGGTTCGTTCAAGGTATGAAGTTAAACGCAAAGTTCGTATCAGATGACCCCATCCGTACTTTATGCTCGCCTTGGTGCGAACTGCGAATGATGGATTTGTCAGGTTCACGACCCCAGCCAACTCGAATCAATATTTTTCTTGAACCCCAAAAAAATCATTTAAATTCGTGGTGCAAAATAGTTATTTTTGGCATAATAAGAGCTATAGGCAACTTCAGGATAAGTTAGTTGGAGGAATCAAAGCTTTTACCGTTCCATCTTATTGCCAGATCGTATAATTCGATATTCTTGATCGGTTTCCCATCTCCAATTTGAATAGAATTACATATCAGAATTCCACCCTCAGCTGCAATTGCTAGTCCCGTTGTAGGATTGGATCCATGGGTCCGATAGGGTCCTATTATTGCGCCGGGTTTATGGCGTGTATCCTTTCCTGTTTCAAGGATGCCAACATTCCACAGAAAAATTTTTTCACCTTCCATCTTTGTGAATGCTCCAGGGAAAGGTGAAGTGACACCTCTTACCAAATTATAGATATCTTGGATAGGAGTAGACCAGTTTATAAATCCATCTTCCGGCTTACGTGTTGGCCAGTAGCTTGATGATGAGTGATCTTGCGGTAATTTAGGTAAAGTCCCTTTTTTTAGTTTGGGTAGCATTTCTTTTACGAGGTCGCAAGATATTTCCCCGACTCTATCTACTAAGGTTTGGGCATCGTCAAATTTAGATACAGGGAACGTTCTTTGAGATACGATGTCACCTTCGTCGGCTCCTGAAGTCAGCCAAAAGAGAGTGACTGCCCCCTCCGTTTTCCCTTTGATTAATGTCCATGGTATGGGAGCTCTCCCACGTCCTTCAGGCAGTTTGGTCATATGCAGACCTAAGGTTCCATATCTGGGCAACGAATATATGGATTTGTTTACTAATTGGCTCCATCCGAACACCATCATCCAATCAGGATCCGCATTTTTTACAATTCTTTCCACTTTTGGACTATTAATGTCTGTAGTTTCTGTAAGAGGGAAATGGTATTCATTGGCAAGATGATCGAAAGAACAGTAGTTACTGCGATAATGTTGAGAAGGTGGGTATCCGAAGACATGACAAGGTATTTCATTGGAGTCGCAGAGTGTTTCTAATATTTTTGCACTGATTGTCATACCGCCTACATATACTATTTTCATTTGGAAGCTAGCTCTCTATTAGAGATAGATACGGATTGTCTTATTACTTCGAAAAAGTCAGTGTCCAGAAAAAATGCTTTCTGAATCGAATCGGGTACTGGTTGAGATGAGTGAAGAATGGAAGAGCGCAACAATTCCAAAGAGATGTCGCTGACTTTTGACTCGCCATTAACTTGTGAATACGGTCTTATCCAGGTAGCAAGGTCTTTTACATCCACTTCTGGTGAGTCAAACATTAGGCTTAGGGGTACTCTAGAAGTGGATGCTATGTCTGGTTGATAGCCAAATATTTCCATTTCGGGATAGCATAAATGTTCGATGAACTGTATTTCAGGACTCGTCAGCGCATTTTTCCACCTATCGATCGAATCTAGGTTGAAAGAGCGTGTAGCTTGAAAATTTTGGTAAGATGAATTCTGACTCCATTTACTTCCGGTCCCATCTACAAAAGTATTTGGATCTATCATTGATGGATCGAAGTTCATATTCAAGAAATCACAAACCTTTTTTGCTTCCATTTCCGGGTCTGAAACTAATTGCTCATATTTAAGTAATAGAACTCTGTCAGATGTGTTTGGGGATTTATACACGCTTTGCCACGCTAGTGTGGCTAATTTTCTCCATTGCCGAATTAGAAATAACCATGGATATTTTTCTTGTACACTTTGTTGACTGTTCTTTGAAGCGCAGATTGCTCGTGGGTCTCTCATTACGTGGATAACCTTTGCTTCCGGGAAACTTTCAAGAATGTGATTGGCGAATTCTCCAGCCCATGTAACTTTGAAGCCAACAGTGTGTGAGGTGGTCTGTCCATAGGCTTTTTGAACAATATCGAATCCGGAATCTATCAATTCCACGTAGTTGCAGCCATTTAGCTGGTCCAAAAACGGTTCTATTTTGGGTGATATGGGACGTAAGAAATGAGCGATTCGTTTTCTGAGGTTAGGCATTTCCGACTGGTCTTTAGTTAAATCAAACGATGTTTGCTGAATGGCCTTTAGAACAGATTGTTTTTCAGGGTAGTAGTAGTAATCGTCTAAAGGGGCTTCAGGGTCGACGGTATAGCCTGGTACGAGATTAGAAGCTACGTCATTACGAAACTCTTTAAACAAGGGTATGTATGGATCCACTGCACAGCACGCTTTAGAGTGGGCCTGAAGCATTCTGGCCAAGAGGGTAGTACCAGAACGGAACATACCAGTTATGAAGACGGGTTGATAAGTCATAGTCTAGGGATCTATTCCTCACATAGGTATATATGTTCTATCCAGCAGTTCAGTACTTATATGGATAGTGAACAGAATTCATATATACTTAGAATTCGGGATTTTCTACTCGTTGTATCGCAGAAACATATCCCAAGATAAAGGTTCGTCATCTTCTATATCACGTATAGCAGTAGCACCTATTACTACATCCATTAGTTCTGTAGGTATTCCTGTGCCAGGTCTTTTCACTGCGATCTTTTCCTCGGTAACCAACTCACCAGCATTTATTGGCGTAGCGGCGCATAGACTGCGTCTTCCAACGTCTTTCATTGCCTGCTCAGCAGGTGTACTAATTTTTCTTGGACTACCTAGTACCATTTCTATGAAATCTCTTGCTTGTACGAGTGAATCGAGCTGGTCTGGAGTAAGCGAGAAGTGATGGTCAGGCCCTGGTAGGCTCTGGTCGACAGTGATGTGTTTTTCTATCATGTTTGCCCCGATAGAAATAGCAACTTTGGACACGTCAATGCCAGGGGTGTGATCTGAGAACCCCACTGGACGTCCAAAAGCCGCCTTCATTGTCGGTATAGCTTTCAAGTTTACATCTTTAGGGTCAGTAGGGTAATTTGAGACACAATGGAGAAGAATGATTTGGTCGTTTCCTGTTTCCGTTATTGTATTTATTGCTTTCTCAATATCACCCAGAGTCGACATTCCAGTGGACAGCACAATAGGCTTGCCTGTCTCACCCACACGCCTTATTAGTGGGAAATGGGTCATTTCGAACGATGCTATCTTGAAAACAGGAACATCAAATTCTTCCAGTATTCCTACATCTTCTATTCCAAATGGAGTCGACATAAAAGGGATCCCGACTTCATGACAATATTCAACTACGGCTGGTTGAATTTCATACGGGAATTCTGTGGCTTGTATAAGGTCGAACATTGTTGCATCGTCGCCCACTTCCATACGAGAACGGAAATGTTCCATCATAGGAGTTTTTTTTGAGTACATCTGCTCTGCTTCGTAGGATTGGAATTTCACAGAGTCTGCATTTGCATGAACTGCCATGTCCACAAGTTGCTTCGCAAGATCCAATTGTTGGTTGTGATTACATCCCGCTTCAGCAATTATAAAACTAGGATTGCCGTCACCCACTACTCGCTGGCCTATGCTAACGGTTTTCATTATATCCTCCTTGAAATTTGTTAGGATTGTAAATCATCCCAAGCCTGAATTAGTTCTCCCAGAGAGAACATGTCATCGTTAGTAGACAATTTTCCATACAACTTTTCCATCGTATGGAAGGACTCAGGAGTGTCTACAGAGATGTTGATATCCGGTCTATCTAATCCACTTGGTGCTTTGATAGTGCCTACTCTATATTTATCCCTATTATCATAAGCATAAAAATATATGTGCTCACGATACTTGTGGCGTGAGTCTGCACCAAGGGTGTCAGAATCAAGTCGAAGTAGACATTCTCCTGTAGAAACCTCAGCACCAGCCCCAAAAGGGTATGAGTTGTTTAGAAATGGAGAGCAGACGTCTAGCCTATCACTCTCGAGTTTTTTGATCGTGTGGCGGATAACTTCAGGGTCTATTGCCATGTTGTCAGCATTCACTCTGACTACGATGTCAGCCGAGTCATACTGCAACACTTCTATAAAACGAGAAAGCACATCATCTTCACTGCCACGGTGAAATGCCCACGAATACTTTTCTGATAGGTCAGATAGCACGTCATTCTCCGTGTTCACAGATGTAGCGAGGTAAACTTCGTCTAATGTGTTGCATGCCTGTATTCTTCTCATAACCTGTACTATTGAAGGATATCCGTTTAATGGCAACAGGACTTTCCCTGGGAGTCTTGTAGAACCCATCCTAGCTTGCACTATTGCAATTACTCTAGCCAAAAACCTTTTTCCCAGTTCGTTGAAATTCACAGTTAGGTTCCATAGTTTACATGACTTTCCCAGTCAGGGTTTCTTCCTTTGAGGACTGTATTCAAGGTATTTGGTCCTTCATGGAATATCAGATCTATTATAGATAGGTAAGGAGTGAATTCACGGTTTGCCACGTCATATGTGGGGTGGGTATAGTTTTGGAATACAAATGAAACATTTCGACTATGGAATTTCGACGGATCAATATATCCCTTCGATCCATTGTTAGCTAGGTAAGTTGTGGCGTCCAACCTGGCACAAATTTCAGCCAGCTTATCATCTCGTTCAAATCCAACATTCAAATCCGAGCTTAATATAAGATTGTCTGACATTCCAAGTTTTTTATATATCCATTTTATAAGAGTAAGATTTAATTCCACTAGGTAGGTCCAATGGCTTTCTAGAATTTCGGTCAATTCGTCACGGTAATGCTGAAACCAAGGTGACTGACGGTAAACGTGGTCAATAGATTTAATAATGCGTGATTGCCATGGTGTGTCGTAACTGATTTCGACTTGATTGATCTTCACTTGCTGGGACGATTTTTTGGTAGGTATACTAAGCCACATCCACCCTCGGTCTGAAGAATCTGGTATTCGATTTCTGTTGACCCATTCCCGTCGAGGAAATTGGACGTCGTCAAGCATTACATACACATCGGATCTGTGTCCCATCTCTAAGTATCCGAGCCAGGGCAGAAAATTCGGTTGGCAAATTGCAACAATTTTCTGGGATGTTTTCAATCTCCCATACTGGCAACAACTTTTTCGTAGCCCATCTTCCATGGAGTTCCTGCCCAGTCTTTGCAACTTTTACACACTCTTTCATCCGGAATTTCGTCGTTTAGGTGTTCCATCCTGTTCATCCAGTAGTGGTGGCTGTGCCATGCATTGTGCACAGAAGTTTGATCCATAGATCTGTAAGCGGTTTTCTGCTGCCAGTCGATTGGACATGCTTTTAGAACGCCTTGATGGTTTATAACGACCCGTCGGAAGAAATGTACGCAGGGCCACCTGTGATCCCAGCCTGCAAATTCACTTTCCGAAGTTGCCACAAGTCCTACGTTCGAAATCATTTCTCGGATTAACACTTCATCTACAATGGGTGTCCAATAATTTACAAAATCATCCAGTTCATGAATATTGGCACCTTGTTTTACGAAGCTGACCATAATTTTTGTTGATGCACCCAGTTCATCACGAATTTTTATGAATTCGTGAACACTTCCAACCACCTTGTCCCACTTTAGCCCTGTTCTAACAACCTCGAATGTTTCTGGAGTAGATGCATCAAGGGAGAAGTCTACCATGAATAACCCGGCCTCTATGAGCTTGCGTATCCTGTCTGGTTTAAGTAGTGAGCCATTCGTTGTAAGCCCAACCGGTCCTACACCTTTTTCTTTCGCATACTTAACCATATCTACGAGCTGCTTATGTACTAGAGGTTCTCCGTCTGCAGTAATACGGACAAATTGTATTTTGTGTTCTGAGCACTCATCTATGACTTGTTTATATGTCTCCATGCTAAGGTGCCCTCGTTCTGATAGGAAATCTGGCTTTCCTCCGTTAAGGTTTGTTAGAGATTGAGGGCAATGGATACACTTGGCATTACATATATTGATGATATCGAACATTATGTAGGTTGGGAACTCTGCACACTCTGGAGATTCAAACCCGTACGCTGCAGGCATTTTCCTTTCATCGACTCGTAGAGCTGTAACATCAGGTTGGTAAAGGGGAGCATCTTCTCCTGCTTTTTTAGCAATGGACAAGAATCCACCCAAACCCCATTTGGTCTTACCATTGCTGTTTTCAACCAGTAGACGAAGTGAAGGTGAATCCCTGCTGTCCAGAAGAGTGTCCTCATAAGGCGTTTGATGAACCATGTCGTAATGAAACTTGAATTCTGAGGGATTGGATTGGATATGATTTATACAATCCTTCGGTGAGTTAAACACTTCCTGTTCTAATACCCTTGTGGAAATTGCTCTCACTCCAATTCCAACTGGTAGCCGGCAGTGTTCCCATTGGGTAAAGTAGTCTATTTTTTGTGGACGGAAAGATTTCAGACCTTCGGATACGATTTGTTGGTCTAAAAAGATCTGGTTACTATCCACCAATACCAGAGAGTCTGCTTCCACTGATTCTGCAAATTGAACTAGTGCGTTGAAGTCATCAAATCGTTTTGTTTCAGCATGTGTGTGGATACTATTTGGATCCCACACCACCGATTCAAAACATATCTCACTTAGTTTTTCCAGAAAGCGACTTTTCTCCCACAGGTGCGTAACGCTAATATCGGAGCCACTCATGTCTAGAACTAGAAGGTTTTTGTCTGTCACAAGTCACCTCTCATAATTTCCTCGTTATATTAGTGTATTTTACAAAGGGTCAAAATGACTGTCAGGGATTTCGCCTGATTTTGCCACTAGCATCAATCCCTCTTCTAGATTGATTTTTGGAGTATATCCTAGAGTTTCATTTGCTTTGGAAATATCTGGAATCCTCGTCCATATTTCCCTTCCTGACTTCCGAGTAGAAGCAGATAAGGGTACGAATTCAGGTTGGATACCATTTCCTAACAGCGATGTTACTTTATTCGCAAGGTCAGACATGGATATTTTAGACTCTGGGTTCCCTATGTTGAATGTATGGTTTGAGATGTCATCGTCAAGAAGAGAAGCTATTGCTGAAACTCCATCAGCTACATAACAAAATGCCCTAATCTGACTACCATCTCCGTACACGACGGGTGATTGTCCTCTTTGTACAGAAGCAATAAATCGTGGGATTACAAATTCAGATGTTTGACCCGGACCATACATATTGAACAGACGAACTATATTCCAGTCAATATTGTATCTTTGGGCGTAAGCTTTGAGATATTCCTCTGCAGTGATTTTTGAAATACCATATACGGACCGAGGGTTCAGTGGAGAGTCTTCTCTTATAGGTACCATTACAGGTTCTCCGTATACCTCTGAAGATGACGCTAGAACCACTTTTTTAACCTGCTCTCTGACACATGCCTCCAGCAAATTTATAGTTCCTTGAACATTTACATTGAGGCACTGGAGAGGTGATGATTCAGTACGTTTTACACCTAACATGGCAGCTAGATGAATTACATAATCGCAGTCTTGGACAGAATTCATCAGGTCATTAGTGTCCAGAATACTGCCAGATATGCACTCTATGTTATTGGCATCAGCCATGTTGAGGTCTAACGCCCGAACTTGTAAGTCAGGTCGGACTTCAGTTATATGACGAACCATGGATCTTCCGACAAATCCTGCTGCGCCTGTTATTAATACTCGCATGGGTTTATATGTCCCTGTATTTATGAATATAGTGTGAAGATACTTTCTCTATGGCTTTAATGACATCTTGCACGTCTTGATCTGTCATTTGCGGGAAAATTGGAAGAGTTAACAACCTGTCATATGCGTTTTCTGCATTTGGGAAATCCCCGGGTAGGTAGCCGAAACGATGCTTGTAGTAAGAATGCATGTGGACAGGTCGGTAGTGGACATTTACACCAATATTTTCCGCCCTCATATCCTTGTATATTTCCTTGCGACCAACACTCAATGTATTCAGATTCAATAGGATTGGATAGATATGCCAGCTTGGGTTATTCTCAGGCATGACTGTTATAGGTTCAAGGATATTTGATTTTTTGAATGACTTGTCATAAGACTGAGCAATTTCGCGCCTGCGTTTGATGGAGTCATTCACCTTTGATAGCTGACGAAATCCCAATGCAGATTGAAAGTCGGAGAGTCGGTAGTTATATCCTAAATCAGACATGTCTGAAACCCACTCGCCAGCTTTATTACGTTGTCGGCTATTTGTGGACATCCCATGGTTTCGAAATCCACGTATACGTTTTGCCCATTCGTCATTGGAAGTTACTACCATCCCGCCTTCTCCCGTAGTTATATGTTTTACGGGGTGGAAGCTGTAACAGGCCAGATGACCTATGGTACCTGCCTGTTTTCCTTTGTAGGTAGAGCCCATCGCGTGACAAGCGTCCTCTATCACGACGAGTTTATATTCTTCAGCAAGGCTCATAACTTGATCCATTTCGCAAGGTTGCCCAGCGTAGTGCATAACTATTATCCCTTTGGTTTTCGATGTAATTTTCTTTTCTATTTCCTTGGGAGAAATACACAGTGTGTTTGGATCAACATCAGCGAATACTGGAGATGCGCCTTGATAGAGTATGCAATTTGCTGTTGCAGCGAAAGTGAGAGGGGAAGTGATTACCTCATCTCCTGATGTAAAGCCTGCAGCAAACGAAGCTGCATGCAGAGCAGCAGTTCCGGAGCTAACTGCTATGGCATATTCTACGTTGTTCCAGGCAGCAAAACTGGACTCAAATTTTTCAACTGTTGGGCCTGTTGTTAACCAATCGCCCCTGAGGATATTACTAACTGTTTCAATATCTGTATCGTCCAAATGTTGTCTGCCATAGGGTAGAAATTTCTTTCTGACAGGTGTCCCGCCAAGTGAGGCTAACAAATCGTCACCACTATAGGTAAATTTGATATTTTGTGTGCGTTATGGATATCTGCCAAGGGCTGCAACATTATCACTTACTCACACTAAATATTGACGTGCAAACCATTTGACCGCTTTCGGTAAGTAGTTCTTCTTGCCAGAAAATATGTCCGACATTATCTCCAAAATAATGAAACATTTCCTTCAGTCCACCACTCAATTGGGTGCCGACCTGAGGTTTTGTGGTAGGGGAATGAACGAACGCTACAGCAATAAGACCATTAGGTTTTGTAACTCTAACCGATTCAGAACATGCAAGCCTGATATCGTTACTGTACCTAAGCACGTAGGAACTATACAGTACATCGAACTGATTGTCTTGGAAGTTCATCTCGTGCATATCCATTATGTCTATAAGCGGACTGTAGCTGAATAGGTCTATAGCACTGATCTTACGGAGGTCGAATCCGTAAAGACTCATCAATAAAACTTCGGCCTCATTTCTCGGACCTATACAGAGAACCTTGCTATTATTCTTGTCTATACCTCCGATGGTCCCCAGAACACTCAATAATCTTTCAGTTCGGTTACGGCTAATTTTCCATACCAAACTTTCGTTGTAAGGAAGGACATTTTCAGTGACGTGGTCATCTCCTACTAGAGGCACCGTATCGAGGTACCTACGAGGAATTCTTAGTATTTTGTGTTTAAATCTCCTAAGGTTAAACCATATTCCAAATGTTAAGGGACGTCTCATGAAATAATTCATATAGGATGGTGTGATCGGCGAGGGTGGCGCAATATAACGGCGGATAATATTTCTTAACCGGAAACGTGTACCGGCTATTTTTCTGAGGTAGTTAGTCATATATGTTTCTAACTTTATTCATCCTGAATTTCTCTTTTGAGAGATAAATCATTGGTTCATTGTGTTCAATTTTTCAGTGATCAAGAATTGCAATTATGCAATGGTTGCAGTTGTTTTAGGTGCGACGCCCAATTTTCTGCAAGGCTAGGAATTTAGCATGACGTAAGAAATCTTTAGGCGTTTGTTCGCCAATTGTAAATGGACGGAATCCGTATCCAGCGGAAACATATGGGAAGACCGGTCTGGTATGATCCCCACATATTTTGTGCAGCAACGGGTTATAGAAAAAATGGTATCCTATGCAACCGGTATCATCAGACTCTACTATATATGATCCTCTGCCACCATAATTTTCTAATAATTGTAGTAATTCTTGCCCAAAAACGTCATGTAGGTTTACCCATGTGCTCCCGAAAGGCGGAATGGTGGGTCCTGTAGATTCAAGTTTGTCTCCAATGGTGTTAAATACTGATATTCGCAGATTCGCAGATACATCATATGCGGGATCAGCACTTCCGTTGATGAAGTAAGCTACAGATTGCCAGTATTTATCCATTAGTAGCGCAGGAGAAAACTGCCTGAATTTAGATTTTCTGCCCTTCCGCTCCGCAAAATTCCAGTCTTTTACAGCTCCAGTTGCAACTATCTCTTGCAGGGAACCTGAAGAATCCAAGATTCTTACACACCACTCTTGGTGTATATTGGGGATTTTAACTCCTTGGTCTGTAGGTTTCATATGTACAGCAACGGTTCCTCGCATAGGCGGAACGTCTTTGAATTTCTCACCTAGATTTATTGTTACCGGACGATCACCGTGTGCCTTTTCAGATAGAATTATTTCTCTGACTGTTTTGCCTTTCTGGTCAAATATCCAGCACGTCAGATCGTAATCTACCCAATCGGGCCAGTCTTTTATAGATGAAGATATTATTGTTTGAAATTCTTGATCAGCCAGATAAGGTCCGTACCAAACGGTTTGGTTAGAAAGATAATCCAGGGAGTATAAACTTCCAGTATTAGTATTTTTTGGATCCATATTTTGCATTATCGGTTTAATATTCAGAAATGGTTGACTGATAGTTCGTCTTTGTTGTTTGGTGACACTACTAAAGTTATAGGTTTACGTACTATGTTGTATCCATCGAGTATTATTTCACCTGATTTTCCGTCCATAAACTCTTCTAATTGCGGAAAATGTTCTTCAAAAGAAAACAAATACACACCTCTAGCTTTTACATTGCCAGACCATTTAGATATCGTTTCCCCAGCATGGTTTCTTATGCTTACCTTGGTTCGTCCGTGAGATAGAAATGGTATCTTAGGACCGTAATAGTTGTTAAGCAGAATTAGGTATTTGGATTTGGAGTGGTTATCCGAAAACACTTGCTCAGATCGAATACTTTCTCTCTTAGGAGCATATACAGGACTCCAGGAATTGTGTACGAACGACCTAGCGTTTGAACCTGAAATTATTTCCATGACGAATTCAGTTGAAACGAACATATTGATGAGAGTCTTGGGTAATACTTCTGGTATTAGCCTACACAAAACAGTGCCGTATGTATCTGGCTGATTATTATTCTCGATCAACTTCGTTTTGATGTCCAAATGCAGGGAACCGTAGGGTTTCAGCAATTCTCGGTGTGTAAACAGCTTCTGACCATTGAAATCGTAGAAAGTGATTTCTGCAATCGATTCAGAGTTTTGCGTGTCAGTTCCAAAAAAAGAAGTATTGTAGTAATTAAATATGTTTATTGAGGTATTCATACCCTCAGAGGTGATACCAAAACCCATGTTTGGCTTGAAATATTGCGCATGTAATGGCATTTGGTGGGTATTTTTATTCATTGTTTCACGATGGACGTATATTACTGGCGATCTCTGAAGAAATTTAATCAGGTATCGTAGCCCACACACCGAATCTTTTAGCAAACAAGAAAGGATGTTTACGAGTCAATTTTTCTAAAAGATTTCCTGTCCAATTTAGTTTGCTTCCATAAACTATAATGTGTTGATCTTTTCGAGTTAACGGTAGATATTCGGAGATGCCCTGCCTGATATCCAATGCAAACTCACTCCTCACTTCGAGATCGCTTTCAGATAGCATGGTCTTAATGTCAATCGGGCGATAGAACCAATGCCGGAATTGGTAAGACAGTGACTTACGTCCAAGACACCGACGGATCAAGTTACTGTTTGGAGCATAAGTAATTGGCTGTTTAATAAAGGTGAAAAATCCTGTTACAGTCATGATTATTCTGTTAAGTCGTAGTTTTAGATAAGAATTCTCGAAAGAATTCAAGGCATGAATAAGCATAGACCCGGGGCCCTTAAGGCTTTTATATACGGCTTTGTATGCTTTCCTTGGAGTGTTGTAATCTTCATGTTCGTAAACTACACCTATTAGTATACAGATATCATAACGTTGGTGTCGGTCATTTGGTATGTCAAGAAGATCAGCTGTAAATGCACGGCTGGGATCCATCCCCATATTTCGTAGTTTTGGTTTCAGTATTTCGTTAACACAAATTTCGCTTTGGTCTGACATTTCCACATCGTACCCTTGTTCGAGCAATTGGAAGCTATATGCACCTACCCCACAACCATATTCGACTATTTTTATTTCTTCAGCTTTTTTCCCAGTAGTTTTAAGATAATTAGTAATACCGTCTGAAATAAATTTCGGAATTTCAGACCCTAATTCTACCTCTACTGCAGCCTTGTTACGTTCTTCCGTGCGATTAACATATATAGAATCGTACTTTTCTAAATTGCTTTTAGTGTGACCAATAGTACTGTGAGAGATGTACTTACGACCTCGTTTTTTCCCAATGTAGGTTCCTATCTTCATGACAATGACCCTTTCGTAGGTATGGTAGGTGTTATATTTACAGCTACTTTCTTGCCATCTGGCGTATCCCATGTATATGGGGACATAACTGTATTTGTTATGCCAATGAACCTATCGGCTGCTTCGCCTTTCAGTCCCGCACTTTTAGCAGAGCCTCGTATCGAAAAATTTGCTACATCAATCCAGCGTACCAGTTGGTTCATAGGGTTGCTGGCCCGGGCGCCTATACGTACTACGTACTGTTGCTGAGGAAGCAGGGGAACGCGCTCAAAGGTACATCGAATCTTGCCTTTGCCATCTAGTTTTTCAATGGTAGTACCGTCCAGTAACATATTCGCATTTAGTAGACCTCCACCTCTTCCAAGTATAGCAACCCAAAAATATGGACGATTGATTGGAGTAGAAGCATTGTAATGGATCTCAATAGCTATAGAATCCCACGTTTTAAACTCACTTTTTTCATTTCCTTTGTAGTCTGTGACTACCACTTTCTCTATGATGAGTTCTCCATCTACACTTTTTGCAACTGGATACTTGGTTTTTTGTATTGAAGAGCTAGAGAGATATTTATCAATTACTTCATCAGGTTCCCCGTCGAGAATTATTTTACCTTCATTAATCCACATTGCTCTCGAACAAAGGGATGATATTGCAGACATATTATGGCTAACAAAAATAATTGTTCTACCCATATTCCCAACTTCCTGCATTTTCCCAATACATTTCTGCTGGAAAGAAGCATCACCAACGGCTAAGACCTCGTCTACAAGGAGTATCTCGGGTTCGAGGTGTGCAGCTACCGAGAAAGCCAATCTAACTGCCATACCACTCGAATAGCGTTTCACAGGGGTGTCAATAAATTTATTCACTTCAGCAAAGTCCACGATCTCATCGAATTTGTTGTCGAGATCCGATTTCTTCATGCCGAGTAAAGTGCCATTTAAGTAAACGTTGTCTCTCCCGCTTAATTCTGGATGGAACCCAGTCCCAACTTCGAGCAGGCTGCTAACACGTCCGGTTAAATAAGCTTTTCCGCCAGTTGGTTCTGTTATCTGGGTTAGTATTTTCAAGAGTGTTGTTTTACCAGCCCCATTGGGTCCTACCAAACCCAGTATTTCACCTTGTCTAAGATCGAACGAGACCTCATCTAGTGCCCATAAGATGTCATCAGTACGGCCGCCTTGGTTTCCAAACTTGGCAAGACTCCTTAATCGACGGAAATTCTTGATCGGCCTTGTTACTAAACTAGCTGCGGCGCCTACTAACGTATCAGGAGACTCCTCTTTGATACCAATCCTGTAACGTTTCGACAGATTTTCCACACTGATAGCTATATTATTCGTAGGCTTAGTCATTATTTAGGCTACGTCTGCAAATATACGTTCTGTCCGGCGAAAGTATACTAGCCCACTAATAAACAGTATTGTTGCTACCAAGATCGACATGCCAAGGAGGTCCCACGGCATAGGGTTAGTAGTTAGCAGTGCCGACCGGAAGGACTCTATTACTCCAACCATAGGGTTTATTGCGTATACTAATCTGTATTCATCAGGAACAAGGCTAGCCGGGTATACCACAGGAGACGTGAACATAAGTAGTTGTACAGCAAAGGATATCCCGTACTTAATGTCACGGTACTGTATGGCTAGGGCAGTAAGCCACATCCCTGCACCTGTAGCACTTAATATCATTATGATGGTAACTACCGGCAAAATTAACGCCCAAATTGACGGTATGGTTTTGAACCAAACCATTAATGCCAGCAGTAGTAATAATGCGATCGCAAAATCTATTAGCCTTGCAAGAACCGCGGAAAAAGGCATCATAAGTCTTGGGAAATACACTTTGCTTAACATACGGGCATTGGATATAAGACTTTCCGTGGCTCCAGTCATAGATGTGGCAAAATATGTCCAAGGCACTAGTGCTGCAAAGCTAAATATGGGGTAGGGAACTCCATCAGAATCTATTTTGGCCAGCTCTCCAAATACGAACGTGAATACTATCATGAAAAACACTGGCTGGATCACGGCCCACCCTATACCTAGTGCTGATTGAGCATACCGGACTTTTATATCTCTCCACACAAGGAAATAGAGAAGGTCTCGGTAATCCCATAATTCCATCCAGTCAATTGACAACCAGCTTGATGCTGGTTCAATTACCCTGACTTTTTTCGGGGACGCTCTAAGTTTTGCGTGACTATTCATGGTGGGCATTTTGGTCAGATGACTAGGTGAAGTGGTAATGAGTACGTAACTGGCTATAAAATATTGATTACAATTTGACTACTTGAGACGAAGGGTTTCTGATTCCATTGGTGGCGTTTCGCGTGTCAAAGACCAGTTTACTGTTGTCTACTATCCACTCCCAATCGTAGGTGGAATGGGCAGTTGTAATCACGATGCAGTCCGATTGTTGAAGTGTTAGGGTGTTTAGCTCCGCTCGGTAAAGGGATAGGCCTTCAATGTCTATTTCTGTCACAAAAGGATCATGATAAGAAACATGAGATCCTCGATCTTTAAGTAGAGATATCAGGTCAATTGCGGGTGATTCTCTTAGGTCGTCTAGGTCTGCCTTGTATGTTACGCCTATAACCATGACTTTTGCGTCAAGCAGGGTCTTGCCTGATTCGTTCAAAATCTTTGATATCCTCTCCATAACATAATCTGGCATACCATGGTTTACTTCATCTGCCAATTGGATGAAACGAGCATTGTAACTTAACGTTCTAAGTTTCCAGGCGAGGTACTGAGGGTCAACTGGTATACAGTGACCTCCCAAACCTGGCCCAGGATAGAATGCCATAAATCCGAATGGTTTGGTCTCGGCTGCAGAAATTACTTCCCAGACATCTACTTCTAGTTTTTCACACATGATAGCGAATTCATTAATAAGTCCGATATTAGCAGCCCTGAAGGTATTCTCAAGTAATTTCACCATCTCTGCGACAGTAGGGGAGGACACAGGAACGATTTCATTAATAACTGATTGGTATAGTATATTGGCGACACTCGTACACTCTGGTGTTATACCACCTATGACTTTAGGTATGTCGGATATTGTTCTATAACTATTTCCTGGATCGATTCTCTCGGGAGAAAAAGCCAAGAAAAAATCTTTTCCAACTTTAAATGGACCATGATTGGCTGATTGAATGGTTGGAAGGATAACGTCTTTTGTAGTACCAGGATAAGTGGTGCTTTCAACAATTATTAGCATATCGGGATGGATATACAGTGCCATTTCCTGAGATGCTGAAACTATACGTGATATGTCTGGTTCCCTAGTTTTACTCAATGGAGTAGGTACGCACACCACAATCACGTCTGCTTTTGTTATTATGCTGTAATCAGTTGAGGCGTAAATCTTACCTGGTTTAGTGCTATGTATCTGTGTAGACATGCTGGCCGAATCAGATTTATCAGATGTTACAAGGTTCGCTAGATGATCAGATTTCACATCTTGAACATATGATTTTCCGTTTCTGATCGAATCTATTTTCGATTGATCTACATCTATGCCTACAACTGGGAACCCAGCATCTGCAAAAAGCACAGCTTGAGGAAGGCCGACGTAACCTAATCCTAGTATAGCAATGACGGATTCTCTGGAGCGTATTTTACTAATAATTGATGACTGAATTTTGTTCAAATCAAAATTCCTTTTGTGTCTGCTTTTATATTCATATAAAGGTACCCTTTGGATAGGACGAGAAGATCGAATTCAGACGGAATAATAAGATTCACAAATATAGTTGATCGAAAGTGGACACTAAACTTTGGTAAAGCTACGCTAACTCAAGCCGAAATGTTGAGTTAGAAACAACAACTATATTAAGTAAGTTTATCTTCGGAGCTGTGGCTTCAACGAAGATTAATTCTCACGAATGTAATCCAAAACAAGTTCGTTATCTTCGGTATTATAGGTCACATGCTGTCATCGCACTCGTTCTGTTAATGAACGCTTCATATAATGTAAAATTCATTAACTTGAAAGTCAAGATTTATTAAAGACATGTTGTGACAAAATTAGATCCCAATATATTGGGTGATTTGGACCGATGTATTTAGAATAGTTAAGGGTTCTAAGTAGAAGATCAGGGATTTATGTTAGTACCTTAATATCGTCTCTTAAAATGATTTGTTACACGACGATACTCAAGTTAGCAAGATTTGCGATGAGTTATATGGGATAGGTAGTGTTGGTATCCATCACCTGCGGAATACTTTTGAGAATACTCGTTTAACTAGGGACTTATTGTTTTTAAGGTCATCATCACTACCGTGAGATCTATACTCGTAATACTTGTAGTATGGGTAACCATATCCATAACCGTATCCGTAGCTAAACCGTCGCCTCTTAAGTTTGTTGATTACTATTCCTAAGATAGGCGATTTTGAATTTCTTATCATCCCCAACGCTGCTTTTAATGCAGCTGATTTTGTGCGTTGACCGTCTACTACTAGCATAACTCCAGTTACTTGTGCAGCCATGACAGCTGCATCCGCGACAGGGAGAAGGGGAGGGCTGTCAAATAAAATAAAATCGTATAGGCCAGTGACTTTTTCAATCAACTGATAGAATCTCTTTGAGGCTAATAATTCACCTGGGTTTGGAGGAATCGGCCCGCTTGGGATTATGTCCACTCCATCCGATTCTTTCGCGGTTCGTATCACTTCGGAGGTGTCAATATTACGGTCTGCTAAATAGTTGCTGAGACCAGTCGTTTTTGTCATGCCCTCGAAGACACGGCTTAACGAAGGACGTCGTAGATCTCCATCTATAACTAGTACTTTTTTGCCCGTCTGAGCTATCGCTATCGCAAGATTCGATACCACGGTAGTTTTACCTTCGGATGGTCCAGGTGAGCTGACAACGTATACATGTTTGTCATATGATGCTGTGGAGAATTCAAAATTTGCACGGAATTGTCTGAAGGCTTCTGCATATGTTGAAGAGGGGGCAGATTGTATAATAGGACCCTCAGATGATTCACCTTCTTCATCTGTCCAGTTGAATACTGAACCTAATCCAGCGACTCCAAACTGTTCCTGCAATTTGTCGGGAGATCTTACGGTGTCTTCGAGTCCGCTTATTAAGAAGATGGCCGCGATTGCAATCATTAAACCAATAATTCCACCGAGTACAGTATTTTGTGTAGTTTTAGGTACAACGGGGGTACTAGGTACAGATACTGGTTCCAATATGGACAAACTATCAACAGCACTTAGTTGTGCCGCAGCGACATCGCCAGCAGTTATCCCGTATACTGCCGCGGCTGATTGGATTCTGGCTATCTCGGATAACCGTTTTTCCATTGCGTATGTTATGAATTCTTCTGCAATATTTTGGGCGGTAGATGCTGCTACAACTGGGTTGCCATGACGAACTCTGACAATTATTACCGGTGGCTGTGTATCAATGATTGCTGTAACTGACGCACCAGATAACTCTATGCCGGACAAAAATGGCTCAGCCATAAGAAGTCTACTGTAAGTAGAAGCAAGTTCTTCGCTTTGCTGAAAATTACTTGCCCCAAGTCCAAATCCGCTACTTCGGTATTGTACAAGTATAGTGGTAGAGGCTTGATAGCTCGGCGTAACGTTTTGGCTTAGAAAGTATGCGCCTAGCCCACCTACCAATGGTAGCGATATGATTATCCACCAATACGTTAGAAACAGACCAACATATCGCCTGATATCTAGGGGTTCTTCTTCTACTATTCCATTTTCTAATGTGTTTTCTTGCATTGTTACTTACACAGACATTATACAAAAAATAAATTTGGTTGGCATAACCTCGCAATCTTATTCCAAATTGGAGATCAGGTGCAATGATATGTTTGGCGTGTTTCGTAGCAATCTGACATTTTTTGAGTTTCAAAGTTGGCAAATATAGAATGGCATCCAAATACGCTTAAAAATAAGTGTGTGCAATATTTGGAATGAGGTCTACTTATGTTAACTCCTGAACAGATATCTTATTTTGAAACGTTTGGTTTCCTGGTGCTTAGAGATGCTTTTTCACCTGAAGAGATGAGTTTAATTACCAAAGAAGCGGATTATGTCTGGAAAAATACACAGGGTATAGATACCGATAGTGCTCATACAGGAGTAGGTAAGCAGATATCTGGTTTTATTGAAATGAATATTGTGCTTACGAATTTAATAGCGGACGACCGGGTATACATTGCCGTAGAGCAGTTGCTCGGTCCTGGTTTTACGTACGTCGCTTCTGACGGTAATATGTGGGCAGGAGATACTATTTGGCATTCTGACGATAACATAAGATCTGGTTATAAGAGGGTCAAAGTATCTCTATATCTGGATACTTTGACCAAGGAAAATGGATGTCTTCGTGTTATCCCGGGTTCACATCATCAGCCATTCCACAACGATTTGAATCGGGCTATACAGGTGGGCCAAAGTGACCTTTTGGGTTTAGAGGCTGAAGCCTTGCCGTCTTTCCCAATCGAAACTAGTCCTGGTGATATATTGATGTTCTGCCATGACATTATGCATGCTTCTTTTGGTTCATCTCAGCTACGTCGTCAAATTGCATTAAGCTTTTTTGCTAAACCAGAGGTTGATGAGCATAAGAAATGGGTTGTAGGTCTTTATTCTGAGATTCGTAAAAAATCTGATGAACTAACCGCGAAATCTTTCTTGAATAATCCCAACCCAAGAATACAGAATGTTGTTGCTCCATTGAAGAGTCTAGGTGTTGAGTAGAGTCGATGAGTATTATGTTTAAGTCGATAGCTGACTTGCCAGCTGTTCTGGTTTAGATACAGGCATTTCGCAAGCGTAGTTTTTACAGACGTAGGCAGTGGCATTTTCGTCTAACATTCGCTTGTCTCGTACTAATGGGATATCTGATATTGTATTTTCTCTGGGGTCACTACCTATAAAAATCCTGTTGGGTAGGTAGTGGCTAAAAATCTCTTTTAATAAGGCGTTAGTATCTTCAGATTTATAATGTCCAATAATAGCTATCTCTTTGGGAGTAGAGAGATAATAATCAAGGGTGCATAACCAGTGTCCCGCTCCTGATGGAATGCGCTCCATCAGTTCCCGGGCTCCTTTTAGTGCCTTTTCTGCATGCTTCCCAAATTCTTTATTCCCCGTAATTAACGAGAGTTTTAGCAGCACATCTGTAGCCATAGAGCTACCTGAAGGGATGGCATTATCAGTAATGTCTCTGGGTCTTACAAGCATCTCTTCATGATCATGACCCGTGTCGTAGAATTGACCGTCAACTTCAGACCAGAAAAGGTTTAACATGCCTTCTGCAAGGGTTACGGCCTCTTTAAGTAAACTGCCATTGAAAGTAGCTTCATGTGCTGATATTAGGCCCTGTATTAGAAATGCATAGTCTTCTAGGTAACCGTTAAGCTTGGATTCCCGGTTTTTGTATGTGCGAAGTACTCGTCCGTCCCTTACAAGGTTTTGCAATACAAATTCTGCGCTTTGATTGGCCGCATCTACGTAACTTTCATTGTTCAATATTGCACCGGCCTCTGCAAAAGCACTAAGCATAAGTCCGTTCCAGGCAGTGAGAGTTTTGTCATCCAGTCCAGGGATAGTACGCTTTCTTCTTGCTCCCAAAAGTTCATCTTTAGCACGGTCAAGTAACTTAATTAGATCTTTAGGATCGATGCCGGCTTTTCGAGCAAATTCTGAAACTTCGGTATTAACATATAGTATGGAGTGTCCCTCAAAGTTACCTCTTTTTGTAATACCAAAGTAACGGTTCACCAATTCGCCCTTTTCTTTACCTAGAATCTCGATTATTTCTTCAGGACGCCAAACAAAATATTTTCCTTCTACTCCTTCAGTATCAGCATCCTGAGCGGAGTAAAATTCGCCATTAGGTCCTGTCATCTCCCGGGTGACATAATCTAGGGTTTCTTCAACTACCTTTTTGTAAAGGGGTTTACGCGTAGTTTGGTACGCGTGCAGGTATAGACTTACGAGTAGTGCATTGTCGTAGAGCATTTTCTCAAAATGTGGTACTAGCCAGATATTGTCGGTAGAATACCTGTGGAATCCTCCTCCGATCTGGTCATATATACCTCCGAGAGCCATTTTGTCCAATGTAAGCTCTACCATTTCCAGTGCTTTCTTGTCTCCTTTAGTAAGGTGGTAACGTAGCAGGAATTCATATGTCATTGGTTGTGGAAATTTTGGCTGTAGACCGGTTCCACCGTGTTTGTCATCGAACTGACTTTTAAGGCCTTTGAAAGCTGTTTCCATCGTGGTTATGTCAAGAGGTTCAGATCCGGTTGAAGTAATGGACATTTTACCCATTTGACCAAGTAACCTATCTGTATTTGCCAGGACTTCGTCACGGTCATCTTTGTATGCAGATGCTAAGGCAGTAAGAACCCTTGGAAAAGCGGGCAACCCTCCACGATCTTCAGGAGGGAAATAAGTCCCACCGTAGAATGGTTTACTGTCGGGGGTTAAAAAGACCGTCATTGGCCAGCCGCCTGAACCTGTCATTGCCTGTACCGCAGACATGTATATGGAATCTACATCAGGTCGTTCTTCCCGGTCTACCTTGATACATATGAAATTTTGGTTCATCAGGTTAGCTATATCATTATTTTCGAAGCACTCTCGCTCCATCACGTGGCACCAGTGGCATGCTGAGTAACCAACACTTAAAAGTATCGGCTTATCCTGTGTGCGAGCGGCATCAAGGGCTTCTTGGCCCCAAGGATACCAGTCGACGGGGTTGTAGGCATGTTGTAGAAGGTATGGGCTTGTCTCTTTTATCAACCTGTTTGCCATGTTTTTGCCTTGATAACCTTTATTGCTCAACCTGGTGGCGAGCGTGAAAGTTAGCTATAGTTTTACGTTTTGGTTAGGTGATTTTCCTTATGGGAATACTCTAAATAATATATTTTACTGCCATGAGAGTTTGCACGATACTGACACTCAAAATCATTTCTCTGAAACCATACTATATATTTTATACTTGACGTGAAGTTCAAGTTTTTCTATTACCATTTTCGATGTGTATGCATCTAGGTTGTTGTGAGAAATACCTACCAGGTTTTCACCGGTTGCGAGGGTAGGGGGGGCTATTTTGCACACGAGCCACCCGGACTCAATACAAGGCGTATCTACTGGGATATTGTTTATATGTACCTTTATTCCTTCTTCAATGCCCTGTTGAGGAGGGTTATTGTGTAATTGAACAGGGTTATCTTTTCCCTCTCTTTCCGGTATTCCCCAGTCACGTATAATTACCCTGTCAATCGTATTATTGCCAGCTACAGGAGGTGTGTCATATCTGGGAATGTGAATGTAGTCGCCGTTTCCTGCATCATGGAGCAATATTTTGAGCTCTATAGACTGAATTTGGTTAGATTGTGCATTTACGTCGTCCCCTACGTATAACTTGATGAGACCATCTACATCGGGGTTGTCTGGTATCTCTAAGGGTAGCTGTGAAAACATGTTGGAATTGTGGTAGTTACGTCTTGGTGTATACCAGGTTTCAGGGTCTGGTACCCATTCATTTCCATGACCACCACCGCGCCTCTGGACTACAAAAGTCTTGTCCAGTAGTTTCGTAGAGTCAGTGTTACTGAGCTCACTGTATGCTTGCCCATGCATTTTTGCCCAGGCGGTACCTATGGTAAGATCCCAGTTCTGACCTGGATCTGCCAGGTGATTGTAGGGTCCGTGGGCCCAGTTAAATGTCTGGACGCCGTCAGCACCTTGCCTGTACCAGTTAGAGAATACGCCCCTGAATACCTCTATGGGTGGAGTGCAGTACGAATCTGTGGAATGGTGATCGTCCAAGGCTGCATATAACTTTATATGAGTATCGTCTGTAAAATTTTTAAAGGATAGCAGGTCTACTTCAAAAGATCTGCATCCCAGTACAAAGATGTCTACAAGGTTTTCTTCAGCCCATCTCTCAACATCAATTCCATCGAAATGGCAGCCTACAATGTCATGGGGGACACGTGCTGACAGTAGAAAGGGTTGTCCTCTACTTTTTTCTATATCAAGCAGTATCTTTCTGAGGTCTCTCATGAAGGTTGTCATAGAGTCTCGGTTGATCCATCCCTCTCCTTGCGGGAATATAGCACCCCTGGCAAAGTCCAGATCTATACCATCGAAATCGTACCTCTCGGCGATCTCCTGCAGGTTTCCCAGGATGAATTCCCGAACTTCCTCGATGGCGAAGTTCCAGTATCCAATCTGGCTCTGTGACAAATAGAACAGCCACTCCGGGTGTTTTTCTTTCATTGGAATTGTGTAGGTGCCCCAGGGTCCTGGGGGTTTTTTCCCTGCCTTGACGACTCCGTCATGAATTAACCCAACCTCAGGTAAGAACATGGGGTCGCCGTCACCACCGTTCATACGATGGGCATAGAATGACTCGATACCTCTTTCATGGGTTTCATCCAGGAATACCTTTACTATGTCTATACCGTCGTTCACCCATCTCTCGTATCCGGGATGGATAAAAGAGGGTATGCGTTTTGAAGGGTAGGTAACTATATTGCCTTCACTCCAGTTCCACCAGATACTATCAATGGTTATGTCAGGGTAATCAGCGTAAGTAAGTCTTTCGCAAGCTAATGCATTGGGGTCCTCATCTATAGCCGGGTCAACTACCAGTACGTCAAAGTTAACTACTACTTTTCTCTTTCTTGCCACAGCTTCCAGATGTTCTTTAGATAGAGTGAAGGGCATTATCAGACTCCCAGTATATTTTATATCTCAATTTAGGTGTCGCAAGTCTATGTGGAGGAAAGGAAAGTGTCAAATGCTGTAGATAAAAACTAACTATATAACACATATGTAGTCAAATAATAACTATATAAAATATGATGTGTAGTACCATTGAATGATGTCTATATCGACATTTAGGTATTGGAATTCTATGCATAAGAAAGGAAAATATCAAATTATGTAGATATTTTTTAACATTAAAAAATGCATTAGACAGTTCTTGAAAAATGATGTATAGTTGATACTCAAATAAATAATATATAGAAGAAAAGGGCATTAAAAATGACAGTACATTCAACTAGCCAAGATGATAAAATATCTTCGGCAAAGCGAAATAGTTTCGTTAATCTAGCCGAAAAAAGAACCAGGAAAGTGCTTGATAGCATCGACTCTTTGAGTAACTTATCGAACAGTTCGAATTACGAGTATACGGAGTCAGATTACAGGCAAATCATTTCTGCTATTAGAAGTTCAGTAAATAAAATGCAGGAAAAATTCGAGCGCAATGGGAAAAGTAAGACTAGTACATTCACCTTGAAAAACAAGTGAAATCTTGTAATAACCAAATGCTTTAAAGGGATCGTTTTTACATACAAGTTTTCGAGGATATCGTTATGAATGATAAGTATGGTTGGCATTTTAGGAAAAAGCATCCTGCTGACACGGAGAATGAAAGGGATGATAATCTTACTTTCGCCGAATCCCCAGGTGCTGAATCTTTATTAAATGAGTTCGGGCAAAATTTGCATGATGAACCATATTTAAATTCTGGTGCAGATTCTTTATGAATGGTTATTACAATTGGAACAGTTGCTGATTTGCACAAGCCATTTGTTAAGTCATTATTTGCAGGATTCAAAAAGCATCTAGAAGGTGCGGGATCTAGATATTACGGTATGTTGGACTGCGACAACGAAATACCGTTTATGGCTTTAGAAGATTTTGGTACAAGGGGTCTTGTAGGTGATATAAATCAGATACAGGCAGACCCACCCGGGATTTCGAGATATAGCTTCACGACTCAACTAAGATATTTGTTAAAAATCTGCCCTCTGGCTTAGAAAAATTGGCCAAAAATCAGGCATTGCAGAACATGTGTTCTTGACAAATGGCTGATCATGGGCTATATTAGATGTACTCAGTAAAATCTCTTAGGTGGAGGGGAACCATGAGTGATAGAAAAATGGAAGGCGACGGTTTCGAAGAGATCATAGACTCAATTGCGAACGATGTTGCCCGCCTCGGTTCAAAATCTTCTATAGCAGACTTGCTAATGTCGTTGGATAAATGGACTATCTCCCACAACTTAAAACTAGATTTTTCTGATG
Organism: uncultured Chloroflexota bacterium; assembly: GCA_913051545.1. GTDB lineage: Bacteria > Chloroflexota > Dehalococcoidia > Lucifugimonadales > CAJXCD01 > CAJXCD01. The sequence continues at coordinate 67,164 of CAJXCD010000006.1, forward strand.
AAAGAGATCTAGAACAACTGAAGAAGGAATTCCAGGACCCTGAAGTGTTCTCAGCATTTGTAAAGGCGTTTAATAAGCATTTACAGGTTAAGATAGGCACTATTGAAATAGATAGCGTGCCTACACCTCTTTCTGACAACGTAGTAGCAGAGATCGAGGAATGTGTCATCCATGCTGAGAATAATTTAAACAGCCGCTGATTTCACAAATTTCGATACACTACCAAGTGATTGGTAGTGCGCTCGAACCAGTTCACGTGGTAGTCTGAATTGAATAATCCCCTAGTATATCCAATTGCTGAACAAAATTATAACTCACACATTACCTCTGGAAAATATTCAAAAAGCTTTTGAAATGCCATGAGCGTACAATGACTGCGTTGAGATATTGATTAAACCAGAAAGTAACCCTATACCTATAAAACGCATAGGATTTCTAGGTTTAAGTGAATATGGTAGATATGGTAATTGTAGATGGACCCGGTGAATGGATAGGATATGATGGGAATATCATACAATTGCCAAACGGAGATCGTTTAGGTTTTATGTCTCTCCTAAACACGAACTCATAATTAATTCGGACAAGAGGTTTAACCATTCGATTTTGCGGTTGGTAGACATTGATGTTTGAGTATAGGATGCCATTCTTAGACGACTAATGTGTGCCAACATGTTCAATTATTCTGGCGTGGATAAAGTGCTTAAAGGATGAGAGGTGAAACATGCTAAATGAACAGCAGCTGTCATTCTGGAAGACTTTTGGATACTTAGTATTTCGAGACGTTTTCCCAAAGGATGAGATTGACCATATCAGGCATGAAATGGACAAGGTTATGGAGGAAGAGCGCGGAGGCGAGCCGTTTACCGGCGACAAGACTCAGACTGTGTTGTGGTTTGTTGAACGTAGCTCTTATCTGTCACGTCTTGCGGAGGATGACCGTATTTACAATAAGATTGAGCAGATCCTGGGGCCAGGATTTATCTGGTGTTTGTCTGATGGTAACTACTATGTCGGTGACACCCAATGGCACGGTGGCTCAGGAGATCCACAGGTTATCAAGCACATCAAGGTTTCTATATACCCGGACCCGGTGACGAGGGATACTGGAAGTTTGAGGGTGATTCCGGGATCACATATCCCTGAATACCAGCAAAGGATTGTATCATTAAAAGATCAATATGAGGATCCTTCCAAGAGGCCTTTTGGGGTGGCAGGAGCTGAGGTTCCCGCGGTGGCACTGGATTCAAAACCTGGGGATATGGTGTTCTTCAGTGAGGATCTTTGGCACTCCTCCTTCGGAGGCAGAGCAGGACGACGTATGTTCACACTTATCTACTACGGTAACCTTGATTCTGACGAAAAGAGGGAATACATTCGCCAGTATCAGAAGGAGACCAAGGCTATGTTCCACCCACACGATAACTTCGTTAAAAGTGAGAGACCTAGGATCAGGGACATGGTAAAGGCGTATGAGGAGCTCTAAGCGCTATACACACGAGGAGGAACCGTCATGGCAGTTCAGCGCGATATGCCGTATATCTGGATTACATGGCTGACAAAACTACTTGTTGGGGAATATTCTTGTGAATGGGCAGCCTGGTTTAGAGCAAATCATGAAGGTGGAAGTTACGATAAGGTGCCCTCTACCTTCGATGCCACTGAGTGGAAACTAAAACACACTGAACTTCTCACCAGTGTACGGTCCAATATGGAAGCTGATGGCAGGACAGTGTTTACCGAAAGCCAGAATTCATTCAAGTTAAAGGGAAGTACAGCAATTCTAGCGGGTAAGCCTGATTTGATAACCGTGTCAGATGGTGTGGGAACTGTTTTAGATGTCAAGACCGGAGAACCATCACCATCCCACCACGTCCAGGTTATGCTATATATGTACTCTATTCCTAAAGCATTCCAGCAGTATAGGGGTGTTGTTTTTGACGGTAAGGTGGTATACCAAGACCATGAAGATTACGTACCTAATTCAGCAGTTGATGATACCTTTATCGGGAATCTTAGTAACCTAATTCAAAGGTTGGTTTCTACTAGTCCTGCACGTAGGGTGCCAAGCGGTGTCGAGTGTGGTTTTTGCAATATAACGGCAGCCGATTGCTCCGAGAGGATGGAAGAGACGGATGTAGATACAGGTGATACTCAGGACTTTTGACTCTTTACCTAAATATTTCATATGAATCGTATTTTATTTGATTACGTTTGTGACCAACTCATTAATTCGTTTGGCTATCTCCAGAGGTTTCTGAAGAGGCAGGTCATGGGATCCACCGGTAAACCAGTGCACCTGTATGTTTTCTCTAATTGGTATAAATAGACTCTCTAGGGTAGGCCTGTTTGGTAGGTTTCTATCTCCCCAAAGCTCGAGTATTTGTATTTCAGTATTGAGTAAGAAATCGTAACCGTCCCATTGCTTCCATATAAGTCTAAAATCTTCTCTTTCCTGATCGGTCCAGTTTCTGGTAACCCTGAGGGAAGAGGTGAGTGACCGGGCCCTCTGGCCATGGGTTAGGGTGTTGTTTTTGAGGCCTTCGAAGGCAGCTTGTTCGGCCTCGTGTCTTGTCCATCCTTCTATAGAAATTATTCCTTCGACCCTACTAGGTTCCACTCTTCCTATTTCCAGTGAAATCATTCCGCCTATACTGTGGCCACTTACATAAAACTGGTCTATTCCAATATTGTTAGCTATTGCAAGCACGTCCTGTGCAAACTGTTCTACTGAGCCGTTAACAGGCGGTGGCCAACTTTCTCCGTGACCACGTAGCTCGACTAGTACGAGTGAAATATTTTTGTTGAGATTCTTTATAACGTTAACCCACTGGCTTGCGTCACTGAAGCTACCTGGTATGAGAATTAACCATGGGCCGGGGCTTTCACGGTGAAGGTATGATATTTGCGCTTCGTTTCGATTTATCCAGCTACGGGTGTACCCTGGGTAAATGTCTTCCAATGGCTTTATAGATGGCATCCTAGGTAACTTCCGAAAACTGTGTGACTTATCGGACACCCTTAGGTATTCCGTATGGCAGATCGTTTCTTCTACCTGGCAGGGGCCAGGCTTGTCCGCCAATTAAGTCAAATTTTTCATGATCTCCACGGAGCCACAGGTACATCTCTGCACTGTCAAATGTATCTCGAAATTGTTGTCTATAGGTGGGCGCAGGTGATGTATAGTCAGCTGTTGCCACATCGAATTCAGGGTCGGTAAGCCAGTCCCTCTTAGGTGCTGACCTACGCCAGTAATTGTATTTGAGATTGTTTCTGAGACTTACGACCGTAGATTCCGATCGGCGGTGCCAGATTCCGTAGTGAGTTATAACTATAGATCCAGCAGGAGCTGATGCGTAGAACGATCCCCTGATTCTCCCTATCTGTTTCATTGCGTCTCGGTTGGAAAAAAGAAAATGTGAACCAGGTAGCAACTCGGTGGGTCCCATCTCCCTAGTACATTCCTGTGGAAGGTAAAATACCTGCAGGTAGTTTAATTCCGGTCCGAACTTAGCAGCCCCATCTACATGCCATTCTTGTGCTGGCTGGGGAGTTTGTATCCGATGGTTAGACATAAGTATTGGTATGCCAAAGTCTTTTCCTAGTAGTGAACGTACAGCCCCTGCACCCTGTGGGTTTTTTATCACTGAATCGACAAACCATTCTTCATCAAGTATTTCAAGCGGTTCCATACCGGGGTTACTGTCTACAAAATCTATGGTTCGCTTGTTAGTATCGTCATCTACAACTCCCTCTAGTAATAGGAAGCCCTTTTTACAGAATTCCAGTACTCCATTATCATCTAGGGTAGGGGGACAGTCGTATGTTTTTCTTATGGGTGGTGATTTTGCAGCAGAAGTTTGTCGATTTGGCATTTTAGTAAGTGCTCCAGGTAGAAGTAAACTCTGATGAACCGACTAGGCCTCCTGGACGTTCAAGAATAAATTCAAACCCTAGGCTGTATGTCCTGCTCTCATCCATCATGAGTGCTAGTTCAGGAAATTTTATTATGTGCCACCCGTCTCGCACCGCATCGATAACAGTCTGATATGGCCAATCGTCGGGATCCTGGGGCCCATCAGATACTTCACCATTTTCTACTATACGCATAGCGAGTATGTCAGAAGTCGGAGAGTTAAGCGATGCATGAAGATAGAGGATATCTTGCATGTTTCTACCTGTGTTGGATATGTCGGATATTTCGGTGATTTTATTAAGGTCTTTTTCTGTTAATGTACCTTTTTTTAATCCGGCGATGCACTTTTTAACCTGTTTTTCTACGGGGCTTGTCATTTGAGTTTCACCTTTTAGCATCAGAATAAATATATGCTAATTATAAAAAATGAGATTACTGCACCAGTCGCCTGCTATTCTACACTGATTGACTTAATTTAGCACATTTCTGATGCTATAAATCTGTACTTCTGCTAAGATCCTACAATCAAAATTAAGTGAGGATATTAATGGCTGGAATATTAGCAACAAGTAAGCTTGGGAATACCGGACTGGAAGTAACACGTCTCGGTTATGGTGCGATGGCAGTTAATGGAGTAACAGATTATGTAGCTGAGTCGGTTCTAAATGCCGTATTGGATTCAGGTATAAATTTTATAGATACCTCCATCGATTACGGAACCAGTGAAGAGTTTATAGGTAAGTACATATCCAGGCGGCGATCAGAATATTTCATAGCTTCAAAATGTGGATGTTCAGTGACTACAGATCCAAAAGACGGACATGTATTCACGAAAGAGAACATAGTTGCCGGTGTACACCAGAGTCTGACTCGTATGAATACAGATTATCTAGACTTTGTGCAGTTTCATAATAGTCCAGGTCAAGACATAATTGAAGATAATGGAGCTATAGATACTCTTATGGAGTTACGAGAGGAAGGAAAAATACGATTTCTAGGGTCATCTTCCGTACTTCCCAATATAACTGACCATATTAGTATGGGTGTATTTGACGAATTTCAAATTCCATATTCAGCTTTGGATCGTGAGCACGAAGAGGTCATATCTCAGTGTGCCGATGCTGGTATAGGTACAGTAATACGTGGTGGTGTAGCCCAGGGCGAACCAGGTATAGGTAGGGGTAGAACTGAAATCTGGGATAAATTTAGTGATGCTGGGCTTGATGACCTGAGAGGGGAAGGGGAAAGCAGGAGTGCATTTATATTAAGATTTACACTGTCACATCCAGACATTCACACCATCATTGCCGGGACAAAAAACGTGGATCACCTAGATGAAAATATTGAAGCGGTTCAGAAGGGTCCATTGGATGACGAAACCTATTCTGAGGCGAAAAACAGGTTGTAAAAAGACCAATACATGGGCAGATTATGTATATTTTGTATACGCGTAAATATTTCCAAAACAAGTATTCATAGTCAGATTTGTTTTAGCTACAAATTACCGTGCCAATACCAAAAGCTAACCAAAACGACAAAAGTGTGATTTTACCCCGGTAATTTAAAAAAATAAGGGTGAATCAAGAGTGCTCGCAAAGAACACGTAATCTAGGAATGCTCGATTGGATATAGGCGCGTTCTTGGTCGCAATTCAGTTAGAATCCAAGGCGCAAAATCAGTGAATGATTTAGGTGATGGCGCCCCTGGCAGGATTCGAACCTGCGACCCACTGCTTAGAAGGCAGTTGCTCTATCCCCTGAGCTACAGGGGCGTGTAAACCTTAGAAAATAGTCTATCAATGGTACAGGGGACGGTCAATTATAATTTGTTGTTTCTAAATTAAGAAATCCAAGTTTCACAACCAAAGTCGGTGTTGTACTAAGTTTTTGCACCTCTTAGATACCGAAACCAGTCACGATAATGGATCTAAATACCAAAGTAATACCTATCCTCTAGCCATCTATGTATACCTAAAACCCAAGTTAGACCCCTAATAGCTAAGAGTGGGTGAATTCTATTCAAGCGAGCCTTCACAGGCGTATTTCAAACAACATCGCTGATCGATATCCTCTAAAGCCGTCCTTTAGATAGGCTCAAAAAGTGTATAACCGGTCTTTTTTAGAAGAGACCCGATACAATTTCATAGCGCATACGCATGCAAAAGCAACAAGAGAGAGTTGTTTTCCACAACGCTAAATACGCGTTGTGGAAAACAATATCCATATCTAACAACAATTCCTGCAGTTGAAAAATGACGCAATCTCCAGGCACGGAGATATCTAATATATAGTTTACTGAAAAAGTTGGAAATGTCTTAGAAAAAGGTTGAAAAACTATTGACAAAGAAATCAGACGGGGTTTACGATTAATCCATCGAAACTTGAGGAGGTTTTGAAATGGCTAGAAAAACTAAGAAAATGACCGCAGTTGAAGAACGGTTCCAGCAACCGTTGGAAAAGATGCTACCGACTATGGTGACTGACCAGGGCTTGTCCGCGACTGCAGACGAGCTAGGTGTTAGCAAGGCTACCCTAGGTTACTGGCTACTGAAACTCCGTATAGACGTTCGAAGGGTCGCTCTGGCTCCCGGTGAGACTATAGAGGTCAAACGGGTAGGGTAGTTAACGACGGAATTACGCGTAGAAAAAACCGGGGTCAGGCCCCGGTTTTTGTTTTGTCAAAGATTTATCGTAATCTTTTAATAGCTTCCCCAGCTTCTCTTTCTCTCTCTCGATCAATAATAGCCTTGCGTTTATCATATCGTTTACGACCCTTGGCTACACCTATTTGGACTTTGGCATTATGGCCTTTCAGATACAGCTTTAATGGCACCAAGGTTAAGCCTTTTTCTGATACCTGTGTAGTCAAATAAGATATCTGTTTCTTGTGTAGCAACAATTTTCGTTTCCGGGTCGGTTCGTGGTTGCTAATCCCACCTGCTGAATACTCGGATATGTGTGCGTTTAGGAGCCACATTTCCCCAGCTTCAGGACGTGCATAAGATTCCCCTATATTGGCTCTTCCTTCACGTATAGCTTTAATCTCTGTACCTAAAAGAGCGAGGCCGGCCTCAAAGGTTTCGACTATTTCATAGTTGAAACGTGCCTTTCGATTAACACTGAAGGTTCGAATAGATTTCATGGGCTTTTTATCAGGAGAAGACTACTCCGTATAATTGGTAAGTAAGTCGAGTTCACTTTTAGCACGTTTTAATTGCTCAATGTCTGCTGTTTGTGGGTCTCTGGACTCCACGAGTATGTCTGGTTTTAGTCCATCTTCTTGGATCAACCGCCCTAGCGGTGTGTACCAATATCCAATTGTGATATATAGGCCGCCTCCGTTGCTGAGTCGCCTCATGTGATTTACCGATCCCTTGCCATAGGTGGTTGATCCAATTATGGTAGCCCTCCCTCGATCTTGTAATGCTCCTACAAGTACTTCACTCGAACTCGCGCTTCCTTCGTTTACCAATACCACCGTCGGTATATCAAGGGCCATTCCTCCTTTTCGGACACTATAATCGATTCGATTTCCATTCCCGTCCATCTGGTACAGTACTAGTCCGCCGTCCAAGAATTGACTGGCCACATCAACCACGGAATCCAGGGTTCCTCCCGGATTATTTCTTAGATCAAGGATTAACCCTTGTGCTCCATCGTCAATTACCTCCTTTAAGGTCTCCTTTAATTGGGTAACAGTGTTCGGATAGAAATCTGTAACTCTTATATGGGCATACCTATCATCGGGTTCGCTTCTGAGATATATACTGGGTAGTAGAATTACCCCTCGTGTAATCTCGATTTCAACGGGATCTAAATCTCCAAGGTGCTTAACTAATAGAGTTACCACGCTTCCTTTAGGACCCCGTATAAGGGCTACTGCCTCCATAAGTCCTATGCCTTCAAGGCTTTCACCATCGACTTCAAGTACTATGTCTCCAGCCCTTATACCGGCTGCCTTTGCAGGGCTTCCATCTATAGGGGAAACAATTATTAGTTTTCCAGATCTATTCATGTTAACGTGTGCGCCTATGCCCTCAAAGTCACCTCTGAACATATCCTGAAATCTTCCAGTCATAACGGCGGGGCTAATATATGACATTTCAGGATCATCAAGAGCAGCTAACATGCCCCATATCGCGGCTTCAGCAAAAGCGTCTGGGTCCAGCTTAGTTTTATCGACGTAGTCGCTAGATAGATACTCCCATGATTCCCAGATAATCTTTAGCTCTTCAGGTACTTCATTGGGAATTTCCAGGTCTGGGTCAGCGTCAACAACCTTGGGAGGTTTAGGTAAGTCACCAGACCGGGTAGTTTCAATTTGTTGGGTATCTGAAGATGATTCTGAGACACACGACAACGAAGACGCTAGGGCAAGAGTTGCAATTAGAAAAACTAAGCTTGATCTGATACCTAATAAATTCATTGTTACAGTTCGCTCCTGTATGTCACATCTTAATTCTATCTATTGGAAGATATATTTGCCAGTGGGTGTGACCGTGTGTGTTGTTAATGAATGCTTGGATGTTGTTGGAGGACATAGATAATTGACACCGTCGTGACACTGAACTATATTCCAAGGAAATGGCTACCCAACCAGATAATAGCAACGGATCGGCAAGGAAGCGTATAACACGGCCTTACCCGCAGCTCGCCCTTGAAGAAGCATTGACCATCGCACGCACGATCCAAGAGTCTAATTCAGGCTTGTCATGTGATAGGGTTCTTTTAGCTAAAGCACTAGGTACAACTCCTGCCAGCAGTAGATTTTTCAATTTGCTTACGTCTTCGGTTAAATATGGCTTAACAGAAGGTGGGTATAAGGATACGTCTATTAACCTGACTGATCGAGGGATGTCCATAGTATCTCCGAAATCTATCGAGGAACAAGCCGCTGGTTTGCTTAATGCAGCCATAGAGCCAGATGTATTTCGCAGCTTTTACACTAAGCTCAGTGGCAATCGATTACCTGAGGAGTCTTTCAGCCTAGATTTACTAGAGAAGGATTTTAGTGTACCAAAAAGCGTTACTGAGGAATGCCTTAGTGTCATCGTGGAAAATGGCTTGATGGTCGGGGTGTTAGTAGATGTAGAGGGATCTTTATACGTCCGTCTGCCTCAAGAACTGGAATCAAAGGCGAATGATAAGCAATTGGGAAATTTCTGGAAACAGCCCGAATTACAGATAAAGATGCCTGTGGAGCCGCCCACGGTTCCTAATACTGATGAACCAATATTAAATAAGGTATTGATAGGTCATGCAGGTAATTCAGATATAGTCGAGCAACTTAAAGACATAGTAGAGCCATTTGGTATAAGTTATGAAATTGTTGAGAGTGATTATGATGCGACACGTCCTCTTTCAGAAGATGTGTCGATCAAAATGAGAGAGTGTAGCGCCGCCATACTGATAATGGTTCCAACTTCAGATCAATCATGGAAGGGACGCCGTGAAGATAAGCGTACTCAAAAATTGTCCTATATGCTTGGCGCAGCCTCCGCGCTCTACGGTGATCGGCTGTTGGTATTGATGGAATCATCCTCTGAGCTATCGAACGAGATAGTTTCGGAGGCATTAGAGTTTCAGGGTGATCGTCCTGGAGAGATGGGTTTCAGGCTACTTGCCCAGCTTCATCGCATGGGCGTTATACGCGTTTCTTCCTAAGAATTGCTATACAAGGAGCCAGTCAGGTGTGAATTCTGCTATATTGAACTTGACATAACATATATAGTGCGAACCATAAACTTCAGCTATGTAATAATGCCTGAGATCTATATACTGGTTTCCGCTGTTCCCTGTTCCGGCATTAGAGGCTATTTGCTACTCTTTGTTCCTTAGTACGCTGTCTATGGAATCCTTAAGTGACTCAATACCTAGCTTGGATGTGGCAGAGGTTAAGATAGTGTTTATCTTATTACCTCCTATACTCTCGATGGATGTCCGTAACGTGTCAATGATGTTGGGTTCTAAGGAGTCAATCTTGTTCAAGACCAATATTTGTGGCTTATCAGACAGGTTCATTGTGTTTAAGGTGTTTTCTACAACGCTGGCATGTATATCTGCGTTCTTGTGTGTTATGTCTACAATATGAAGTATTAAGTCAGTGTCTAATAGTTCTTCTAGGGTTGCTCTAAATGCAGTTATTATTGTGGGGGGTTGTTTTTGGATGAATCCTACCGTGTCAGTGATAAGGACTTCCCGTCCTGAAGTAAGGTGGATTTTTCTAGTCGTTGGATCTAATGTCGAAAAAAGTCTATTTTCCGCTTCTACATCTGATCCTGTCAACGTGTTTAGTAGCGAACTTTTGCCAGCGTTTGTATATCCGACCATGCTAACTATAGGATATCCTTGGTCTCTACGGCGCTTCCTGTGAATACCTCTATCTCGACCTACTCGTTTCAAGTCTTTTCTAAGTTTCTGTATCCGCCTTTGTGATAATCGTCGGTCTGTTTCAAGCTGGCTTTCTCCAGGACCCCTAGTACCTATTCCTCCTCCTAGCCTCTCGAGGTGTGACCATTGTCCTGCGAGTCTAGGTAGAAGGTACTCGTGTTGCGCTAGTTCGACTTGTAGACGCCCTTCCTTTGTTCTTGCTCTGTTGGCAAATACATGTAATATCAATGCAGTTCGGTCGATTATTTTAACTCCACTTAGGAAATCTTCAATGTTCCTTTGCTGAGCAGGAGTTAATTCATCGTCACATATAATAGTGTCAAAGCTCTTATGTTTAGCCAGTTTCTTGAGTTCTTCTAGTTTCCCTATGCCTAAATAGGTTTGGGAGAATCGATTCAATCGTTGTGAAGTTGATCCAGTTACAATAGCTCCGGCACTACGCGCAAGATCTGCCAGTTCCTTCAGGGAATCTTTGGATTTCAAAGCACTTTTTTGTCCGCGTATATCTGATGCAACTAGATAAACTCGTTCTGGTTTTAACCGCGTTTCAATTAGTTTCTTAGAAATGCGTGTTCCTTTTCTTCCTTATCTGTGGATTTGAAGTGCTTCTTTACGACGTAGCAGGTATTTTCCAGTCGGACATCCTTCTTAAGCCTTCTTCCAGTTGTTCTTCAGGTATAGTAAGCGATAACCTGATGTATCCCTCGCCATTTTTACCATATCCACTTCCTGGCGAGACTAGTACATTGCGGTCTTCAAGAAGAATCTCAGAAAATCTAGCTGAATTATATCCGTCAGGAACACTTGCCCATACATATAAGCTAGCTTTTGGGGTCGATACTTTCAATCCTGCATCTGTTAGTGTGCTTACTACTCGGTCTCTTCTACTTTGATAAATACCGATACGATGATCAAGAATATCCTTACTCTCATTCATTGCTTCGATACCCATATGCTGTATAGCCTGAGGTACTCCTGAATCGAGATTCGATTTGATAACCATAAGGCTATTTATCATTTCAGGATTTCCTACAGCCATTCCTAAGCGCCATCCGGTCATATTGTACGTTTTTGATAGAGAGTGGAATTCGATACCCACGTCTTTCGCACCATAAGCTTGTAAAAAGCTTGGTGGTTCGTAGCCGTCGTATGCTATTTCCGTATAGCAAGCATCGTGCATGATGGCAATATTATATTTCTTGGCGAAGGCCACAACCTTTTCAAAATATTCCAGGGTCGCTACTGCAGAAGTAGGGTTATTTGGGTAATTTAGCCACATTACTGTAGACTTTCGAGCGATTT
>CAJXCD010000007.1 GCA_913051545.1 uncultured Chloroflexota bacterium
CTGCCAGTAATAGCTAACGCCACTAATGCACCAATCATAGCCAAAGGCAAACTCATTATGATTACAAAAGGATTTCTAAGAGCTCCCAACCCAGCAGCCATAACTAAATAGACCAACATGATCCCTATAGCCATGGCTAAAAATATGTCCTGAAATCCTTCTGCTATCTGATCAAATACGCCACCGGACTTTACCTCAACACCAGGAGGTAAATTTAATTCGTCAATCTTTTCCTGCACCAAAATACCTATGGCTTGCGTATCACTGCCCGTAATAGCACCAGTGATATTTGCCGAGCGTTTACCAGAAGACCTCGTGATATTAAGTGGTGCATCTTCCAAAACTACTTCAGCTATGCTCCCAAGCGGTGCTGATGAAATAGGCCCAGACACAGAGAGATTTTTCACCTTATCAATACTATCAACATCCTCAGGTCTACCCTTCAGTACCACGTCCACCGTCTGCCCATCCAAAGTCAGCTTAGCAACTTTCTGTCCAACTATGAATTGGCTAACTTGAAACGCGACAAGTCGAGTTGTAAGTCCCATAGCAGCAACACGACTAGGGTACGGATCTATAACCACTTCTTCACGACTCTCTGCAACATTACTGGTTACATTTTCAATCCCATTTATTGTTTGTACCTTCGAAACAATTTCAGATGCAACAGAAGAAATCGCTTCGTAGTCAGTTCCCGTCACAACAATATCTAATCCTGATGTAGGCGGGCCCTCAGAAATCTCCTCAATATTCACAGTTCCTCTATCGCTAATGCCTAAGTCTCTTCGAAGCCTATCCGAAATATCTTGAGGTGCCGCCTCAGAAATTCGGATAAATATATTAGCTTGGCTCGACCCACCAGCAAAACCACCTCTACCGGGTGAGAATGCATCATCCGAACTACCTATAGTAGTGAGGTATGATTCAATAAAACCACTCTCGGAATAATCAGCAAGAGTACTTTCAATTTCTTTTACCTCATCAAGCGTTTGATCTATAGACGTGCCAGGAGGCATAGATATATCCACTGATGCGGATCGATTCCCTCCTTCAGAAAAGAGGTTGATCGGAATCACTCCAATGAGTGCAAAGCTACCTAAAGTTATCAATGAAGCTGACAACAGTGTCACCAACTTATGCCGTAACGACCAAGTGAGAACAGGAGTATATGCCCTCTGCATCCACGTTTGGTCTCGGCTAATTTCATCTTCCTCGAGAAATTCCTCAGGTATATCCCCAGGTCTGACCAAGATGGAACCTAAAACCGGCACTGCCGTCAGGGCAACAATTAGGGAACCTGCTAAAGCAAAACTTATAGTCATTGCAAACGGCAAAAAGAATGAACCAACGAGACCTTGTATAAATGCTAGCGGAGCAAATACTGCGATCGTGGTAAGCGTGGAAGCCGTAATAGCTGGACCTACTTCCCTCGTAGCGTCTAACGCAGCCTTATACCTATTCTCTCCGCGCTGGATGTGCCTGTAAACATTCTCTAGTACGACTATAGAATCATCCACTACACGACCCACGGATATGGCAAGGCCTCCAAGAGTCATAAAGTTTAGAGTCATCCCTTGAGTCCACATCAGCAACACCCCTGTAAAAATACTAAGTGGAATAGAAAGACCTATAACCAATGTCGGACGAATGGTCAGAGATAAACCACGCAGCACTGTGGGTCGTAAAGTGACGAGGAATGCGAATACAACAAATATGGCAATTACGAACCCTAACATAGCTTCTCTTTGTAGAGTATCGATTTGTGCCTGTATAGCTGGTCCATCGTTGAGTATAACTTCTATGGAAACATCTGAAGGAAGAATATCTGATATTGAAGAAATACTGTTTAGAACGGACTGGGTAACTTCAACTGTGTTGGCATCCGGTTCCTTGACAATACTTATCCCAAGGGATGGCATACCATTTGTACGAGTAATACTTGATATTTCACTCGTCCCTAACTCCAAATCAGCTACATCGGAAAGCAACACCGGTCGTGGATTGGAAGAATCACTAATATCTGATTGATTTGTTCCACCGAATGCACTCGCGCCACCAGTAAATCCTACGAAAAGTCTACTAAGATCTTCTATCGATTCATGCTTATGAGAAGTACGTACGGGGAACGTCTTTCCTTTTTCAGTAACCGAACCTGCCGGCAGGGTTATATCATTGTCTTGGATAGCGCTAGTGATTTGGAAAAGTGACAACCCGTACTCAGACATACGACTCGAGTCAACAGTCACAAGCAACTGTCTACTAGTACCGCCGGATAAGTTAGCACTAAAGACTCCTTCTACTGAAAGAATCGAAGGGATCACTTGGCTTTCAACGATTTGCTGGAGATCAGAAACACTTCGATCTCCCAACACGCTGAGCTGAAGAACAGGGAATTCGTCAGGATTTATCCTAGTTACATTAGGATCTCCCACGCCACTAGGAAGTGCTATTGAATTTAATCTACTCGAAATTTCACTTGCCGCAGTGGACATATCAGTCCCGAACTTGAATGTAGCCGTCAGTAAAGAAAGATTCTCTGAAGAAACAGATTGAACATTCTCAAGCCCTTCGACCCCGGATATAGAATTTTCTATAGGTATCGAAACATCTCTAGCAACTGCTTCTGGATTGGCAGATGGATAAAACGTTATAACTGTAACTAAAGGAAAATCTATCTCTGGGAATAATTCTACTTGCAATTTACCGTAAGCAAAGACACCTAGGATAAGTACTAATATCACTGATAGAATAGTCACTGAACGTCGACGCAGACACACCGCAGTCAAAAAAGTCATCTAAAATACCTCCGGGAACAACAGGGTCTAATTACTACACGACTCTCAAAATTGCTAACATTACTATTTAACTAAATCATATTATTGATAACAACTGCTTGAACAGAATCCTATTATAACGTCATTAATTTATGTATTACTCTATTCTCACGTATTTGCCTTCAATATCAAATTAAACGAATTTTCAAGTAAATCAGTTAGTGAAAACAACAACTGATTTGTCACTTGGCTAAAAAGTAGTCCCTGATGAATTTCTACAAATCTTGCAGGAAAGTCTACGATGGATATAATTATGGAAGACAAAGACTTATTAAGATTCGACCTTACACTAATATTAGATAACCGGAGGAGCAAGAATGGCAACACGCGTGGGAATAAACGGATTCGGGCGGATAGGACGCTTGGTTCTAAGGGCTATCATTTCCCGGTATCCAAAAGATCTAGATGTAGTCGCCATAAACGACTTGGCTGACCCTGAAACCAACTCCCACATGTTCAAATACGACTCTAATTATGGGGTTTTCCCTGGAACAGTAGGATCCGACAAGAACTCTATAATAATCGATGGGAGTCCAATAAAAGTGCTGTCTGAAAGATCTCCGTCATCACTGAATTGGAGCGATCATGGCGTTGACATAGTAATTGAATCCACGGGTATATTCACTGATGCAAACGTAGCCAAAGGGCACTTAGATGGGGGGGCTAAAAAGGTAATAATCTCAGCACCGGCATCTAACGAAGATGCAACTTTGGTACTGGGTGTAAATGAAAACATTTATAACCCAGAGACACATAATATCGTGTCCAATGCATCTTGTACCACGAATTGTGTAGCCACATTGGTTAAAGTACTTGACGATTATTTTGGAGTACAACAAGGTCTAATGACCACAGTACATTCATATACTGGCGAGCAGATGATCCTTGACAAAGTGCACAAGGACCTAAGACGAGCTAGATCAGCAGCGATGAATATAGTCCCTACAACTACTGGAGCTGCCAAAGCTGTTGGATTGGTACTTCCCGAATTGAACGGCAGAATACACGGCATGGCGCTTAGAGTTCCAACTTCAACAGTTTCTATAACAGACTTCGTTGCTACATTAAGAAACACGGCCACAGTAGAATCAATTAACGAAAGTTACAAGCAAGCCTCTCAAGACGAACTTTCTAAAGTATTGGAATATACAGACCAACCTCTAGTGAGTAGTGATTTTAAACAAAATCCCAGCAGTTGCATAATAGACGGATTATCTACCATGGTAATGGACGGAAACATGGCCAAAGTTGTTGGGTGGTATGACAACGAGTGGGGATATAGCTGTAGAACAGCTGACCTTACTTCTTTCATCGCGGGTAAAGGCTTATAAAGTTTTCTTCTTAACCAAATCGGAAAACCTATTTTGTATCTAACAAATAACGCTTTTGTATAGATAGCTAATCCTTCAATATCCTCGTTAGGAAAATATATCGGATGAGGTTTTTATGCACACAGGGTTTATGGAAACAAGACTGTAACTTCAATAAATTATCGTTTAATACATGAAACACATAGGATAAATTTGAGCATTTTCGAGAAATATGGTGTCAGTACAATAATCAATGTAACAGGCTCTTCAACTCGAGTTGGCGGATCCATAATGCGTCCTGAAGTTGTGGCAGCCATGGCAGAAGCATCAACAGAATCAGTCAATATGGTCGAATTGCAAGCCGCAGCAAGCATAGTTATCGCCAATCTCACAGGAGCCGAATCTGGTTATGTTACATCAGGAGCCGCTGCAGGACTGACTTTAGGCGCATCAGCTATTATGGCAGGGTTTGATTTATTAACCATGGACCGTCTGCCAGATTCAGATGGAATCAGAAATGAATTTATTATCTCAAGAGAACATCGCAACGGTTATGACCATGCATTAAGAGCCTCTGGAGCCGTACTCGCTGAAGTAGGAATGAACGAACAACTGGCTGGAGCTGGGGTACGTAGAACAGAAAGTTGGGAGTATGAGGCTGCAATTACAGAAAACACCGCCGGAATATTCTACTCGGTAACCTCTAGCAACCGTCCACCTCTAGAAGAAATCCTCACTATTGCCCATTCGTACAAGTGTCCCGTATTGGTAGATGCCGCCGCCCAATTACCACCTGCTTCAAATCTTCGGCATTTCATTGACCTAGGTGCGGACCTTGTAGTATTCAGCGGCGGCAAAGCATTAAAAGGCCCTCAATCCGCCGGGATCATATGCGGAAAACGCGACCTAATAGCATCAGTTGCGTTACAAAATTTAGACATGGATGAATATTTTGAATTTTGGGACCCGCCTGATAATCTTATCCCTAAATCGTCTCTTAAAGGGTTACCAAGACACGGCATTGGTCGAGGATTCAAAGTTTCCAAGGAAACTATAATTGGTCTTTTAGAAGCACTAGACCTATTCAGTGCGGAAAACAATGTTAAAGAATCTTTAGAACAACAAGAGTATTTGGAATACTTGGCAGACAACCTGAGTGATCTACCTATCAACACTCAAATCGTTATGGGTGAACAAGAGAGTTATCCAATGTTACATATTAATTTGGATCCTGAAATATCTAATCGTTGTTCGCACAAAATCAATATTGAATTGAAACGAGGTGACCCTCGAGTTTTCGTAAATGAAGAACTGCTAGATGAAAATACCCTAGTGATTCATCCAATAAATTTGAACAAACCTCTAACGGAATCACTTGCCCAACGGCTACGAGACGTATTCAAATAACAACGTACACAATCATTAACTAAAGTATGATGGATACGACCAGACAAATATCTATACTGTTTCAAGTTCGTTGACGGTGTGATGAGGTCAATCTATAATTGCAACTCTGCACGTTGAAGTGTTCTATAACTTCAGTGGCAAGTGACAAATCAGTTCATATATAAGATAGTCTCGGAGGGAAAATGAATAGACAAGACATCCAAAAGCTTATCGTAGGACCAATAGCTACCGTGCCTACCCCATTCGACAAAAATTTTGAGGTGGATTACGGACGAATGCACGAATTAGCACAAGGATGGGTGGATAACGGATTAGTCAAAGGTCGAGCCGTTATCAAGGTTGCTGCCGCCATGGGGGAAGGTCCAATGCTTCGTGACGACGAGTGGCCTTATTTACTCAGAACGGTATCTCAGGCAACAGATGGTAAAGCAGCTATTGTCTGCGGCCTACACTACAAGGACACGAAACGTACTATTGAGGATGCCAAACGGGCGCAAGATATGGGAGCGCATGCTCTTCAAGTGTGTCCCCCCATATTCAACCTGCCAAGCCAAGAGGATATTTTAGATTATTTCTCTGATCTGTCTGACGCAATCGATATTGGAATAATGGTGTATCACACTCACTGGATGCCAGGTGGACGTGTCGAAATCGACACATTCCTAAAAATGTCTGACTTTGAACAGGTAGCATCTGTCAAATGGAGTTGTCCAGAAGATGTGGAATATAACGATATCTCAAAATTCACTAAGATATTTAATGTCATATCAAACGGACACACAGTACAGGCTCACAAGTTAGGCGCCAGAGGGTACATAAACTTAACCGCTGAATCATACCCGGCTCACGACCTAAAAGTATGGGACCTTTTGGAAAGCGGGAAATATGACGAGGCTGAAAAACTGGAAGATTCCGTGAACGAACCTTTACGAATATTCTCAGCCAAGGTAGATTCAAGGTCAGGAGGTCAGGGCCGAGTCAAGAAAGGTGTGATGGCTCTAATGGGCCAAGGTGTGGGATCATCACGCCCACCTTCCAAACCACTAAATAGTCAAGAGTTAGATGAACTTAGGGAAATACTGATTGGATTTGGATGGCCAGTTCAAGCAACTGCTAACGAAGCTATGGCATCACAGAATTCAGAGTATTAAACCCTTACAAAAATATAGAATATATTAGGAGGAAACAAACTTGATCACAATTCAGGAAGCAAAGAAAAGGTTCCAAGGGGTATGCGTACCAATCGCAACAATATTTCATGAAGATGGTTCATTAGATCTCGATTCACTAGCATCAAATGTCCAATGGATGATCGACCAAGGTGCCAAAGAAGGCAACACCATCTTCCTCGCAGCGGGGTCCGGAGGAGATTTCTCCGTAATGAATGTGGAAGAACGCAAGCAGGTTATCCAAACAATAGCTGAGGTAACTGCAGGCAAGGTACCTACTATCTGCGGCGTACAATCAACCGATATTAGAGATACTATAGCGATATGCCAGCATGCTGAAAAAGTTGGTATAGACCTCGCTCAAATTAGTGGGCACTATTATTACACTCCAATACCAGGAGATGTTGTAGCATGGCACGAAGAGGTCGCAAGGCACACAAGCATCGGTTTCGCTGCATACAGCCATTGGTACAGCGGTTCTAAATACGATGTTCCCGTTTCTCTTATGGAACGTCTTATAGAGATTAAAAATACCGTAGCCGTCAAATGGGCGTCACCCGTTTTCGGAAATTATTATGATGGAATGGTAGCATTCCTACCTAAAGCAGCGGTGATAGATAATTCAGCCATGACTCTTACCGGTCATATACTAGGATGCAGGGCCTTTATAAGTCACGTACCAAATTTCCTCCCGCAGCAACCATGGAAGGTATTTGATCTCCTTCAGCAAGGGAAGTATGAAGAGGCCAGAAAATTAGATGATGCTTTTGGAGAAAGCTACAGTAAATTTAACACCATGATTACATCCGAATCTACAGGCGAAGGGATATTTGTAAAGCCATGGATGGAAGCTGTGGGGCTTAAGGGAGGAATATCTCGTCTCCCATCAAGAACCCAAGCAGTTACCCCGGAAATACAAGACGGGATTAAAAAATTCCTGGATGATTACGCTCAAACTCTCTCATAAAATATCGTGATAGAAGACTGCGCTTAAACTTTGGTTACAAGCGCAGTCTTCTATCACCGGCCTCACCTAAATATCTAAACTCCGACTCATTCAGAAATCACGGAATATTTAGTTCTACGGGCTAACAAAAGAGAAAGTGTATATACCGACCAATGGAAATTGAACTTCTACCAGTAACTAGAAAAGATGTCGCTAGGATTATAAGTTGGCTACAAGATGAGGAAATTATTGACAACTGGTTTGGAAGATACTCCTACGGGGATCCTGCCCACCTTGGTTATCACCCTGAAAAAATCCTGGATTCCTCAGAAAATGAATGGGAAAGGATATTTGACAATCCTGAACACAGAATACTTTCTGTATATACCAAACAAGGGGATCATATAGGTGAGTTACACTTAGCCATAGACGGTGGTCTCGGTGACGGTCACTTGTCTATTCTTATTGGCAGGAAAGATTTATG
This sequence comes from uncultured Chloroflexota bacterium, assembly GCA_913051545.1. Classification (GTDB taxonomy): domain Bacteria; phylum Chloroflexota; class Dehalococcoidia; order Lucifugimonadales; family CAJXCD01; genus CAJXCD01. The sequence goes on from CAJXCD010000007.1 coordinate 8,151, forward strand.
GCACAAAGGATACGGGACCGCCAGTATGAAAGCTGGGTTACACAAATCATTCAACCAGTGGGAACTATACAGAGTGTGGGTGGATGTTCCCGAATTTAATAAATCTGCAAGATCTATGTGTGAACATTTAGGTTTCGTTCATGAAGGTACTCTGAGGAAAAGCCGACCCCACGAGGGTTCTAGGTTCAATTCAGTGATTATGGGAATGCTCTCAAATGAATACCAAGAACTTTTAAAATCTGATAGACACGAACGTTACCACAAATTGTAACAGTCCCAGTTTCCGACGTGGAAGTTTTGTCTACCTTATACCTTACTCCATCTAATTAACCTATCCATTACAGCAAATTTTTAAAAACTCCGTACATAAACGTTAATTACTCTGAGATATGTATCTACGTCTTAAGAACGACCCAACTATTAATCCTGCCATCAGAGTACCCATACCTGCTAATGCGATATGCTGAATCTTAATAAAACTCAATAACCAAATGGCGCTATCGATAACACTAGGTTTAGGTAAGTCTTCAATTGAAATTGATATATTAGACCCTCTAGGCTGATCTTCCCATGATAGTAGCTGATAACTGCTCTGTCCTATATCTACAAGGTCTGCCGTCCCAAGATAGCTGCTTGAAAGAATTCCAAGGTCTGGAAGAGCTAAAACCCTTACTAGATTAGACCCGTAAGTTAGTGATTTTTCAATCGTAATACTGTCACCATCGTATGGGAATTGGTAGGCATACATGACCTTGTGATCGCCAGGAGGAACACTCGCCGTAATTCCAAAACCTAAATCTACTTGTATAACATCTGATCCAAGAAGATCCGTATCCACGTACAATCCAGTTGATCCGCTCGGCAGTCCAAATCTCAATAAATTCATCGGATCCCTACCAGGAACATACGTAGTATTACTAATATTCGATATGTTAACTATCTCCCATGCCCATATGGTTCTATTGTCTACATCTGCAAGAGAAAACATAATCTCCATTGATGTTACTGAAAGTATTTCGTCGTTATCAATTGAATCGTATATTGTGACGGTAACAAGATCTTTAGAATTACTTGAAAAATCGACTACTTCTACGTAAAGAGCACCCATATAATCCACTGCTATAGCATAAAAGCTGTCATCGTAAGGCACTACATCATTAAATTTAAACAAACCGTACTGATCTGTTACTGCATCTAAGCTGTGGAAATCATTTGTGCCTACCCTGTGCAAAACTACGGTGATACCTGAAACATCGTTTGATCCATCTGTTCCATTTATCACCTGTCCCTCTATTACAATGCTTCCATCCCCTAATTCCGTTGCGTAAACTATTCTGTCAAACCCAAACAAAATACATGCAATTACTAATATAACGAAAAGAAATTTCGCCATATTATTCACTGTCCCGCTCGACGTCACTGATTTCAAGTGATTTATTTAAATCTAAAATAGAATCTGTACTCAATCTTCCCTTCTCGTAACCGCATGCATCCATGTCAGCCATTATGCTAACAGCCTCTGACAAGTACTTCTTTTTCACTAACGCATGATCTTCATCAGAAATATTACCCAGTGCATTATCTAGTTCAGCACTTTTTAGTCCTTCAACAATATAATCCCAACTTCTGGCAAGATCATCAAATGTAGAGTCATCAGAAATTTCTAAGTCAGCCTTAGTTTTTAGGAAAGGATACAATATGGCAACAGACGGAATAAGAGTCAGTATTAGAACAATAAAAACCATCATCCAAAAATCACCCCAGATTCATTTTCTATGCAAATTACCGGAAGGCGCTACAGATTCCAATGAATTCTTTGGTTTTCTACCAGGCCATATAGCAATTAATACGCCTAATACAAGTAATGGCCCCGATGCCCACATCCACCATACCAAAGGACTGATGTACACACGGAAAACAGCTTGTCCATCTGCCTGAAATTCCGACGGTACTATGTAAAAATCTTCTAGTAAGTTACTCCTGATCCCTGCGCGCGTACTTGAAATTTTAAACCCGGGGTAAAAAGACCTCGTGGATTGAATTATCCCTACATGGTCTTCCTCATCCCAAACATCAAACTTAGCTATAAATTCATCCCTGTCTGAAAACTGATCAAAATCAAATGACAAATATCTGAATGAATATCCACCCAATGATGCTGATTCTCCAACATCCAAAGGGAAGTCCCTCTGAACGTCGAAAAATGATGATCCTATGGCCCCAAAAGCTAACATCACAATCGACAAATGAACTACATAACCGCCATATCTTGGACGATTCCCCATGATTAATTTCAAGAACGCATTAATAAAATTCTCTCCCTTGCGATATCGCGATAAAATTCCCCTCCCCCACTCATGAAATATAGCTATCATTGATATAGAACTAACCGCAAAGGCAACAATAGCTAATGGTTGTCGCATCCCGGACACAACCAAAACTAAAGATATTGCAACTGCTCCCAATACGGGTATGCGAATCATCCTTAATAGTTGTTTATATGAAGAACGTCGCCATGGCAATAAAGGCCCGATTCCCATTAAGCCAACGATTAGGAGCAACACAGGACCATTTACCACGTTAAAAAATGGCTCTCCTACAGTTATCATTACATCCTGAGATGCTTTCGATATCACAGGATAGATTGTCCCCCACAAAGTAGTAAAAGCAACCAGTAAAAAGAGAACATTTTGGATCATGAAGACCCCTTCTCTAGAAAACGGTGCTTCAAGTTTTTCACTACTTCTTAAAGTCTTTATCCTGATGGCAAAAGCTAATAAAGAGGATAGCAAGGTAAAGCCTAAAAAGAATAGGAAGAGCCAACCCATGGTCGACTGCGCAAATGAGTGAACTGAAGGTACAGGACCTCCTCGGTTTATAAACATTCCCATCTGAGCTAGAGTAAACCCTATAGCTACAAGAATAATATTCCACATCCGAAACATCCCTCTTCTTTTCTGAACCATTATGGAATGCACAAATGCAGTCATTGCGAACCAGGGCATTAGCGCGGAATTCTCAACCGGATCCCAAGCCCAATATCCACCCCATCCAAGTATAGTATAAGCCCACCAACTTCCCAGCATCAGCCCGATGGTTAAAATCGTCCAAGATATCATCCCCCAGAACCGACCAACATCAACCCATTCATCTCGTCCGCCACGACCAGCCAGAAGAGACCCCATAGCTATACTAAATGGTATCGCAACAGAAATGAGTCCTGTCATCTGTACAGGCGGGTGAATAAACATTCCGAAATGCACAAGGAGCGGGTTTATCCCCTGCCCATCTTCAGGAATAAAAGAAAGTTGTTCTAAAGGGTTAGCCAAAAATACTATGACAGCTAGAAAGAATGCTAGTACAAAAGACATTAAACCCGTGGAGTATGGAGTACTCCAGTACAAACGTCTAGACATACTAACAACAGCAATGAGTGATAACACTGAAAAAACTAGTGCTATAAACAACATGGATCCAGCATTGCCTGCGTAAAAAGCTACCCAAGTATAAGTCGTAGGCATAGCTAAATTGCTGTTTTCTGCTACGTACCTTACGGAAAAATCGTGGCTGACAAAAGCATGTACAAGTGCAATTGTAGAAACCAATAAAAGTATAGGGATACTGAACATGCCATATCTAGCACTGAGAACTAAAACTGGCAATCGATATCCTGCTCCTATAAAAGATGCAGTTGAAACATAAACACTTACCAACAGTGCAATCGGTAAAGCAATTTGTCCTGATTCTAATATCACAAAAAACTCTCTTTTATACCTATTCAGAATTGGGATTCTTTGTGACCGAAACTATCCCCTCACGTTCAAGCGCAAATTCAACCCGATTAATTAGATCCTGATCTTGATCACTGGAATAGGTAATTCCATCATCTATATTGCCTCTCCTGCTAGTCTTCTTTAAGATCGTAAATACTGATCCAAGAACAAGTACCATCACTATCGGGGGAACTAACCAAACCCAAATATTTATGCCACTAGTAGGCGGTTCTAAAAGTACACTAGGTCCATACGCATCAACAAAATAGTTTTTGATTTGAGTTTCATTCATACCATTCTCTAGTTCTTCTACAACAATATTTCTCATCTGCACTGCCAATGGATGCTGGGACTGATCTATAGACTCGCCTGGACAAACTGGACACATGACTACGCTATTTATTTCCTGAGCTCTCTTTTCAATCTCTGGAGTTTCCTCGCTGTATTCGCAACCCATCCCAACAATCAATAATAGGGATACAGAAAAAATAACGGTTAATAAAGCCTTGATGCGACTAACTAAATTAAGATTCATTAAATGTATTTGTATCAATATTTATACTGTACTGCAAGCTATTTAGCTATGAAACTCAACCCAATAATTGGCAAGTTTTTGAAAAGTATTAGACACTATAATAATTCTGATATAATCCATATTCTGGCATAAATCTAGGAGGCACTAGTTTCGTGCCTCCAATGGAGCGTTTGGCCTATGTCAATATTATACGTTACCGCTGACAAAGAAGAATCAGGGAAAACAGCTGTCTGCGCCGCAGTAGCGTCTGATCTCTATAAACTAGGCAAGAGTGTCTCAATTGCAAAACTAGCAGTAAGCAATAAAAAAGAATTGCAAAGTCAAGACACAAACCTATTCCGTAACATTCTAGATAATAAAATCTCTGTAGAACCCTTACTTGTAAGTGATGGAAATCTAACTGCCAATTCTGTTACAGAATTTGAAAATTCAGTTAAAGAAATCATCAAAGGGAAAGATGTTCTAATCATAGAAGACACGTCATCTATATCATCTGCCAACTCAGCAAAATTATCTGGTTCTGTTAATGCTGCCACTATTTTCGTAACCAAATACACACCGACACTGGATATAAATTTACTGTCTGAATCGAGCAAATTGTTTGAGGAAAACCTTCTGGGAATTATCATAAATGGCCTCACCTTGTATCAGGGAATGGAAGTTGAGAACAACTTAATTCCAGAGATAGAGTCATCTAATCTAAATCTTTTGGGAATTGTACCTGAAGATCGTAGATTGCTCGGAGTATCTGTATTACAAATTATAGATGCATTAGATGCTAGCGCATCTGGAGATGAAGAGACGTACAGTAGACTAGTAGAACATTTCATGATCGGTGGATTTAGTATGGACTCAGGAGAAACGTACTTCAATCTTCGAGGAAATAAAGCTGTCGTAATACGAGGTGACAGGCCAGATATTCAAATGTCTGCCCTTAAAACACCAACGGCTTGTATGATACTTACAAATGGTATAGACCCAATAGAGTACGTGAGCCACGAAGCAGACTTGGAAGACGTGCCCATTATATCCACCAAGTTTGACACGAATGAAGTTCTTAACCGACTCCATAATTTAACAAATGACACTAGGTTCGACCATATATCCAAAGTAGATCGGTTCTCTAATCTGATTCGAGACAACACGGCAATTAGTAACCTGTATTCTTCATTCTAAAGGCATATCACTTGTAAACTTGTGAAAACCTGCAGTAATTGATCTTTGCAAAAAATAAATTCGTTAGCCTGTGCTACTGACCCTGTGTAAATATATATTTTAGTAACTCTGTGTTCTAACCTGACTAACAAGATTTTTAATGTATAATCTCGGTCGTAGACTGAACCAATTTATTTCTTTATGGGAACATTTAATTGAGCTCACTTGGGAAACATCTGCTATTAGAACTCTGTGATTCTGACAGGGCACTACTTGACGACATTCAATATATAGAACAGATCATGGTACTTGCAGCTAAGGAAGCTGGCGCTAATATTCTCGGGAAATCATTTCATAAATTCAGTCCAAAAGGGGTGACCGGAGTCGTAACTATCACAGAATCGCATTTATGTATCCACACATGGCCGGAACATGAATATGCTGCGGTGGATATATTCACGTGTGGCAAAGGATTCAAACCATATAGAGCGGCGGAAATTATTGTAGAACGCTTAGGCTGTAAATATCCTCAGATATCTGAGATTGACCGAGGTCCAATTTCAAAATTCGCAAGGTCTGTACAATGACTGACAATGTCTTTTCATCCAACAATATCCACTGGCACCATGAACATATTACGCCTGATACACAACTAGCCGTCCAAGTAGAACAAATAATTTTCGAAGGCGACACCCCATATCAATCTGTCAAAATACAAGATACTACTTGCTTCGGCAGAACTCTAGTATTAGATAATAAAACTCAATCTGCTGAAATAGATGAATTCATATACCATGAAGCCTTGGTCCACCCTAGTATGATCACTCATAAAAAACCTGTGGATATATTCATTGCTGGTGGCGGAGAAGGTGCTACCGCGAGGGAAACACTGGCGCATGAAACCGTTAAAAAAGTTGTAATGGTAGATATAGATCGAGAAGTAGTAGAACTATGCAAGAAATTCTTGCCTAATCACCATATGGGATCCTTCAGTGATCCACGCTTAGAACTTCACCACGTAGATGCATTCAAGTTTCTGGAGGATTCCAATCAAACATTCGACATAGCGATAATCGATATACCTGATCCACTCGAAGGAGGGCCAGCATATTTATTATATACGGAGGAATATTACAAACTTCTAAAGAAACATCTTAACGATGACGGTATTATAGTAGTCCAAGCCGGTCCAACTGGACCAACTTTTTATCAACAGTGCTTTTCTGTAGTTTCAAAAACTATTGGGAAAATATTTCCCGAAGTTTTTGTCTACGAGGCGCTCGTGCCTTCATTCGGTACAACATGGGGGTTTGTAACCGGATCAATAAACAACAACCCTTCATCTCTCTCATCAACTGAGGTAGATAGTAGAATAGCTGAAAGAATATCCAATGAATTGAAATACTACGATGGAATTACACATCTTGGCATGTCACATCTACCTAAATATCTTCGGGAAGCAATTATCAGAGAGACGCGAACAATTTCAAAAAGAAACCCTTTATTTGTTTCGTAAGTCATCTATATGTCCAAAACAATCATAGCCCTTAATGAACTTAATACTAACCAACGTAAAGCTGCGGAGACCACCGATGGGCCAGTTCTGATTAATGCAGGACCGGGGAGTGGAAAGACTAGAGTAATAACATACCGCATAGCACATTTAGTTCAAACCTGCGGAATAAGCCCTTTTAATATTGCTGCCGTAACTTTCACAAATAAAGCTGCATCAGAAATGAGAGAGAGACTACACCCAATCATGGGGTCAAGTGCAGATATAGTCACAGTTAGCACCTTCCATTCATTCTGTTCAATGCTATTACGAATAGAAGGTCACAATATAGGATTGTCAAGAGATTTTGTAATTTATGATAGCTCTGACCAACTATCCCTTGTGAAGCGCAGTATGAAAGAAGTCGATGTAGATGCCAAACAATTTTCTCCGCAAGCTATACTGTCGAAAATTTCAAGCACAAAAAATGAACTGAACAATACTGATCCATCAAGTATGTCTAAAAATAGTTACTTCGATGAGATTGTTTCCAGAGTTTATGAAAAATATGAATCATCACTAAATAGCTCTTCAGCCGTTGATTTTGATGATCTGTTACTAAATGCCCATGCAATACTAAAGAAAATCCCGGAAGTGGCTGATAAATATCAGACTCGATACATGTACGTCATGGTTGATGAATTTCAAGACACAAATCTTGCACAATATGAAATAGCTAAACTGTTAAGTTTGAAACATCGTAATCTTTGCGTGGTTGGAGATCCAGACCAATCTATATATTCTTGGAGAAACGCAGATGTTCGTAATATTTTCAGATTCCAGAAGGACTTTCCAGAAGCGACCGTAATACCTCTAGAAGAAAACTATAGATCTTCCCAAACAATATTGGACGCCGCACAAAATTTAATAAAGTCAAACTCTGAAAGGGTAGAGAAAAAACTTTGGACTAATAATAGCGTAGGCATCCCTATTTCAGTAGGAGAGGGATACAACGAAAAAGAAGAAGCTTATCAAGTAGTATCGGAAATAGGACGTCTGATTCGAGAAGAAACCTATGGATTAAGCAACATAGCGATCCTGTATAGAGTAAATGCTCAATCACGTGCTATAGAAGATGCTTGCATGTTGCAAGGCCTCCAATACCAGCTGGTAGGAAGCTTAAGATTCTACCATCGACAAGAAATAAAAGATGTAGTCGCATATCTAAGACTTATTGCTAACCGAAATGATGATGTCAGCTTCCTGCGCGTAGTTAATATGCCTACTAGGGGTATCGGCCAAAAGACATTGAACCAATTGATGCTCTTAGCAAATTCATCGAGATCGTCTTTACTGAACGAAATAAAGTCCTTGTCATCGAAAGGAGATCATTCTGACTCACTATCTGACAGGTCAGTAAATTCGCTGAGAAAATTTGAATCTCTTATAGACGAACTCACAAAAGTCAGTGAAAGCCTAAAACTACCGGAATTAATAGACCATTTACTCGATGAAACTAATTACAAAAAGCATGTATTAGCAGATATTGAGAGGGGACAAGATAGATGGGACAATTTACAAGAATTAAGAAATACAGCGGACGAATATACTGAAACTAATTCAGCTGAAGCACTTACACCTTTCCTCGAAAGCATAAGCCTTGTGAGCGATATAGACAATCTGGATGATCAGACAGATGCACTAACTTTAGTTACATTACATCAATCTAAAGGATTGGAATTTCCAGTGGTATTTATTGTAGGTATGGAAGAAGGCTTACTACCCCATATTAGATCCCTTGAAGATGAATCTGAAATAGAGGAGGAACGCCGACTTTGTTATGTAGGCTTAACAAGAGCCAAGGAAAGGCTGTACTTGCAAAGAGCATTCCGGAGAGGATTTAGAGGCAGCTCAGAGCCTTCTACACCGTCACGTTTCCTTGCAGAAATACCTCGAGAGTTGTTTGGAACAAAACTGGCCAAAGATGCACCTTCGCGGTCGTCAACTATCAAGAATGGTACTCTTAAATCAAAACATACTAGAAAAATCGAGAATCCTGACAGAGACCAATCTTTGGGAAAGCCGTTTGAACTAAAAACAGGGGATAAAGTTCGCCACAAAATATTTGGAGAAGGGATAATTACTAACACTAAACCTTCCGGAGAAGACATGGAACTCACAGTCGCATTTAATAATGCCGGTGGCGTAAAACGTCTATTACAAAGCTTTGCCCCTCTGGAAAAAATATGACCAGAGAGTGCCTACTGACAAATTTGTAAAAAAACTGCTCCTTTAGGTAATATAGCATTATGAGTAATAAAAGTGTGATTACGTCTGAAATGCTCAAGGCGATTGGTGTTAATTCAGATCCTAAAACCCACAATGTCGAATTAGGATCCATCAGGAAATTTGCAGAATCAATTGGTGATGCAAACCCTATATACAAAGATGAGGCATTTGCAGCTTCAACTAAACATAAAACAGTGATTGCCCCTCCAACATTTTTACGATCACTTGAACCCGGACCAACCATATCCGACCTAGAAATTCCTTATGAGGAAGTTTTAGACGGTGGTAGCGTATGGAAATTCATCAAGTCTGTAGCGGTAGGTGACCAAATTACGGTGGTCACAAAAATAGCAGATTTAAAGGAAAAAGAGGGAAAGCTAGGACCGATGCTTTTTGTAGATCGAGAAACAAATTTCTCAGATCAACACGGAGATATAGTGGCTACAGAACTTAGCACATATATCTACTATAATCCCACGTCCATCTAACGGAGATTGATAATGACTTCTGATAAAAAATACTTTGATGATGTTGAAATTGGTAAGGCAATACCATCTTTAAGAAAAAAAACTACTACAAGACAACTAGTTATGTATGCAGGAGCCTCTGGTGACTATTATGAAGTTCACTACGATAAGGAATTTGCTGTCGAAAGAGGTCTTCCGGGAATCATCGTGCATGGTGCCTTGAAAAGTGGCTTTATAGGCCAAATGTTATCAGATTGGGCCGGTGTGGAAGGCAGTATTAAAAAATTAGAAACCCAGTACCGTGGCATGGATATTGTTGGTGAACCGATATATTGTAAAGGAACGATTGTTAGCAAGAATATCATAGATGGTGAAGGCATAGTCGAATGCGAAATCTGGACTGAAAATTCTGCTACTGAAAAAACTACTGTGGGATCAGCACAAATTCAATTACCGCTAAAATCTTAGATCAGTATTAGACCCACCATTTATCTCTTATAATACGTGATCGATTTGTTTATATACTTGCAAAATCTATCATAGGAAATCAGTGAATGGATGTAAGTACAGATCGACTAAACATAACAGTAGGAGGTATGACATGTGCCGCATGCGTATCTCACGTGGAAAAAGCGTTGATAAATGTCGATGGCGTCACCAACGCAACTGTAAACCTAGCTTTGGAAAGGGCAACAGTAGACTATCTATCAAATGTAACTACTATAAGTAGCCTGAGACATTCCATAGAAAATTCGGGATATTCATTCTACGGAACTTCCCAAGATACATACAACGAACTGGAAACTGCAAAAGAACTCTCCCTACTTAAAATCAGGTTCATTTTTAGCTTAATTGTAGCTACGAGCATCATGGCGACATCCATCCTGTCTTACGACAATAACACCCTGTTTATGATACTTGCCACACCAATACAGTTTTGGGCCGGAGCACCAATTTTTTCCAGAGCTCTGAGTGCTCTAAAACATCGAATGACCAATATGAATACCCTAATTACTATTGGTACATTTACCGCATATTTTTACAGCGTCACAATCACCATTATTCACGATTATACAGATATAGCTGTCTCCTCAGAAACTTATTTTGAGACATCTTCAGCAATTGTAGGGATAGTACTCCTGGGGAGGCACATCGAATCAAAATCAAAAGCCAAAGTGTCTGATGCTATCAAATCCCTAATGTCACTACATCCACCAACTTCTAGGGTGATTAGAAATGGATTGGAAACGATAATCCCGTCAGAAGATACGGTTTTAGGCGATATGATACGTTTAAAACCATCGGAAAAAATCCCCGTCGACGGAAACGTCATCGAAGGTTCTTCGTGGGTTGATGAATCTATGCTAACAGGTGAAAGTTCTCCGATCGAAAAAACAGCGGGGAGTAAAGTCTATGCGGCAACTCTAAACACTAGAGGCACTATGATTATAGAAGCAACTGGAACCGGTAGAGAAACTGTACTCTCTAGAATAGCCGATTTAGTTGAAGATGCACAAGGATCAAAAGCACCTATACAACGCCTCGCCGACACAATATCAAGATATTTTATTCCTGTAGTATTAGCGATCTCCGTTATTACATTAATATGCTGGGTAATACTTGGTCCGTCACCTATCTATGCAATACTTACAGCTGTATCTGTACTAGTAATCGCATGCCCATGTGCACTAGGACTGGCAACGCCAACAGCAATAATGGTAGGTACAGGGAAAGGTGCCAAGCTTGGCATCCTTATTTCAAATGGGGAAATCCTTGAAACGCTTCACAATGTGGACACGGTGGTATTCGATAAAACCGGTACATTGACCGAAGGATCTCCCAAGGTCACAGATATAATACCCAATGGAATTGATAGTAATCATCTATTAAAACTCGCTGCATCAGTTGAGCAGAGATCTGAACATCCCGTGGCAGATGCTATAGTGGATGCTGCTTTGGAAGCATCCATAGAATTGTCGGATGTGAATGGATTTGCATCCACCCCAGGACGCGGCGTTAGGGGATACGTGGATGGATTACACATATCAGTAAATAGCATTAATTATATAGACGGAAAAGATTCTTCCGTTTCACACCTATTAACTAAGTCCCGCGAATTGTCCCTCAAAAGAAAAACTGTTGTAGAAGTCACATGTGACGGAAAATCCAAGGGATTGATTGCCGTTTCAGACCCTATACGACGCAGCTCAAAAGAAACGATCAATACGCTAGATAAAATGCACATTGAAACAGTAATGCTCACTGGAGACAACACAGCCACAGCTGCAGCTGTGGCAAGTGAGCTTAGTATAAAAAATACAATTGCCGAAGTTTTACCTGAAGAAAAAGTGAAGCAAATTGTATCACTTCAACAAAAAGGTAAGAAGATCGCAATGGTAGGAGACGGCATTAACGACGCTGCCGCTCTCGCTCAAGCTGATGTGGGTATAGCGATGGGGACAGGTACAGATATAGCCATAGAATATTCTGACATTACTTTACTTAGTACAAACCTCACCAAACTAATTGATGTAATTTCGCTCAGTAAAAATACAATGCGAACAATACGTCAAAATATTTTCTGGGCCTTCCTATACAATGTGATTCTGATACCAGTTGCAGCAGGAATTTTATACCCATTTTTTTCAACTAATGGCGTACCTTTACCACTCAGACCCTTCTTGGGTGAATTCGGATTATTAAACCCTATACTTGCCGCAACAGCAATGGCCCTGAGTTCGATAGCAGTTATCTCGAATTCACTAAGATTAAAGAGATTCTAGAACAAGTAAACTTGATTAGAAATTTGGCAAACATAAAGATCTGGAAGGCACCTTATGCGTATTAAGATATTTGGGAAAGACAATCCTACATCCATCGACCCAGTTTGCAAAATGGAAGTACAAGAAAATAAACCTCCAGGAGGTGAATACAAGTACAAAAATTGCGTTTACTACTTTTGCGCCCCAGGGTGTAATAAAGCGTTCCAAGAATGCCCCGACGATTACCTTACAGGCAGGAAACGCGTCACTATGTATGATTAACTAGTTAGGACTTCATTTAGATTGACCGCTTATTGCCAGTCTATGATAATCTGATACAACATTCCTTTTAGTTATGTTTTCGTTGTGTACGTGATATTAAGCCGAAGTGGCGGAATGGTAGACGCGGTGGTCTCAAAAACCATTGGGAGTTAAATCCCGTGTGAGTTCGAATCTCACCTTCGGCACCACTAAAATAATTCATGACTTGCACTAGTTGATACCCGTATAAAATTGACAGGTAGCGGTATAGAAGGTAGTGTCTAGCCGATAAATCTGAATTTAAGAGTAGTTTAGTAAGGTGATTAAAACATGGCGCAATCATTTGAAAACCCAGAAAAATCGGAGAAGCAACGTAAAACACTTACTTATGTAGGTATAGGCATTATAGCAATAATCGCATTAGGTGTAGGGATACCTCTTCTCCAAAATCTACTAAAATCAGATGAAAAGAAGTATCAGGAAGACCTACACGACATAAGAATAGCCGTACTTGGGCATAACACTGGATACAGCCCCGTATACGGATCTGACAAAATGCGCATTGGAACAGCAAATAGTGGTGCAAAACAGTATCCACTTTTCTCCAAAAAACATGGGGGTGATGATGCGGCATTAAAAGAGGAGGATGTTGCCAACGATTTAATCACTACTTTGGGTTCCCCGCAAACAAACCCAGCTGGAGGAGACCAGGTTGGCGGAACTCCGACGTGGGTTGACGGAGACAATACAGGAGATAGAGCTCCCGGCAATCTTCCACTTTACTACCACAAAGCTTCAGATGTTCCTGCCGTGGACCACTGGAAGACTTCCGCAGTGACAGTCGATGGAATTAACTACGTGGTAGATAGCAGAGACTGGTTTATAGATATTGATCTACTGGTGCAAAAAGGTTACCTGAAAAAGATTCCCCTTTCTATATCTTCAGATAACACCTCCGGCACAGCTAATGGCAGCTACAGCTGGTATGTGAATGAAAGTGGAGAAGTGAAGAGTATGCTACATTCTAAACCCACCGAAAAATCAAACGGATTTCAGGGGATATACCCGTAACCTGGAAATACTTGCTGTTGTAGTTCTACCCTACTGGGCAGGCGTCAAATCTGGGAATCTGAGGGAGGCTATGGGAATTCTGTATATACATAAAGCCCTCTTCAACTAATTGTGGTTAAGTTTTTCCTCCGAAAACGAATTCAGACTAATCAAAAGAATTAATCCCACAACAATGCAAAACGTCAGTAAAATAACTGCAAATGGTTGTCCCAAACCCAGCTTTACTGAAACGAGCGGCCATAGTAAAGACCCTGTCAAGAAAGCTGCACGGCTGATTGTCCCATAGATACCGAACATATGCCCCAAGTTCGATGGTGAAAGTTCAATAAGCAGCGGCTTATCGGAAACCCATAATCCTCCAAAACAAAAGCCAGTAAAAGCACTCAATGGCCACCAGAACTGATTACTTAAACCAATCAACGGAATAGTAGCCGAACCTGCAAGGATTAACATCCAACACAACAAATTTACTTTAAGTGTCGTAAAAGAGCCAAGCCTATCTACAATATGTCCCCATATCACCGTGCCAGGAATTGCAACCAAAATGCCGATCAAAAAAACAAATTCCACCTCTTTCTCAGTGAATTTCATGGTATTTATCCCATATAGAACGGCGAAAGTAGATGACGTTGTGATCGCTATCATGTAAAAATAGCGTGCCAAAAAATATCTCGACACTCGAGGATAATCCTGAAAATATCTGAAAGTAGTCCTGACTTGATGCCATGTAGAAGCTAATACCGGACTTCTAGGCTCCAAGAAACTACTTGATTTCTCTGAGAAAAACATGGCCATCGGAAGTACTGCAAAAAGTATAATTATTGAGATAACCTGGAACACAAAGCTGTTTATGCCGTCATGTTGTAGTGCAAAAAGTATTATTGCCAGTGAACCTATATTCCCAACTGCTGCTGCTATCCCACCGACTCTACCCCTATTTTTCGGAGTGGAGGCATCAGACAACATGGTGTTGTAAAGTAACTCTGCCAAATACACACATATGAAAGCCACCGAGAAAAAGAATATACCGGATTTGATACTACCTCCCATTCCGATAAGAAATGTTGCTGCAACAGCGATTATATTCAGGAAAGTGAAAGTTCGAACCCGTCCTCTGATCTGATCCGTTAATGCCCCTAGAAACGGACTCACCACCAACACAACAATCATAGAAATCGCGATCGAAAAACCAAGGTCAGCATCAGTTGAATTGGGATTATTACTTATCCACATTGGGAGAAAAAGACCAACAACACCCAGATTAAATACTGTATTGGCTATATCGTATACAATCCACGAAACCACAGATTTAGTCCAAGAAATATCCCTGCCTGATAAGATTAACAACCTTATTGATGACCATACATTCATCTAATCGTTCCCACCATTCGAACATTTATATGATACGTCAATTTTTACAAACATTCCGTACCAAAACAGTTCTTCCTGTCACTAAAAATATATTTGGAGTAGACAACATCTACAATCACGTCTAGAATGAGCAAGCGTGAAACTTAGTTTCATTAAAGTGGTATATCGCCTCGGTTGGTTGAAAGGTTACCGCCTTTACAAAATGTAATATCTCCAAATTTAGCGTTGCTGTCCAAGGAGAAATATATGATCCCTTATATAGTTCGTCGAGTGTTGCTTGCAACCTTCACTCTTTTAATAATCTCCTTTGTCTCCTTCATGATCGTGCAGATCCCTGAAGGAGACCTATTTGACGCTTATGACGAAATGATCAGTGCAGGTATGGGACTACCCCCTCCTACGTTTGAGCAAAAACAGCAATTTCGAGAAGAATACGGTTTAGATAATCCACTAATCGTCCAATGGTGGGATTGGATATTCGCCGTCGTAACGAGAGGAGATTTCGGCAAATCCTTTACTGAAGTTGCCGGAAGTTCATCGTCAGGCATAGACGTCAGGCGAGTTATCAACCAATACCTACCTTACTCTATATATCTAGCCATCTTTACAACAATCATTACTTGGGTTTTCTCGGTCCCAATAGGAATATATTCGGCTGTACGTCAAAACACCCTCGGGGACTATGTATTCACATTCCTTGGCTTTACAGGTCTGGCTGTGCCAGACTTTCTTTTGGGTCTCGTTCTCATGTACGTTTTCTTCGCTTATTTCGACCATTCCGTTGGTGGAATTTTCTCAGGAGAATATCTCACAGCTCCCTGGAGCATAGGCAGAGTTATTGACATGCTTTCACACCTTATAATACCGTCCATCGTAATAGGCACTGCAGGAACTGCTGGACTAATTAGAATACTGCGCAACAACCTTCTTGACGAACTGTCCAAGCCATACGTGGTAACTGCCAGAGCAAAAGGATTGCCTAGCTGGAGGGTCATCATCAAATATCCAGTCAGAATAGCATTGAATCCCTTCATAAGCGGCATAGGCGGGATGCTGCCAGCACTGGTAAGCGGTACTGTAATTATCTCAATAGTACTCAGTTTGCCTACACTAGGTCCGACACTGCTTGAAGCAACCTTTGCACAGGACGGACCCTTGGTAAGTGCCGGTATACTCCTGCTATCTGGCCTTTCAGTTGTAGGAACATTGATTTCGGACATAATGCTAGTAATTGTAGACCCGCGCATAAAGTTGACTGGAAGTGGTCGTGGTAGTGACTCCGGGGGCGTGTAAAACAACTACCTGTTTTGGACCTTCCCAGTGTGATTAAGGAATTTAAAATTGGAAGCCCTCGTTCTAGGCGGCACCAGGTTTGTTGGATTACATCTAGTAAAATATCTAATTGAGTCGGGTCATAGAGTAACTGTACTTAATCGCGGCAAAACCCAATCGATTTTGCCTGAAAGTGTCGCCAGACTCAAAGCCGATCGTTCAAACCCTGATTCAATGTGTTCCGCGTTAAGCCAAAAAAGATTCGACACAATATACGATATATCGGGATACAAACCACTAGAAATCAAAGCTGTTTTAAGCGCACTCAAAAATCGAGTAAGTCATTACATCTTTTGCAGTAGCGTAGCAGTTTATTCAGACAATAATAGTATACCCATAAAGGAAAATGGACAATTAAAGCGAGGTCCAAGCGGAGACTACGGAAGAAACAAAATACTATGTGAAACCGTTCTTGAAAAATGGTCAAAAAGTTCAGGTATTCCTTCGACCATTATCAGACCTCCTTACGTATATGGTCCAGATGACCATATTACCAGAAGGCTTTTCAGTGTATTTGCACGCCTGTATCAAAAAAAACCTGTAATAGTTCCTGGAAGCGGTAAAACTCTCAATCATTCTGTCCATGTGGATGATCTGGCTTCTGCATTTGCAGCAGTGTCCGTGGGGGAAAGGGCTTTCAATAAAACATACAACGCAGCGGGGCCAGAACCAGTTACATTAGAAACCTACATTGAACTTGTGGCTTCAGTGATGGATACAACCGCCGACATAGTTAAAATTGACCCTTCGGATTACAAAAAAGTACTTTATGAAGTTGCTGATATAGAACCAACAGAAATATGTGACTTCAGCTGGGATAAAAACTACGAATATAGCATTCGTAAAATTCAATACGATATCGGATGGTATCCAAAATACGGAATAATTGAAGGACTACAAAATGCTTACGAATGGTGGCTTGAAAATGGGTTGAATAAAACAAAAAATGAATTCCACTCTGATGAACTACTTCTAACCTACCTGAAACCCAGCTGAATAATCCAAAATCAATCAATATTGTTAATCCCTATAAATCTCCAAAAGATTTAGGAATTCTGCATAACTTGATACTCCCGAAACCGCCCTCACAAAAGACCCTGTATCCAAAAAGTTACTTCTGAATTCCTTAACCTGGTCACCAATCGGACTTATCGATACTGAGCTTTGACCGTACATATTATAGAATGCAAAATAGGCCTGATTGAGTTTGCGCAGTCTGTAACCTCTAAGAGCTAAAAACCACCAACGTTCTTTCATATAATTTTCAGCCTCTTCTATTTGACCATTCTGCAAATAGTGATCAACCTCTATTCTGGTTTCGCGCATTTCACTAGTAAATCTAGGGAAACGGTCTTCTCCTGCCTGAAATCTGTAAGATGAAATTCCTAAGTCACCTCCCATAAGAGCAAATGTCGCATCTCCTAACTCCCTACCAGCCAAATCCGCTACCGTCTCATTCAACGTATACATCTCTTCAGAAATACTGTAATTAAAGCCCAGTGGTTTGAAAAAGAGATATGCATGCAACCATTCATGTGCAGCAGTCTGCAAAACTGCTCGTAAGGGTGCCTGATCTGAGGTGATGGTAGGATAAGTTGAAAGACCACTCAAATCCACAATTAGGGAAGAGAGGTCATATTTTTCAAATATTTCCTCCTCAATAATATTTCTTTCAAAAGCTGATATGTCTGGTGCTAGCAACTGTGTCTCTAGACGAAAAATACGATCTCTGGGGGATGTCACTAATACCGTTGGAGGATCTTCAAAAGCGAGATCAACAGGCGGAAAGATCAAACCCAATCTTGAACCAAACCCTTCATTAATTATTACTTTACTAAGTTCAGATTCCAAAGCTTCTTCGACTGTACCTTTTAATTCCATTTTTCTGTGGATAAGCTGATCTAAGTGATCTCCGAGGTCATTACCAGCATCCTTTGCACTATCCGTTGAAGCAGTACTCCCATACTGAAACTTCGAATCGCCCTTAAGCCGTTCTCTCTCCTTATTTGCCAATAAAGAAATTTCCAAATATTCGTCGATTACCTGAAGTCGCCTCTGCCTAGACGGCTTATTACCTGGCCAACTTTCCATTACAAGATTCATCCATTTATTTGGCAAGTTCTTTATTTCCCAGGAGGCTACCGAGAACATATACGAACGAGCTACAGCAGCACCTGGAGAAAGAGTTAAATTGTCTCCCACGCCAATCAGCAGAATTGTAATCAAAACGTACGCCGACAATTTGCGTCCTGATCTCAAATTGAAACCTTTATGATAATTGATATTCTTTCTTAACAATAATATCGGAAAAACTACGCTTAGTTATTATATGGGACTTCAAAAGCTAGCAGACATTCGTAATGATCTAGGATAGAAATATTCCCCATTATAATTATTTGACTATGTCCATAACCAAACTCGTATTTATCTCTGAAACGATATTGTTAGAACATAAATTGATTCCATGATAAGCTCTAATCGTAATTTTATTCACTGCCAAATACTATGATGCTTCAGGAGTTTGCAAATGAGTAATAATTCTCAGGTAGCCACCTTGGCCGGCGGATGCTTTTGGTGTCTGGAAGCAGTATACGAGGAAGTCTCAGGAGTAGAGAAAATTGTATCGGGATATTCAGGTGGACACGTTGATAATCCGACATACGAAGCAGTTTGTTCAGAAACTACTGGACACGCAGAAGCTGTACAAATCACTTTCGACCCGGAGAAGGTTTCATACAAAAGTATTCTCGATATCTTCTTCTCAATCCACGATCCCACCACACTTAACAGGCAGGGCAACGACATAGGATCTCAATACAGGTCTGCCATATTCTTCCACGATGACAAACAGGAGGAAATTGCAGAAGATTTTATTCAGAAAATCGATTCTGAAGGTGACATGAATGACCCAGTAGTAACCGAAGTGATTCCAGCCCCTGCCTTTTACCCTGCAGAAGAATATCATCAACAATATTACCGTCGTAACCAATGGCAGGGATATTGCCAGATAGTTATTTCACCAAAATTAGCTAAATTCAGAAAGCAATTTATTCCACCAAAATCATGATACATATACCATATTTAACTACCCGGCCAAGATATACGGATTAGAAAAAATGAAGGCGTTCAGTTATGACTATGAAAAAATCTTCTGACAAAATAAAGGTGGCAGTTATAACAGGGCATCATCCTTATGACGTAGTAGGTTTTCAAACCTTATTTCGTAATCTGCCCGGAATAGATGCCTATCCACAAAACATAGAGGACTTCGTTACAGATACAGGTGAGTCCAGAGGAACATACGAGGCATTGGTTTTTTACAACTACCATCTTCCAACCCCTGGAAGCGAGCAGTACCCTATGGGCGGAAGTGTTAGGGAGGCGCTAACTACACTGGGCGATTCTAAGCAGGGGATATTCCTTTTGCATCATGCTATTCTGGCCTATCCTGAATGGCCACAATGGCAAGAAATTTCAGGTGGTATCCATTTGGCAGAAGATGGGCCTGTACACCAAGATCAGGTAGTACAGATACGAAATGTATCTCCTCGTCATCCAATCACACAAAATCTACAGGACTTTGATGTAATTGATGAGACCTACGGTGCAAGCAATGCTGAAAATAACAGCGAAATTTTACTTACAACAGACCACTCCGAGAGCATGAAAACTATGGCATGGACAAGACAGTATAAAAACGCCCGAGTTTTCTGCTATCAATCAGGTCACGATAGAGCAGTATTTAATAATGAAGGGTTCCAGACAGTGCTGCTGAGAGGGATACAGTGGTGTGCTGGCAGAATCTAGCCTAAACGTAACCGCAATATAGTGGAATCGTTGACATATTTATATTTCTTGACTACAATCCACCGACTTACGGAGATATCCAACTGGTTTACACAATAACTCATCCAAAATACCTGAAAGTATGAAACTTGTCATGGAAAAAAAATATACTTCAATTATAGTTATAGCCTTATGTTCTCTCGCGCTACTTATGGTTGCATGTGGTCAATCCGATACATCAGACACATCAACAGAAAAAACTGCTCCTACTGAACCAACCGCCTCAAAAGCCGTGGAAGAGCCCGTTGCAGAAGCGGTGGAAGAGCCCGTTGCAGAAGCCACAGAAGAGCCCGTTGCAGAAGCCACAGAAGAGCCCGTTGCAGAAGCCACGGAAGAGCCCGTTGCAGAAGCCACAGAAGAACCCGTTGCAGAAGCCACAGAAGAACCCGTTGCAGAAGCCACAGAAGAGCCTGTTGTAGAAGCCACAGCTACTCCTATCCCTAATACACCGACCCCAACACCTGAACCTACGGCTGAGCCAGAGCCTACACCAACACCAGTACCTGTCCCAATAACAGAGCCTGGATTATTAGAAATTCAGGAAGAAAGAGACGTCTCTGTATTTGGTGTAGACCCAGGCGATCGAGCAGGATCATCTATGGCTACAGGAGACCTAAATGGGGACGGAATAGATGACTTAGTAGTAGGAGCTCCCTTTGGAGGCACATATGGTTCCGGGGAGACTTATATTATATTCGGTCCACTTGGAGAACGTAGGCTCGTAAAATTATCAACGAATTCCGATGCCACTTACATCGGTTTAGAGTCAGACGATAATTCAGGTCAAGGTGTTGCCATCGCTGATGTTAATGGCGATGCCTCTAACGACCTTATAATTGGAGCACCTGGTGTTGGAAAATCAGGAATATCATACGTTGTATTTGGTCCCATAGAAGCAGGTGATTTTGATCTTTCAACAGCCGATATAACTATCTCTGGTACTGGAAAAGACGCCCTGTCAGGACATTCTGTAGGTACAGGAGATTTTAATGGTGATAGTGCACACGATCTCATAATTGGATCTCCTGGTCTGGGAACCACTTACATCGTGCTAGGGCCCATAGAAGAAGGTAATTTGAATATATCTGATATCGTTTCTACCACAGTAAGTGGATTCGAAGCAGATGACTTTTCTGGAGCGAGTGTGTCAAGTGGAGATATCAATGGTGATGGTTCAGCAGACCTCATAGTTGGATCTTCGACAGGCGGAGATGGCGGGAAGGTACACGTGGTCTTCGGACCAATCGAAAATGGTTCTATAGATCTCTCCAATTCTGTGTCAATCACTATTGCTGGAGGATACTCCGCCGACCGAGGTATTTCCGATCAACTAGGATTCGCAGTAGGTAGTGGAGACCTAAACAGTGATGGTGCAGATGATCTTCTTATTGGTGCACCGGGGGCGGCCCCATCAGGAGTGAGATTCGCAGGAATTACATATGTCGCGTTTGGTCCTTTGGGACCTGGAGACATTACAATGTCGTCAGAAAAACACCTCTTCATTATAGGTGGTACTGGCGCTTCGGACGGATACCTTTCAGGTAGCTCGGTTGTCGTTTCTGACATCAACAACGACGGTACTCCTGACATAATCGTTGGAGAAGCAGGACAAAGCCCTGGTGGAGGAAATCCAGCAGGAAAGATGTTTATCCTGCTAGGCTCATATAACTGATTTAAAATTCAAGCGTATACAGCTTATTTCTGACGACCCGTCCATATCTGTCGATGCAGATATGGACGGGTTTTCTGTACGCTTACAAAACTCCGAAGTGTAATCTTCTGAGTAAAACATTTGAATATTTCCAACAGGGTTTCTTACCCTAAGAGAGGAATTTATGGAAATAAATTCGTTAAAAACGCTAGTGACACTTGGTGAAAGTACAACAGCTGGAGGATGGAGCTCAGAACCGGAGCGTTGCTGGCCCGAACTGCTCGCAAATATGATAAGCGATTTTCAATTTGAACCGGTGAAATTGATAAACAGCGGTATAGGAGCCAATGTAATATCAACCCGTTCACCTTCCTACAATTATTCAGGTAAGCCTGCAGCAGATGAAAGGCTTCAAAAACACGTAATAGACCACGATCCTGACTTGGTAATAATTTCTTACGGCCTAAATGATTCAAGAGGTGGCACATCACTTGAAATGTTCCGAGAAGACCTAATGAAACTAATATCTTCCGTGAAAAACAGTTGCAGTACGTTAATAATGCTGCTTGGACCATATTATATGAACGACTTCACGGCAGGCGGACCAGTTTGGAATAACGCCAACCATGACACATTACAGGCGTTCAATAAATTGATTTCTGAAGTGTCAATAGACACAGAATGCATGTACACGGATGTATATAATGCCTACGGGGATGCCTCATGGATGGTTCACTACGATGGTGTCCATGCAAACGATCTCGGTCACCGAATAATTGCAAACTCAGTCTTCCAAACTTTGGCACAGAATCTTCCTAGCCTAGCATTAAAAACAAAAAATCTAGAGCAAACAAGTAAACGTTGGCGTGATGAATCAATGTTGCAGTCAGAATATGGTCACTGACTACAAGCAGTAACACAACACTTTCTAATAGACGACCGAATTCACAGAAATCGGTAAGGTTTTTAAATGATATGAAGATTATTGACGTGAGGGTAGTGAATTCGGATCATGTCAATTCATCAACAGCATTGATTGAAGTTGTTACTGACGAAGGGTTGATTGGTATAGGTGCAACCTCAGCACCAGTACCTGCAGTCGCGGCGGTGATCCAAGCTGGAAACACTAGCCTTAAGCCCCTGCTTTTAGGAGAAGATCCAACCAACACAAATCGGTTGTGGAATAAAATGTTTGAATCTTGGCAAGCACAGCGTGGACGTGGCGGAGAGGGTGGTTTGGCAGTCAATTCAATGAGCGCCATCGATATCGCTCTATGGGACATCGCGGGTAAGGCGGCAGGAGTCCCTATTCATCAACTTCTTGGTGGAGTAATCAGGAACAAAATCATGGCTTACGCAAGCACTTCAAGATCGATTAGAGGAAACCCCATCCATAATGACTCAAGCTCTATTCGGGTAGCGAAAACTACTGAACAGATGGTATCAGAATGCAAGATGTATGTTGAACAAGGATTTAAAGCTATCAAATATGGGTGGGGTGATTTTTTCGATAGTGCAGGACAGGAATCTTTGGCAGCAATCAGAGAGGCAATCGGACCAAATATCCGATTAATGCTGGATTGCGGACCAAGTTTTTATCTAGACAAAACTCTGAGCCTAAAAGAAAAAATACAAATAACTGAACTTCTGGAAAAATATGACATCTATTTCTTAGAAGAACCGGTACACCCATACGACGTTGATGAATTCAAAAAGCTTACCCGTAAATCTCCTATTAAAATAGCGACAGGAGAGAGTCTTACGACAGAACTAGATTTTAAGAGATTTATAGATTCCAGCGCTATAGATGTCGTACAACCGGATATTCAACAAATGGGGATGACTCAATTCATAAGGGTAGCACGTAGAACTCAAGATGCTGGAATACTCTGCATTCCTCACGGACCATGGACCGCGATACTGATTGCAGGTCACTTGAACGTACTTTCAACCATTAGTAATGGTGTAATGATTGAGTACAAAGGATTTGCTAACTTTGAGCAAGGAAGTACTGAGCAGATTGTTACAGACATACATAACTACTCAATAATAGAGACACCGCCTAAAGTGAAAGATGGATACCTAGAAGTTTCAAGCGATCCTGGTTTGGGCTTGGGCAATTTTGTACATGAATCTATCTCCGGTCTAATTACCAAAAAACTTTTGTCTCCCTAACTACTTACCACTTCATGAATTTGTTTTCCACTCAGGTATGTGGCCAACGGGCGGAGAATTTACAGTAACAATTTTCATCATTGAACCACTCGTGTTCTTTATTCCATGAATAGCATTAGATGGGAAATGTAGAAACATATCTTTGCTTATTTCCACAGGCTGTTCTAGTCCGAAATATCCTATGCCATTCCCTTCTACAATTATGTAAACTTCTTCATTTTCGTGACGATGGGGTTCTAAGATTCCACCAGGAGCTATATAAACTATGTTTGCACTGAGGTCTTTTGAAGGCGCTTTTGGATTTTGAGGATTAACAACCCTAACACCAAAACCTCGTACACACTCAGGATACAAAACCGGTATACCATCCTCTTCCGTTACGATATTTACTGAATTCTCGTTTTTTTTATTCATCCTACCTCCATTATTTTGGACATCTTTAGCAAATCTATTACGGCACTTTTCAATGTTGGGTTGCCCATAAAATCTAATCAATTTCACTTGTTGTAACTAGGAATAACCTCCGTCTTTAGCCTGTCTTCCATCAAGATATTTTTTATACGATGTCTTTAAGTCACGGTGAAAATTATCTATACCTCTAACTAAATCGTAGCTCCAGGATGCTTTCCAACTCTCATTTTGGTTACAGAGCCTGTTCCAAAGTCGTAATCTATCATTTCTATTCATGTCCTTGTGTGAAACAAAGAACCATGCCAGAATTTCCGATTTTGTTTTGTTTTGCTTGGAAGTTGGCTCAAAAAATCGGTTTTTTGCCCACTGAAAAGCCTCGACAACCTCTTTCGGAGTAGAAGTCGGATCCACTTTCAAGACAATTTTATTCGCTAAAATACTCGGGTAAATACTAGCCTCAACCTCAATAGCCTCGATCATAAATTGATCGCCTGTTAGTACATACGTGGTTGCTAATGCCTGAGACCAACCATACATTTGTGATAACTCTATAGAAAGTCCCCTTAATTTGTCTAAAGTTCCTCCTGTAGTCACATATGTGCTCCTTGCATCCCCAACCCAGTAATGAAGCTCATTGCCACTCAATCGTTTCACCCTCCGCACATTAAGTTCATTCGTTAAAATTAAATCCCCTTCGACTAATTCTGCGGTTGTATCATCTGGTAATGGAATTCGATCAACAAAACGTATTGGTACACCGTCCTTCGTCCCTGTTTTCTTTATCCATCCCATAACCATGTCTTGAGGTAATAGCTTGTTTTTTAATGCTTCCTTTCGAAATTCCTGAACACGTATACTATTTTCTGCCTCTAAAAACATCATTTTAGAAGTTATAGCTGACCTATTGAATTCGCCATAGAGGAACTTTGGAGGAATTGTAGTCGAACCAAACAATTCCCTTAACATAGAGGCTATATTTTGGGATGTTTCAAGTCCAGACTTACAATCTGATACCAAAGAAGCCCTTGAGTGTCCTATTCCTCTCTCCTGAGTGATGTAGGCTCTTTCTATCTTATTTAATACCTTACCGTAAGCCTTTTCTATCTCATCAATAATTGAGTCTTCCAAGACCTATACCTTACTTAACAGATACATACCCCTTCATCTGTATATATACCACTTGATAGTTTTTCATACAATATGATAGCATATAATGCACAAGTCAGGGAAGAAAATAACAAAAGCATAACTGCTATATTCTGTGATTAGAACATCCTCCAAATAGTACTGCCGATAATCTTTTTCTTCTGAATCGTAACCTACCGACAGCATACCCAAACTGATCAATGCACCCCTGATTTGTACTTATTCTAAAGTCAAATAGATGACATTACTTAAAATCTCACACTTTCAGATATACTAACCAAATTACGTTCGTAGTTGGGTAGGAGGTATCAAGTGAATCGCAAACTCAACTTAGCAGTTATAGGCCTTGGTAAGAGATCTTCAAATTTGATATCTATATTCCATAAATTATTCCCTGGATTTAAGTTGGCCGCAGTTATAGACATTAATGAAGATAGTGCCCGAAAAACATTTCCCTCACACTGTGTAAGTATGCATTCAACTAAGTTCTATTCGCATGTAAATCATTTAACAAAAATTTCAAATACCTTAGATGGCGTCCTGATCGGTACTCCATGCAACACTCACACACCCTTAGCAGTTAACCTGGCCACATTGAACCTTCCTGTTTATTTGGAAAAACCTGTAAGTATTACATATCTACAAATTGGTGATCTTAAAAGAGCATACAAAAATTCTGTTAATAGAGTAGTTGTATCCTTCCCTTTACGAACTTCACCACTATTTAATACTGTCCTAGACATTGTTCGAAGTGGTAGATTGGGCAAAATCAACCAAGTCCAGGCAGTCAACAATGTCCCATATGGTGCAGAATATTTCGGGTCTACTAACCTTAGAAACTATGATGTCACCGGAGGGCTTTGGCTTCAAAAGGCTACCCATGATTTCGATTATATAAATCTTCTCCTTGGCAAACCCAAAGCGATAACTGCAATGATGACTAGAGAAATCTACGGGGGCGACATGCCACACGATCTCTGGTGCTCTAAATGCGACAAATCCAAAATCTGTGCCGAAAGTCCTTATTCACCTGACCCAACACTGTACAAAAAATCAAATCCAATTGACCATCAATGTGTCTGGGGAAACAAAGTACTGAATCAAGACGCGGGGTCGGCTTTGATAATGTATGAGGGAGGAATCCACGCTAGTTACAGCCAGAATTTTGTCTCACGCCTCTCGTCCGCTACTAGAGGTGCAGTTATAACAGGATATAAGGCAACCGTGTCATTTGATTGGTATACCGAAAAAATCAAAATTGTCGACCATTTCAAAGACAAAGTCGAAGTGCTTAGCATTAAAGGGTCTAGTGAAGGACACCACGGGGGCGACGAAGCGTTGGTTAATAATTTTGCTGAAGTATGCTTCGGAGTGACTGACGCCAGCCCTAATTTGTCAGACGGACTACTGAGTGCAACAATGTGCCTCGCTGCGAGGGAATCGGCACATCAGCAAACATGGATCCCAATACCCGACATTAATTCAGATGACTTTCCAGAATCTAACACTAAGCTCTACCCAACGGATCTAGATATTGAACCTCTACCTTAAATTTTGGCATACTATAGAATATTGTCATCACTTCCTCTTGTATTCTTTTCATTGAAAAAGAAAACATCGAATCCGAAATCTACCCTCCACTTCAACAGGGAGGAATAGTGAGATAACTATTCCATACTTTCCATTAATGCAGCAAGATCATTTCTCTTATTCACTGCTGTTTCATTTTGAGGATCTAAACGAATTGCTTCATCGTAATCAGCCATCGCACGGTCGTAACCAAATGACCCCTCCCAAGAAATTCCCCTGTTGAGAAACGCACGGGCATTTGTAGAGTCTAACTCTATAGCTAAATTTAAGCTGTCAATAGCATCTAAATACAATCCGAGTTCATTATATACAACTCCCCTGTTATTAAATGCCCAAAAGTTTGTGGAATCCAACTTTATTGATAGATCTAAGCTATAAATCGCATCGAAGTACCATCCGAGTCTAATTTCTGCAACTCCCCTGTTATAAAATGCAAGAGCATTCTTGGGATCCAGCTCTATTGCTGCGTTATACTCTCCTATGGCTTCCTCATAATTACCTTCATTAGTAAATTCATTACCTCTTAAAATGTAGTCCGTTGCTGTCAATTCAGGAATAGAAGTGGCTGTAGGTGGTGGTACGGAAGTGGCGGTGGGTGGTGGTACGGAAGTGGCTGTGGGTGCGGGTGTAGCAGTAACAGTTGATTCCAACTTAATCTTTGTTTGTGGCATAGAGATCTGTGTTGGGGTAATTGGAAGTGGTGAGGGAATCGATAGAGGTATCTCAGTAACTATAGGTAGAGGCGTTCGAGTAAGCATACCTGTCACAACAGGTACAGGCGTTGACCCTGAATCAATCCCTCCACACGATAACATTATTAATACCAGTACAGATCCTAGCGTTAAAATTACATGATGTCGACAAACTGTAACCATGCCTTTATTTATATTATCCACACCGTACAGTACCTAATATTCATCTCGCATCCTTGATTTTATCTAATTCTCTGAGTTCTAAAACTTTCGCTTGAAGTAATTCGTCATTAGCAAGCCTCTGCTCGAGGTGCACCATACGTTCTGGACTAGCTGTATTAATCATAATGTCCCCGTAAGCCCTAAGAGCACCGAATCGATGTGCACCACCTTTAGTATTAGCCATGGAAGCAATATTCTCTCTCAAAAAGGGAAGATCTTTATCACTGAAACGCTGCTGAAGGTTTATAGTGAACATCCTACGTCTCGTACCACCTCCAAAAGATGCATGCTTAATGCACAGATCAAATACTAATAAATCACCAGGGGTAGTTTCCAGTGGAATTGCAGGAACATCTTTCTCTCTCATACCCCAACTATCTTGGGTCTCGAAAATCTCACTCTGTAGGGAATCTCCAAATTTATCACCTACTCTGTGACTACCTGGTATAACCCTAAGGCACCCTTCATCTTTGGTAAGCGGATCTAGGTAAAATGCCAGTTTCAGTGCCCCATATCCATAACTTGGCCTTGAAGGATCATTCATAACTGGACCATAGTTAAAATTACGACATGTATCAGAATGCCAATTAGTGTCGCCCACATAGAAATTACCGTCACTCGATGCATAATTGAAACCGTTTCCGAGAAGAGATGTACCTATAGCCTTAATTCGCTTGTCATCTATGAGAGAACTGAGGTATTCGTTGTCATCTATAAATGGCCAAAGAACGGATCTATGTTCGTAGTCATGGACACGGCCTTCATATCCACCTCCATGATCTTTCCAAACCTGTTCATACGCATCAGTGATACGGCCTATATCACCGGAAAATAACCCAGGAAATTTTATGAAACCAAAAGTACTGAAAAACTGAATTTGCTGATCCGATAATTTCATTTAACACCTCCAGAAACTTGACTCAGCATTTACCAATATATGAGTCTTTCATCAAACTAACTACACACTTTTAACCGAGTACACCTTCCGGTTTTTCCAAGAATTCTTTTGCATATTCTAATTCATGTTTAGCTTCCGGTTTACTTTTATAGTCCCATGTAATCATCCTACGTCCCATACTGCCGCCAAATGAGGCATGCCAAATTTGGTGGTTGAACAGAATAATGTCACTTGGTTTAGAATCTATCCCATATGACGGGACATCAGGTGGTGCCAGACCGAACTGAGGGAATCTAGAATTTTCCAAAAGGTGCTCAAACCTGCCAGGAATCTGATAGTGGAGAGATGCAAGATTTTCATGATATGGACTTAGATGGGATCCTGTATTACCCTCAAAGCCCCGGTTTCTTTCGTAAGCGGTTCTAAATATATGGCCGCCTTAAGTCCATAGTAGTATGAAGCCGGAAAGCCTTGAGGCCATAATGGATCCTGTTTCCCCAAAGGAAGGTTAGGATCCCAACCAAGGTCGCAATGCCAATCCGTGCCACTAGCGAATCTTTTAGCTACGTTTCCAGTAAGGTACCATCCAGGCCCCAGAAGGCCTTTAATAACTGATCGTATACGCTCACTTTTCAGCACTGAACGAAAGGTAGGACGTTTATGTAATTCATCTTCCCTGCGACTCAGAAACCATTGTGTTCCCACTTTAAATATCGTCTGCCCATCTTGGGTAGAATCAAACACATCCGCTGATTCAGGGACAGGTGTTTCTTCCAAAACTTGTTCAAAATCTTGGTCGATACCGTTCATCTCTGAATCGGTAAGCACATCTTGAAGCACTAGAAAACCAAACGTTTCAAAGAATGTTTTCTGATCTGACCTGAACATGTAAATCCTCTCTACAGATTGTGCCAAAGAAAGCTAACCTACAGAACCATGGAATTTCAACATCGGTAATATGAGCTCATCGCCCGGCGCAGAATTTCGGCATCATCTTGGAACGGATCCCAGAGCATCTCAGCATAGAGTGCGATTGGGAGCGGGATAGTCTCTTCAAGGATTGTATCTTCTAAAAGTCCGGTAACTATGATTACCTCTGGCTTCATTGCTAGCAACTCGCGGTAGAAGTGAGCTGCCTTCGGATAGTGCTGGAGCCAACTCTGCTCTAGAAATCTCCACGTGGTCTCACGCTCGCGGAGCGCTTCACGGATGGAGCGGGGATCCTCCTCACCCAGTACATAAGGCCCATGAAAGTCCCTCCACTTGAGTTGGGTCCAACCCTTGGGAACCATGCCAAAATCCAAACCTGGGCGCAGATGAACTAAATCAGCCGTATAGTCAATAGCCTGCTGTACACTCTCTTGAGAAGTATCCTCATCACTCAGGTTGTAAGCATACGGAAACCCCGCCACATCCTCCCAAACAATGGTGATGCGACGATCCAAAGCCCTCAAATCTGCGTAGTGCTCACGAATCGAGGCTGCGTGAAGGCCAAACTGTATGGACAAATCAGGTTCTACTTCAAATAGTGCAGAGGCTATCTCGTTAACCCAATCACAAGCCAGCGCAGCGGTGGATCCACCCGACTGCTCCGTACTCAGATGCTCGGTTAGCGTCTGGAAGTAGATACCATCCAAGTCGAGAGAGGCGTACTGCTCCTTGTAGGTACGGACTACCTCTTCCTTAGTTCTACGCATATCATCGGCGTCCGTCAGGCTCAGTCCCTTCCTGCCCCAACCCCAATGAAAACCCATTATGACACGAATTCCGTAACTGTGTGCGTACTCGATGACCTCGCTGGCATTGATTGGCACGGTGTTATTCCAGATAGTCACCATGTTCAGCTTAAGACGCGCCATGTTTGCAAAAAATCTCCGATAGTCGTAGATGGCATAGCCCCACGTCCATATGCCACGGTGGTCGATAGCAGGGGCTCCGCTAGTCAGTAAATTCGGGATTCTCTCAAGGTCGCTAGTCATAGGGATCGGTCCTATAGGCCCATACCCATCTCTGGGCCGAGCGGAAAAATCGAACCAGATCCCATCCGATAGGATCCGAGCCAGGAGCTCGTGGGCGCCATGCAAGACACCATCGGAATCACCACCAGCCACTACTATTAAACACCGATTCTCTTGGAACGGTGAATCGAGACATGCCAGCGAGTAGCCCTGGGGACCGGGAGGAGACTGGATGGCACGATCGTTTATGAGTTGCCTAATCCATCTATTGTTTTCAGGAGTGCCTACCAGTACGACATTTTCATCCGTGCCCGGAGGATCGTCCCCAACACGACGGATTTGTACTACATACGGAACAAAGCTACTTACCCTACGCTGGATTTCGTGAACCGCTGAGCGCTCAACACCATTATAACTTCCATAGAGAACAACCCATTTCGCTCCCTCCGGTTGCCAGCCGTCGCGATGTTCATCCACACTCATGGCTCTCCCCTTAGTGGTGCCACAATGCCAACCAAAACCTGATCGACATAACTATCAAGTCTCATATAACAAAGGTCCCAATAGCAGCACTGCTCAATCTCCTATCCATGAAGTCATTTCTCAGTATACTAACTTTATCTAATGCGCTCTTGGAATCACAACCTCCCCGTCTGGAAGAACGACCCTACAAGAAAAAGTCCACGCACCCCAAGTTAATCCCTTATCAGGGTTATCTAAATTGACTAGCAGTTGGTTATTACCTCTACGTAAGTTGACCTCTATTGCTTGATATTTGTATATCGTGTTATTGCCAATAGACTGAATGTCATCATCGTTAAGACGAACCTTCATCCCCTGTTCCCAGCTTAGATGCAACGTAGCGGTCGTATCAGTCTGAACTTGCAGTATTGTCGCGGCAGATGCGTTGGCGGGCCAGGTTATATTGCTGCCCGTGCTTCTGACATTAAATACATGAGAAAAATCGATAAACCCATGAAAAGAATGGTGCACAATCCCAGGACGAAGTACATCAGGCCCTATCCCTAAAATCTCCTCGCCACTGTATAGCCACCAGGTACCATCATCAGATCCGGCTGAGAATGACGTAGGTCCTTGTGCACCAATCTGTGTGAGCAGATCATATTTGCCACGGCTGAGTTCCACTTCATTTCCCCAACGACCATAGTCCAAGTCTTCCCATGACGGCATTTTTACGAAATATCGATGCGGCTCAGCCTGATACCAATAACTAGTCATACACATGTCATTCGCTTGACTGCCCCAACGAAAATGAAGAGACTTCTCGAATGGCAAAGGGTCATGAACATATAGTTTGTAGGCGCTTAATGCATGTCGCGCCATAGGCGTGCCAGAATCCTGATGCTCATAGTAGGGTATGCCAGCATATAGATGTGTTTCGGGTCGATGAATAACCCCCCCGAAAGCAACGTCAAACGTATTCTCTCCTCCAGCTGCCCTAAGATAGTGAGGTACGACTCTATCTTCCCCAATTGCTTCTCCATCGATATAAAAATTTTCGGAGCCTGCATGACTCCATCGCTGATCATCACTACGCTGACGCAGACCTAGAGAAAATCCCAAAAGATAACCATGCCCCAAAGCATCCATGACAAAGAAGTCATCACCCCACGCTGGAGCTGGATTCTCACGACGCCAAGAGGAATGGAAACGCAAATCCTCATCAAATTCGTCTGTAAGGTATTTTTGCCAATCCAGAGTATATGTAAATGAACTATCGCTACGAGCCTCAATTTCAACTTTAGCAGAATGAGCAAATGGCATCGGGAAGTAGCAAGCCATTCCACCCCGATCCTTAACCGATACGTAGTAGCTATTTATAGGATAGTAACGAATATCATGATGAATTCCAAAGAAATCGTTAACGGGTACCTCTACGCTTGGGCTTTCCTCTCCGTCCCAGTATATTCTCAGGATAAAACTACGGGAAATACGTTTAGGATCATTATCAGGACTGTTGTTAGTGCAATAGAAATGCCGTATACATCCTGGGCCTTCTAGCTGAGCAATTACTCGGCGTTCCCCCTGAACTAAGCCTGGGCTACCTAGTACCCGCTCAGGGCGGTACTTCTCAGGCAATTTCAGCCTCGATTCTATTGAACTTTGAGATTGCATCACTTATCTACCTTCGTCCCAATGCTACCGTATACTTCATAAGCAAAACCATGCCTAAGTATACCTAAAACAGTCAAGAGTGGCGTGGGTGCTGCAATACCCTCTACTGTGTAGTGCGGTGGACGGGATCGTGCCCCTGCCCGGACTCGAACCGGGGCACCCGGTTTAGGAAACCGGTGCTCTATCCACCTGAGCTACAGGGGCATGGTACAAAAATCGTGCAACAAATAGATCAACTTAACCGTTTCATACTAGCGTATCCAGGCTCACATAGCCAGATTTATAACATCAAACTGTTCCTAAATTCAACTGACTCCGGATGAATTAATTCCCCTTCGTTTAGCAGGTATCGTAATCTTCCCTCAAGGTATCGCCTGATCGCAAGCGCAACATTATCATTGGCCAATAGCTCTATGTCGCCTAACCAAGGTGATTTCTTAATTTTATCTGGATCCAATTTATCTGCTAAAAAAACTATCTTTGCAACCATACCCATACACTTCTTACCTGTAGTATGCCATCTGACTGCTTCCAATACCCTCTCATCGTCAACACCAGCCTTTTTCTTCAACCAAATCGCGGCAACAGCACCGTGCAATAGTTCAGGTCTTTCCATCTCAACAAAATTAGGTACTATTCCATTATTTGTTGCTTCAATCAAGATATCTGAACCATCCATAGCTTTCGCCAAATCGTGTGCTGATATGGCTAAATCTACTGGCGTTTCATCTATATTGTGAAGATTTGCCAATTTCAAAGCCACTTCCCTTGATCGTTCGATGTGGGATTGCAGCCACAGTGGCAATTGACTAATCTGATCTTGAACCACACTAGGCAAGATATCCAATTGTTATCCCATTGCCGCCAGGGGTTTAGCCCCAAGAATATGTAGGTGAAGATGAGGTACGACCTGACCGGCATTTTCACCTTGATTCACAACAAGCCTGTATCCAGATTCGACAATATTTTCTCTTATAGCCATTACAGAGGCTACCTTAAGCATACCTCCCAATATATGAGCATCTTGTATATTCACATCGACAAGTCTAGTGATATGCAGTACAGGTATTACTAGTAAGTGCACCGGAGCCCTGGGAGAAATATCTCTTATTACAAAACAATTGTCGTCGGAGTAAAGTATCTCACTATCTATCAACCCTTTATGTATCTTGCAAAATATACATTCTTCGGGAGTCATTCTTAGCTCCTAATAAATAATTTACTACTAACTAGCATATCTAATTAGCTACAACTATAAGAACATCTAACAAAATCCAGGGAATAAATCCAACTCCCACAACTAATGCAGATTTAAGCCAAGATGTATAGCCCAACGTCTGCCTAACCGCCACGCACATAGCTGAAAAAACCCATCCTGTCATGATCATCAAAAAAACTGACTGAGCGAAACTCGCTGTGGGGAAAAAAATCCCAAACGCTACTAAAACAAACGGAGCCTGAGCAAAACCCAGAGTACGTACAAAATTCACCATACCCACTTCAGGACGCTGAGGAGCCAAAAATACCGTTCCAACTATGAATATCGTAAATAATGGAAGACACCAGCTAATTATTAGACTTAACACGAACATAGGCAGCAAGCCAAATCCGACGTGTACGCCTATGCCCGTAGACAAACTTGCTAGTGCTACAACGGCGATACCTTGAAGGGTTGCTGATCCTTCTTGGCAAACCTCTTCATAAGTGGGAGAGTGGAGACGCACCGACCCCGTCATCCTGGAAAGGAATAAGAAACCAGCGAATGGTCTCCCGCCCTTATCAGTCAATATTTACCTTCCTATTTCCCACCATCCACGAAATATGTACGCAGGAAATTTAAGTTGGCCATTGCAGCAATTCAACTCGAACATCAACAGGTGTTTTCAAAAAAGCAATCCTTGGTCCACCCGGAACATCAATTGGACCTTCTTTAACTTCAGCACCGAGATTCGTAAGCCTGGCTATCTCTTCATCTATGTCATCGACCTTTATACCAAAATGCTCTAATCCCCAATGCGCATCGGCATTACCATCTCCTAGATGTTCATCAGTCCGAGCACCTGAAACATTGACAGTTACTCCATCAACAGTCTCACACCTTATAAAACGATCTCCGTAAATTCTGACATTATCGCTGACAACCTTGAACCCAAAAGCCTTAACGTACCAATCAACAGTTGCTCCTGGATCTGGAGATTTTAAATGGACATGGTCAAACTCGTGAGGCATTTGTAAATACTCCCTGTGAATAGTTATTAATTGTCACTATGGAAAAGCCTAAGTCATAGTTAATAATGATGTCAAGATAATATAAACATTATAGTCATATATGATTGGTCCCATTTACTCACATAATCCATTCCTTTAAGCTTCCATAGTAAATCAATTTGCCCGACGAACAGCTCGTGCGAAATCTTCAATTTTTTTAGAATTCTTAATCCCCTCAACCTCGATTCCACTGGAAACGTCAACTCCCATCGGATGTACTACATCAATCGCATGACTAACGTTCTCAGGGGTAAGTCCACCTGAGAGTATAAATTTAGTACTGGAAGCTAATTCAACTGCGATATTCCAATCAAATGACATCCCAGTTCCGCCTTTAACACCAGAGTGATACCTGTCAAGAGAAACCATATGTCCCATCCGGGTCATATTCTCTACTTCTTTGAGAGTTTCTGTCACCACTTCTCTATTATCCATCTCATCACGAATCTTTATTTGCCTAATTACAGGAACTGATATTTTTTTCAGATACTCTGACGTCTCTTCGCCACACAACTGAACCATGTCTAATTCTACACTTTGAACTACATCTTCTAATTCATTAATCGGTTGATTGGCGAAAAGTCCTACTAATTTAGGGCCGTATAACCCAACAGTTTGGCGATATTTACTGACTATATCCCTTGCCTCTTTAATCGACAAACTTCTACGAGCCCCTGCTACAAAAACGAAACCTAGAAAATCTGCACCCACTCTAGCTGCATTCACCGCACTATCGGCATCCCGGAGGCCACACATCTTTATCAACGTCATACCAGATTCCTCAACACCAATCCCGGATCATCAGCCGTAACTAATGCTTCCCCAATAAGAACTGCATGGGCACCAGCGGCAAGTGCTTTTCCAATGTCATTTTTGGAACTAACACCACTTTCACTAACTATTATCTTGCCTTCAGGAACGAGTGGAGCGAGACGTTCTGTAACCTGAATATCGGTAACAAATGTACGGAGGTCCCTGTTATTTATACCGACTATTTCAGCACCTGATTCCAATGCAATTTTCAATTCATTTTCATCGTGAATTTCTACCAGGCATTGCATCCACAGTTCTCGTGATATCTCCATAAGACCTTCTAAGTTTCTCTGGGGTAGCATTGCAACAATCAGGAGCACTGCATCCGCACCATACGCTCGTGCTTCATACAGCTGGTACGGATCAAAAATGAATTCTTTTCTCAGTATTGGCACACGTTTCATGCTAACAGCGTTATGGACAGCATCTAGATGGTCAATACTGCCTTGGAAGTAATCTTGATTAGTTAGTACAGATATGGCAGATGCTCCACTATCAACATAACAATTAGCTAAACTAACTGGATCAAAATTTTGTCTTAGCAATCCTTTCGCAGGAGATGCTTTTTTCACTTCCGCAATTATACGTATAGAATCCCCCATCAAAGCCCCTGCCAAATTTAAGGGGGCTTCCTGAGAATCTATCCTTTTCTGAAGTTCAGAAACTGGCACTTCAGATTTAAGGCGCTCTACATTAATACGCTCTGCGGTTACTATTTCGTTAAGTATGTGAGGAGTATCCACCAAATTATCTATCCTAAATTCTGGCTAAGACTCGCTAAATCTTCCATTTTTTGTTTGGCTGCTCCGCTATCAATAGATTCAGCCGCTAACTTAATACCATCCATAATCGTAGGAACCACATCAGCAGCAAATAGTGCTGCTGATGCATTAGCTAACACTACTTCACGAGCTGGAAAATGATCGCCTGCTAACACTCTACGAAGTGTTGTTACGCTTTCCTCAATGCTACCCACTTTGATATCCTTTTTGTACACTCTAGGAAGACCAAGCTCTTCTGGTGTAATTGCGTACTCACGAACACCACTATTTTTAAACTCCCAAACCTGAGTTGTATCACCCAGAGATACCTCATCCAACCCATCAAGGCCGTGCACCACCAGCGCATGCGAACTACCCAATTTACCTAAAACTTCCGCAATTCTCGCCCCAACTGCTGGATCAGCTACACCAATTAATTGTGCCTTAGCACTTGCTGGATTTGTGAGAGGGCCAAGGATGTTAAATACCGTTCTAATTCCTATCTCCCGTCTTGGTCCTGCAGCAAACTTCATAGATGGATGAAAGCTCTGGGCGAACATAAAACCAAAGCCTACTTCATCTAGGCATCTAGCCACACCTTCGGGCCCTAGTTCTATTTTGACACCCAATCCTTCTAAAATATCGGCGCTTCCACAGGCACCTGACATAGCCCTGTTCCCGTGCTTAGCTACCTTAACGCCAGCCCCAGCAACCACAAAACCAGCAGTCGTAGATATGTTGAATGTGCCAGACGCATCACCACCTGTCCCACATGTATCTACCAGAGGACCTTCCACACTAACCCTCAATGATTTATCCCGCATCGTACTGGCCATTCCAGCGATTTCTTCCGAAGTCTCCCCTTTAATCCTGAGTGCAGTGACAAAAGCTCCAAATTGTGCTGGAGTAGCCTGACCAGTCATTATTTCGTTCATAACTAAAGCTGACTGGTCCATAGTTAGAGACTTGCCCGCTACAATACTTTCAATAGCATCTTGTATCATCTCTACCTCCTATCACTTAACCTACCCAAGCTTATCGAACAGATAACGACATTCACTCAATAAACCCATATTAATTGTTAACCTTACCGATATTATTATTTAAACAACCTAGTGACACTTCACATATTGATAAAGTTGTTAAGAATATCTTTGCCGTATTTAGTCATGATCGACTCCGGATGGAATTGTATCCCCTCCACCGGATGAGTTTTATGTCGGACTCCCATGATAACTCCATCCTCTGTCCATGCTGATATTTCAAGCTCATCTGGAAATCCATCCCTGTGTATTGAGAGAGAATGATAGCGTATAGCCTCAAATGGACTAGGTATACCATCAAATACACCCTTTCCGTCATGGTGTACTAACGAAGTCTTACCGTGCATTATTTCCCCAGCTGAGGCGACAGTTCCACCATATGAATGTCCCACACACTGATGACCAAGGCAAACGCCCAAAGTCGGTATGTGAGATCCAAAATACCTTATAACCTCATTCGATATACCCGCTTTATCCGGTGTGCGAGGACCTGGTGAAACAACTATTTTTTCGGGTTTCATCTCCCTTAAATCATCTATGCTGACCTGATCATTTCGCACTACAAGTGCATTTGCACCCAATTCAGATAAGTACTGGTAAATGTTGTACGTAAAGCTGTCGTAATTATCTAATATAAGTATCATTTAAATACCTTCAGCAATTTCTATTGCTCGAAGAACAGCTGATGCCTTATGAACAGTTTCCTGGTATTCAGATTCAGGCTTACTGTCATAAACTATTCCACCTCCAGCCTGTACGTAAGCCATCCCATCCTTGAGTACCATAGTGCGTATAGCAATAGCTGTATCCATATTGCCCATCAAGTCGAAGTATCCTACTGCTCCAGCGTAAGGCCCGCGTGCATCAGTCTCAAGTTCCGCAATTATTTCCATAGCTCTAATCTTTGGAGCACCCGCCACGGTACCTGCAGGAAAACAAGCTCTAAGCAAATCATAATTGGTATATTCCGACTTCAATTTTCCAGTAATATGAGAGACAAGGTGCATAACGTGGGAATATCGTTCTATCTCCATTAATTCGGTAACTTTCACCGAGCCTGGTTCGCTCACTCTACCTACGTCATTACGCCCAAGATCAACCAACATTATGTGTTCAGCTCTTTCTTTTTCATCATTTTTAAGACGATTTTCAAAAAGTGCATCCTCTTCCTTATTGGAACCTCTTGGGAGAGTCCCTGCTATAGGATGATAATCTATGTTTCCACCCACACATCTAACAAGCATCTCAGGCGAAGCTCCAACCAGATGAAAATCACCAAGCTCAAGCAAAAACATGTACGGAGATGGGTTAACGTTTCTCAATGAACGGTAAACATCCAAAGGATTAGCTCTAACCGGACGTGAAAACCGTTGGGAAACTACAGTTTGAATTACGTCCCCAGCCGCAACGTAATCTTTAACCTTATTTACTATCTTTTCATATTCTTTCCTAGGCATATTAGAGGCAACTGAACTGGGAACAGTATGATGATCTTTACTTATCAATTGCTGATCAGGATCTTGAAAAGGCCCGTCTAACCTTTGTACTAACTCATCTATCCTGGAAACTGCGTCTTTATAACCCGATTCCACGTCTCCGTTTAGATCGGCATGACTTACTACAGTGATACGTTTACGCAGATGGTCAAATACCAGGAAAGTAGTAGCTATCATGAAAACTGACTCTGGCAATCCCAAATTATCCGTTTTAAACGAAGGCAACTTTTCAAAATACTTAACAGCGTCGTAAGAAATGTAGCCAACAGCTCCGCCGACAAATCTGGGTATATTTGGGATAGGAATTACTTTGGATTGAGATAATGCTTCTTGGACTAACCCAAGTGGGTCTACACTCTCATGTTCTTGGCCTGACCCGGTTTTAATTACACTGGAAGGTTCAGTACCTATAAAACTATACCGAGCTATTCGTTCACCACCTTCAACACTTTCTAGAAGAAACGAGTAGGGTGCTCGAGCCACTTTAAGATATACAGAAATAGGGGTTTCTGCATTCACTTCTATCTCTCTAGACACAGGAATCATATTCCCTTGGTCAGAAAGACGTCTAACTTCTTCTAATGTGGGCGTGTACATGTTTAAGGTCCTCCAGATAAAACTAACCCAACTTTACTCTTTATTTCCTGAAGCTTAGGTACACTTATACTGGCTGCTCGATCAGCACCACGCGCCAGAAGTTTATCAAGTTGATCGCTATCCTTAATGAGCTCCTGATATCTATCACGGATCGGATTTAATTCTTCAATTAGTACTTCAGCAACTCTTGTTTTCAGATCCCCATACCCTCTGGCATCACGAAAATCTTTTTCCACTTCCGATTTAGTCTTATTTGTTACCGCTTTATAAATCCCCAAGAGGTTGTTCACTCCTGATCTCTCAGCATCATCAGAAAAAATAATTTCACCATGTGAATCTGTGACTGCACGTTTTACAGAACGTTCTATCTCCTTTGGTTCATCCAGCATACCTACGGCATGTCCTCTTACATCAGCAAATGATTTCGACATCTTTGCGTTTGGGTCATTAAGACCCATAACCCTCGCACCTGCCTCTGGTATAACCGCCTCAGGAACCACAAAAGTTTCACCGTAAAGATGGTTGAATCGCTGAGCTATATCACGGGCTAGCTCTACATGCTGACGCTGATCATCACCAACTGGCACCTCGTGAGCACTGTACAAAATTATATCTGCGGCCATCAAGACGGGATAATCCAGTAGTCCCGTAGATACACTAGCCTGATCACCAGCCTTATCTTTGAATTGCGTCATCCTTTCAAGCCAACCTAAAGGAGTTATACAGTTCAGAATCCAGCAACATTCAGCATGAGTAGAAACTTGGCTCTGAATAAATACTGAACATATAGACGGGTCTAGGCCGGAAGCAAACAAAAGTGCAGCAGCTGACCGAGTTTGATCCCGAAGCGTATCTGGATCCTGAGCCACAGTTATAGAGTGTAAATCTACAATACAAAAGAAATTCTCTTTGTCTGACTGGTGCTCCACCCACCCCTTAATAGCTCCAAAATAGTTGCCAATATGTAAATCACCGGATGGTTGAATTCCACTGAATACACGTTTTTTCGCTTCCGATCCCATTACACTATCCCCCACTTTTCAAAATATTTTCCTAAAGATTATCCATATATCAATTCATCTTCCAGGTCATAAAATTACAAAACCCGTCCTCTAAAAAGGGACGGGTTCTACCGTGGTGCCACCCTGTATCTATGTCTCAAATACCTGATTCAAGAAATCTCTGGAAGGTGTAGAATATTTTATTTCTTCACCCTAGGCCTCAATAACGGTGCCCTATCCGTCCACTATTCACCCTGCAAACGTACAGGGCTTCCTAGGGAAGCTCCCAGGTCCATTCGACCTCCGTGACAAGTACCGGCTCACACCTTATCCGGCTCTCTGTAACTGCACTATGGAAATCTACTACTCCTGCTCATTGCCTTTATGTATTGTTTTGTACCGAAATTCAGTATAGGTTTGACTATATATAGTGTCAAGGTCGATCAAGGTCGCAGTAACCAAAATTAAACACTAATACATAATAGAAAACTACCTTAAGATGCTTGACCCACTGTAGTCACGTCTAATAATGTGTTGTGGGAGTCTTTATACTTAAGTAAATGCCTCAAAGTTTTGATCTAAGACTTAAGTTAGTTGTGTAAAATAAATTAATTATGGATTCCGTTAACCAAATAAATGATTCTGTAGAAAATTCAGGCGAATCGAAATCGATTGACTTCGTACGGGATATTGTATCCGAAGATAGACGCACGAATGATGGTGATAATCAAGTTATAACAAGGTTCCCTCCCGAACCAAATGGGTACATGCATATCGGTCACGTCAAATCAGCAACACTAAATTTTGGCATTGCATCAGAAACCAACGGTACTTGCAATTTAAGATTCGACGATACCAATCCCACCAAAGAAGATATTGAATACACAAATGCATTTGAGAAAGATCTTAAGTGGCTTGGTTTAGATTGGGGAGACCACAAATATTTCTCTTCTGACTACTTCGATAAGCTCTACGAATACGCATTAATATTGATTCAAAAATCCAAAGCCTATGTATGTGACTTAAACCAAGATGAGATACGAAACTACAGAGGCACTCTCACACAACCAGGACGTGAAAGTCCATATCGTGATCGACCAATAGAAGAAAATATTCAACTTTTCGAAGGGATGAAAGCAGGAAGGTTCGAGGAAGGATCCCGCGTTTTACGTGCAAAAATAGACATGGCCTCAGGAAATCTGAACATGAGGGATCCTGTACTTTACAGAATCCTTAAGTCTGAACACCATCGCACAAGAGATAAGTGGTGCATATACCCAACTTACGACTTTGCACACGGTCAATCAGATTCAATTGAGGGTGTAACCCATTCGATATGCACTCTAGAATTCGCAGACCACAGGCCGTTATATGATTGGCTACTAGAAGCACTGGGTATTTACCATCCTAAACAGATAGAATTTGCAAGACTAAACCTTAGCCACACAGTACTCAGCAAACGCAATTTATCCAGACTGGTAAGCGATCACCATGTTGACGGTTGGGACGACCCACGAATGCCAACAGTTTCTGGTATGCGCAGGAGAGGCTACACTCCAAAAGCACTCAAAGACTTCTGTGAACGCATAGGTGTAGCAAAAAGAGACAATACTGTCGAATTGGCACTGCTGGAACATTGCGTTCGAGAAGACCTCAATAAAAGTGCAAAGAGAGTGATGGGAGTTCTAAATCCTCTACGTGTTGTTATCGAAAATTACCCCGCTGATCAGGTCGAAGAATTGAACGCAGTGAATAATCCGGAAGATCCTGAAATGGGATCCAGAAAAGTACCGTTCTCAAGAGAAATATATATAGAACGTGATGACTTTTTAGAAGATCCTCCCAAAAAGTTCTTCCGGCTAACTCCAGGTAGAGAAGTACGACTTAGGTACGGATATTTTATAACCTGTACAG
Source organism: uncultured Chloroflexota bacterium (assembly GCA_913051545.1). Taxonomy (GTDB): domain Bacteria; phylum Chloroflexota; class Dehalococcoidia; order Lucifugimonadales; family CAJXCD01; genus CAJXCD01. The sequence continues at coordinate 51,277 of CAJXCD010000007.1, forward strand.
ATGTTTTGAAAAACCCTGATGGGGAAATAGTTGAACTAAGATGTACCTACGATCCTGATACAAAAGGAGGTCATGCACCAGACGGCCGGAAAGTGAAAGGAACAATACACTGGGTATCAGTACAACATGCTATCAACGCTCAGATCCGAATATACGACAACCTTTTTATTGATTCTAAACCTGATCCAGAAAAAGACTTATCAGATACTTTAAATCCGAATTCATTGAATGTTTTGACAGGATGTAAGGTAGAACCGTCCGTCAGAGAAGCCACTAAAGAAGACATGTACCAGTTTGAGAGGCAAGGATATTTTTGCGTCGATTCTAGAGATTCAATACCTGAAGAACTTGTTTTTAATCGTACTGTATCTCTAAGAGATTCTTGGGGGAAAAAGAAAAAAGAGATGTGATCTACTCCAACCTAGCTACAAATATTTGTACCGTCTTTATCAATCTAATCCCCTATAATTCACACCAGATCATAAACGTCCACACCAACTAAATAATCTGCCTGCCATAAATGCCAAGGATGTATTCTTAGCTATTATAAACTTGCCCTAGCCCTAAGTTTTTGTATAAGAAATTCAGAATCAAGATCATCCTCTTTCATATCTGATTTATAGTTATGAGAGTAAGAAGCTAGTTGGAACGCTACGCTCGCAAGATCTAACTCTCCCAATTCTGATTCAATCACTTTTCCTAAAGCAAATATTCCAAATTCTAATCGATGCATTTCTGTCTCTCCTAGTTATCACACTAAATCAATTAACTATTTTTAGTAATTCTATACAGCTATATCCCACACACTCTATGAAATCCATGTTGGCCCTTTTTTATGATTGCAAACCTGACATAGAGATTGCCCATTACTCAGTATTGTCTTTCCTCCATGTAAATATGGATTCACATGATCAGCGTGCATATCTTCTAAGATAATATCTTTTCCACAACCATCACCATTTGGAACTAGATTATCTAGTCACGCTTCAGGCATTAGATAATACTAAAAATGAAACCAGTCTATTCTTAAGCATAGCCACATACTGAGTTAGTAAGATTTTAACTTCTAACTCTCGAAGTGCCTGTAAACAGTCGCAGAAATCTCAGCGAGTTGATTGTCGATTTTGTTACAATCTATGACATCCCTAGCCATAATAGCAACAGCATAAGGACCTGACGGGGCATACACTATACCGACATCGCAACGCACACCTGTAACACCACCCGTCTTGTGGGCTATTCTTGTGCCTGTCGGCAGCAGATATGGAATTATGGTATTCAGTTGCTGTCTAGCCATAATTCGCAAAACACTGTCCCTAGAAGAGGAAGACAATATGGCACCACCGTATAGCAACTCCAACAGTTTCACCATATCGTTCGGTGAAGACACATCAGAATAATCCAGAGAGGCACCAGGTGCCCCATCAACTACTTGCTCCTTAGAACGTCTATCAGCAACCTGAGCCTCAGCATCAGCTATGTCATCGGTTTCAACCCCGTACATGCTATACAACATTTCGCGACACGACATAGGTAAATTTGTTTTTCGAAGACCGAGCTCCTGCATAGTTTTATTCAGACATTCACGACCTACTAGATCGTATAACATATCAGTAGCAGTATTGTCGCTGATAATGATCATAAGAGTCGCTAGATCGTGAACCGTAGGATTAAGGCCATTTGATAATTCTTTTACAACACCACTGCCGGGAGCTCGATGCCGATCCGTTATTTCCATCCTGGAATCGGCACTTAATACCCCTGCATCTATCTGCTTGTAAAGTTCTATCAATATAGGGATTTTAAATGTACTGGCTGTAAAGAACACTTCCCCGCCTCTTTCACAGATTTCTTCACCTGTATTCATATGCTTAGCTGCTACCCCTACCGTAGCATCCACAATTTGGACAGCTGATTTTATAGACATTTTTATATCCTGCTATTATCCCGTGGTGCAATACTTATGTATATATGTACTGTTCGCGTCAAGACCTGATCCCTATTGAGAGTATCTTAAATATCCATCGAATTAGTAAAATCAGGTCCTCCAGCTCCAACATATCCGCTACTTTTGCCATTTTTATTTTTACTTATCCAAAATGAGTAAAGGCTTCCATTTTCTACATAAAATTTGAATTTAAGCTTTGAGCCAATTAAAGGTAATAGATTATCTGTATTTTTCCACCTTATACATTGAGATGTTGTGTCAATAGATATAGGAACACAATCTTCTGCTGTATAAGATTGTATAGGCGTGTTATTTTCGTTAAGTATTTCTACTTTCATTTCTCCATGTTGAGTATTAGCATTGATAAAAAGGTGTGACCCTTTGAACATTACAGGCCTAGTTGTCAATGATTCAATATTTTTATTAGCATTCATAGATGCGAATCCATCTCTTCGCAATATAGCAAGACCAGTACTTCCTCCTGCATACATTGCATTTGAAGCTTCGTGAGAGCCAACCATATTTCCTTGTAATTTCGGAGATTTTCCTGAAAAAGCACCGTAGTAAAAATAAATTTTATCTTCAACTATTAAACAAACCCCTCCTGAAGCATGAATGTAAGCACGATCCCATGTATTGGGTGTTTTTGTAGAGGGAATAAAAGGTTGTCGATTATGGCGATCCCAATGAAACCCATCTCTGCTATACGCTAAAAGTAAATCATTATGTTTGGGGGTACCAGTTTCCGCTGCTAATTCATTATTTGGGCCACGAAATATTGAAATCAGTCCGATCATTATGCTTTCGTATGCGACAGCATTCACATCATAAAGCTCAGGAGTTTCTTTTATATCAGGATCGGGCAAATCTAATTTATCTGACCAAGCCCATAATTGCGGATCATCCTCATCCCATTGAAAACATTTGTTAAAATCCGAGTGTTCTCTATAAAACCTAGCTCTGACCCCGAGTGATGTTTTGCGTATGCTAAAAACCCATTTTTTGCGAAAAGGATTGTAAAAAAAACTGCTGTTATCTCCTAATAAACTCGTTTTCGTAGGGTTTCCCCAGTGAATACCATCAGATGAGGTATATATTTCTCCTCCTTCGAATGGCTTATAATCTGGAGATCTAAAATACTGAAACATTTTGAATCTTTGTTCAGCAATGTTTGTTTCTTTATCTAGCCATACGCAAGCTCCATCTCTTCGATATCCGGGCCTTTGAGGTAAAATTGCATTAGTTCCAGGAACTACATCTAGTTTTGGGCGATGCCAATCAATACCGTTTTCACTAAAAGCATATGCTGTTGAATTAAACCATCCTGCGTGGTACCAAATTTTAAAAAGTTTATCAGAAGGGTCATACCAAACCCCATCATTAAATGGACATGCTGTCGGACATTCTCCATTATCCATTTCTAGTGCGGTTTCCGGGAATAGAATGGGATTTGATAGACTCTTTTCAGGTTGATGGAACTGACGAATCATAGTAGTAGTTTCAATCAGAAAATCGTCTACAAATAACTGTCTGCCCACATCTATAGGAATACATTCAGGAGGTGATTCCAAATAAGGCACAGGCATAGGTTTTTCTGGGTGATGTGAAAGTTTAGGAGGCCATTTTTCAGGGATTAAAATTCCATTATATGAACATTCGTCAGGGTTCATGATATTCCCGTCTTTTATCCGTATTTCTCACGAGGTGATTGCATGATGATTTCAGATATCTCCCACTGACTCTTTGAAACGACGTATAGCATCTATGTGACCATCAGGCGATGACAACCCCGCATTCATGGTATTAACTGAGATATGTGTTGCCCCGATACCTTTCCATTTGCAAACCTCTCTTACCCAGTCGTCCATTGACCCATTCGATATTGAAACCCACCCCTCAATACCGATAGTGTCAGGGTCCCGACCTTCTTGCAGTGCATAAACTCGCATCTTTTCTATCGCGTCATAACCAGTACCGCTAGGTCTCATATTTGAGATCCAACCATCCCCTAACCGGGCAATCCTTCTCAAAACCTTATCTGTACTACCCCCAAACCATATTGGTATAGGGCGTTGGACAGGCAGGGGGTTTATCCCAGCATCAGTGATCCCATGCCATCTGCCATCATACGTAACAAGCTCCTGTGTCCAAAGAGCCCTCATCACCTCAATCTGCTCCTCTGAACGCAGTCCCCTATCATGAAAATTCTCCCCTAGGGCCTCATATTCGACCAAATTCCATCCAATCCCAATACCGAGCCTCAAGCGCCCGCTACTTATTACATCCAAGGATGCAGCCTGCTTTGCCACCAGTGCAGTTTGCCGTTGTGGAAGAATCAACACACCTGTTACCAAGCCAATCGTCTCTGTAACTCCAGCCAAATACGCAAAAAGAACAAATGGTTCGTGGAACATGTCAGTATGCTCATATGAACCTCTCCATTCCGGACGACTCCGAGAGTTGGCACCTAGAACATGATCGAAAGCCAATACGTAATCGTATCCTAACTCTTCAGCTGACTGAGCGTAGTCACGAATGGCAACTGGGTCAGCCCCAATCTCTGTCTGGGGGAAAATCACTCCTGTTCTCACTAGGTCCCTCCTCAAAACAATCGATGCTATTGTTAAGGGAATATTTTGGTACATGTTAGTACACAAAAGCCCTTTGTGCTGTCATAGTATAGTGTTTATTGTGAATATTAATTCTTATTCTAGACTCAAGAATTCATGACTAATCGTGTTATCATCCACATTCACAATGCGTATTCCAGACGGGTCTGGCCCTAGTGGATATCCAACAGAACTGGAAACGACTATTTCTAAACCTTCGAAGTAACTATGGTGATTTCTATGCCAGTGTCCAGAAAAAATATGCGATACGCCATATTTGATAAATAAATCAATCAAGACAAGACGTCTATCTTTAGGAATTACCAACCAGTTATCGCCTTCATCTGCATGTATCAAGAAAGGTGGGTGATGGGTAAACACAATAATATGCCGTACGTCACTTGATCGAGCTTTTTTCAAATCTGATTCAAGAAATTTAACTTGCTTTATCCATTCATCCCAAACATTTGAAGGATCCTGACAAACGGTACTATTCAAAACTACAAAATGACAATTTTCTACGTCAAATGAATAAACATCATTCCCATACATACCACGATATCTGGTTAAAAGTTGGTCTGTAGGTGTATTTGATACGTCATGATTGCCTGAAACCCAATGCATTGGAATATCTTTATTAAGTTCACTGGTAATTCGCATCAATTCCGCATATTCGTAAGTAGGATCAATCTTGTCGTTACACATATCCCCACAAGTAACTACAAAAGATGGGTTAATTTGATTGGCTAAATTTATAGCTTTACTATATCTTTTGGTCTCATATTCAAAGCCTTCTATCTTTGAACATCGTGGGAGAATGAGTCCTGACCTCACCAACTTTTCAGTATCAGGATTATTAAATCCACTCAAGGCAGCAAACATCCCAAACTGAGGATCAGCAAGCTGTACAAAAGAAAAAGCCATTACTGTTTAAGCCAACTTGATATGCTATACATTGTCTGAAGACTGTTTTTCAGCCATACTGGTCATCTCACTTAATAATGATATACATGTATAAAATATAACCACATTTTTTCTTTTCTAATGTTTTAATTTTATACCAATTCCATGTTTCTTTTTCTTCAACAGGCAACGGCTAGAAGATTCCATAACAAGATGGCAGGAGTAGAGCCACAGTAGCTGTGCCAACAACTATCCAGATAAATAGCTTAAGCCATTTATTCATGCCATATAGAGAGTCGCCACACCCCTTGCACGACAAGCTATCCTCTCCGTTATTGATACCACATTTCCGGCATTTCATGTCAAATCAGTATCTCCTTCATGATCCAGCCTAACCCCTACCAAGGAGTCCTATTATTTAATGTATAACAAATACATATGTTATATGCTACTAACACCCAAAAATAGCCCCCCCCCATCTCAACAGTCATCAACTCCACTGGTGATCTATATAGTAATATGCACGAAACATATCTACAGGTTTAGGTATGAAATTTAAGTACGAAATCTTAATTTACTCTGTACTTGCCATTGGACTGATTGCAGTGGTTTCAGTCGCAGCCGTTAGAACCTGGATGATAGAGAGCTACTTCATCTACTTCCCAGAGAGAGACGTCCAGGCTGATCCTTCCCGATTCGGATTGGCTTATGAGGAGGTCACCTTTTTTGCCAGAGATGGGGTAGAGCTCCACGGTTGGTTCGTGCCGGGTAGGAGTAGTCTGACACTGCTATGGTTTCATGGTAATGCTGGCAACATTAGTCACCGGCTGAACAACTTGAGACTTTTACATAACGAGCTAGAGGTAAACGTTTTCATATTTGACTATCGGGGATATGGTCGTAGTCAAGGGGAACCATCTGAGCAGGGTACCTATCTTGATGCCGAAGCCGCACTCGACTACCTTGGTTCAAGAAAGGATGTTTCCCTCGAACACCTAGCCTATTTCGGTCGATCCTTGGGTGCCGCAGTGGCAGTAGAGATGGGTATACATTACCCCCCATATGCCCTAATACTGGAGTCAGCCTATACCTCTGTTCCTAACATGGCTCGCCGTGTTTATCCATTTTTCCCGATATGGCCATTTCTACAGACTCAGTACAATTCCCTGGCTAAAATTAGTAAAGTGAACGCTCCTGTACTAATACTCCACGGAAACGAAGACGATATTGTTCCAATCGAGGAAGGGGAACAGCTATTTGACGCAGCGAAGGATCCCAAGCAGTTCTACATTATCCATGGGGCGGAGCACAACAATACTTATCAAGTAGGGGGACAAGCCTACCTTGATAATCTACGGCTCTTTTTGGATCGACTGGAGAAATGATGTTGGCAAATTTCCAACAAGTTTTTGCTGAAATGCCTCTTTAAAACCTCTGAATGCTGATGGGCGGTGTATTGGGTGGGTATCGAAAAGCTGTTAAAGATTTGTAATACTGCTGTGAGGCAAAGGGTTAATTACCTCTATTACTACCTCGAAAAACATAATTGTTCCCACCGTATTTATTGCCTATTGGACGACATTTCCTCTTTTAATTCGCTTATCTTTTGCGTTAGTTCAGTAATAGCCTTGGTGTTAGGATCCCCCGCATTTGAAAAAACTGCTGCTAAGTTTGCTGTGATTGCCCCAAATATACCCAGTCCCCCAAGCATCAAAATCACGGCCACTCCACGGCCTGCATCGGATACGGGTAATGTATCACCATATGCGTAACCAATAGTGGTAGTAGTAACCAGAGACCACCATAAAGACTGTGGAAAAGACTCGAGAGAAGAGCCGTACCCTTGTTCAAAAGTCGTAACTATTGTTGCACCAACTACTATGAGACCTACTGCGTACACAAGCAGAAAATCAGGTTTTCCAGCTCTAGTTGTACCTCTATAACTTTTCGCCGCAAACGCAATCAACCTAACTATTCGAAATGGTCGAAACCATGGCAAGACGACGACAATCAGCTCCAACCAATGAACTCTCAAGTAATTAATCCTATTAGTAGACAAAGCTGTTTTAACTACCATATCTACAGCAAACAATGTCCAAATCAATATATCTCCTATGAAGAAAAGTCTTTCTTCATTCTCCAACATATCCCAAAGAACTGGCCCAAGTAATAATGGAATCATTATCAAGGAAAGAATCATCAAAGGTATCTCTGTGATACGCTCTATTTTGTCCAGTAATAACTCTCGAGATCTGCGTAGTTCTTTTTTATTTACAGTATCCATGAAACCTTCCTGATATTGCTCACCTAATTATGAGTTTGAGATTAATATGATTACACACGGTCTATCCAATTGTATGTCTGGCAAACATACCCTCGACATTTTAATTTAGAGTTTGTTCATTTAAACCAGCATATATATACCCTGCCAATTTCATAACTCAGTTTGCTCAAATCCCCACTCCACTAACTTAGACACCATACGTCTTATCCGTGGTCTGTCGCTATTAACGTAGGATTTAGAGGGGCGGTAAGAGTATTTTGTTTTGGCGTAAAACGCCATGATCTGCTTTTCTTGATAATCCGTCTCTGGGTGAGCCACGAAACTGACGGAGAGTTGATGACGACCTGGCCGGCCTCCGAATGAGCCGTGAAGCAGGTTTTCAGTGAACACTAGTACATCTCCGGGTTCGGTCTCCAACGTCCAGCATGGCACCTCTGTCGGCGCCAGGCCGAAGGGTCTGAAGTCAAGTTCGTCGGTTCGAGGCCGCAACAGCTCGAAGTAGTCCGGCGAACCGTACTTATGAGTGCCTGGAATAACCCGCAACGCCCCAGTATCCTTTGTGGCACTGTCAAAATACATTGCCACCTTGATTTGTCCTATATCCTCGGTAAACTCAGTAGCTCCGTGCCACGGCGTATCTCCGACACGCAGGTTACCCTGGGTACCACCTAGGAAAAAATCGGAACCCAGCAGTGACTCGGGTATCTGGTAGACCCGATCATCGTCTATCAGGGTGGCTAGTAGAGGATCTCTTTCAAAAAATGGTAGCCCCCACTCAGCCTCGCCAGTATATGGCCCCCCTCCCCGCATATCCTGAAATGTGCTAAGAGACGCTTCTCGCAACGCGTCGGTCTCTTCCATCGAGAAGAGCTGCGGCAGCACGAGAAATCCGAAGGCCTCGAAATGTGATATCTGTCCCTGTGTTAACATTCAATATCTCCTTGATACTAGTTCATATCTTACTCGTTGAACCATGCCGACAGTACACCTATGGTACTGACCTTTTCGTAGCTAATCGAATAAGGTCAACTCAATATTGATCATTCACGCTGCATTGTAATGTATACATCCACTTTGGCCGCTGATCCACAGGACGCGGACTTGGCTTGGGCCTGGATGTAGTTCCATGGTGCTGTGATTACACAATGTGCACCTCGGCCGTGTTTGAGGATTTCAGTGGGAGCGTGGATGACCTGCCAGTCCTTGGTATTGTGAGAGCCTAGAATACACCAACGTACGTCATTCGACTTATGTGTGTTGTAAACTTGAATGTTCTTTGATGCATATCCCCTTGATTCCATAATGCCACTGTCAACAAACTTGTCTGTAGTCACATAGTCACGGAATAGGTACCCGTCCTTCTCACGCCGAGGAGGGATATCAAAAGGACTTATTTCATACACCATGTTTAGCCCCCAGTCGGTGATTAGGAGAGTTCCTCTTCTGGTGACGTGTACGTAGGTGGGCGAAACCACATGTTGAGTTGCTGTCCTACGGCTCTGTCCACTTGCTCCACCCAATTCCCAGACCAATTCCTTGTCACGGTTAACGCAGAGTATCCTCGACCGCTCGCAGCAAATTATGGTCAGGCCACCACCGTTCTCGTCCATTCCATACCTAATTGCACGCACTGGGGTATACAATCGATCGTACAAGTCTCCATACCCCTGCTCGCCCTTAGATTCTGGACCATCCCCGCGTGAACCATACGTCCACACGGTCTTCTCACTGGCTGTATCTATCTCTCGTACAAGCCCTGCGTTGGAACCAACGCCATAGTATCCTATCAACAAATCGCCCCCGTATGAAGCATTGTCATCTCTAGAAATCCTGTGGAGATAAAAGGGGTTAGCATGGGGTTGAGTGTCATATCCCCACACCTTAACTTTATCGCTTAGCCGAATTTTGAATACTCCATTGGGAGAGTCTGATGCCATGATATGATAATCGTCCCAGTAAATAGCATCGAGAGGTGCTTCAAGACCGGTGTAGTGCCATAGGATTTTACCGGAGGTTCTGTGGATTATCATGACTCGGTGCTCACCTTTGTGCTCTGTAATAAGCACGTGTCCCTTGTAGGGACCAGCAATCAAGAAATGTGCAGAGTCAGACTCGCTCAAGTGATCACCAGTGCCAGCAATACCTCGTTCCCCATACAGGACTTTGAGTCTACCTGTATTCCGGTCTATTAGTAACGTGTCGGATCCAAATTGCTCTCCGACCACTATCTCTCCTGGGTTGAATGGGTTCTCTTCCGCCATATGAGGTCCAGCAAGCTCCCCTTCGCCCACACCCGAATTACCTGTGCCGTAAGACCATAGAACCATATAAGTCTCCATTGAAAAGCACGTTTTGTTGAACTAGCATTCGTGATTATCAAATCTACATCTTGGTTAGCAATAAGGCTTAGTGGATGGAGATAACACACCATTATCAGTAAACCCAATAATAATTTTTCTTACTGATATCGTCAAACTCATAGAATTTGGCACGAGCAGCACTTATTAAAATGCCTTTCCTGGGTTATCCGGATTGAGATATATTAGAGACGTTTGCTTCATGCGTGAAACAATGTCAATAAACCACTCATCCTCTCCAATTTATCTTGAGCTCTTTGAAATTGCTATATACTTGGAGGAGTCCCCAAAGAAACTGACTCAATCTCAATTTGCCCATGCTTGACTTCCACGAATGGTTTGCCGGATTTGATTCCAACAACGCCAAATCCTGATTTTGTAGACAAAAATGAACGGAAATCAGATTGTGTTAACGAATCAATATAAATCTTATGATCAACAGCATCATACCTGACACCGCTTACTGCTTGAAGCAGTGAATAAGAAGCAAGTGCACGTCCATACCAATGACCTGCTTCATATTCGTCGAAAGGATTCCTATTTGAATGAGTATATCGTTTACGACATGTTGTAACTATGTTAATACCTTCTTCTACAAGACCTAAGGCGATCATGTGCGAGGCTACTTGATATTCGATACCTGTCCACACTTCATCACTATAAGGAAATGGCAAAGAAGGCCTTCCACCTTTAGGCCATGAACATAATATTAACCCCCCATCTGACCCTGTTGCATAAGTTGGCCGTTGGGTATTGGAATGCTGTGATAAATTGTTCTTGAAGTTGTACTTATAGACTGCCTTTAAATGACTTTTGATTTTATCTTTATCTATGATTTCGCCTAACCCACAAACGTACGCTAGCCAAGCTCCAATCACCCCATCTGAAAGACACCCATCTCCGTACTGGTACTTAGGACCCTCGTCTCTAATTAAATCCACCCCTTCTGCAGATAGATAAGCTGGTCTATTATTTTTGAAATCGATAGGACTTCCTGCTTTTAGTCCTTCCCACTGTGTTTTTTGAATGAAATACTCCCCATTAAACAGTTCCTGTTCACAGTACTCACGTCCTCGATCTAGTAGAATTTTATATCTGGAAGATTCTTCTCCTAGATGTTCAGAAATAAGGTAAGCCGCTTTCAATGCCCCTAAGTAAATAGATGAGCACATACCATTTGCACCCCAAAATTCGATGTCATAAGTATTGTGTTGGGGTTCTAAAAGAAAACCAGAATTTGACGGATCCCAAGTATCTATACAGTAATTAAGGCTTGTTTTGACATTCCCCCAAATCGATTCTAGCCAACTCGTATCTCCAGATATTCGCCAATCTCTGTACACCTGCATGATTTCACCAAGTTGCCCATCTGCTGCAGGCAGAAAATCATGGGGGGCTTGACCTATAGGTAACGCAGCTCTAAAACGTTGGTGGCCAGAAGTATCTTGAGAATAATTAAAGGCGGTCTCTCTTAAACTTCTTTCTAAATCCGAGAAAAGGTGCGGGATAGCCTGAGCATAGTTCCAAACATGTGTGCATGAGCCAGGGCAGTTGCCTGAATTGTCATTACATCCCTCCCAACACCAAAGTTTCCCATCTGCCTGCCGCAGTAATGTTGGTGATTTCAAGATAGATAAATTTGATGCTACTGCTTCAATTAGAGTTTCTGGCAGGGTTGTGTCATGAAATGTATCGGCAAATAATTCTGTTTGTTTCTTAAGTAATTTGAAATTCTTTGACCAATACGAAACAACTGAGTCGATATCCGAGAAGCGTTGTGCGTACCATGGCACATGGTACATCCGTGGTTGATTTCCCAAATTATCTCTCGATTGAGCAGGGATATATCGGGTTGGTGTGACGCTCTCATCATAACCATAACTTAAATCAGTCTTTGGTACATACCAAGATAATAGTACGTTGATATCTTTACTTTCATTAGGTTGTAATGTAAACGGAACGTATATTGACCCACCAGGACTAGGCTCACCATCATTGACTGGTTGTTTATTGTAATATTGCCCTCGTTCTACATCAGTCCAAACAAAACTCTGCGAATCAAACCAACCACCCCGAAACCAAGCACAATTTACATATGCTAAATCATCTAGAATTGAGACATTAAAAGCCCCTTCGATATGTGGATGATTATCATTTTCTGGCTGCCATAGCGTTAATCCATTACAAGATTTCAAAACTGAATCATCTCCGGAACCAACACTCATAAAGTTGATCGTGTTGAATGAATAAACTGCTGAAATTACTCTGTCGGAGTCATTACGAAACCGGTATTCTAAAGCCGCAACTGGCAAACTAGATAGATCGGCATCACTAGGAACGAATGGACTCCATCCCTTGATCTCAGTTTTCAGTTCAAAAGAATCATCAGATAACTCAACTATTCCGAATGGGAATTGGCTCTTAAACGCCGCTGAGTCAAAGCGAGGAAGCCCAAAAGTAGAATCTGCTACACCGTTCCCTGTATCAGGCAACCCAAAAATTTTGAATCGAGGAACAGGTCCTTCAAGAACCCTCGCTTTATTTTGTTCACCCTCAACACAAACAGCAGAATATATATACGGTTGATTAAACATTTTAGGACTGTTTCGCACAGAAATATGAGAAAGTGAGCCAGTCCCATCTAAGCAAATCATACCTGCACCAATGCCACCCATGGGGAAAGCCAGATGATCCAAATCAGGCCCTTTGTATTGAAATTCTAGTGTCAGGTAATTATCCTTTTTCTAATCGAATACAGTCACTACCTAAACCAACATCAGTCGCTGTACTGCAGTAAGTCTTATGCGTAAAGCCATGCCTAAGTATACCCAAGGCAGTCAATATAGGGCGTGCGTAGGGTGGAAACTCTCGCTACTTTTCAGAAGGACTCATTAATAAGCCCAGGATGTCGATTTCTTATTATTTTTCGCAGTGCCTGAAGATCCGAATCTTTGCACGCTTTTTTCAGAGCACCAATTGCAGTCACAAGGTTCTGACTTCTTCTCCAAGCCTCCCAACCAGTACCTAGGCTGATTCCGATAATCAGTAGTAAACCGTAACTCCGACGGCGACCATCTCTTGAGTTCTATTAGATCACTCCCAACAAACGGTTTCTGTACCGGAGGCTTGACTCGTGACCAAACCTGGACTATTGGGGTTATCATGCGGTAGGTTATTCGGGAGTACGGACACTCTCGTGAAATCTTTGTCTCCCATTCAATCTCCCATTTAGCTATCCTTGGACTCGATACGCCTACCAACTTGCTACCTACCTCCAAATACATGAAACGACCCGTACCTTCTGTAAGTGACTTCATGGAACCCGCCGAATAAATTCCATTACTAATACAAAATGCCCCGTTGGATCCAACATATGAAGAGTCTAGATGGCAAATAGTAGAGGTCCCCTTTTGACTCGCAGTGTGCCAGAAATTTTTATAGATAGCGGCTATTTCCAATTCATGTCCATCAATGTTCAGTATCATATATTGATGATTGTGGTCATTTTCACCACATCTACATTTGCCTCCGAAAGGCAACGGTGCCGTTTGCAATTTGTAATCCAATATTTTTTCAAAACGCCAAAACGACTTGTCATGGCTCAACGAAATTAACTGGGACATAGATACACCTCTCTTTTGTTCCAACCTCGGATTATGTAAACGAGAGGCATAAAAAAAGCCCTCCGGTGTACGGAGAGCCGTACCCTTTGTCCGTTATGGACCTCGTCGTTTCCTCAGGGCACCTTTAGAGTTAAGGTTGCCGGGCAGGGTCGCTGGCCTGAGGGCCTCGCCTACCGCTCGAGACGGGTATTTAGTTGTTACCTTTCAGAGTACCATGTGAACTGGTTCGAATACAATACTTCAAGCGTATAAGTAAGTGGGATCTGCACTGCTGTATGTCTTAGAAACATCGTAATATAGAAAACTCCTACACACACATTGGATCATTTAATGAATACCTTGTCCAATTCAACGGTCCGCCACTATTGTATTCATATTGTTTTATATCTTCCCAGTATTTTTCCCACTGTTCAAATTTTTTAAATTCGGAGTCAGGATTAGATTTACTTCTGACAGTCCATGCTTTCCGTATTCCTTGACCAGCAGGTTGATTTGCTACTTGGTACCGTAAATCATAACTCCAACGCAATCCATCACTTTTATTTTCAAGTGCAGAATGCTCAGTTAATACATCCATAACGATAATATCTCCAGGATTCACGGGTAAAGGCACTCTGTTTTTTGAAACTATTGAATCTGGAATGCCCTTAAACCCTTTTACTGTTTCTGATGGTTTACAGTGAGTATTTAGCTCTCCTGTCTTGTGACTTTCTGGAACTACTACAAGGCAACCGTTATTTTCTGTAGCTTCGTTCATCGGAACCCAAACAGTTACCACATCGGTATCATTAGCTTCATCTTGGAATGCCCATAAGTCTTGATGCCAGTTGGTTTTTGAGATAAAACCAACAGCGTGTTGTTGTACATCGATGGGGAGAGCTTTTTCAGGAGGTTTCATTCGAGTAATATGTAGGGGATTTACAGCTATTTCTGGTCCTAAAAACTGTTCTAATGAATCTAGTAATTTAGGGTTTCGTAATAAATTGAACATTTCAGGATGCAAATACATTTGATCTTCTGCAGTTGGAGCTCTAGAAAAATTTAACAAGATATTGAAATTGCCAAAAAATTCTTGTCCAGTATCTATAATAAATTTACTAAACAGATCAGGTCCGTCAAGTCCTTCGTAAGTATTATTGATTTTGCCTTGTTTATTTAATTCTTTAATCAGAAATTTTAGTACTTGGACATTTTCATTAATTAGTGGTTGGATATCGGTTTCTGGGTCAAGTACATTTCTAAGTATTGTATATCCCTGATCCTTGAGTTCATCAATATGGCTTTTTGGGGTTAGTACCAAGAAAGAATCCTCAGATCTATAGTTTATAGCTGTAGGAGAGCTTACTTCTACGCTACATAATAGTCAACATTAATTCTAGCCTATGTTCAAGGTCTGTCACGGTTACCTTTATGCATATACATACAAACCCAAGACATTCAATGGTTTATTCTACAAGTTATTATTATTGCGTAAAGCATCTATTTCAGTGGAATAAGGCATAGAATCCTGAACTCCTAGCTTTGTTACAGCAATTGCTCCTGCAGCAGAACTAAACACGATTGATTCTTTAATAGGTTTTTTTTCTGCTATACAAACTGCAAGTGCTCCACTGAATGCATCCCCAGCAGAAGTCGTGTCCACAGCATTTACTTTGAAAGGAGGAACGAAATCGGATTCGTCTTTGGTTAAATAATAGACTCCTTGTTCCCCAATTTTTATGATAACAATAGGTGTTCCTCTCTTGAAAAGTACCTTAGCTGCTTGTTTTGCAGAATTCTTATCATGGACAGTTATTCCCGTTAATAATTTAGCCTCTGTTTGATTGGGGGTTATTACATCAAAATGTTTGTATGATGATGTTGGTATTTTTGTTGCAGGTGCTGGATCAAGAATCACAGTCACCCCATGTTCTTTAGCAATCATTGCTGCCTGAATAGATATATCAAATGGAATTTCCATTTGTAAAACTAGTATGTCTGCCCATGATATGAGATTAGTAACAATTTCTACCTGATCTTTGCTACATTCCAAATTTGCTCCATAGGTTGCAATAATATGGTTTTGTGATGAATTTGAGTTGACTATAATTACACCAACCCCCGTTGATTTGTTTGGGTCTGTAGCAATATTAGTTATATCTACACCATTATTTTTTAGATTCTCACGAAGGATTTCAGCAAAAATATCATTCCCAACTTTTCCAATCATTTTTACTTCTGAATTTAGTCTTGACGCAGCTACAGCTTGGGTTGCCCCTTTACCACCTGGTGATGCATAAAAAGAATCCCCACGCAGTGTTTCCCCAGGAGATGGCATACGGGATGCTTTTGTAATTAAACCCATATTAATACCACCTAACACCAAAATGTGAGGTATCCTATTGTTATCGATTCCAGTCAAAAAACTCCCCTTATCAAAGTAACCATCCTCTGCGCCCAATATACCAAAGGCGGTCTAGAAGGACGTGGGTGGAGCCTATAGATAGGCAAAGTGTCGAGGAATGCTTCTGTGATCCTCATCCGTATTTCTCACGGAGAATATTGGCCGCCAAAGATAAATTGCGTATTTTCCTATAAGCTTCATCAATTGGAATTTCAGCGGCACTCCCTGGTGCGAAGCCGCAATCAGGATGCAAATATATACGCTCAGAATCAATGAAATTTAAAGCCTCTTCCACCCTTATCACTATTTCTTCTGGGGTATCGATATGAGGACTCCTGCAATCTACACATCCTAGCCCAACATCAAATTTGTTTGATAATCTTGAAAGAATACGTTTGTCTCCTGCAACTGGGATCGCAAATTCGAGCATCAACATATCAAAATTGAGATCGTTAAGACCAGGGACTATAGGTTCATATCCTCCTTCACCAATCCACCCGCTCCGGCCTTTATTACGACGGCAAAGATGAAGAGCAAATTTCATTCCATCTATTCTGTCAACTACACGATTCAGTACATTAATGGAATAATCTATTTCTCGATTAACATCCTCAAAAGCTTTACTTATATTTGGGTCTGCCAGAAGACATAATTGAGGATCATCGAATTGTACTATTGATACTCCCTCATCTCTTAATTTTATTAATTCTGTCCTGATTATTGGTATTAATGATTCAGTAAACGCTTTTCTAGTTGGATATGCAGTGACTGAATTTTTCTTGTCCCACATACGTTCTGAAAGTAAGTAAGGAGATGGCAATGCTACTTTAATATCATTCTCTGTGTGTTTCTTTAGCCTTTTTGCTTCATTTGCTGCCTGCCCAGGATTAATAACTTGGAGAATATCTGTGACAGTATGCCAAGTCTGCTGTTCCCCATTAACCTCCCGCGTTGTCAAATCGAAACCAGAGCATATATCTGCAATTATTCCTATGTAAGATTTACGACCCCATTCTCCATCAGAGATTATGTCTATGCCTGCAATTTCTTGTATTTGAACCACATATGGTATGGCACTATCTATGGCTCGTTGGAATGCCTCAGTCGAAATATTTTGAGAAATCAGTTCATTTATAAGATCTTTAATGTGCTGGGGTCGCGGCATTGATCCAACTACCGTCGTTGGAAATAATTTGGACGCCATATTTAATTCTTATCCTTTCCATAATCGGCATGCCAATTCATAATCTTCAATAGTATCAATCTCGTGATATTCACCAGATACAGCAACATGATGTACTGAGATTCCATCCTGTATCATACGATCAAGTTGATGTATCAGATATGCTTTCCTGAATGGTTTCGATTCAGCAAAAATCCCATCCGAACCCAAAGATCTGTGTAAATCATCGAAGAATTCGAGAAACTGTTGTGCTCCTTTTTGACTCATCTTAAGAACACCGGTAAATTCACCAGATGCAGACTCAGGATCAATATCTCTGGAAATTCTTACAACTCGATCCCCGTTTGTGACCATTTTTTCACCATCTGATTCCGGATGTTGACTACGAAACTTGTACCTTTCGCGCCATTCAGTATCCATGACCAGAGTAATGTCATAAGGAGACTCTTTAAGTGATGTAATGGCATTTACCTGATAAAGAGTATCTGTATAACTGGAATAGAACCCTTTTTCTAAATGGTTTCTAGCAGATAAGAGTGAAAATAGTATGTTGTTATTTTCCCAGTCTTTATTTTCAGAAAACACGAAATTTGGATATTCATGCTCTATAACTCTTTTTAAGTAACCAGATACGAAAACGAAGTCATGGAGACCGTTTGAACTAAAAGCCTCAAGTGTCCAGTCTAGAATTCGCTTTCCTGATATTGATGTGAATGATTTCGGTTGAGAAGTTGTTAGTGGCATAAGCCTACTACCTCTACCTGCACCGATGAGGATTACTTTAGTAATCATTTATTACCTCGACAGTTTCATATCAGACTAGTCATACTTAACATAGAGACAGTGTACTACAATGCTCTGGACACATAGGAAATATACTAGGGAAACGGCAATCGTAGCCTGCATTTAAGTGCTGTGGTTGTGACGGGTTTCTAATAGATCACCTAATCAATTTCACAAAACCACATAGTAACCCCTAGGCGAGTCCCATCTCCACGTACCTATGGACCATGCCGTATATACGCGGGCGGTCGCTGTTGAGGAAGGCCTCGTGCGGATGAAACATGGCGGTGGTTTTCGAGTGTTCATCACGGATATACCGAACCTGTTCGTCGGTTGAAGGGTTTTCATAGATGTTCATGTTGAACATGCGGCGGCCTGGGATGCCTCCGAAGGAGCCGTGCCAGAGATTCTCACTGGTGAAAATGACGTCGCCCGGCCTTGACTCAAGCGCGTATGCGGGCACCTCATCGCCCGCTAGTCCGAATGGGCGCTTGTCCGGATCGTGGAACTGCTCCTCGAGGGCCTTAAGATCCCGCTGGTACTCCGGCAGATGTGAACCGGGTATGACTCGAAGGCAACCAGTATCCCTGGTCAAAAAGTCAGGGTATATGACCACCTTCACATGGTCCAAGACGGGAGGGCTGCCATAGGTAGCACCGTGCCATTGGGTATCCCCAACGTACAGGTTGCCATCCGCGAGCACCCATAAAGGGTCTGGACCAATGATCTGTTCGACAACGTTGTAAATACGGTCGTCCTCGGCTAGGCTTGTAAGAGAAGACCTGTGCTCAACGAACCAAAGCACAGTCTGCGACTTCTCCCCGGTAAAGGGCTCACCATTCCTCTCCTCAGACATCACCTCGTCGAAGTCGTGTTCGATGGCCTTCATCTCCTCCGATGAGAAGAGCCCTCGCTGTACAACAAATCCAAATGTCCTAAAGTGAGCGATCTGTCCCTGTGTTAGCATTCAATGTCTCCTTGGTACTGCTGTCATGAAGTTTACACCAACACCTGATGGGAATCTTCTATGCAATCCCTTCATGATTAACTTAATTAAGAAGCACATCATGAACCTAATACTGGTTCTCATGTTGATATGGACAGCTATCAATGTATTTACGATGGGACAACTGTATGCCTCAGGAATGTTTTGTTTATCTTTTATTACTACAGTGAATATTGTCTATGGTAAAAAATATGGCATACCATTTGCTGTTGTAGGGTTTGTCTGGTTGGTGATTTCCATAATTATGCATGTAATCTGAGACATCTCTTGGTAGAATTGCCCACCAAGACAATATAGAATTCAGTATTGAAATCAACATGTGTTACACGCACATAATTTGCTTGTATTCTCAAGGAGGTAATTAATGAAAAGCCAATCTCTTAGAATCCTGGGAGTTGTCGCACACCCACATGACTTTACTCATTTCGCTGGCACATGTGGTGTCCATACTTCCCTTGGAGACGTCGTTACTGTAGTAAGTGTCACAGATGGTGCAGGAACACACAATGTGCAATTGGAAGAGGAAGTGTTTAATCTTGTAGAAGATAAGAACGTCAGCGTTGCCGATGCTGGGAGCCAAGGATATTCATCTCAGAAAGAGGGAGAACTTAAAAATGCTGCAGCTCTATTCGGGGTTTCTGATGTCAGGATTCTAGGATATCCAGATAAGCCATTCATTGCAGGAAGACACCCCGGAGCTGTGAAGGATATAGCGGACATAATACGTGAAGTACGTCCTAATGTACTGATCAGTCAAAGCCCATACAGAACTGAGCACCACAGCCGAGTATCATCTGTGCCCAACGATCATGTCGAAAGTGCTGTCGCTACCCTTGAAGGAGTTCGAGAGGCAGGATCAGCAAGATATACCTCTAATGCTTTACCACACAAGATAGCCCTAACCCTATTTCCTGGCATCTATTTCAACAGAGATGAATGGGACTTCACTATTGATATCGGAGACTGGGTCCAGCAGAGAATCAAAGCTGAGGAGATGTACAAAAGCCAGGGACACACCCCTGAATTTGCCAGAAAACGTATAGCTATAGGTGTTGGTGCAACGGGCTGGGCTTCAGGAACAGGCTATTCCGAATCTTTTGTCCGATCATCATTCGAGGTTCTTTCGAAAATCTCAGTTTCTGATGCAAGTCTCCTGCAAGCATCAGAAACTGAGATTGAGCAACTTAAACGCCTTTCTGATTGATATTAGAGTGGCATAATCTTGATATGAAATCAGCCCTCTGACAGACCATAGCGGGATTTTTTCTCAAATACCTCGTAACTTATTGTGTATATATACAATGCGCAAACGGGAGTCTGAAAATGACACAGTCGTCGGGAATCGATCGAATTGGAAATCTGGATTTTGTCCGCGGAGTCGCAACATTGGGAATCCTGGTTATGAACGCCGTTTCATTCGGTTTGCCATTTGCTGCATATTAGAATCTTGCCGCTACTGGTTCGGAGACAGGGCTTGATTGGGTCGTGGGTATATTCGGTAAAATTTTCGTCGA
>CAJXCD010000008.1 GCA_913051545.1 uncultured Chloroflexota bacterium
TCAGACAGTGGTGAGGCAGAACCTATTTTTTGTGAATCTAATTCATCGAGACCAAAAATTTCCCGGCCTTCTTCAGAAATATCATATCTGGCTGGAATAAGCCTACAGGAAAGGATAGAGGGCAAGCTGCTGTATAGACCGTGGTATTAAAAATGGGGGTCAAAATGGGATTCAAAACGCTAAGTCAGGGGGTTATATCAATGGATAAAGGTACATGCCAATCACCCACGAACACCTACAACATGCGGTGCAGGGCGTGGCAGGAGCGACAGGACTCGAACCTGCGACCTGCGGTTTTGGAGACCGCTGCTCTCCCAAACTGAGCTACGCTCCTATGTCAAAATCAACCCAAACTTATTCGATTCGAAACAGATCAAAATCGCTAAATCGATATAGCCTAAACCTCACACATCAAGTGATCTAAACAATCTGATGAATAGATCCTGCTATAACAACGGAAGAAGCGGCGTTATCACTTGATTCATCATCCTCTTTTGTACACATGCTAGCTGCAACCACAACCCCTATAAGGATAATCACTACAAGTATCATGCCGTCAACTCCAACCTTACTTCGTATCTTACTTATCCATCCACTAGTGTCCATAATGTATGCCCCCCATAAATACAACCTGCTCTTTGATCACCTAATCATGACATCAACATCCTGCCAAGGGTCCAAAAGTAAAGTGGGAGCATTCTAAGCCTGACAACAAAATGTGTCAATGCAGTACAAAATGATGTCTATTCCAAAATCACCTATTAATACTTACTGCACAAGGCGGCCGATAAGCCGAGTTCTGTTACTAATGTAAAATTTGTTTACACCCAAATATTTCGAGGCTTCATCCAAATACTAAATTAGTCGACGACCATCTATCTAGCCACGATGTTGCCATCGTGGTCAAGCAGCCAACCCAGGGGCAGCCCTCCACAGGAAAAAACTGAGGAGAGTCTAACTTTAGTCAGACCGAGTACTATAACCCCTTACTAGGCCTTGCTCCAGATGGGGTTTACCTTGCCTCCGATGTCACCACCGAAGCGGTGAGCTCTTACCTCACCATTTCACCCTTATCTCAAATAGTTCGAGACGGTATATTTCTGTGGCACTTTCCGTCGGGTCACCCCGCCCTGCCGTTAGCAGGCATCCTACCCGGTGGAGCTCGGACTTTCCTCTACTTCGAATATTCCGTCGAAGCAGCGGTCGCCTGGCCGCCTTGCACCGCTAAATTGTACTTCGGAATCATATCCGACGTCACTCTCTACGAAATCAATCCTGATTTATGACTAACAGCTAAACAACAAAATTTATACTGTCATCCTGTACGTTTATCCTAACAATATGATTAAGTAGAAACTTCCTTCTCGAATCAAAATCTAGAGATTCCCAGTTATCTAATTGTACTGTTGTGTCTGTGTCATTGCTGGAACCTCTATTCACTTGAGCTTCTCGGGAAGAATCCAATTCTCTCAAATACTCACCAAGAATTGTTGACCTCACATCGCCGCGAGCTACCCTCTTGAGTGATTGAAGAAACTGACGCTCCGCATTTATAACACGTTGATCATACTTTACAGATTCATTATCTAACGTGGAACCCGAATATCTTTCACTGTCTAGACCATTGTCGTTGCTCTCAATAATATATTTGACTCGATCTATAACGGCTGCCTCCAGTTTAGATGTTCGCCAAGTGTGATACCCACATGTACTCAGGTTATTCCTAGACTGACATTGGTAGTACCGGTATGAACGTCTATTTCGTCGGCCATCCTTACCTTTCCATGACTGCCTTCTGGTAACTCCAATCATTTTATTATCGCAGTAAGCACAGTACAACAATCCTTTCAATAGGAAAGGTTCATATTTAGATATTCTACCTATTGGTCTGCGAGATTTAACAATATCTTGGGCTAACCTGAAAGTTTCAGAGGGTATTATTGCTTGATGTATTTTTGCTTTGCGCATACCAAGACGAGAATAAGTACCGGTATAGACAGGGTTTCTAAGAATATCTCGTATAGCTATTACTGCCCAACTCCTATCACGCCTCGTATTTATACCTCGTTCATTAAGATGTTGAGCAATAAGCCGAAATCCTAATTTATCTTTGGTGTATAAACGATATATTAGCTCCACTACCAAAGCTTCCTCAGAATTAACTTCTAAAATGCCCTGCAACCCTACTCTATAACCATATGGAGGCCGCCCCATTGCCTTGCCCTCTGAAACTCTAGCTCGCATGGCTTCACGTATACTACGACTTCTCGTGCGCGACACGCCTTTTACTCCGAGTGTCTGAAAAGCATTCTGTATCGGGTCAGGGAATTCCTCATCCCAGCAAATCAACTTGCAGTCTAATTTTTCTAATTCAATAACTGCTCTTGCCACATTCTCCAAATCGTTGGCTATGTGAGAAGAATCTGGTATTACAACCAAGAACCCTCCATCTGTAAGGTTTATGTACTCAATAAGATTTTGGAACTCTTGAGAAATTCGACCTAAGTCTTCGCCTACAGATATAAACGTTTCCATAGGACGATGCATATTAAGCTTACAGTATTCGTTGAATTTCCCTTCCATGGAATCCAAGAGTGATTGATCTGATACCGAAACGTTAAAATAACCTATAGCACGCACAAAATCACCGTCTTAAACTAAATATAATATCCGACCACAATTGTTACATTGCACAGTATCATCAGAGTTGTGAACTTTCTGAAGTTCTAGTGTCGGGAGAGTAACACGGCAACCTTGACACATGCCACCTTCTACTTTGGAAATAGCATGCCCTCCCTTTCGTTGAATAATCGATTCGTATTTGGACATAACCATAGTCGGGATATCTGGAACAAGCTTATCTCGCTCACTTCGAACTTGATGAATATCTACATCAAATTGCTCTTCTTGAAGCCTGAGTTTCCGAATTTCTTCAGGCCTTGATTCTTCCAAACTACTTAATTCCTCTACCGCCTCAGTCTTAGATATCTCTATCTCTTCTGCTTCGACCATTATTTCAAGCAAACTGTCTTCTGCCTCACTGATCTGACTAATAATAAAAACTTTCTCCTCTTCAGCGGCTTCCATAGCTTTTGGGTTGGTGATCGCACCACTGTATAACTTCTTCTCTATTGACCCAAGACGCTCATTTAGTTCGGACACGTTTCGCTCCATGGAACGACGCCTAGCCGAAAGATCGTCAAGAATAGAGATCAATCTATCCCTGTTTCCTTTAGCTAGGTCTATTTCTGATTCATCTGAGATCAGTACACGTATCTGGCTTAATTGCTTCTCAAATTTACTGATTCTCAAATCGAGTTCCTGTATATCGTAGAGCTTCTTTAGATTTCCTATGATTTTCTCCCCTTGCAAAACACTTCCACAAATTGACGTTTGGATGGAACATTGTAACTCAACACACAAAACGGTTTCATCTAAGATTCTATGAAACTATATCAAAATCTCTTCTGGAATTGTCTGTCGTAACTATAACTAATTTGGCACATGTATGGCCTCTAGTCATATTGACCGTGGAGTGTCAACAATCACATAATAGCATTCAAGGCCTTGTTAAGAATCATACGGAGTACCACAAATGGACCTAGATATACGTCCCAAAACAAAGATTATTTGCACACTTGGTCCTGCTAGCTGGTCTGAACAAACCCTGGAACGATTGATATCTAATGGCATGAGTATCGCTAGATTAAATATGTCTCATGGCTCACTTACAGAACATGATTCCGCCGCAAAAAGAGTTAGGAAAATTTCAGATGAACTAAATATCCCCATAGGCATTCTAGTAGATATACCAGGTGCGAAATACCGCACTGGACCACTAGAAAAAAAATCATTTGAACTGGCGACTGGCGAAAACATAACACTTAC
The DNA here is from genome assembly GCA_913051545.1 of uncultured Chloroflexota bacterium. Classification (GTDB taxonomy): domain Bacteria; phylum Chloroflexota; class Dehalococcoidia; order Lucifugimonadales; family CAJXCD01; genus CAJXCD01. The sequence continues at coordinate 3,889 of CAJXCD010000008.1, forward strand.
AAGCCGAGATATTATTGGTACCAGTAATGAAGTATCCGTATCCCCCCCTGGTATACATAAAGACTTAAATCAAGGAGATTCGGTACCTGTAGATGACGGTCGTATTGAGCTACTCGTCCTTGAAATCCAAAACGAAAATGTAATATGCGAGGTTATTAGAGGCGGCTTTCTAACAGAAAAACGCGGGGTAGCAACTCCGGGTAAAATACCGTCACAACCATATCCTGACAAGGCTACATTTAAAGCATTCGAATTCGCAGCAAAAATCAAAGCTGACTTCGTGGCATTATCAATGGTAACTACCAGCGCAGAAGTTTTTAATGCTCGAGTAATACTGAAGAAACATGGATTGAATCCATTTATCATATCTAAAATAGAAAGATCAGAAGCTATCGGAAAATTTAATGAGATCTTGGATGCTAGCGATGGAATAATGGTTGCAAGAGGGGACATGGGAGTAGAAGTTAATGTAGCCCAGATACCTGTCATACAAAAGGATCTGATTTCTCGCTCAAACCTAAGTGGTAAACCTGTAATAACCGCGACCCAAATGTTAGAGTCTATGGTCACATCTCCTATACCAACTAGAGCTGAAGTTACGGACGTAGCTAACGCAATTTATGATGGAACAGATGCAATAATGCTCTCCGGGGAAACGTCGGTTGGAGATTTCCCTGTGGAAGCTGTGACATTAATGTCGGAGGTTGCCATAGAAGCAGAGACTCACATACCATACGAACGTATACTGATTGAAAAAAGAGAGCATCTGGAAAGAAAAACAGATGACGCAATCAGTTATGATGCGTGCCAAACCGCCAAACAATTAGAAGCAAGTTTAATAGTTGCTTTTACTGAATCGGGAAGTACTGCTAGTAGAGTATCCAAATACCGACCGATTACTCCAATCATTGCCTTGACACCTAGCGAAGCAACCCAGCGCAAGTTAACACTTCGATGGGGAGTCACACCTATTGTCGTACCTAAAATGAATACAGTAGATGAACTTTTTGCTATTGGAGAATCGAAAGCTACGGAGGTGTCTGGAGTAGAATCAGGCAATTTGGCAATTCTTGTGGCTGGATTACCAATCGGAATATCAGGTGGTACCAACCTACTTAGAGTACTAACCCTACCATAGAGTCATAGCCACTTGATATTCTTGGATGTAGAATTTATGGAGCATGAAATCTTAACTCCTTTTACATATTATGTTTCGAAATCTTGTAGCAACATGTAGACTTCAGAATATTGGAGATTTAGTATGCATTTGACTTTATTATGGCTACAGCTCGCTGCAGTGGCAGTGGTGATTCTGATAGCATCTCATTTCCTCGCCAAATCAGCGGATACAATTGCCGAGAAAACTGGCTTAGGAAGATCTTTAGTTGGAATATTACTACTAGCAACTGCTACATCTCTTCCTGAAATGGGAACTGGGATAAGTTCTATAGTCATGTTTGGATCTCCCGACTTGGCTGCCGGAGATGCTTTTGGGAGCAACCTTTTCAATTTACTTATTATAGGCCTTCTGGATCTTTACTGGAGAAATGGACCAATACTTAATGCAGTCAGTAAGAACGGTAGTCTAATCGGATTATTCTCTATTCTATCCATTGGATTGGCATCTATCGCAATTTTCGTTGACACGGGCTCAATTTCAGTTTTCGGGCTTAATATGAGTCCCGTATCATTCCTAGTAGTTATAGTTTTTATATGTGCAACATACACAATCTATCGACGCAGTAGCAACAATGAAGAGCCTGAAAATAATACTGAGAACAGTCCTGAATTAGATTATGCAAATACAACTGCATCAAAAGCAGCTTTAATGTACATAATTTCAGCGTCAATAGTAGTTGTTGCTGCTGTCTTATTGGCTAAAACAGGTGATACGTTAGCAGAAGAATTGGGATGGGAAGCTAGCTTCGTAGGTACCTTGTTCCTAGCCTTTAGCACATCTCTTCCTGAACTGGCTACATCTTTCGCCGCACTAAGGATAAAAGCACCTGAATTGGCTATCACCAACGTACTAGGAAGCAACCTTTTCAATATGGGCCCTGTCTTGCTGTTTGATGATATAGCATATTCTCAAGATTCGCTTTGGAACGGAATATCGAACATCCACACTCTCAGTGGAGGAATAGCCGTGTTGATGACTTTAATAGTCATAGCAGGTATTAGAATGAGACCTAGACAAAGACCAACAAGCGCTCTGACAATTGAAAGCTCCTTACTAATTGCTCTATACGTAGCAGTCAGTGTCCTCGTATTCCTATTAGCATGATGTCTAGGATTATATTTTCGCAATAAAATATTTTAGAATCGTCTATCCACTACATATTCAGCCAATACTTCAAGGGATTGACGAGAACGATTTAGTTCAATATTTCTTATGCTGTCTAAGGCTTTGGATGAATACTCCCTGGCTATCTCAATCGAGTCTTGTATAAATGAGTGGTTGTGAATCATTTCTAACGCAGTTTTCAATTTTTTTTCATCAGATGGGTCTTCACATAATGCAGATATCGGATTATTTACCGGATACTGCTCAAGTGCCAGTATGGCAGGCATAGTAAGGATTCCTTGGGTTAAATCGTTGCCAACAGGTTTGCCAACCTCTGCCTGTTTTCCATCAAAATCGAGGACGTCATCCACAATTTGAAATGCCATCCCTAAGTTGTATCCATAATCTTTTAATGCTTTTATTACATGTTCAGGTGAACCAACCACCATCGCTCCTGATTCTGCTGCTGTAGTGAATAAAGATGCCGTCTTACGATATATACGATCCAGATACTGATTCCTGGTCAAATCTTTGCTATAAGCACTCTCAATTTCACGTAATTCCCCACTAGAAAGTTCCATAGCTGTCTCAGCGAAGCGTCTAATCACTCTAACATTCTCAGTATCACAAACAAACTTTGCAGATGTCGCAAAGACGTAATCCCCTAATAAAACAGCCCTTTTTGGTCCCCAAAGACTGCTTACAGTAGCCTTTCCTCGTCTAACCTCTGAACTGTCCACAGTATCATCATGAATCAAGGTGGCCATGTGAAGCAACTCCACAGCTGCAGCCAACGTCTCGACATCACAATCATCGTTGGAATGAAAATTTGAGGCAAGTAACACTACAGTGGGGCGAATTAATTTTCCGGTAGCATCAAGCACGTGGTCAAGAAGCTCTGACAATATGCCTGGTTGCTGACTAACTAGTTCCGATAACATTTCTACAGATGATTGCAGACGGTTTCTAACTGGATCATAAACGTATTCAAGCAAATCGGAACTGGTTTTCGTACTATTCATGTAAGAACTCATACAAATCTTCGTTAATTGAGGGAGTAATGACTGATATCAAAGGTGTTGTCATCAAATAATTCTCCTGAATTAGATTTAAGACCTATCCATTTTCTTAGCCTCATGTTGTACAAGATCCTCATCTAACTTATGAAACAATGGCTCAGGGGTACCCAATTTCTGACCTGACATAAGTATCTCTGGGTCCCAATTCCATCCATTATCCATTGGGGACCCGCGAAATCCAAGCATTAGGTGTAATTTTTCAGAACTAAATGGAAGAAAAGGGTAAAACATAGTTTTGAGACCGTTTATTACCGTCATGCTAACCCACAAAGTTGTAGCAGCCTCACTCCTGTTTTCCTTTATAGTCTTCCAGGGCTCCTTTTTGTCAAGATAACGGTTACATTCTTGAGCCAAACCCATAACTGTATTAAGAGCCTCCCTGAAACGACATAAGGCGATACTTTCTGCTACCTGTTCCAGTCTACTACGAGCTTCACTTATCAATCCTTCAGATATTTCATCAAGATTTCCAGGCTTGGGTACTCTGGCATCAAAATTTTTATATGTGAATGTTAATACCCTATGAACTAAATTCCCGTAAGTTGAGACGAGTTCTTCATTATTTGCCCTGACATACTCTCTCCAAGAGAAATCAGAGTCACTAGTCTCTGGCATATTGACAGTGAGAACGTAACGAAGTGGATCAGGGTCATATTTATCCAGATATTCAGGTAACCATACTGCCCAATTTCTACTGGTAGAAAATTGACGTCCTTCTAAATTCAGGTATTCATTAGCAGGAACATCATAGGGAAGGTTTAGGTCTCCACTGCCCATTAACATCGCTGGCCATATTATAGAATGAAATGGAATATTATCCTTACCCATAAAATAATACGAACGACTGTCACCTCTCCAATAATCGCGCCATCGCGATTCGTCACCTATAGATTTTGCCCATTCAACAGATGCAGAAAGATATCCTATCACTGCCTCAAACCACACATATATCCGCTTACTTTCATACCCATCCAAAGGCACTGGCACACCCCATTCAATATCCCTGGTTATTGCACGATCTCGTAGCCCAGACTCTAAATATCCAATGGAAAAGTTGCGTACATTAGGCCTCCAATAAGTTTTATCACCTATCCACTCAAGTAATTCATCATTAAAAGAACTTAAGTTGAGAAAAAAATGTTCAGTTTCTCGTATCACCGGAGTGTTACCACATAATAAGCAAATCATTCCCATTAAATCTTGTGGGTCAAGAGTGCGACCACAATTGTCACACTGATCACCTCTAGCAGTATCAAAACTGCAGTGAGGACAGCTTCCTTGAACATATCGGTCAGCCAGAAAACGGTTGTCGCTTTCACAAAATGGCTGCATCATCATACCTTTACTGATATGCCCATTCTTATACAAACTGGAAAAGATATCCTGAGTAACAGATATATGGTTATCAGTATGGGTGGAAGTAAAAAGATCAAAGCTGATCCCAAGATGATCCCAATTATCCAAAAATTGTTCGTGATATTCCTTGAATACATCTTCAGGAGAGACGTTTCTCCTTTCAGCCTCCAACGTGACTGGAGTTCCATGGGAATCGCTCCCCGACACCATAAGAACTTCATCCCCATTCATTCGATGATACCTAGCGAAAATATCTGCTGGTAAATATGCACCGGCAACTTGGCCCATATGTATAGAGCCGTTTGCATAGGGCCAAGCAACTGCAACTAAAATTCGTTCTGACATTACTTACTTATCCGAATTATGAAAATTTTATTGGCTTGATATTATCACAATCAAATTTGCAAAAACCTTCGTGGCCTCAAGTATATTTGTTAGAATCCAGCCACATAGAATACACTTTCTGCCTTGAAATCCCAGTCTTGTCCACAATTAAAGAAACCGCCTCTTTCACTCTAACACCATCAGATCTCATCAAAGTGCAAAGATCGAGAATTTCCTGATAATTCTGAATACATTTATTTTTGGATTTGGAATTTGTTCCAGAACCACCTTCAAGCACTATAGTGAATTCACCTCTGGGAACATCAAAATAGTCAATTGCTTCCGTGACAAAACCCCGAAAAGATTCTTCATGAAGTTTGCTTAGTTCTCTACAAACAATAATCCGACGGTTACCCAAAATACCTAGAATATCTTCAAGGGTTGATTTGATTCTATGTGGAGCTTCAAAAATTATTACTGGCCAACTTTGAGTGGAAATCGATCCGAACATATTTTCCCGATCAGATCGTTTCCTGGGCAAAAATCCAAGACACGTAAAGCTGTCAGCCTGAAAACCAGAAATTGAAATAGATGAAGTTACGGCTGATGGGCCAGGTATAGAAATAATCTCGATTCCTTTGTCTGCAGCGGCTGACACTAACTCTGCCCCGGGATCATTTATCCCAGGAGTACCCGCATCGGTGACCAATGCTACGTCACTATCCCTCAACATACTAAGGAGTTTGGGTAGCTTACTGACCTTATTATACCTATGGTAACTGGTAAGCTTGGTCGAAATATTATAGTGGGAAATCAACTTTCTGGTAACTCTAGTGTCCTCCGCTGCAATTAAATCCACATCTTGTAAAACGCGCAAAGAACGCATTGTCACATCCTCAAGATTTCCTATCGGAGTTCCTACCACATAAAGCGTCTGCATTTTTCTCATTTCAATTTATATTAAACACAACTGAAGCGGTCTTTCCCATCACCCACTCCCTATCAGACATTTTACTTAAACTAGGATGTCCTAAAACACCATTCAGCGCATTACGGTACCCTTCACGACTACTCACAGGAGGGAAATCACTTCCCCACATCATTCGCCTAACTCCGAAAGCCTCCTTTACCATCTCTATTAAAGGTGGCATATGATCAAAATTCAACCTAGAATGTAATATTTCTGGCCTACTACTTATTTCACCTAGACCAGGAACCTTTATATAAATACCAGGGTATTCAGACAAGTCCAAAACCTTGTGAAATTGGCCGTGTGTAGAACCATTTTCTGCGTGTCTTATTCCTCCTAAATGTTCGATGACTAATGGCAACGATGGTAGCTCAGTAATAAGCTCTTTAAACTTATCAGATGCGAAATCTTCTAAGTTGCCCAAGGAACTAACGCTAAGTCCTAGGCTCAAAGCCTTCTTCCAAATCAAGAATTTATCTTTGCCTGGTGAACGTACCGTAGGCCCCAAGCGCACACCTACAACGCCCTGTTCAGCTAAACGGCTGAGGTTTTCACAAGCATTGGGATCTCTATGATTTACTAGAGCTACAACACTAAATCTACCTGGAAATCTTTCTGAACATTTGAGTAGATAAGAATTCTCGAACATTCCCATGTGCTGGATAAGAACACCTTTATCAACACCATTGGAATCCATCTGTTGGATAAGAGACTCCACCGGCTCAAACCAACTTTCACCAGCATGGCAATGAGAATCTACTACTCGCATTCAAACTCCTTCTGTTGAGTCCAATTGAATTATGCACAAGACTAATAGTGACTATACCTAACTCAAAAATACCTATTCGTCGTAGACTTCAGGATTTACACAGGCAAGCAACTTCTCGCCTTTCAACCCATTTATAAGGTTCTGTACAGTGATACGTGACATCTCTGCCCTAGTTTTTACACTAGCACTAGCTATATGTGGAACTATCACGCAATTATCTAGAGTGAGTAGAGGATCGTTATATGGTATTGGTTCTGGTTCGGTCACATCAAGACCAGCAGCTGAAATCACTCCCGTTTTTAAGGCATCATATAGAGCCTGATGATCAACTATGGCTCCTCGAGCAGCATTAACTAGAATGGCTGATTTCTTCATCTTAGACAATGCTTCTTTATCTATAAGATGGTGGGTAGACTTACTAAGCACTGTATGAATACTGACAAAATCCGATTCCTTTAAAAGTGTATCCATATCCACATATCGCATTTTATACTCTTGCTCGATATCCTGTCTCCGAACTACATCCGTATACAACACATCCATATCGAATCCTGCAGCACGACGTGCAACCTCTAATCCTATCCTGCCCATACCAATGATCCCTAACGTACTACCATAAACATCTCGACCAAGGTAATGCAATGGATGCCATGTCTTCCATTTCCCGTCACGTACCGCTATAGAACTTTCAACTATACGCCTAGCCGCCGCCATCAATATCGCCCAAGTCGCATCTGCTGTTGTTTGTGTCAAAACATCAGGGGTATTTCCAACGGGTATACCGCGTTTTGTTGCTTCCATAACATCTATGTTATCGAACCCCACAGCTATCTGACTAATCACCCTAAGGCTAGGGCCGGCAGCGTCCATAAGTTCAGCATCGATCTTGTCAGTAAGCAAACAAATTAAACCATCAATCCCTTCCACTCTTTTCAACAATACATCCCGAGAAGGAGGGAGTTCATCTTCCCATAAATCAACTTCTACTCCGGTGTCAAGCATATTGAGCGCTTTTTGAAAAATACGTCTAGATACGAATACCCGCGCTCTATCCATTTTAATTTACCTCCTATTCAAAATTTTAACTACGATTCAGTACCAAATTTTGCCTCAAACAAAAATGTACCAAAACCATAATGAATTAAGTTACAATGCAGGATCAAGCCAATTGGAGTCCATCTTACAACTATATCTACACCAATAAACTTACCTAGGGAGTAAATATGCCCGTTAAAACATCTGATGAATTACACAATGTCGTCAAACAAATCCTGGTTGCAGTAGGCGCTGATTCCGAAAATGCTGACAGAGTTGCCGAAGGCCTAGTATCTGCAAATCTATCTGGCGTGGATCCACACGGGGTTTACCACCTCCCTGGCTACGTGAAAGACATCCGTGAGGGATCGTTGGTACCTGATGCAAAGTCTGAAATACTAAATGAAACCCCAACTACTGCTCTTGTAAGCGGGAATTGGTCATTTGGATTCGTAACAGCTAAATTCGCCCTAGACCTCGCTATCGAAAAAGCTGAACAATATGGCATTTCGATAGTCGGTATAGTCCAATGCCATCATATCGGAAGGCTCGGTGAATACGCAGAAATTGCAGCCGAGAAAGGAATGATTTCCTACACGTGGGCTGGAGGATACTCGGAGAAGCAACAGTCTACCGTACCATTCGGTGGTCGAGGGAAAGTACTACATACAAATCCTCTATCGATAGGGTTTCCGGCAGGAGACGAAACTCCCATGGTTATGGACTTCGCGACTACAATGGGGTCAGGATCAAAAATTATGGTTGCAGAGGAGAAAGGCGAACAACTCCCGCCAGGATATATACTCGACAAAGACGGAAATCCATCAACGAACCCTTCTGACTTCTTAAACGGTGGGTCTCACCTCCCATTCGGGGGCCATAAGGGATATTCAATAATGCTAGCAGTGGAATTTTTGGGTCGAATACTGACAGGCTCCGACGATTATGTTGAATCGAACCGAGGTGGACTATACATGGCTCATCAGGGAATCACAATGATTGTGCACAAGGCTGATCTGTTTCAACCCCTTGAGAAATTTAACGAAAGGGCTGATGAGATGGAAAAACGATTGAGAGCCGTCCCTCCTGCACCAGGATTTAGTGAGGTCCTGATACCTGGAGACATGGAGGCTCGAACCAGGGAAATTAGAAATCGAGACGGTATTCCCTTATCAAAGCATACCTGGGAATCATTAGTTGAGGTCGCTTCTTCACTAGATGTAACAATATAGTAGAATAACTCCCAGAAATGTGAGTGAATTTATGTCTGGGATACCTGATTTGTCTCGTCCCTTATTTTTATGAAGGAACAACAATGAAATTCAACAAGGCGAAAGAACGAATGTTAGACGGTAAGGCGGCTCTGGGAATTGAAATATGTCTTGGATCCCCTCTTGCCGCAGAATTGATCTCCCCTATGGGGTTTGATTATATCGTCGTCGATACTCAGCACGGGTCGTGGTCAGAAGACACCACAATGCAGGCATTTCGTGCAATAGCATTAGGTTCTGCAGTGCCAATGGCTAGGGCGAGAAGCAATGACTTCGGCTTAATTGGCAGGTTATTAGACGTCGGTGCTCTGGGTATAATAGTCCCGATGGTTAACTCCGCAGAAGATGCCGAGAAGGCTGCATTTGCAGTTCGATACCCGCCTAGTGGAGGACGGTCCGGTGGGGAATTCGGGACAGGGTTTTATGGAAATGACTACAGTAAATGGGCAAACGAAGAAGTTTTCTTAGCCGTCCAGATAGAAACCGCTACCGGACTCGATAATGCCGATGCCATAATGTCTGTAGATGGAGTTGATGGATGCTGGATAGGCCCACACGATCTTAGTAAATCATTAGGCCTCGACTTGACTAATCCAAAAGATAAATCAGATCACAATAAAGCAATTGGATCTATAGTAGATTCATGCCATCGTCAGGGAAAAATTTCAGGAATCTCTACCCAAAGTATAGATATGGCACAACCTTGGCTAGATAAAGGTTGTCAATTCGTGACCTTAGGTGGAGACGTTGAATGGTTGATCGAAGGAGCAGAAGAAACATTACGAAGATTAGGAAGAATATCTTAATCTTTCTGAAAGTAACTATCTCAGAAGATATCCTATATGCTAACACCACAACAAATTTCATATTTTGAAACGTTCGGATTCCTCAAGATGCCTGGTGTGTTCTCATCGCAAGAAGTAAATCTGATAAGAAAAGCTTCGATTGAAGCTTTGGGGAAACTAGAGGATAACAGCGAGATCAATCCTCATAAATCTCAGTTTAGCATGCCATTCTTTGAGCTAGATCCTCAGCTAACAAACCTACTAGATGATGACAGGATCCACCAAATACCAGAAAGTTTATTGGGATCCGATTTCTTTCTCGATCAAACTGAGGGACACCAGCGTGTCGGCGACACTCCATGGCATGGAAGCACTAACTTCAGCGATGGAATAAGATTCATCAAAGTCGCTATGTACCTAGATACTCTTGTACGTTCTACTGGATGTCTAAGAGTAATACCAGGATCACATAGAGAAGGGAAACCTGATCTTTTTAGAAATTTACGGCTTGCCAACAAAGACCCTAAATCTTCCCCGTTTGGCTTATATCCGTCAGACATCCCATGCGTAGCACTTGAATCTAACCCTGGTGACGTCTTAGTTTTTACTGAAAAAGTTATTCATGGCGCATTCGGAGGCAATGGCAGAAGACTGCAAATCTGCGCCAGTTTTTTTGCTAACCCTACAACAGAAGACCAAATCAACGAGATAATTTCCGAGTATAAAAAAACCAAGTATTCATTCCGTCCTTCAGAATCTTATATTAATAGCGAGAACCCACGAATACGAAGGATGGTGTCAAAGCTGGTTGAACTAGGGTTTGAGGCATCAAAATTGAAAGCATTAGGTTGAATCTATCTCTCTCTGGGAGGATTCACCAATATATTTGCTTCTTCATCTACTTCAAATTCTGGCATAATTTGATATTCGACATGAGTACCTAAAAACGGTGCTTTATATCTAACCAAAGGTATTACACTAGGACCATATTTAAAAGCTGCCTCCTCAGCCTGACGATAGAAACCGGCCTTAAAAGGTGCGGAGAAACTTTTACTTGTAAAATTAGTGTAGTTTTCAGGACCAGTTTGGTGAATAAGCCTAGCGAGAAGTTCCGCAGACTGTTGCAAATTGCCTCTAGTCTCTGTCAAAAACATTGTCATATTTCCGTCAGCTAACATCTGTACAAATTCATCCTCATCTTCAACAACTTTCAAATTCACTGACAAATTTATTCTTGAAAGCTGACTACTTATTTCTATTCCCGCCCATTCAAGACTGGACGGCACTAAAAGTTCTAAATTGCCATATCCGACTTGTTCAACCATTGCTTTCGCTACAGATTCCTGTTCCGATTGATCTCCCACTGAATAAGTGTTGCCCGGAGAAACCACACTGACTTGAACTGTACTTTCTCGAATTAAATAGTCTTGCTGCATAAGTTTGTTGAGATTCTCACGATTAAGTGCAAGACTTACAATCTCCCTGAGATTTGCATCATTAAATGGGTCAGCATCAACTTTCATTCCAACATACAGCATATAGTAAGTGGGACCCTTACTGATTGCCATCGCCTCTGAATCATCTAAAACACTTTCAGATAAAATAGGACGCGCAGTCACCGTCACTTTTGGAAGCACCCGTGGCGTACCTACAATTAATTCACTACTACCACTGCTACAAGATACCCCACCTAAAATCAGTACAAACAAAAACACGGTCACAAATAGAAATGTTTTCATACTTGATGATCAATCCAATCCTGTAAAATAAAAAACGGCATAAAACGCATAGGAATATACATCTAAGAAACCAACCTAAATTTTTATAATTCCATTACAAATAACTATCAGTCCGACGGCTTCAATCCAACGGCCTCAAGTCGAATTTTCATATCGCTATAAATTTCTTCCGGTAAAACACCCTTATCAATTGCAGCAAGATTTTCTTTCAAATGGTCAGGATTTGATGTCCCTACAATATTAGTATCAGCGTTGGGATGGGATAAAGTGTACCTGAGAATAAGTGAAGTGCGAGTCTCATTCTCATCTAGCAAATCGTCCAAATTCGCCTCTTTAAATTTTCGCCATTTGTCTTCAGATCCACCGCCAAAAGTGGTAGTCGCGGTTGGTCCAGCACTAGGGTCACCTTGGGCTACTCCTCCCCTCACTATTATACCCACTCCTGCCTGGGCAGATTTAGTAATCCAATTCTCATGATCCCTCTCAAGAGCAGAGTATGGTATTTGAAAAGTGTCAAAAATCCCCCAACTTAGAAACGTAGGCAGATGAGGTAATGTAGTAGATATCCCAAGCCACCTTACTTTGCCTTCCTGACGCATGTCTGTCAGTGCTTCAACTAACCCCCCCTCTTGAACTTCCTCTACACTTGGATTGTGATACTGCATAACATCAATGTAATCTGTGTTAAGCCTCTTTAAACTCTCATGGAGTCCTCGGAATGCATTCTCTCTAGTCCATATATGCTCACCACCCCAATTTGGTCTTTCTCCATCTCCTGGAGGACATCCACATTTTGTTGCTAAAAAGAACTCCGATCTCCTACTTGATATATGCCTACCTATAACACCTTCTGCAGGCAATCCCCACCCAACACCATAATCATTTGCAGTATCAATAAAATTAATGCCAGAATCTAGTACCTCATTTAGTAGCCTCCCCCACGCAATTTCATCGAGGTGCTTACCAATAGCTGTTCCATATCCTAATCTGGAAACTTCGAGTCCTGTTCGGCCTAAAATAGACATAGATAATGATCTGCCCATTAGTTAATAAATCCTTTCTAGCAACCTAATATGTTGGGTATTTCAAATCGGATTATAAAGTTTAGCCCAGACATCACATGAGGTCAAAAAATGAATTTCTATAAATCATCAAACGCCGCATTACAAACAAAAGCTACTAGCCTTTTGAACCTAAAAGATTTCGTGTAACATCGGTTACACGAAATCTTTTCAACCCAATCATGCCTTACAGAATAAGCTCAGTACGACACGGCACCAATCAGCCCCGTGAATTTCAACATATCCCTATGTGTATACATTAAAACTAAATTGGACGGCTTTTAATACGGATTCCAAGACAATAGGACTGTTCAGACTGAAGGGGTTAGCTACCATAAATTCATAGATAGCTCTACTCTATCATTCTATTAGGTTTTTTCTATTGTTCGACCTTAATAACATGAGTGAATAGTTTCCACCGACCACCTTCATCGACATAACGCAACTTAAATGTAATAGGAGAAGGACTTATGTCAAACCTACCCTCAAACACTATGATTTGAGTTCTTTGCTCACTTGGATTACGATCAATACCTGCTGAAGTAATTACAGGCTCAGCCGTAGTAAGTTCAGAAAGATCGTAACCTGCCGCTATTTCTTTCTTCTTTGCATTAGAAAAAGTCCTATAAGATGTAAAGGATGTATACTCTTTAGACATAGCATTGTAGTAGTCCGTAAAATCCTCTTTTTCTATAGCTTCAGCATATAATGCTAAGGTCTCCTTCGCCAAAGGTACCAACAAATCGTTCCCAGGTACTGGCACTGGTGTAGGAGGTACGTATGAAGACCCACATCCAATAGTACCTAACAGCAAAACTCCAACAATCACCATTAATAATCGCATATCGTTCATTTTCACTCCCAGAACCTAAAATACATGACTCGCTGACTCAGCACTGATCAAAGCTACAAGCCGGAGCCTGAAATCACCACTCATTGTACACTATGGGCAACCATCCAAACCATTTCATAAGTAGGGTTCCCGTAATTTGTCTAATTACGAATATCAAATTACTGCATCGGAAATTTAGTACACATCCAGTGAAAAACCGATGCCTTGAGGAGTTTTTTTGAAATCGAACACCGAATTAGAAAGCTTTTCAGACAAATGACTTGTGATTAATAATAAGGGCCGACCCTCAAAATCAATCACAATATCGTTCTCTCTATTTTCGTCTATCACTATTCCAAAATCACCTTCCCCTACCCATTCAGGAGGAGTAGCTAACCTGAGGTATTTCCCTGATTCAATACTGCTCGTTCTAACTATTCTCTGAAGTTCTTCCATCGCAGATTCAGTAACATTTAACATACATTCATTCTCCATATGCTATGAATCACTACTACCTAGTAAGGAAACTAAGATAGATTGTAAATACAATTAAATATATCAATCAAGAATAACCTTAATTCACACAATACCTAAAGATCTACAATATTATCAATTCAATTTTTATCTTTCATTCTTAACAGACGTGATGCTCTACGCAGACCACCAAATCTGAGTCTGATCAAACCATTTAAGTCAGTGATGGCAGTAGAAAAAATCCTAACCCTGCTATCCGTGTCATCAGTCCATTTCACCGGTATTTCATTTATACTGTACTTGTTATAACTTGCCAAAATAATTAACTCAGTGTCGAAAAACCAGCCTGTATCCTCAATTATCGGCAGGATATCTCTAGCTGTATTTCTACTGATGGCTTTACATCCACATTGATAATCCTTGATTTTCATCAAAAATGTCGATCTTACAATGAAACTGTAAGCTCTAGATATAAATTCTCTGTGAAGCGGGCGACCTATAACTTTAGATCCTGCCTTAAGTCTTGAAGCAATTGCAATATCATATCCATCCACGTCAATCGCATTGACTAATTTTTGCAAAGCCTGCATTTCTGTAGAAAGGTCGACATCCATATATATATGTATATCCGCATTTTTCTCAAGCCACCCCCTACTCACTGCACGACCTCGACCCCTTTCCTCCAAAACCAGCACATCTACATTAATCAAATCTTGCGAAATATTTCTTGCTACCTCTTGAGTGGAGTCTGTGGACCCGTTATCTACGATCAAAATATGCCAATCATAAGATGTGAAATTTTCTGACATATACTTATAGACGGCGGAAATGCTTCTCGCAAGAATCGCCTGCTCATTAAGGACTGGTATAACTATTTGGATAGACCTGGATAAACCATCTGGCGATGTTGATAAATCTTCCATAACCTAATGCTTGAAATGACGAACACCTGTAAACATCATCACGATACCTAAATCATTGGCAACACTAATTACTTTGTCGTCATTAACTGAACCACCCGGCTGAGAAATAGCTACCACTCCTCCCTTAGCAGCCATTTCTATTCCATCAGGAAACGGGAAAAATGCATCTGAAGCCATAACACAGCCATGCGCTTTTTCTCCTGCAACCCTCAGACCCAAATGGACACTAGTAACCCTATTAGGCTGACCCGCTCCCATTCCTATCATTGCTTGATCCTTCGCGAGAACAATAGAATTGGACTTGATATTCTTCATCGCTTTAACAGCGAAATGTAAATCATCAAGCTGCTGACCTGATGGAGATTTTTTCGTCACCACCTCCCATGCCAAAGGATCTTCACAAATAGAATCTGTAATTTGTACAAGCGCCCCTCCAGATACTGTGCGGAAATCTATACCATCTAAATTACTCTGACTAGGTTTCACTTCAATTACTCTAGTAGATTTGCGTTTTTTCAAAATATCCAAAGCCTCTGGGTCATACTCGGGAGCAACTATTACATCCAACAAAACTCCTTGCATTTCTTCAGCAGTTTCTGCCTTAACTTTTGTATTGAAACCAACAATTCCACCGAATGCCGACATAGAATCTCCCTCAAATGCCTTTCTGTAAGCAGTTGGTTGGTGCTCATGAACAGCGAGTCCACATGGATTCATATGTTTTACAACTGCTACCGCTTGATCATGAAAATCAGACACGGCCATCCATGCAGCCTCAGCATCTAAGATATTGTTATACGACATATCTATCCCATGTAAACGTTTACCCCTAACTATCCCGCCTGAATCCATTGGGTCTACAAAAACTGACGCATTTTGATGAGGGTTTTCTCCATAACGAAGATCATTTAATTTCTCATAACCTAATGTCAATTCTTCCGTATGAATAGCTCCTCCCACTCGCAAGTATTGAGCTATAGAAGTGTCATACAGTGCGACATGCTGAAATGCCTTCTGGGCAAGTTTTTTACGCTCTTCAACACTAATTACGTCTTTCCCTTTTTCAGATTTATCTGTGCCACGTAGGCGTTGAGCAATCCATTCGTAATCATCTGGATCTACCACAACTACCACGTGGGGATAGTTCTTCGCAGCAGCCCGTAGCAACGTAGGACCACCTATATCAATGTTTTCGAGAGCTTCGTCAATAGTCACATCTGGTCGATTAACGGTCTGCACAAAAGGATATAGATTAACCACCACTACATCTATGGCATCTATTCCATGCGCATTCATTGAGTCAATGTGTTCCGGTATATCACGGCGCGCAAGAATCCCGCCATGGATTTTCGGATGAAGAGTCTTAACACGGCCATCCATTATTTCCGGGAATCCTGTTAGGTCAGAAACTTGTGTAACGGGCAACCCTACGTCCGAAAGAGATCGTCCTGTACCCCCAGTACTAACTAAATCATATCCTGCTTCATTTAGAGCCCAACCTAAATCCTCTAAGCCTCTTCTGTCAGACGCACTTAAAAGCGCTTTCATGCCTTATCAAACCTCTAGAGCTAGTTTATCCATTTCCAGCTGGACCGGTATCGGATGATTCCCCGTAAAACATGCCATGCACATACGACTCTTGGGAGTCTCAATCGAAGCCAACAAACCTTCATGACTCAAATATCCGAGAGAATCTACTCCAAGAAATTTTTTGATTTCTTCCTCTGTTTTATCCGCTGCCAAGAGCTCCTTTCGAGTAGGAAAATCTACACCAAGATGACAAGGATACATTATGGGTGGAGCACAAACACGCAAATGTATTTCAACTGCGCCCCCTTTCCTGAGCAGATTGACCACCGGAGGCGTTGTAGTACCCCTTACAATACTGTCATCAACAACCACTAGCCTCTTACCCTTTATAATGTCTGACAGGGGATTAAATTTAGTCCTAACTCCTAAGTCCCTAAGACGTTGATCCGGGGATATGAAAGTACGACCAACATATCGATTCTTAACCAATCCCTCTCCGTACGGTATGCCCGATTCTTTAGAGTAACCCACCGCGGCTGCAATAGCTGAGTCAGGAACACCTATCACCATATCTGCATCTACTGGATACTCCTTGGCAAGCTCCGCCCCCATTGCCATACGACTGTTATAAATTAGCTTACCATCCAATACACTATCTGGCCTAGCAAAATAAATGTGTTCAAAAATACACGAAGCCGGACCATGATCAGATTCTTTTCTATATATCGTCCTCATGCCATCTTTGTCTATTAATACAGCCTCCCCAGGGTCTATTTCTCTCAAAAAGTCTGCACCTATATGATCTAAAGCACAAGTCTCCGATGCGATTACCCATCCGTCATTGATGGTGCCTATCACCAATGGCCTAACTCCCAATGGGTCTCGTACACCCAATAGCTCAGATTTGGTCATTATTGTTAGAGAGTAGGCCCCTCTTAAGCGACCCATAGCGTAAGAAATGCGTCCCTGCCATTCGGCAGCTGGAGCATGTGACAAAAGATGTGCTATTGTCTCGGAGTCACTACCTGTAGTGATATCTGCTCCCCACCTGGACAAGTCGTCACGTAATTCCAAAGCATTAACAAGGTTGCCATTATGGGCTATTGCAACCTCTATTTCAGGACCTTGAGAAACGAACGGTTGCGCATTCTTAATATCACTTGAACCAGTCGTAGAATACCGAGTATGCCCTATACCAACGTGCCCAGGCAATTTAGCCAAATCGTCTTCATTGAAAGATTGGGCCACAAGACCCATGGCAGTTCGAATTCTTATGGTTTCACCATCACCTGTAGCAATACCCACACTTTCCTGTCCCCTATGCTGTAGAGCATATAGTCCAAAAAAAGCTGGGCGCACTACATCATGGCCGGGATCATAAACACCCACTACACCACATGCTTCTTGCAAATTATCCTCCAAGAATCATCAACATGTTAACGAATACCTTATCGAGGACAATACCTTCTTTTTACCTAATCACCCCTGTACCAAAATGCATTATAGGCGGTGTCAGAAAGAGAGGTCAATTAGTATAATTGGAAATATTTAAAATACTTCCAATTATTTCATCAAATGTCTTAGATCTTCGGTTGGCAACCGAAGAATTGGTAAGGTCACCGCTATAACAAATATACAAATAATTCCTATTGAAGAATTAATCCCAAGCGCAATAGACGGGGAGAATGATTCTGTCATTTTTGCTAGCCATAGAGAACCGAGTGGGTTGGTTCCTATAGCCAAACTGACAACTCCTAAAACTTTCCCCCTTATATTTTCCTCAGATAACAGCATATATAGAGTAAATTGCCCAGGGCCAAAACATGATACCCCTACACCAAGCGTAAACAGAGCAACAAAGGAAATAATATACCAGCTCGATACAGAAAACATGAACAACCCTATCATGGCTATCATTCCACCCGACAAAACCAAAATAGCATGGTGGCGGAAATTGGGTCGTGACGCCAACAAAAGATTTCCAATAATTGAGCCGAATCCTGGTGCCCCGGACAATAATCCCAAATAAGCCGGACCTACGTGTAGAACATCGATCGCAATAACTGGTACTAGCGGCATGTACGTAAAAAGCAGAACATTCATCAATATAGTAATGATTGCAAGAATACGCAATACAGGGTGCTTCAATACGTATGATATTCCCTCAAAAGCAGTTCCTATAATTGCCGTTCCACTTTGCAATTTTCTATATTTTTGAGGGATCCCTATATTAAACAAAAGGAACGCAGATATTATATATAACCCAGATACCACTAGGAAGCTCCCTGTGACATCTACCAAACTTATAAGGAAGCCTGCTAAAATTGGACCTATCATAGTGCTCACACTCAGACCTAACGCGTCTAGAGCAAGTCCGTTGGTCACACCTGAATTCCCCAACATGTCTAATAACAGTGATCTTCTGGATGGCATATCTAAAGCCCATCCTATTCCGGACACCATAACTACAGTATAGGCATGCCATACATTAACTACATCAAACATCAGAGACACAGAGAACACTACACACGCCAAAAAATTAATAAAGGCCACTATTACAAGGATTTTCTTACGATTAGAAGTGTCGGCTAAGACGCCCCCCAGCATACCGAAAGGTATCATTGGCCCCCAGCTAAAAAAACCAACCAAAGCGACAAGCCAAGCAGAGTCGGTTAACTCCCATACCAGAAAAGACACTAGAAAGATCTGCATCCATCGACAAGTGAAACCGACTAGCGTACCAGGCCAAAGAAATCTAAAACTCCTGTATTCGAAAGCACTAAATGTCCTAGGTAGATAGTTCTTTGAGAATTTCCGTTGATGAACTTCAGGCATTCACATAATCTTCAAATACGACCACTATTAAGACTCTCGTTAGTACTTGTTCTAGGCGTAAACAGAATTTTGAAACTAAAAATATCTAAAACTATTAACTAATATCTGAAAATTCGATCTGTGACCTGGGCTATGTTAAACGTTGTTCCAATCAGTAGGGAGATTTACAAACGTTTCTGTTCGCCTGACACCTTCAATATTTCCTATCATTTCGCGTAAATAAAGTCCTAGGTCTTGCGTATTTTTCAAGGTTACCCACGCAAACAGATCAAACGAACCCGTCGTCGCTGATACCCACACAACTTCATCTGAATCTAACATTGTCTGAGCCACACTTGCTATTTTGTTAGGAGCAACCTGTAAGGCAACCAAAGCCTGAGATTCATACCCAAGTTTTGAATATTCTGGTTGCACAGTCACCTGGATATATTGTTCTCTAACGAGCCTTTTTAATCTCCTCCGAATTGTACCTTCACTGACACTCGCTGCTCTAGCCATATCAGCATTCGACCGTCTGCCATCCTTTTTCAGGAGACTTACAATCAGGGAATCCAATTTATCCAAATTACTATCGCTCATTCTTGAATATGCCTCTGTTCATCGCTACCGCACTGAATAGTATTGATATCAATAACTTCTGTCAAATATGACTTTTCTATAAAAATCATTTCAATCGACTAACTGAAATTGCCAACCCTACAAATGTACCAACAAGTGCTGAGAAAAGGAATGTTCCTACTATCACGGAAAAACTAACGTATGCAATAAATACGCTCACACCAGCAACATACTGCAACTTCATTCCACGCTTCCTGTTAGTAGCTATACCTATACTCTCACCTATCATTAATCCCAAACCGGCAAAAGCTAACAAAAATAGCAACGAATCGTATGTGACAAAAAGATATATGATGCCGTAGAGTATCCCACCCAAAAGGGCCAAGAAGGTACCCATAGCTATTCCACGCAGTAAAATTGCGAGGGAAATTTCATAGGTTGGTAAACGCCTAGCCTGGCCATGCTCTCTACAGCGAATCCCCACGGGAGCATGAACCATACACAACGGGCACACCAATTTATTACACTGGCTACATTTCAGATTAGTCTGATTCTTAGGGTGCTCAGCGCAGTATTTAATCAACATCATTTGACTTTACAACCTGGTTTAATCTGGTTTTCTAGAAGTCCAGCCAACTCCTCGAGGGACATCTCTATCCCAAAGAATCCTATTAACAACTACAGATAGTATAGGATAACCCTGATCTGGAATTTCCCAATTTGCCAGAAGTCTCTTTGCTATTATTATTACCGTCGCTGCAACAAACATGTACGTAAATTGTATTTGGCCTAACAACAATTCTAAAACGGGGAACAGAATCAAAGTCACTAAAACCATTAATGCCGTGTCACGCATTAACACTTTCCCAATAATCCCTATCATTACGGCAGCAAATAACATCTCTCTCCACATCAAGAACCCTAGCATGACTCCAGTAAGAGTTGCGATTCCTCTCCCTCCAGTAAAGCGTATAAACGGAGACCAATTATGACCTGCTACAGTAACTAGCCCTACAGTTATCTGAATTGGAACTGATTGATCTAGTAATTTTGCAACAATTATTACTAAAGTGCCTTTACCCACACTATCAAATATTCCTAGAAAAAATCCCTTCATTAAGCCGATATGTTCAATAACATTAGATGCGCCAACATTTCCAGAACCATAAGTTCGAATATCTATACCCTTTAAGAAACGTCCTGCCATGTAAGCTGACGGAATCGCACCCCAAAGGTAGGCAACAAATATTAAGAACGTGGTAGTAAGCATATATGCTATAAAATATGAACCGTATTAAACCCTAACCGCGAATCTGGAATCTGAGGATATTGATTTTTACAATTTCATTTTGAAAGATACGATTCATACACTATATATCCTCTCCCTTAAGATCCAATAGAGCTTCATATGACTCTATAGGAGGCCCAACGGTGCCTGGTTCTGGCTCATCTGGATTGCCCGAGGCATGGTAATCACTTCCTCCGCAGGCAATTAAATTAAATTCATTCGCTAGATTAGCTAGATCTGAAACTTGACTGGGTGAATAATCTCCATAATAAACTTCCATTCCCACCAATCCTGATTCTTTAAGTTCCGCCAATACTGGCCTCAATTCTGAAATATTATCGGGTCCAGATTTTGAGCTTACGTACGTGGGATGAGCAATGACAGGTAGCGCCCCATTTTGAAGTAGTATTTGAACTGCCTGTCTGGGTTCAAGTTTTATTCTCCCTACATACGCGGGACCATTTCGACCTATGTACCGATCAAATGCATCGCGAGGGTATTTAACGTATCCTGCCTCAACCATCGCCTTAGCTATATGTGGCCTCCCGATCGATCCTCCATCAGCTAATTCTTCTACCCTTTCCCAAGACAAGACAATACCTAATTCATCCAACCGTCTTACCATACCTTTAGCCCGATCTTCTCTACCTTCACGAAACTCACTAAGCATACTCTGAAAACCACTCTCTAGGTAATCTACGAAGTACCCCAGTATATGAACCTCTGAGCCTGGAATATCCGTACTCAGCTCAATTGCTGGAATCACTTTCATTCCTGGAAATTCTTCAGCTGCTTGATTAGCTTCCTTTATTCCTTCCGTGGAATCATGATCACTAACTGCAATTACCTTCAGCCCTTTGCTGGCACACAGACTAACAAGATTTTTAGGGGTCAAAGTACCGTCAGAATACGTGGTGTGCAGATGCAAATCAACTTCTATCATTTCATCTGCCGCCCCAGATTTTCACCAAACTTCCAAATATATATTCAATACTCAAATTCCCTGTCCACCCTTTCAGTCAACAATACAGTCCCGGAAAAATCATCCACATCAAACATCACACTATTAAAACGTACAGGGCCTGTCTTCACAAATGATAGTCTATGAGGGATTTGGTCTAAAAACCTATTCAATACATCTTCTGGTTCGGCACCAATAATGGAATTCACTGCCCCACACATACCCAAATCACTCACAAAACCCGTTCCTTTGGGTAATATCCTGCAATCTGCAGTTGCTACATGTGTGTGTGTACCTGCTACAACACTAACTCGACCATCTAGATACCAACCTAATGCAGCTTTCTCTGATGTCGCCTCCGCATGAATGTCAATAATTTTTATGATTGCATCCTGATGCTGTTGTAAAAAGTTATCCATAGCTCTGAATGGATCATCAAAATTCCCAACGAACACCCTTCCTATGAGATTGACTATCAGTACCCCATTTACATCAACATACCCGGATCCAGGGGTAGAGTCAGGATAATTAAGTGGCCTCAGCACACTGGCTTGGTCATTTAAAAGTGGAATTATTTCCTTCTTATCCCAGATATGATTACCTGATGTTATGACATCAACCCCATAGGAAAATATTTCCCTGGCTGTATCTGGGGTAATCCCAAGACCGCCGGCTGCATTTTCCCCATTTGCAACCACTATGTCCAATTCCAACTGCCTTCGCAAATCCGGCAGTATTTTTCGAACAGCCTCGCGGCCAGGGCGACCTACGATGTCCCCAATCATCAATATTCGCAACGAGAAATTCCTAATCCCATGTAATCACTACACTCTAGAAGAAAAATGCTTACATTGGTTGCTTGTGCATGCAACTACACTAATATTTAACTGCCAAAATTACTCTGGAAGATCACTTAGCATACTCGACGCTTCGACTTTCCCTAATCACGGTGACCTTGATCTGTCCAGGATAGGTTAGAGTTTCCTCTATTTTCTTCACTATATCCCTAGCCATTGTTGTCGCCGAAACGTCATCTACCTTATCAGGCTGCACTATAATCCGTATTTCCCTGCCTGCCTGTATTGCAAAACATCTTTCCACACCATCAAATGATCGAGCTACGTCCTCTAGAGCCTCAAGTCGCTGTATGTAGTGCTCCACTGTATCACGCCGTGAACCCGGCCTGGCTGCACTTATAGCATCAGCCGCGGCTACCAGAAAAGATTCTATGGTGCTATGGTCATCATCATGGTGTTCTGCTATGGCAGTTATAACTGGTTGAGGTATCTTATTCTTTGCAGCCACATCAGCACCTATCTGTGCATGAGGACCTTCAATCTCGTGAGTAAGTGCTTTCCCGATATCATGTAAAAGACCACCCATTTTTGCTACTTTAACATTGACACCTATTTCACTCGCCATCATACCAGCCAAATGAGCAACTTCTATACTGTGCTGCAAGACGTTTTCTCCATAACTGAAGCGGTATTTTAGTCTGCCAAGTAACTTGGCTAGTTCAGAGTTGACGCCTCGAACCTCTGTGTCCATTAGTGTCGCGTCCCCAGCTTTCTTGATCGTTTCCATCAATTCTTCTTCAGATTTGGATACCATCTCCTCTATCCTGGCTGGGTGAATCCGTCCATCCGCAATCAACTTTGTTACTGCTAATCGCGCAGTTTCTCTGCGTATTGGATCAAACCCAGATAGAGTTACCGCCTCCGGTGTATCATCGATTATAAGATCTATACCAGTTGCCTTCTCTATGGCTCTAATGTTTCTTCCTTCACGACCAATGAGACGACCTTTCATTTCATCTGTTGGCAAAGGAACACTAGTTAATGTGGCCTCAGAAACAACATCAGACGCGAGTCTCTGAATGGCAAGTCCTAAAATGTTACGAGCATTGTCCGTGGCTTCGTCTTTAGCACTCTCTTCCATATCTCTGTAGCGAATGGCGAGCTCTTGCCCCATCTCTTCTTCAGCCAGACGCATAACCTCATCACGAGCCTCGTTCTCTGAAAAGTTTGATATCTCTTCTAGCTTCGTCAGTTCCTGACTTCTTAACTCTTCCAAATCTGTACGAAGGGAATCAGATTCTTTTTCCTTGTCAACTAGAGCTTGCTCTCGTCGGTCCAGATTATCAGCCCGTCTTTCGACATTTTCCTCACGGTTAGAGACACGACGCTCCATTTGTTGCACTTCAGATCTACGTTCCCTCAGCTCAGCGCGTTCACTTTCACTAACAGACCTGATACGCTGTGCTTGATCACGTGCTTCTGTCAACAGTGCACGCTCCTGAACGCGTGCATCATCCAACATCCTTTGTGCATCTTGTCGGGCTGACTCAAGCTTACCACTCGATATTATTCGCCAGCCAAAATAACCGCTAAGTCCACCAACCACTAAACCAACGAGGATGGCAACAATCGCAGCGATAAATTCCATCGCTACTCACCTCCTCATCTAATATTTTCAACCCTTATGTAACAAAACCTAACATTCACCAATGGTACGGCCCTTAAAATCTCGTGTCAAATCTAAATATCTCCAGAACTAAACCATTCTCATTCACCTTCATCCCAGCAGACTCAATCTTGCAGTAATTAAATCTTTTGCCAAACACTATACTCAAGGACTTCCATTCATCTATAATCCAAAAGTACAAGGAATAGTGATCCATACGCTAGACTTACCGGAATGTGTCCACTTTCATAATTGTGGTGCTAATAGATCAAAAACGTTAGAAAGGCTAGTCCAGGTGCTAAAAACAAAAGGTTGCGGTGAAATTAATAATTCCCATATAGGTAACAATGAAACTTTAGCTGGATGGGTCCACCGTCGAAGAGACCATGGGAATCTTATTTTTGTAGATTTACGGGACAGAAGTGGCATTATTCAAGTAGTTTTCAACCCCGATCTCTCACCACAGTCACATAAAATTTCTCAGCAACTTCGCAACGAATGGGTTATACAAGTAACTGGCACAGTAAATCCAAGACCAGATGGCACACAAAATGCAGATTTAACCACTGGAACTGTCGAGTTAGTATCCGAACAGATTAAAGTCCTAAATACTTCTAAAACACCTCCATTTTACATAAATGAAGATTCTGAAATAGATGAATTCATAAGACTGAAATACCGGTACCTAGACCTCCGCAAGCAAAATATGAAGAAAATTCTATCTATTAGACACCAAGTTGTGAAATTCATGCGTGATTTTCTGGACCAGCGGGAATTTTTGGATGTAGAGACTCCCATATTAATCAAAAGTACTCCTGAAGGAGCTAGGGATTATTTGGTTCCTTCCAGACTATATCCAGGCAAGTTTTATGCCTTACCACAATCACCTCAGCAACTGAAGCAACTCCTTATGGTGGGCGGTATAGAAAAATATTTCCAGATTGCTCGATGCTTTCGCGATGAAGATCCAAGGGCAGACAGAGTAGTCGAACTGACACAACTAGATGTCGAAATGAGCTTTGTAGACGAAGAGGATATATTGGCCTTAATAGAAGAACTGTACTCATCCCTTGTCAAAACCCTTTTCCCTAACAAAAAATTAATGACACCCTTCCCAAGGATGTCATATAAAGATGCTATGGACACCTATTCTACAGATAAGCCAGATCTCCGATTTGAACTTAAGATGTCGGACGTGTCTAAATCAGTAACTAATTCAGAATTCAAAGTGTTCAGTTCTACAATCGCCAAGGGCGGTATAGTAAAAGGATTTTCTGCACCAAGATGCGCCGGGTACCCTAGGAGGCAATTAGATGATCTCGTAGAATTTGTGAAAACTAAAGGTGCAAATGGACTAATCTGGATTGCGCTCGCAGGTGAATCAGGTGATTTGGATAACCTAACCGTAGAACAAATTAAATCGCCCGCATCAAAATTCCTATCTGTAGAAACAGTTAAAAACATAGCTGCTAGTACAGGTGGCGGCATAGGAGATCTAATATTCTTAATCGCGGGGGACGATAAATCAACAAATTTAGCACTTGAGGCATTAAGAAATGAAATGGGTCGCAGACTAGACTTGGCGGACCCTGATATGTTGGCATTTGCATTCGTAACTGACTTTCCATTACTGGAATGGGAAGACGATAGTAATAGTTGGACCGCTATGCATCATCCCTTCTCATCTCCAAAAGATGGCACAGAGCATATGCTAAACACGTCACCTGAATCCGTTATAGCAAAACAATATGACCTGGTATGTAACGGCGTCGAAACTGCTGGAGGAAGCATACGTATCCACCAGCGAAACATTCAAGAAAAAGTCTTTGAACTTATGGGACATTCCAAAGAGGGCATTCAAGAACAATTCGGACAGTTGTTAGACGCTTTAGAATATGGCGCTCCGCCCCACGGTGGATTTGCCGGCGGAATAGAACGCTTGTTGATGGTTTTGACAGGAATAAACAATATACGAGATGTGATTGCATTCCCAAAAACTCAGACTGGCGTAGATCCATTATTCCAGGCTCCTGGAATTGCAAGCGAGGGACAATTAAAGGAACTCCATTTGAAGACGACGGAAGAATAGTATTATCTAATCAAGTCACGTCTTTGTTTCAATCTACTTTTGGATAAGGAGTAATCTATGTTCGATGTCATAGTATCCAACGGAACCTTGATTGACGGAACAGGATCACCGAGCTACGAGGCCGATGTAGGAATTTCAGGAGACAAAGTAACCGCTATTGGGGATCTGTCTGAAGCTACCTCGAAACGGACTATCAATGCTACGGGACTAGTAGTAGCACCAGGTCTAATCGACAGCCATGTACATTCAGACGGTGTTTTATTAATTGACCCTCAACATGCCAATAGCCTACGCCAAGGAGTAACCACTGAGATACTTGGGCAAGACGGTTTATCTTATGCCCCTCTATCGCAAGAAAATTATCAAATATATAGAAAATATCTCGTAGGGATTCTAGGAGAACCTCCCGAAGAATTGGATATGAGCTCTGTACGGTCATTCCGATCCCATTATCACAAGAAAACGTCTATCAATACAGCTTACCTTGTCGCTCATGGTGCTATTCGTCTAGAGACGCTTGGATTCCAAGATGTGCCTATGACAGGGCAATCCTTGAAGAAAGCTTGCGACCTCATCAAACAAGGCATGGAAGAAGGTGCTGTCGGATTTGCAACCGGTCTTTCATATCATCCGCAGGCATGGAGCGATACGAATGAACTTGTTGCACTATGTGAAGCGACTAATGAATTAGATGGAGTGTACGTCACACACCTAAGAGATGTAAATACAGATAGGGCATTTGGAGGAGGAGGGATACCTGAAGCCCTTGAAATAGGAAGACGGTCAGGTGTTAAAGTTCATTTTTCACATACTAGAACCTCAGAAGAAAATGCAGGCAAGGTTGGAGAAGTACTAGAACTTATAGATAAATCAAAAGATCAAGTCGACACGACACTGGAATTGTACCCCTACCCAACAGGTAGCACTTTCTGCACAAGTCTCCTCCCTAGCTATGCCCATATAGGAGGTCCAGACGAGATACTTAAAAAATTAAATGATCCATCTGAAAGGAAAAAACTTGGCAAGTATATGGAAGAAAATACTGTCAAATCAGCAGACCAAGCTATCTTGTCATCTGCACCAAACAGTAAACATCTCGAAGGAATGTCAATGATTAAAATAGCGGAGGAAATGGGACTTCCAGTAGGTGAGGCTCTTTGCCAACTCCTCTTAGAAGAGGATTTAAAATTAGGATTTTGGCTGACACCTCCTGCGGATGTATCTGCCTGGCGACAGGTAAGTAAAGATGCTCTTACCTTCCTATCTAGGCCTGATTATATGGTTGGCAGCGACTCTATCCCAGTCGGAGGTCATCCCCACCCACGCGCATATGGTACTTTCCCAAGATTTTTGGGAAGGTTACGAAGGCAATTCGGGGTTCTTTCTCTTGAAAAAATGATCCAACGTATGACTCAAAATCCTGCGGAAAGATTCGGTCTGAAAGGCCGGGGAATTTTGAAAAAGGGTAATTACGCTGACATTGTCATTTTTGATCAACACAAAATCATAGACACAGCTACGTACGATGACCCACATCAGTTCCCTGTAGGGATACCCTACGTCCTAGTTAATGGAATGATCGCGGTTGATCAAGAACGCTGCACAGGAATTTTGGCTGGATATGCCATTCCATAAATAAATCGACAGGATTATCGTAATTGCCCGAATTATTGCAAAATATCCTGATAATACTTGCTGTGCTGATTGGGGCATCTGTGTCAAGCATTATGGGATTCGGATTTACCATACTGATTAGTCCAATATTACTACTCTTGTCTTTGGATCCTAAAACAGTTGTGGTAGTTGTCAATTTCTGTATCCTAATAATTTCTTTTATGGTACTGATCCAATCAAAAAACCACCTGCCAATCAAGGAAATGACACCTGTAACGATAGGAGGCGTACTAGGAGTACCATTAGGAGTTCTTGCATTAAACTATGCTAACGACAACACCCTAAGCCTAACTATAGCCATTGTGGTCATCATTCTGACTACAATGGCTGTTAGGCATATAACTATACCTTCGATGCATAACCAAATTATAAGCATGATTACCGGAGTTGTAATCGGGGCAGTAGTGGGATCAACTGGAATAGGTGGAGTGTTAATAGCAATATCTTTGTTGAGCAAGAATTATGGAAAACTGTCTCATAGAGCAGCAATATCTTTTTTCTCCACACCAGCAATAATAATTTCAATCATTGGCTACGCGATCACAGGTTTATTAACACAGGAACGGTTATTTCTAATTTTAATTTCCATTTTTCCAATCATATTAGGTTTCACGTTTGGAACGAAGTTGTTAAACAGCATCAACGATAAGACATTCCAAAACGGGGTGATAGCTTTAACGTTTGCATCTTGTGTACTAATATTATCTAAAGCAATTTTTCAATCTATATGACTCGAGAGAGTGCATTGCGAATAAAATATCAGTGTACTGGATGTATAGTCCTTATATATATTAACTCGATCATATATCCTAATACGACCACGTTGAAAGGAACGATTTAATGGTCACAGAGGAAAATTTTGACCTCACAGAACTTCGTAAACGTATACGACATTCCGCAGCACATGTAATGGCAGATGTAGTAACACAAATGTTTCCAGAAGCTAAACTTGCCATCGGCCCTCCCACTCAGGATGGATTTTACTATGACTTCATGGTATCTAAACCGTTCTCAGAACAGGATTTAGCCAAAATAGAAAAACGGATGAAAAAGGTAATACAACGAAATCATACATTTGAATATCAGGAGTATGACAGAGACGAAGCTTTGAAACTAAATTCTGATGAACCTTTGAAGCTCGAAATAATTAATGAGATTCCTTCGAACGAGAAAATTACTACCTACAAACATGGAACATTTGAAGATCTGTGTGCAGGCCCTCACGTCAAATCTACTGGGGAAATACCGGCTTTCAAGCTATTAAACGTTGCGGGTGCTTATTGGAGAGGCGATGAAACTCAGCCAATGCTACAAAGAATATACGGCACCGCTTTTGAATCTAGAGACGCCCTAGAAGAACATCTCGTCAGGCTTGAAGAGGCCCGTCGCAGAGACCATCGTATTCTAGGTAAAGAGCTTGATCTTTTTTCTATACATCAAGAGACAGGACCAGGACTCATAATCTGGCACCCCAAGGGGGCCAAAATTAGAGGACTAGTCGAAGAATTCTGGAAGAATGAGCATGAAAATGCGGGATATGAACTTGTATACACACCACATATAGGGAAATCGACCCTATGGGAAACGAGTGGTCACCTAGAGTTTTATGCCGAAAACATGTATGCGGCCATGAATATGGATGGGCAAGATTATTATTTAAAGCCGATGAACTGTCCTTTCCACATCACCTATTACAAAACGAGTTTGAGAAGCTATCGAGATCTACCTATGCGAATAGGTGAATTGGGCACAGTTTACCGATATGAAAGGGGAGGGGTCGTACAAGGGCTACTGCGAGTACGTGGACTCACCCAAGATGATGCACATATATTTTGTAGACCTGACCAAGTTGAATCTGAGATCAACGGGGTTTTAGATCTAACCTTTCATCTTTTAAGTAGTTTTGGATTCAAAGAGTACGAAATAATGCTGGCTACTAAACCTGAAAAATCTGTCGGATCAGACGATAAATGGCAACTTGCTACTGATTCACTACGCCGCACATTAGACTCTCGTAACACTGAATATTCTGTAGATGAAGGCGGAGGGGCTTTCTATGGTCCTAAGATAGATGTACATATTAAAGATGCTTTAGGCAGAAAATGGCAAATAACAACAGTGCAATTCGATTTCAATCTGCCAGACCGATTTGGCCTAACATATGTAGGAGAGGATAGCGCAGTTCATCAACCATACATGATTCATAGGGCTTTATTAGGAGCGATGGAACGTTTTATGGGAATACTCATAGAACATTATGGAGGCGCTTTCCCAACCTGGATAGCACCGGTACAGGTTAAAGTAATCCCTATAGCAGAACGTCACAATTCTTACGGTCAACAGGTAACTTCATTACTGGTTAATTCGGGTATTAGGGCCGATTTAGACGACAGAAATGAACGCATGAACTTCAAGATACGTGACTCCCAAATTCAAAAAGTACCTTACATGCTGGTGGTGGGCGACAAAGAGGTTGAGACCTCTACCTTAGCAGTGAGATCACGGTCTGCTGAAGATATAGGGGTATTAACTACAGAAGAATTTAAATCACGCGTATTAGCAGAAATCAACAGTCGCATATAATTGATTTTTTAGACTGTCAAACAATTGGTTTGTTAATGGAAACAGCCACGTCCTGGGATATCCCAAACTCCCTCTACTAAACCATTCCTAATACCTACAAAGCGATCCCACTGGTTAACAAGACCGTCTTGATATCCGGGGTTTAGCATAAACTTGTCTCCAATTTTAAGTGGCATTTCCCCATCAGATTTAAGCACTATCTGTTCTGACGCAATGGATTCAACTGTCACTCCAGATAATCCATCAACATCGGGTATCAGACTTCCTCCTACTGCAAGGCCTCTACTACCCACATCGCCGATAGCAAAATCAGGTCTTGGAGTACTAATCACACTTGCAAGTACCTTACCAGCATATTTAAACATGCCCATGTGTTTAGCACTAGTTCCCATCAGCGCGTACGTACCACCCTCTACTTCCGTGATTCCACCAATATCTCGAGCTAAGTCGTATGACCATGTTTCACCACTTGAGACTATTTCGACTGGTATCCCATCATCTTCTATCGCTTTCTTGACATCCAAACAGATCTGTATCATCTTCGCACCTTCAAGATACCTTTCATCTCTAGTTGGGTGCCCATATAAATGCTGATGACTCATAACACCTCTAAATTCTATTCCTGGCAATTCACTAATTATCCTGGCCAATTCGACGCCTTCTTCAATGGTACGTATCCCCGCCCTATCCATACCAGTATTTATTTCAATCAGAACACCGATTGTCACTCGTTCACGCACTGATATATCGGATATGTCACGTACATTCTTTAGGCTATCTACACAAACTTTGATATCCCCCCGTCTTGCCAAGCCACACAACCTTACGATTTTGTCCTCTGAAACTATCTGGTTTGGGATAAGTATGTCCGTAATGCCTCCAAGAAACATAGCTTCTGCCTCAGAAACTTTCGCGCAACACACACCACCAACTGTGCCGCCTGCTTCAATTTGCATCCTCGCAAGAAAAGGAGTCTTGATGTTTTTTGCATGCTCCCTCATCTTGCAAGAACTGTTTTTGTAAGCTTCGGCAACTACGCGAAAATTATGTTCTAGAGAGTCCATGTCTACTACAAACAAGGGAGTATCTAAATTCTCTACCGATGTTCCTATAGGTGGGCGATATGTATCCATTAGCAGCTTCCTTACCTATATCTTCCTCGCGCAGAAATATTCCAAACTGTCTCAAGAATACCACCGCGAACTCCAAAGAAATAATCATGGAGATTAGAACAAGTTCTCATATCAGATGGAGTGAACCAAACCTTCGATCCAATTGAAGGCACATCAACGATATCTAGGCTTCTTCGAAGGTTAACGTGTTCCGCACTTAGACCTTGCACTGTGACGTCTGTTAGATTATCTACTGAGGGATTTCCCCATTCTGAACCGATAGATTTCCCACCTCCATCAGTTATGATTATGCCGACCTCTGGTAAACTGGTAACCGTCGTCATTACTCTCGCTGCCACGCCAAACTGTGGTTCAAATGTGCTATACGTACCATCTAAAAGCGCATACGAACCAGCCCTTATTTCCGTAACCTCTTCGATCTCACTTACAACATCAAATCCAGTAGTACCACCCACGCTGACCTTATCAACCGATAGACCATCCTTTTCTATAATGTTCTTAGTCTCGATCACATCCCCTATACACCTATGAATTTCATCAGAAAGATTGTTTGTGTCCATATGATTTAATAAACCATGATCTGTCATTAATCCGGCAAAATTTAGACTGGGGGATTCATGGATTACTTTTGCTAATTCTAATGCAGGGTAACCTGGCTCAACTCCACACATATCCAACCCTGAATTTATTTCAACCACTACATCCAATTTTACATTCTTTGATAACGCTATCTCTGAAATACCTCTAACAGCATGAATGTTGTCTGCTGCAAGAGTTATGTTGGCACTCAATGCTAAGGCGCAGAGTCTAACTATCTTAAGTGGTGTTACAGTAACGGTTGTAAGAAATAAATCTGTAAAACCCGATTCGGCAAATATCTCAGCTTGACCTACGGTGGTTACACAGATTCCTCCGGATGTACCACCAGCAGCTACTTGTTTATGGGCAATAGCAGGACAAAGATGTGTGGAAACATTTGGCCTAAGGGTGACGTCCTTATCACAAAAGAAAGAATGCATATACTCAATATTACGCTCAAGAACACTCAAGTCTAATATCAGTGACGGAGTATCCAGTTGCTCTACAGGTGTTCCTATCGGTTTTAATATGGGCGTTTCCATCCCATACTCCTAACTGAGTTTACACTACTTATCATTATATTTTATTTGAAAAACTGGTAACTATTCGACCGTCGCGGAGCATAGCATAACCTCAAGTAGTAGTCCACGTACATAAAACACTCGGAGCCGGATTAGTGTTAACATGACCTAATTATAAATCAATCCCAATAGAATCATTATAGGATCAATGGAGCATGGGAATGGGAAGCGGTATACAAAAAATATCTGACATAGAATTACTGAATGACGAAACCGTAGATTTAGCTTTAAATGTCGAGGTTTCTCCACCGACCGGAAAGACCAAGAACCTCGATGCAGTATTTATGACTAATCTTAGAATAATCAAAATCGGAACCAGTAAAGGGAAAAAAACCATCGTATTCTCCTCCCTTGATGATATAGACTCGGTAAGCGTTGTAGAGGATGACATAGGAATAAGAGGATATGCTTGGGGACTGCTATCCTTCGCAGCTTCAATAATATCATGGCATATGTGGGATCATCCTATTGGATCACCTACAGGATCATTAGCCCTTTTATTAATGGGTGTTTACCTAATCGTTGATCACAAGCTAAGTATAAGGCGATTAAAAATACTGTTTGAAACTAATAGCGGTACAATCGAATATCTAGCCGGTCCGATGGCAAACACTCAGCACATTTACAATTTCGTAAACCGTCTGTTCAACTTGAAAGAAATTAACAAAACGAAATTGATCGGTAACCGTCCCAAAGGAAGAAATATTAGAACAGCCAATCATAGGGTTTTTGCACCTAGATGAAAAACATCGGCAAGTAACCCAAGAATGTGAATTTCAATACCATATTTAACCCAATCTTAAACTAGGCACCACGTCCATATTCCACTGGTAGCTCGCCTCATGCCTCAAATGGAACCATGTCGCCGAGCCAATCATAGCGCCATTATCTGTACACAACTTAGGCTCAGGAACAATCACTTTAACAGGTGATCTTTTGTTAAATTCTTCTCTAAGAAGCGAATTAGCTGCCACTCCACCACCAAGAATCACACCCTTGACCTTGTAGCTGCTTACCGCTTCCAAGGTTAGTGACACTATCGTGTCTACTATGGCTTCTTGATACACTGATGCAACGTGAGCTACTTCGAGGTCATCAGGCACACGCGCATCGCTGTCAGAGTACCATCTGCGCCCTTCAACACGCCTCAAAAGAGCGGTCTTGAGACCGCTAAAACTGAAATCAAGTGATCCTTTGATTCTTGGTCTCGGCATACTAGGTTCTTCACCTGATCCTGATCTAGAAATCCTTTGTATTTCGGGACCTCCTGGAAATCCGAGTCCTA
The DNA here is from genome assembly GCA_913051545.1 of uncultured Chloroflexota bacterium. GTDB lineage: Bacteria > Chloroflexota > Dehalococcoidia > Lucifugimonadales > CAJXCD01 > CAJXCD01. The sequence goes on from CAJXCD010000008.1 coordinate 38,350, forward strand.
AAACTCGTGCACCTTTGTCAAAAGCTTCTCCGGCGGCATCATCCCTAGTCCTTCCAATCAATTTAAATTGCCCGTGTCCCTCCATTAATATCAAATCTGTATGTCCACCCGATGCAATAAGACACATTATCGGGAAACCTGGATCAGATTCGGGATCCTCTTCACCTAACCAAGAAGCATATATATGTCCCTCTAGGTGATTTACTCCATAAAGTTGTATGTCATGAGAAATAGCCAATCCTTTTGCAGCATTTACCCCTACCAGGAGAGATCCAGCGAGTCCGGGCCCATATGTCACCCCTATTCCATCAATTTGGTTTATCTCAAGATTGGACTCAGCAAGTGCCCTATTAACTACTGGAATAATTGTTACTAAATGCTGTCGAGATGCAACTTCAGGAACTATACCCCCAAAATCAGAATGCATCTCCGATTGAGTAGCTACTACGTTAGAAAGGATGGAACGACCATCCTCGACTACTGACACCGCAGTTTCATCACAAGACGTCTCAATACCTATAAGTTTCATTACTTATGCCTCATTTTTTTTCTAGATATATTCTGTCACAATATAGACCTAAAATGTTTCCACTTCCTTCAACTAACATTACACGGTAATATTTGATACAATTTACTACGAATATACGTTGACTCTATATTTCCTTCTCTGATAAAATTTGATGTCTAGATCCTTGGGTGGCGCCCCTGCTCCAAATCCTTTTAACCCAAGGGTTTTTACGCGTCTGGAGGACTAAAAATTTTGAAGTTTCTAATTGCTTATTCCTTAGTGATAATGTTTGCCAGTATTTCATGTGGGTTTCTTACACCTCCTCCAGTCCCAACCCCACAACCGACTTGGCCGCCTATTCAAACAGAAGATAAGGTAGTTAGACTAGATATAAAAAATCGACGATCTCGAGAACACCATTCTATCGAAATCCTAAAGGGCACGACTGTAATATGGCTGAGTGACGATTCCTCTCTTCACAACATACGCCACACACGCCATCTAAATGATACAGAAACTCTATTCCTAAGTGCTAACTACGCAGCAGGAGAAGACTTTAGAGTAACATTTAATGACGTGGGTGAGTATCGTTATTTTTGCGAGGCACATGCCGGACACAGCATTGCAAGGATATACGTTGTAGAAGAGTTTGGGACATCTGAATTTAAAGAATATTGCACAGGTTCTATCAGGGATCATGATGATGGTAAAGTTTGTGATTGGGTGGGTGATTATAGTCTTACTGATATAGAAAATTTATATGCGAAGTACGAGGTCATAACACCTCACGATCACGATAACTAGCCCAATAATAGTTTTACGCAAATAATATACGGATCGTCATAAAATTACTGCTACTGAGAGTGACCAAAGATGCTCGTTGCATCAACTTGTTCGGGATTTGATCGATGCCAACAGTTCAAATCTAAATCTACGTCACTGACACACCTATTAGACTGCCTACTGCAAAGGTGACAGCAGCCGCTAATGTGCCAACCATGAGCATGCGTGCAGAACCGAATACTACACTCCTACCCGAGATAGCGGCTATGACCCCACCAAGCGTTACGAGAACAGAACCACTCAAACCCGCACTAATGTATACAGCAAAATTTCCCGTTTCGAAGATGTACGGCAGTATGGGAATAACTGCTCCTGACAAAAATGCTACGAAAGAACTCCCACTTGCGGACCATGGCGAGCCCAACTGGGATGGATTTAACCCTAATTCTTCTCGAGCCATGGTATCTAGCGCTACTTGAGGATCAGACATTACTGTCTTTGCAATCCTACGAGATTCATCTTCAGAAATACCCTTTGCTCGGTAAATTAGGACTAGTTCTTCCTCTTCATCCTCAGGGTACTCCTGAAGTTCTATTTCTTCTTTACGTAATTCATTTTCATAAATATCAGTCTGCGAACGCATGGAAACATATTCGCCCGCTGCCATAGAGAAAGCGCCGGCTAACATGCCAGCCGTTCCTGCAAGAAGAACAACGTCTGTGTTGCTAATTCCAGCTGCCTCTATACCGCCTGCAACTCCCATAACTAGACTGAAATTAGATAAAAGCCCATCATTAACACCTAATATGGCTGCTCTAAGGCTCCCACTCCCACCAAACGGTAATCCCCTAATTGATGCTAGCGCTTGATCAACAGATCCACTATAAGCTAGATTCTTTAGAGTCCGAGAATGCTTCATCTCCTCTTCCACCAAGTCAACTGCTTCAGGGTCAGACCCGTATATAGCCACTTCATCAGCTTCCAATTTTAGTACGATAGGCAATACTTTACGCGTACCAAACATACTGGCTATCAGTTTCATCAATTTCAACTTGGCACTAGGGAATTCCGGCCTAATACTAGATGGGTCCATGCCGAGTTTTTCAGCCCAACGCGCGGCATGCTTCATTTCCGCACCGACCAATTCTAGGAATATTTCCCTGCGTTCAACATCTTTCTCGACGTTAGCCAATGCCGAGTATAAAGCTGCCGCCTCAAGCTCTGACTTAAGATACGATTTGTAACGTTTTTTCCTTGATTTATCGTCTTTTACCATCACATTCCTTACATTAATCTTCTAGAAAAATATAAATAACTCAACAATATTTATTGCAAACTAACGATGCCTGAAATACAGTATGTCTTTCTGAAAAAGACTAGTTTCTAATATCTACTTTAGAACGTATTTTCTTAAGCAAATCCACATTTCTTTTGTCAGGCCCATTTCCATCCATGCCAGGAACCTCTAAGAGGAAAGGCACTTCATTAAAAGCAGGATGAGAAATAATAGTCTCAAACCCAAGCAATCCTATATGTCCTTCGCCTATATTCTCGTGCCTATCAACTCCACCACCTAGTACTATCTTAGAATCGTTCGCATGTACCGCGACGAGCTTTGAAAGCCCCACTTCCTCTTGAAATTCATCCATAGCTTCGTTCAATCCATTATATTCTGCTAAATTGTATCCCGCCGCAAAGCTGTGCTGCGTATCCAGACACACCTTAAATTGAGGGCTCTCTAATTCCCTGACAATACGCCCTATTTCCGAAAACGAGGATCCAATATGAGATCCCATACCAGCACTGTTTTCAATGACCAACAAAACGTCCCTCGGACTAGACTCAAGGACTGACTTCAACGCTGAAATAGCCTGTTCAAATACTCCATCAAAACCAACTCCTTTATGACTTCCTCCATGAAATATCACGCCCATTGCTCCGATTTTGCTTGCGGCATTCATATGGTCTTTGAGAGAGGAAATCGATTTAGCTAAAATATCATTAGCCCCTCCAATGTTTACCAGATAACTACAGTGTATGAACATCGGAGATACCTTTGATTTATTAACTCTCTCTTGGTATAAATCTATGTCTTCCGGGGAATGATGACGAAATCGCCATGCCCTAGGAGAGGATGCAAATATTTGGATAGCCTCTGCACCAATTTCTTCAGCACGATCTACCGCAGTGTGCAAACCTCCAGATGTTGAAACATGAGCTCCTATCTTCATGATTTTATACTACGCTTCATTATTTTTCCCTCGATTGAAATCCACACTATGATGAAACTACTTTCATTTTGCCATCTCCGTACTGTACGTCAAACCCTCTGACTCCCGTTTCCATCTTGCTTATTTCAATCATTCGATCTATCCATTGCTGACGTTTATCACTTCCTCCCCTGTTGGCCATCCAGTCCTGATACACAGAATGTGGATTCCACGGGTCAGATGGCTCGGATTCAGTGTTCAAATGACCTTGAACATTACGTATTATTACTTCGTACTGCTCAGGAGTGTCAGGATCGATATAATAATTTACACTGCACATATGCCTATCGTCAGAACCACCTAAGCTAGCATGATACAAACGCAAATCGAATGCGACCACATCTCCTGGGTCAGAATTGCAAACATACGCTGGAATTTCTGAGATTGCCTTAGAAGCAATTTCTGCTTCTTCTTCAGTCCGAGCTGCACGTGTCCATCTTGGCCCTACTCCTTCATAATTATATATCTCGTCAAACCATTGCTTCTTGTGAGATCCTGGGATAACTCTTAGAGCACCCGTATCAGCTCGCACAGGCTGCAGATAGAAAGCAAATTTAACTCCTGGGCCCTCATATGCTCCTGCATCGTAATGCCATGGTGTGTTCCCTGTATACCTATCCGCATCTATATTATGTCCAATTACACTACCAAACATCTGTTCAGCAGCCACTGAGAACCTTGGATCTTCCAGCAAAGCTGAAAAAAAAGGCGTGTCTGACCCCATCATCCTAATATTGTGTCTTTCTGAACCGTCAAAAGCCTTATAACTAGATGCCACTTTTGAACGGTATTCAAATTCATCATTGATTAATCGCATCTCTTCAGGTGAGAAAAACTGCCGTAATATCACGAATCCAAACGATTTAAAATGTGTCACTTGATCTTTTGTAAGCATATCGAGCCCTCCCTAGGTAAAATATCCACTATTAAATGTAAAAACCCCTGAATTACTTACTAATATCTTATCTATAAATAAACTACCTAACCACGTCCTACATATGGCATTTTTGTGGCCATTATAGTCAACGTCAGTATGTTAGCATCTAACGGAAGATTTGCCATATATAACACAGATTCGGCAACATGTTTAGCGTCAAAAGTTGGCTCCAGATCAACCCCACCATATGCCTGGGGCATCCCATCTTTGGGCATTCTTGCTGTCATATCGGTAGCAGCATTTCCTACGTCTATCTGCCCACAAGCAACATTGTATTTGCGCCCATCAAGAGCAGTTGCTTTCGTAAGTCCAGCCACCGCATGCTTGGTAGCCGTATATGGAGAAGAATTTGGTCTTGGAGTATGAGCAGATATAGACCCATTATTTATTATTCTACCACCCATAGGATCCTGATTCTTCATAATCTTCATGGCTTCTTGTGTACATAAAAAAGTGCCGGTCAAATTTGTGTCTACCACACTCATCCAATCTTGAAATTTCAAATCTTCCATCGGCACGCCTGGTGCACCTACGCCTGCATTATTGAACAAAACATCTAATCTGCCGAATCGATCTCCTGTCCTGAGAAAGAGGGCTTTTACCTGACTTGGGTCTCCAACGTTCGTCGGGACAGGTAAAACACGTGATCCATGCTCTCCTGCTTCCTCAATCACCATTTTTAACGCGTCTTCCCTGCGCCCGGCAATTGTAACTGAATATCCGTCTCTTACTAATGCCAATGCAGAATGTTTACCAATCCCTGATCCCCCTCCAGTAACAATTGCCACCTTACCGTTAGATTTCATAGCTATATCCCCTTTTTGCTCTTTAACTCGTTTGACATAATCATCCTGTGATCTGGACTAAATTAATTTACCTGAACAACACTTAACGCAATAGTTCAACTGATTTAAAAATATCCCAAATCTTGCAATCCATGACTTCTAGCATTCACACATAATTAACTAAAGGCTACTCTCTTGACAGAGAATATAGTAATTATACAATCTCTTATCGAGACACTGATTAAAATTTTTCGTCCACTGGAGACAAAATGAACGGCAAAGAATTGAAAAACAAGGTAAAGTCGGGGGGCATTATATATGGAAGCATGTTAAGCATGGGCCGAAACCCCCGCTGGTCAACACCAATCTCAGCATTCGGTCTAGATTACGTAGTCATAGACACGGAACATTCCCCCAGAGACAGAAACGATATAGCAGATTTCCTAGCAGCATTCACCGACTCAGGGGTAGTTCCAATCGTCAGGGTACCAATCCCAGACTCCCACTACGTAACCATGACTATCGATGCGGGGGCACAGGGAGTCCTAGCCCCGTACTGCGAGACCGTTGAAGAAGTTATGGAAGTAGTAGCTGCCGCTAAGTGGAGGCCCCTGAAAGGTGCCTTGGCACGAAAGGCTGTTGAAACAGGTAAGCTCCCAAGCGAAGCGAGCAAGAAATACCTAGAGGATAAGAACGCCAACACAGTTTGTCTTATCGGTATCGAAAGTGTGCCGGCAATAGCAAACCTAGAAAATATACTGAAAATTGATGGGATAGATGGGATATTTGTTGGCCCAAATGATCTATCAATATCACTAGGCGTACCGGACCAATATGACCATCCAGACTATGAAGAAGCCCTACGCAAAGTCATATCCACGTGTAACAAGTACAGTGTGCCTGTGCTCATCCACCACCAAACAGTAGCATTAACCACTAAATGGCTGAAAGAAGGCGTTCGATTTGTACTTCATAGCTCTGATGCCAGAACTTTGCATAGTGGGTATAGAACAGATTTCGATGAAATTAAATCTGTTGGAGCTGAATTAGGAGGTGGGCCGGTGACAGATGTGGGAGAGTCTGAAGAAGTCATATAAGAATGACAATAAATATCTTTCAGATTGAGTGCGGGAGGGCAATATGACTTGGGAGTTTGAGTTGATCGCTGGACCATTTGGGGGTGTTACCGAGGGTCCAGCTTGGGATGGCACGGGACTGCTGTATACGCACATCCCGACGAGCCGAATCATGCGATACATGCCCGAGACAGGCGAGTCAATGATACATATGGCAGGCACAAATAACGCAAACGGGCTAATGCTAGATAAGTGTGGGAAGCTCTACGCTTGCGAAGGCGGAGCAAGAAGAGTAGTTCGATACAGTGGCACAGGGACCCCCACTATTCTTGCTGACAGTTTCGACGGTCAACGACTCAACATACCGAATGACCTAGCCATCGACCCTCAAGGAAGCGTATGGTTTACAGATCCATACTACGAAGGAGCTGGTGGGACATGGAGCTTGGATCGAGCGAACAAAGACCTTGATCACGACTCCGTATATAAAACAGTAGAGAATATTTCGGGCGAGTGGGAAATACAACGCATGACGTTTGATACAACTCGTCCAAACGGGATCCTTTTCTCGCTGAAGTACGAAACGCTTTATGTCGCTCAGAGTGGACGCGGACCAGACGAGGAACGTCAGCTTAGGGCTTATCCCATCCTAAATGATGGCACATTGGGAAAAGCTAGAATCTTGCATGATTTTGGTCTCAATCGCGGCATTGACGGAATGTGTTTAACTATGGGAGGGGATATTGTAGCAACTGCTGGATGGGATTCAGGTGGGCCTGGATCGATGATCTACGTATTCTCACCTACAGGCAAAGTCATAGAGATGCATCCTTTCCCTGTGGATAGACCAACAAACTGTAGCTTCGGAGGCGACGACCTCAATATACTATACGTCACATCAATAGATGGGCACCTCTACAAAACTGACACTGACCTGAAGGGAAGGCTTCTATATCCTCCTAATCCAAAGCCTTAATAGTTAATCTAGGCTTGACAAGGCATTTTGTAATGTGATAAAAATTCGGCACCCTGAACAGCTGTAGGGGGAGCGCAGGGTCTTCGTCCAGATTTCTGGATCGTACGAATTTATTTAACTCCCTTAATATCCAGGCTGGTGCACCAATTATGGCAGAAGAAGCAGTAATACCGAGTACAGCATCCGAAAGCCTAGAACAGCAAGATGAGGAATTTAGTGTAGCCTCACAGTGGAGGCTCATGTGGTGGAGGTTCAGGCGACACAAACTCGCTTTAATAGCGGGTGTAATATTGGCCTTGTTCTACGCCACTTTCCCACTATCGGAATTCATCGGTATAGGAGATCCTGCCCTCAACTTTACAAAACTGTCTTTCTTGAGACCACAGCCAATAAGATTCTTTGACGACAGTGGGTTCAACCCTCATGTCAACGCCGTAGAATCCTACAGGGATAAGGTAACTTTCAAACCAGGATTCCGCACTGTTGAGGATGAACGAGTTCCTGTCGGCTTCTTCGTAAAAACATGGGAGTACTCGTTCCTAGGATTCATAAAGACTGATCGGCATCTTATCGGAATCTCAGATCCGGCTGATCTAGCAAAGCGTCCTTCGCTATATATATTAGGTAGCGATAGCCTTGGGAGAGATCAGTTCTCCCGACTAATGCTGTCCACCAGGATATCCCTTTCCATAGGCCTTGTGGGCGTGGCTATCAGCCTTATTATTGGAATCGTACTTGGTGGAATATCTGGGTTCTACGGTGAGCTTGTTGACACGATTATTCAACGTATTATCGAAATTATAGGTGGTGTCCCCACATTGCCTCTATGGATGGGGTTATCTGCCGCTGTGCCACAAGACTGGGCTGTAATGCAGGTGTATTTTGCTATTACAGTAATACTTTCTATATTTGGTTGGACGGGAATGGCTAGGGTAGTGAGAGGGAAATTCTTCCAGTTGAGAGAAGAAGACTTCGTTATGTCTGCTCGTATAGCAGGAGCATCGGAGGGTCGGATCATGTTCATTCACATGCTACCATCCTTCTACAGTCACATTATAGCCAGTATAAGTCTATCTATCCCTGGCATGATCATAGGGGAGACTGCACTAAGTTTCCTCGGGCTAGGCCTTAGAGCACCTGCAGTCAGCTTTGGAATTATGCTGCAAGAAGCACAGAATCCATCTACTGTAGCTCTGTACCCGTGGCTAATGTTCGTCGCAGTACCTGTAATTATCATAGTGTTAGCTTTCAACTTCTTGGGAGACGGGTTGCGGGATGCTGCTGACCCCTACGGATAAATCGTAGACTTCGCGGAATTAAGGAATAAATATGGTCCAAACAGAAGTATCTGCAAAACAGCTTCCTCTTTTATCGGTTAACGACCTTAAGGTTCACTTTCACACCGATGAGGGTATAGTAAAGGCCGTCGATGGGGTTTCCTTCGACATAATGCCAGGTAAAACTATGGGTGTGGTAGGAGAGAGTGGCTGTGGCAAAAGCACCCTGGGGCGCACTTTGCTCCAAATAATTGAAAAGCCCGGTCTTATAGATGACGGCTCTATAGTGCTACGGAGTGAGGATGAAGAAGGTAATCCGTATGAGATTGACATTGTAAATGAGCATTCCAACAGCCGAACTATGCGAGCTGTCAGAGGACAGGATATAGCGTTAGTGTTTCAGGAGCCGATGACCTCCTTTAGTCCTGTTCATACCATAGGTAACCAGATCAAAGAAGCTATTAGACTGCATCATGATGTATCAGAAAAAGAGGCCCAAGATAGAGCCTTAGAGTTAGTCACACAGGTAGGTATTCCTAATCCAGCTCAGAGATTAAGTGAGTATTCCTTCCAACTTAGTGGAGGTTTGCGACAAAGAGCCATGATAGCCATGGCCCTCTCATGCGAACCCAAGTTGTTAATCGCGGATGAACCAACAACTGCTCTAGATGTAACTACTCAGGCACAAATACTTGACTTGCTGCGCGATTTGCAACAACAAAATGGCATGGCAATCATGTTAATAACACACAACCTTGGAGTTATAGCCGAAATGGCTGATGACGTGGTTGTAATGTACCTAGGGAGGGCTGTTGAGACAGGAAATGTCAACGATATCTTCCATTCACCCCAACATCCGTATACTCAAGGATTGCTGAGATCTATACCTAGCATATATGAAAAGGGTATAGAGAAATTACCGTCTATAAAAGGGTCAATACCACATCCTTTCAATAGGCCTTCTGGATGTACATTCAGGCCTAGATGCCCGTCATACATGGAAGGCGTCTGCGATTTAAATGACCCTGTATTTCTTGACATAGAAGGTACCAGTCAAGCTGTTGCGTGTTTCTTACACCATCCGCCAGACGGGTCTTCTACGAATGGTAGTGAATCTGCCTAAAAGAGGTGACATCCATTGGCTGAAGCAACCGTAGAAACTACAAATACGACTGAGTCTGGAACTTTACTCGAAGTTAATAACTTGGTAAAGCATTTCCCAATTCAAAAGGGTTTCTTGAAAAGAACCGTTGGGAGTGTTCGGGCAGTTGATGACGTATCTTTTTCTGTAACACAAGGCAAGACACTAGGACTGGTGGGAGAGAGTGGATGTGGTAAAACAACTACCTCTCGTTGCATACTTCGTGCGATAGATCCGACTAGCGGGCAAATATTGTTTCGTAAAGAGGATGGTGAAACCGTAGATGTTGCAACTATGCCATACCAACCTCTGAGGGATCTGCGTAGGGACATGCAGATGATTTTCCAGGATCCATACGGTTCACTAAACCCTAGAATGTCGCTATTTGACATAGTAGGCGAACCACTACTTGTTCATGGTATGAAAAGTTCCTCTGAACGAGCTGACAGAGTTGCAGAACTCCTAAGGCTAGTAGGACTCAGACCTGAATATATGAGACGATTCCCACATGCTTTCAGCGGTGGTGAAAGACAGAGGATTGGTATAGCAAGAGCACTGGCACTTAACCCTCGTCTCGTTGTTGCAGATGAGCCAGTTTCAGCCCTTGATGTATCAGTTCAAGCCCAAGTTATTAACCTTCTTCAAGAGATTCAAGAAAGTCTAAACCTCACATACCTATTTGTTGCCCATGACCTCAGTGTTGTTAGGCATATTGCTGACGAAGTTGCAGTAATGTACGTCGGCAAGATAGTTGAATTAGGTGACACAGAAAAAATCTTTGCAAATCCGAAGCACCCATATACATCAGCCCTTTTGTCTTCTGTACCGATCCCTGATCCGAGTGTTCGTCAAGATCGCATCATTCTACAAGGTGAAGTAGCTAATCCAGCTAATCCACCTTCTGGATGCTACTTTCACCCTAGATGTGAATATGCAACAGATCAGTGTAAAACAGAGGAACCTCAGCTTGAACTAATTGACGAAGGTAGATGGGTTAGCTGCCACCATGCTAAAGACTTAGACCTAACTGGACTGAGTGCTAAGTAGTAATAATTTCTATCAAGTAACCGAATGGTTCACGAACTTATTAATATCACCAATGGTTAGGTTTGCTATTTCCAGAGTGTCAATAAGAACGGTGATTAGGATCAATCACTCTAGGTTGCTGTCTAAAATAAAACCTTGACCCACTAACAATTCCAATATCTTACTAGCATTATCCTCTACACTGTAAGACACTGTATCTATAGAAATGTCAGGGTCATCTGGCGCCTCATAAGGGTCATCGATTCCAGTAAAATCCTTAATCTCTCCCCTTCGAGCTTTAGCATACATTCCCTTAACATCTCTATCTTCGCATACGGAAAGAGGTGTATCCACAAAAACTTCTATAAATCTGTCACTCCCAACCATTCTACGCACATCACTTCTAGTGGATTTATATGGACTAACTGCAGCACATATTACTAATCCACCGTGTCGAACTATTTCAGCCGCTACGTATCCTATCCTCAATATATTTGCGTCACGGTCTTCTTTACTAAAGCCCAATCCTTTCGAAAGATGTGTACGAACAACATCACCATCTAATACGGTCACTTGCCTTCCATGCTCCATCGCTAGTACCGTAAGAACATCAGCCGTTGTAGACTTACCTGAGCCGCTCAGACCAGTGAACCAAATACATGCCCCTTGCCTATGGCGAGGCGGATACGTGTCCGCCATAATATTTGCCACCTCTGATCGCGTAAACCATTCAGGAAGTACTTTCCCTTTATTAAGATACTGCTCACGAACTTCAGTTCCTGAAATAGATGCAGTCTTTGTTCCAATAGAAACTTTAGATGATTCTTCGTATTTGTCCTTTTCTGGAAGGTATACAAATTCTTTAAATGGAACAAAATCTATTCCTACCTCATCCGAATATTTATCCACAATCTCCTGCGCATCGTAAGAACCATAGAATGGCTCTCCTTTTGAATCAACACCAGGACCTGCATGATCTCGGCCGACTATCAAGTGGGTAGCCCCATAGTTTCGTCTAATTACTGCGTGCCACAAAGCTTCCCTAGGGCCGGCCATTCGCATTGCAAGTGGTAATAATGACAATAAAACGGTGCCAGATTTATAGTGGTTTCGAACTAATGTCTTATAGGTCCGGACACGTGTGTAGTGATCTACGTCACCTGGTTTGGTCATGCCCACAACAGGATGAATCAGAAGAGAACCACCAACACTCTCAGCCGCACGCTTAGTCAATTCTTCATGAACTCTATGAAGTGGATTACGAGTCTGGAAAGCAACAACATTCTTTTTCCCTAAATCCTGTAGAGCATTCCTAGTCTGCGCAGGAGAAAGTCTAAGTTCTTGGAAATCATGGTGCACAGGAAGCTCAATGACTTTTATATCACCTGAAATGTTCAATTCTCCCCACTGGTGCATTTCGGCAACTAGCGGGTGTTTCAAATCTGTGGTTCCAAAAACTTTCTGTGAAACTTCTTCTTTATTCCATTCGTATATTTCATCAACCGTCATTATAGCCAATAAATCATTTTTAGCATTTCTAAGGGCAATTTCTTCTCCACTGGATATTCCTAAACTGGAATTGATTGGAAGCGTGACTGGTATTGGGAAAATTACTCCGGAACTCAATCGCATATTATCCATAACATTCTGATAGTCATCTTGAGTCATAAATCTATCTAGTGGAGAAAAACCACCTGTACTTAGCAATTCCAGATCACAAATAGACCTCTCTGAGAGTTGCAGAGACAATAACCGACTTGAGTACCTTATTAATTCATCTTTCTCTTCCTCAGGTACTGTTAAATCTACCAAGTTACCTCCATAAGGAGGTATTAATACACTTCCATCAAAATCACTAGCCAATTTCTTTCCCCTTTCATAAATAGGCAAAATTAGATCAATCTCACAAATCTAATTTTTTTTGATAAAACCCTTCAACTTCATAAACCATCTCAAATAGTTCTACCCCATGCAGGACCAACGTGTATACCACATTCTTTGGGAATACCTTTTTCCCACCACCATCTTCCTGCTCTGTCTGATTCACCAGATTCAGTAGGTCTTGTACACGGAGCGCAACCTATACTCGTATATCCCTCATCATAAAGATGGTTGTACGGAACATCATTTGAATTGATATATTCCCAGACTTGATCATAAGACCAATCAGCTAAAGGATTTATCTTGGTAAGCCCAGGATGAGAAGAATCTATTTGCAATTTTGGTGTCTGGGCCCTTGTCTCAACTTGAGTACGCCTCAGACCAGTCATCCATACATCAATCCCCTCCATTTCTAATGCGTGGTTAATCGGGTTCACTTTTCGCACACTACAGCAGAGTAATCTCAAAGATACACTTCTGTAAAAAGGATTACTGCCATGCTTGCTTACCATCTGAGAAATTTCTTCTGAGTCAGGGAAATACACTGAAATACGGATTCCATATCGCTCTCTAACTTTGTCAATTAAATCGTATGTCTGCTGAGGAAGCCTACCGGTGTCAATGGTGAATACTTTCACATTCTTATCGATACGAATAGCCATATCAATTATCACCATAGAATCTGCCTGTAAGCTAGTGGATATGGCTACCTTTGAACCGTATGTTGATATAGCCCACTTTACCACTTCTTGTGCATTCTTATCTTCCAAATCTATAGCTAGTTTTCTGACCTCGTCCTGAGTAGTCATTTTACCTCTGTGATTTTTGGTGTTCGTTTTTCTCTCAAAAAAAACCCCCGGACTTTCAGTCCGGGGGTTTAGATATTACCGTAATTTTATCTTAAAATTTACACTGCAATCTTAGGTAAGTCAGTACAGTCAGCGACTGAGCTGCCTAGATCCCCTGAGAAATTTATACAGGGACAAACCATCAATAAATCCATATACTTTAAATTCATAAATAAAGTGTACTTTTATGTCCGTATCGTGTCAACAATTAACTAAATAAACTCCTCCTCCTAAATCTAATGTATTTCTAAATAACATGATATTAAGAGATGATAGTCTACAAATACTCATCAATATCAAACTTTAAGTCTGTATGGTAGGAGTATTTGATCTTTTACGTCTAGCAACCTTGATACGAATTCTAGACCTTCTGAGAGATGCTAGCGCTTTCTGTAAGTCTACATCACTAACAGCTGACTCCATCTCCTCTTGGGCAACCTTGAATGCTTCCTCAGCACGCTCTATATCAATTTCTTCACTGCGCTCAGCTGTATCCGCCAGAACAGTAATCGTATTCCCTAAAACTTCCATAAAACCACCACTAATGGCTATATATCTTTCTTCACCACCAGTGATCACGCGTAACTCACCAGATTTGAGTGAACTCAGGAGCGGAGCATGCCTTGGCAATATAGTTAATTCCCCTATTTCACCAGGCACAACCACTCCCTCCACCAATTCTGAAAACAACAACCTCTCGGCTGTTACAATATCCAACTGAATAGTCGACATAGCGTAATTTAGCCCCTAACGCCTAACCTTCAGAAATCATAGATTTACCTCTTTCAACGGCTTCATCTATCTCACCTACCATGTAAAACGCCTGTTCCGGTAAATCATCATGTTGGCCTGCTAAAATCTCTTGGAATCCCCTCACCGTCTCCTTTATCGGAACATATCTACCTTCTTGTCCAGTAAATACTTCAGCGACAAACATCGGCTGTGTCAAAAATCGCTGTATTTTGCGTGCCCTGGCAACCGTCTGGCGATCCTCATCTGAAAGTTCCTCAACTCCTAATATAGCTATAATATCCTGTAAATCCCTAAATCTTTGCAATACCTGCTGAACTTCTCTTGCTACATCATAATGTTCCTGTCCAACAACGGTCGGCTCTAGAATACGCGATGATGATGATAGTGGGTCTACAGCAGGATACAACCCTTGCTCAGATAAAGAACGTTCAAGAGAAATAACGGCATCTAAGTGCCCAAAGGTGGTTACTATACCTGGATCAGTATAATCGTCAGCGGGAACGTATATTGCCTGAAATGACGTTATAGACCCTTCGGAACTCGATGTTATACGTTCCTCAAGAGCCCCCATTTCAGTTGCCAGTGTAGGTTGATACCCTACCGCAGATGGCATCCTGCCAAGCAACGCAGAAACTTCCATCCCTGCTAAGATGTATCTGTATATGTTGTCTACGAACAGTAGTACGTCTTGTCCTCTCTCCTCTTTGAAATATTCGGCCATGGTGACTCCAGTTAGACCAACACGTGCCCTAATTCCTGGAGGCTCATTCATTTGCCCAAATACTAAAACCGTGCTATCTAACACTCCAGATTCCTTCATTTCGTTCCAGAGGTCGTTTCCTTCACGAGAACGCTCACCGACCCCTGCGAAAACTGAAACTCCTTTATGAACAGCGCCTATATTCCTTATTAGTTCTTGTATTATCACCGTCTTACCAACACCTGCTCCACCATATGCACCTACTTTACCACCACGAGTAAAGGGGGTTATCAAATCCATAACTTTAATCCCCGTTTCAAGAACCTCCGTTGTAGTAGTTTGGTCTTCAAACGAAGGTGTATCGCGATGTATTGGCCACGTTTCTCCTGCCTGAATTTCGTCTAAATTATCTATTGTGTCCCCTAGGGCATTAAACAATCTGCCGAGAGTAGGATCTCCTACAGGTACCGCTATTGGCCTACCTGTATCCTGAACCTCAACCCCTCTACTCAAACCATCTGTGGGACCAAGCGCCAAACACCTAACCCAACTATTTCCTACATGCTGCTCCACTTCTAAAACAAGTTTTTGACCTTCTATGCTAGTCTCAAGAGCATTGTATATACTAGGCATTCCCTCTGGTGGAAACTGAACATCTACAACAGTACCAATCACTTGAGTTATAGTTCCTGTAGCCATCTTTTCTCCTGTACACTCAGATGTCGACGATTAATTATTAACTAACACCAATTGGCAGAATTGAGTATAATCCGATCCTACGCCTCCACAGCCACCGCACCACTAACTATATCTAATAACTCAGTCGTTATACTCTCCTGCCTAGCTTTATTCATTACTAAAGTCAAGTCGTCTATCATTTCATTTGCACTATCAGTAGCATTCTGCATAGCCACCATACGAGCCGACTGTTCACTAGCTATAGATTCCAAAATTGCATGATATATTTGCATTTCAACGTATCTCGGCAATAGATTAGAAAGTACTTCATCAGATGATGGTTCATAGATGTACCCGACAGCATCCTCAGGTCGAAGCTCAGACGGTATCACTGGTAACAAAGGATATATAACAGGCGTTTGAACTGTTGTTGAAACAAATTTAGCATAAGAAATATATACAGAATCGAGATTTTCGTGAGTGTAATCTTGTATTACTATCGAGGATATGGGAGTGGTATCGAGTAACGACGGTCGATCTCCTAGGTCTGAAAAAGCAGCTTTCACCTTTTGTCCTCCCTGAGACAAAAAATCCCTCCCCTTTTTCCCTACAGCGACTACATCGGATGAATTATTACTGTCCAAAATAAATTGAGCGATTGAACGATTAATATTAGAATTGAGTCCACCTGTCAAACCTCTATCTGGAGTTATATGTACAACTCCTACTCGCCTAACTTCCCTCTGTCGCAAGAGCGGATGGACACTTTCCTCATCTCTAGGCTGAGCAGATAAATGTGCAAGCAAGTCTCTCATTCTGTCCGAATACGGTCTACCTCTACTTGCCATCTCTTGAGATCTTCTCATTTTGGATGCAGCGATCATGGACATTGCCTTTGTGATTTTGGCAGTGTTTTGAACGCTACGTATACGCCGCTTTATCTGTCTTACACTCGGCATAATACTCCTGGATTACCTCTCAATAAATGCGAACTGCTATCAGACCTTAATAAGGGACAGTTGATTTAAAATTATTAACCGCCTCAACCAGTTCCCCGTTAATTTCTTCTGAAATTACCTTCTGATCTTCTATAGACTTCAACAAATCAGAATTATTTGCATCTAAATAATTCTGAAGCTCTGCTTCGAAATCCTTAATTTTTCCTATCTCTATGTCGTCAAGTAGTCCATTGGTCAGAGCAAATAAGATCACTATCTGATGGGACAGTGAAAGAGGAGCATCTTGAACCTGTTTAAGAACTTCTACTGCTCGCTGACCTCGTTCAAGCTGTCCCCGTGTTGCAGCGTCAAGGTCCGAGGTCCCAAATTGCGCAAAAGTGGCCAACTCCCTATACTGAGCCAAATCTAGTCTCAACCTACCCGCTACCCCTTTCATCGCTTTTGTCTGAGCAGCACTTCCAACTCTCGATACTGACAAACCTGCATTCACAGCAGGGCGT
Organism: uncultured Chloroflexota bacterium; assembly: GCA_913051545.1. Lineage (GTDB taxonomy): Bacteria > Chloroflexota > Dehalococcoidia > Lucifugimonadales > CAJXCD01 > CAJXCD01. Next base: position 55,448 of record CAJXCD010000008.1, read on the forward strand.
ATTCCAGCATTAAACAGTTCGGGCTCTAAGTATATTTGACCATCTGTAATGGAAATTACATTGGTTGGAACATACGCCGACACATCTCCAGCAAGGGTCTCAATAATTGGTAACGCTGTTATAGATCCCCCACCCAATTCTGTAGTTACCTTTGCCGCACGTTCGAGCAAACGACTGTGAAGATAAAACACATCTCCCGGATATGCCTCCCGTCCTGGAGGCCGCCGCAATAACAACGACATTTGCCTGTAAGCCCACGCGTGTTTAGACAAATCGTCATACGCAATCAAAACATCCTTACCTTGGGCCATGAATTCTTCTGCCATAGTACATCCAGCATATGGAGCTAAGTATTGCATTGGAGCAGGATCCGATGCATCAGCAGAGACCACAATTGTATGTTCCATAGCGCCATGTTTTTCTAGCAATCCTACAGTCTGAGCAACCTTACCAACCTTCTGACCTATTGCTACATATATACATAATAGGTCTCCACCCTTCTGATTAATAATCGCGTCCGTAACTAAAGTAGTTTTACCAGTCGACCTGTCCCCTATAATTAGCTCCCTCTGTCCCCTACCTATAGGTATCATCGCATCCACACTCTTGATACCAGTCTGGACCGGAGTATCAACCGACTGTCTTGAGGCTACGTCAGGAGCAACTATCTCAGCAGGCCTAGTTTTGTCACTTTGTATAGGCCCTTTCCCATCAACAGGATTACCCAAAGCATCCACTACCCTGCCAAGAAACTGATCCCCAACTGGCAACTCCGCTATTTTACCTGTTGCCCTAACCTCAACACCTTCCTTTACTCCTAGGTAATCACCTAGAATGACAGCCCCAACACTATCCTCCTCTAAATTTAGAGCCATACCAATGGTGCCTTCACCAAATTCCAATAATTCACCAGATCCTACCCCTGACAGACCATGGACTCGAGCAATGCCATCTCCTACCTCTACCACTACTCCCACATCAACCATCTTCAGATCCTGCCCAAACCCTTCTATCTGGCGTTTTATAACGGAAGCTATGTCCTGTCCTCTAACTGCCATACATACCTCTCCATTTCGGTTCACAATTTACTAATCTAATATAACTATACATTTCGAGACACTACTTTGCGTCTCATTTCCTTTAATTTTGACCTCAGACTACCATCTATCATATGATCCCCAGCTCTTACTATAAAACCTCCAAAAATATCTGGGTCTACCCTAACCTCTAAACGAATATTCTTCCCTGTCAACGCTCCTAGGATTTTTGCAATTTCATTCTCGCTCTCTGAATTTAGAGGTACGGCAGACGTTACATAAGCCATCTCAGTACCTTCATGGACATCCACTAACCTACTGAATCTCTCCTGAACCTCAGGAAGTATACTTGTCAAGCACTTAGTAGCCAGCAGTGAAATAAGCTTTAGTGCCAAAGGAGACACCGACTTACCAAAAAGATCGCCAACTAAGTCCATTTTAATAGAAATATGTACCTGTGGAGCATCTAAAAAGCCTTCTAAATCGGCCTCTTTAAGTGCTCCTGCTAGCACATCTAGGTCACTAACCCAAGCTTCGATCGTACCCTGCTCAAGTGCAATTTGCATAATAGCTTGAGCATAGCGCACAGGTGATATAGATACTGCCATTCTCCACCTTTCCCTAGCTCTATCTCCGGCAAATACCTGCTACACAGCGATGGATCACCAAATGGCCACGCGTTTGAACTTAACTCCTAATCGACATCTGGAAAACTACCCCATCGCTTTCCATAATTTTGATCTCGTACAGATATCAAAGTATAGAGCGATTTATTATTTTATTTTTAAACTTTCCTTCAAAACATCATCAATTATGTCACGATGAGCTTCTTCATCCATAGTGCGACTCACTAGTCGCTCCGCCGCTGACATAGCTAATCCTGCAAAATGCTCACGCAATTCCTCTATAGCTGCGTCCCTCTCTTGCCTTATTTCCGCTTCAGCTTTGCTGCGCTCCGCTTGTATTTCAGAACGAGCTTTAGCTAATTCTTCTTCCTTAAACCTATCAGCGATTTCCCTAGCTTGAGCAATCATTTCCTGACCCTCAACACGAGCTTCATCAAACTTTTTCTGGATCTCATCTCGTGATATGTCAGCTTCCTGCTTAGCTTTATCTGCCGATTCTAAACTTTCTTTTATTTTCTGCGATCTCCGATCAAGTACTTTCAGAATCGGCTTGTACAACAAAACTCTAAGCCCAATGAACAATATCAAAAAGCTAACTATCTGTGTCAACAAGCCTGCAGCATTGATTCCTAATGCTTCCATATATTATCTTCCCATCCGACAATTACAGGACATTTCAAAAAATATCCTAAAACAGCCTTTTTAAGTAACTATCCGATGAATATTATTACGAAGGCTACTACCAAAGCATATATAGCTATAGCTTCAGCAAAAGCCAAAGCTAAAATCATATTCTGCTGTATTGGGCCAGATGCTTCAGGATTACGCCCCAATGCCTCCATCGCCTTCGCTGCTATCAAACCTATACCTAGGGCAGGCCCAAGTGAACCTAAACCTATAGCCAACCCCGCTGCTATCGTCTTAAGTACCGATATGTCACCTTCCATCACAGTTCTCCTTCCATTTCGTAAATATTTCTAATGTCCTTCCGAACCATGTCCCATGGTTGCCGTTGTAGCAAAAACAAGAGTCAACATAGAGAAGATAAACCCTTGTATTAGTCCCACAAAGAGTTCAAGCCCTAGGAAAGGAACTAGTCCTACGAGTGGGACTAGAAAAGCTATTACTATCAACAAAACTTCACCAGCAAATATATTACCAAATAGCCTGAATGTAAAACTCAAAACACGAGCAAATTCGGTGATACCTTCTAGAAGTCCTACAAACAACATTATAGGACCACTTCTGAAGTTCAGAAATTTGCCTATATGCTCACGAATACCCAACGCCCTTATCCCCCACCAATGCACTGCTATCGTAGCAATCAGAGCAATCGCCAGAGTGGTATTGATCTCTGTATTAGAACTTCTAAAGAATGGCACTAAAAGTCCAGCCCTATCTCCATTCTTCGATTCACCATGACCGTGACCTTCAATTTCTTTAGCTGTTAAAACATCGCCTATTGATCCGAAGGGAATAAAGACGAATCTACCATCTCCTTCAAATTTATGAAGATGTATGGATGAAAGATCTACATGATCTCCATCTCCTTTTAATTTTTTCTCTGCGTGATGTATTACCTCTGATGCGGGTTCGAAGCGACCAATCGTCCCAAACCCTGGCAATACACCTAGCCAATTCGCCGTGACAACAAATAGGAATATAGTCATGAAAAGAGGGAAAAACATTCTGCCCTTCGTTGGACCCGCTACCTTCTCTGCCAAACCTAAGAATAACTCAAGGATTGCTTCTAATAAGCCCTGGAATCTGCCAGGGGTATCCGTAATATTCTTTGTGCCCAAGTACGCCAATAAGAGCAGAAGACTTACAACTATCCAAGTAGTGACCATAGTATTGGTCAGGTATACATCTCCAAAAACTGGCAGCCCTCTGATAATCGGAGCGGATAGAATAGGTTCGGCAGCAAGTTGTATATGTGCCAGCGGAGAACCTATGAAGCCTCCACCAAATTCATTTCCTAGGGCACCACCAGCAAGGCCTAAACAAAAAAGAAACACTACAGCCACTAAGGCTACCAGCAACTTTGGTCTGTTTAACAAACTCGCCACTTCTACCCATTAACTCCTTATTTATTACCGACCCCATCGATAACGTCCTTCAACATTCTGTGTACCCCCAAAATTGACACTGAAATCCCTGCAATTATACCTACTAGTGTCAAAAACGGACTTGAACCCAACCACTGGTCCAGTACATACCCACCTAATCCACCACCCAATAGGCAGACACCTACCAACCACCCAAATCCAATAACCTTAAAAGCTGATCCCATCTAGGCACCCCAATGGGGTCTATTAGAAAGCTCATGTATCGTAATTACAGGCAAAAACCAAGCGTCAATCTGCACTAAAAACCACTAAACCTTAAGATAAAAGTTCGTAACCCATTTAAGGCCCAACGGCACATAAAGGTACTAAAGAATATAAATTCACTCCAAATCCTTACACCCTACCTCAACTATTCTCTGGAGCCTGCGGCTCAGATGGAGGCTTCTCTTCCCTTCCCAAATCATCCAAATTCAATGTCTCTACGAAATCAGTAAACGCCGAAAGACTACGTAATTCTTCAACACCTACTGGCTTTTTATCTCTACCGACATTACCTTGTGGAATAATGGCTTTACCAGTCTCATCATCCATCTCAACCCCAGCTTTATCTATCACCACGCTCTCCGCAAAAATTGGGGCAGACGTCCTAACTGCCAACGCTATAGCATCACTCGGACGAGCATCCACCTCTAAAACAGTACCGTTGAGATCCAAAATAATTTTCGCATAGAAAGTATCTTCATTTAGATCAGAGACTACTATGCTAGCAACGGACGCCCCCAGGGATTCCACAAGGGCTTGCATCAAGTCATGAGAAAGAGGCCTGGGAACTGCCACATCCTGTAATTTGAGAGCAATCGAATCTGCCTCAGAGGGGCCTATCCATATAGGCAGGAATTTACTTGAATCCTTCACCCTCAATATCACGACTCTCTGGTAACTCATGAGGCTCACCCGGATGCTGTCTATCACCAGTTCCAACATCGATATTCCTCCAGCCCCGATTATGACATTTAATCTTGCGCAATTGTAAATCCAGGACTCTATACTGTCAATGACTTCAACGTCATTTAGATCCCACTCAACGCACCTAGAATACGGTCAACAACATCAATGCCTATATATTCGCAGTGTATTCAACTTAACATCCCTTTTTAAGTATAAAGCGCTTGAGTAATTCACTCTAATTCGCCTTGATACGCTTCTTCAAATTAGATCTCGTTAGCATTACCAGCCTGTTGCACAAAGTACACCTAATCTTGACATCCGCGCCTAACCTAACGACTTCCCACTCATATCCTCCACATGGGTGGACCTTTCTTAGATTTAATAAATCGCCAAGTCTTAAGTCTTGCCCCAATTTTTCCCCTCATCCTCCAAAATACTATTGATATTGTTTCTAATTTCTATGGCCTTTGATCGAGCCAATTCACTGTAATCTGATCTACTCGAAGAAGCGTATAGCACCCCTCTTGAACTGCTCATAATTATATTTCTGCCAAAACGATCCATCCCGGATAGCAAAGCTCTCTTCAATTCACCTTCTTGAGCGCCGACGCCAGGCACCAAAAATGGCATTTCCGGACAAATCTTTCTAATCAATGCTATGTCCCCTGGGTAAGTTGCACCAGCTATTATTCCTACATTTCCATACCTGTCCCAATCTGAAATTCTATTGGCCAGCCATAAAAACATACTAATTTGACCATCCCCAGACACGACTTTAACATCTTGCACACCTATATCATTATTCGATGACCGACACCAAATAAAAATACCCCTGTCTGCATACTCTACAAACGGGGCCAGCGCTTGCAATCCAGCATACGCATTGACTGTAATAGCATCGAATCCTAAAAAATCGAACATGGCTTTGGCATGGACTTTATTGGTAGAAGCAATATCCCCTCGTTTAGCGTCACCGATCACAACAACATTCGGTGCTACATCTCTGATATGTTCAATTGTAGCCTTTAATACGATTAGGCCATCCGTACCGAGCGCATCAAAAAATGCTAGGTTGGGTTTATAAGCGCAGACAATGTCTTTGGTGGCATTTATTATGGCTTTGTTAAATTGGAGCATGTCACTAATAGCTGCTGCTGATGGGTCAGGATCCAATCCTACGCACAACAAACTTTTATTCAATTCGGAAGAGTATTTTAGCTTCTCTGAAAACGTCGACACAATCTCTACTCCATCACTCTTTCAATGGGATCGTCTTGCATTGTACCCAAAAGTTTAACCGCGCGCATATAGTCTCGCAATTCACAGTAAATTAATGGAAACACTCTTGCGAAGTACATTTCTGCTATATCTAACCAGTCTATTAGATAATTTTTTTTGTGTGTAATTGCTTTAAGTATTTAATCTATAATGAAAAGCCAACCACAAAAATGTTACTTTCAATATTCAATAGATTAATTGAACACTACGGACCACAAAATTGGTGGCCAGGAGACACAGTTATAGAAATAATGGTAGGAGCAGTACTTACCCAAGCAACTTCATGGAAAAATGCTGAAAGTGCAGTAGAAACTTTAAAAACAAATAATTTACTTTCGCCAAAATCAATTCGCAACTTAGATCAGAATACTTTAGGAAATCTCATCTACAGTTCTGGATATTATAACGTCAAGGCTAAGAGACTCAAGGCATTAATGAATTATATATATGACCAATTCAATGACGATATTGAAACCATGTCATCTTGCGACATTGAAACTTTGAGGAATGGGTTATTATCAATTCACGGCATAGGAGAAGAGACAGCTGACGACATCTTATTATATGCACTTGAAAAACCAGTCTTCGTTATTGACTCCTACACAAAAAGGATTTTTAGCAGACTCGGGCTTACCCCTCTACACGGTAGTTATAAACTATATTCCGACTTTTTCACCAAAAATGTTTGTCTGAATTCTAAACTATACGGCGAATATCACGCACTGCTAGTAATACATGGTTCAGCCACATGTAAACCTATCCCAAAATGCAAGGAATGTTGCCTATTAGACGTATGTAAGACAGGTGTCGAAAATATGAAATTTTCATCAATCTGTTGATAGCATGCCTAACTTTAATCACCACTATCGAGTATGAGAATACTGCTACTTTTTATGATCATGAAAATTTTCATGCCTTGTTTTAATTCTAATTCTTCAAGGCCATTCTGTGTAATTTCTGCCGTCAAGCGTATCCCTATATCGATATATACAAAAATCCTGCATCCGACATAATTAACCTCTTGCACCAAGCCTGAAATGATATTTTGAGCACTTATTCTAGTGGGATTATCTAGCGCCAGTATTATATCTCTAGCTCTAATCGATATAGTGATTGTCTTTCCTACCACAACTCCAGGCAACTTAGGCACCAAAATACGAGCACTTCCTGCTTGTATTTGGCTCAGTCCGATTTTTTCCATTCGATCATCTTCAACGATTTTCCCATCGATTATATTTTCGAAAGACTGGAGTTGTGAAATACGACCAGCACTAGGATGTGCAAATGCATTTGTAGCGGACGCATGCAATACTTTTTTACCATCACGCAATATCAACACATCCTCTGCAAGAGACAACACTTCTGAGATTGAATGAGATACAAGAACCATAGGAGTTCTCAGCTCTCTCCAAACACTTTTTAGGTATCTGATTGTAACTCCTCGCATCCCTACATCTATCGAAGAAAAAGGTTCGTCAAGAAGCAATAATCTGGGCGATGTTGCCAAAGCCCGAGCCAGTGCAACTCGTTGACGCTCACCACCAGACAAATTTTTACTTGAGCGACTAGTCAGAGATGCTAGGTTGAATAGGTCAATCAAATTTTTCGGATCTATCCTCCTGCTTCCACTATCGGTCAACTTGTAACCGAATAATATATTGTCTAAGACACTTAGATGAGGGAATAAAGGTGTGTCTTGAGCAACATAACCGAAATTACGCTTCTCTGGAGGAATATTTAAACCTTCTTTGTAGGAATACATCGGAACTCCTGACAGGGAAACAAACCCTTTGTCTGGAATATCAAATCCCGATATGCAATTAAGCAACGTTGTTTTCCCGCTGCCAGATGGACCAAAAATACCGGTTACCCCAGAGTAAAATAAAGCCTCACAGCTTAGATTAAACCCAGAATACTTCTTAGTGATATTGAATTCCAATAATTCTTCAGCCACCTATAATTCTCCTGCCGGCTGTTCCAACTAACCAATTGTGTATCACAAGAGTAGACACCGCCAATACAACTGAAATCCCAGCAAGGTATAACGCTATTTGTTCATTTCCAGTTTGCAAATTAGAATAGATGGCTAAAGACAGCGTCTGAGTCTTCCCAGGAATGTTACCTGCAACGGCTATAGTGGCTCCAAATTCACTGATGGATCTAACAAACCCCAACAGTGTTCCAGCCAAAATACCTTTATAAGCCAAAGGTATTGTTATAGTAAATATCACCCTCCACGGCCCTGCACCTAGACTGCGTGCAGTCTTCTCTACACGTTCATCCACTTCACCCATTGCAACAACGATTGCCCTAGAAATTAATGGGAATGACACAACGGCTGAAGCTAGTGCAGCTGCAAACCAGGTAAAAACTATATCAACAGAGAGAAATTTGTACAGTAGAAACCCTACAGGCCCAGTACGACCTAAAACCAACAACAACAAAAACCCTACGGTTACAGGGGGCAGAGCTAAAGGGAAAGAAATTAATACATCTAAGAAAAATCGATACCTAGTATTGGTTTTAACAAGTATCCATCCAACAATCAATGCCAGAGGTAGATTAATTACAGTAGCAACTGCCGCTACCTTTAACGTCAATATTATCAAAGATATTTCCATGGCTACAAAGCTCGCCTAGTTCATTTTATTACTATAGACATCGGGGTTGAACCCGTGTGCGCGGAATATCTCCATCGATTCCTTACCCTGGAGAAATTTCAGAAGTGACGATGCCACTGAACCTTCCTTGCTATTGCCGAGAAGGAATACAGGGTAAACTACAGGACCATAAGCGGACTTAGAGATGATATCGAAACTCTCGATTTTTGTCCTGAACTTAATATCACTACCATATACCAAAGCTGCGTCTACATTTCCAGATTCTAAATAAACAATCACTGATCGAACATCCCCACCAACAATTAATTTAGGCTGTACCGATTCCCAAATGCTAGCGTCCTCAAGCGCCTCCTTTGCATATTTTCCTGCAGGTGCCAAGGCCGGATCAGCTATTGCCAACCTACTTACCCACGATTCTTTTAATTGTGTGATGCTGGTGAATTCTTTGTCCATACCTGGACGTGTGGCAAGTACAAGTCTATTGGAAAATATTGGTGTTCCCTTGTAATAATCTGAGTCCTCTGTTAATTTCTGCAAAGATACTTCCCCTGCTGAAATAAACAAATCTACTGGAGCACCAGCTTCTATCTGCCGTGCCAGCGTGTGAGAACCTCCATAACTGATGTCAATGCTAACGTCTTCACGTTTTTCAAAAATTTCTATCGCTTCTGGGAGGGCATCGGCCAAACTAGCGGCAGCAAAAATTAGCAATTTTTCAGAACCATCATCCTGAACATTACAATTCAGAGAAATTAACATGAACAAAGACGATAACGTGAGCAAAGCCAGATTTAGCTGCAACTAATCACCCCCAAACATATGCAACAAGTTAGCACATCTAAATATCAAGTGATTATAGATTGTAATATTTTGACATTTTTTCATTATGGCAAAATTACCATGTAGTCTATCAACACAATATCCCCACTAAACAATCTAAGTTACCTTTACCTGAGAATACTTAATAGAGACCATCATTCTAAATCTAAAATACCTGTTTTGGAATTGGAGACTTGTCCTTGATTAGAGTCCCCTTATCAACCACTATACATGTTTGTATAATCCCCCTTCGTAATGCTATAATATCAGGCATTCAAGGTAGTAAGTTTTTGGTAACTATTGAAAGTGGGTCGCTCCCACTTTCTTTGGTTGAAGGGGTCTCCATTTATGGGGGTCCCTATTCCAGATGGGAGGAGCTGTAAAATGAAGAGCGATTTTATCATCGCTTTAACACAGCTTGCCGCCGAGAGAAATTTACCTCGGGAAATAGTGCTTTCTGCTATAGAGGATGCACTAGTGTCTGCTTATAAAAAAGACAGTGTTACTGCTGGCCAAAACATATCCGTAAAACTAGATCCTGGCTCAGGCGATTTGAGTGTATACGTCGTTAAAACTGTCGTAGAAACCGTCGAAGATCCTCTAGTAGAAATTTCCTTATCAGATGCTAAAGAGATCAGGGCAAGTGCTGAAATCGACCAAGAAGTTCCCACAGAAAGCTTAACTCACACTGCGGGACGAATTGCTGCGCAAACTGCTAAACAGGTAGTCATTCAGCGCCTCCGAGAAGCAGAGCGGGAAATAGTATTCGAAGAATTCGCTGATAAAGAAGGCGAAGTGTATACAGTGACTATTCAACGAATAGAACCCAAACAAGTAGTTGTTGAACTAAGTCATGCAGAGGGAATTCTACCAGTAGCTGAACAGGCCCCTTTTGAGCGCTACAGGACAGGTCAAAAGGTAAAAGTATTACTGCAATCAATACGGCGCTCAGCAAAAGGCCCAGAAATCATAGTGTCTAGGGCAGATAAGTTGCTGCTTAGACGTCTTTTTGAGATGGAAGTTCCTGAAATATATAGTGGAGCTGTCGAAATAGTTAACATTACAAGAGAAGCTGGATCCCGCAGTAAAGTATCCGTTGTAGCCAAACAAGATGGGGTAGATGCGGTAGGATCTTGTGTTGGGCTCAGAGGCATCAGGATTCAAAATATAGTAAATGAATTACATGGTGAAAAAATTGACGTGGTGCAGTGGGATACAGACCCTTCTAACTACATAGCCAATGCACTCAGTCCATCTCAGGTAACACGAGTACGGTTTGATAAAGCTAATGAATCAGCTATGGCTATAGTACCTGAAAGACACCTTTCCCTGGCCATTGGTAAAGAAGGCCAGAATGCGCGATTGGCAGCAGCTTTAACTGGATGGAAAATAGACATAAAAAGTGATGTCGAAGATGCTGCTGAAGTCAAAGAAGCTCCGGCTGCTGAAGTCAAAGAAGCTCCGGCTGCTGAAGTC
>CAJXCD010000009.1 GCA_913051545.1 uncultured Chloroflexota bacterium
CACCAGACTGTAAATCTGGCGCTCGGAAGGGCTACGTAGGTTCGAATCCTACCCCCTGCACCAGTAAATTAAACGGGTAACGAGATGCCCACATAGCTCAGTCGGTAGAGCACGTTCTTGGTAAGAACGAGGTCAGCAGTTCGAGTCTGCTTGTGGGCTTAATAAGTAGAGGAGAGAAATGGCTAAGGAGAAATTTGTTAGAGATAAGCCTCATTTAAATGTAGGCACAATTGGTCACGTAGACCATGGTAAGACGACCTTGACGGCGGCAATCACTAAAACACTGGCTTCGGAAGGGCTGGCTGACTTTAGGGCGTTTGAAACTATTGATAATGCCCCTGAGGAAAGGGAAAGAGGTGTTACAATCTCTATCCAGCACGTTGAGTACCAAAGCGATACTCGCCATTACGCCCACGTCGACTGCCCTGGTCATGCTGACTACATAAAAAATATGATTACTGGGGCTGCCCAGATGGACGGGGCCATTCTTGTCGTAAGTGCACCGGACGGCCCTATGCCTCAGACTAGAGAGCATATACTTCTTGCGCGTCAGGTGCAGGTTCCTGCGTTAGTTGTAGCTCTTAATAAGGTGGATCAGATGGACGATCCCGAATTACTAGAGTTGGTGGAGCTGGAACTTCGAGAAATGCTCAGTGAGTATGATTTCCCGGGAGACGATATTCCTATAGTTAAAGTTAGTGCGCTAAATGCTTTGGAGGCTGAAGATTCCTCCAGAGAATCAGAGTGGGGTAAGGGCATTTGGGATCTGATAGATGCCGTTGATAGTTACATACCAGTTCCTGATCGTCCTAAAGACCAGCCTTTCCTTATGCCTGTAGAAGATGTGTTTGGTATAAAGGGGCGAGGTACAGTGGTGACGGGTCGTATCGAACAGGGTGTAGTGGAACCAGGACAGAATGTTGAGATAATTGGTATTAAGGATACGACTTCAACAGTGGTGACAGGTGTTGAAATGTTCCGTAAAACCTTGGATTCTGGTGAGCCTGGAGATGCGATTGGTTTGCTGCTTCGCGGTATTGAGCGTGGAGATATTGAGAGAGGGCAAGTAGTAGCCGCACCTGGAAGTATAACGCCTCATACTGAGGCGAAGGCTCAGGTTTATGTTTTAACCAAGGATGAAGGTGGTAGACATACGCCGTTCTTTAGCGGGTATAAGCCTCAATTTTACATTCGTACGACGGATGTAACTGGCGAGATAGTGCTTCCTGAAGGTGTTGAGATGGTAATGCCGGGTGATAATATAGAGATGACAGTTAAGTTGATAACTCCCATAGCTTTGGAAGATCAACTTCGCTTCGCTGTTAGAGAAGGAGGTAGGACTGTAGGGTCTGGAGTAATCACGTCTGTGGTTAGTTGAGACTGTACAAGTTCCTTGCAGGAAGAACTTCGTAATATATTCGAGGTTCCTGCGATAGAAATCAAATGCCACGAAAAGGTGATGCAAGGACTCTAATAACTTTAGGGTGTACGGATTGTAGAGAGCGTACCTACCCTACCAGTAAGAATAGACGAAACGATCCTCAGCGCTTAGAGCTCAGGAAATTTTGCCCGAGGTGTAGCACTCACACCTTGCATAGAGAAGTGAGGTAAGCGGTATGCCAGGTGGTACAGGGGTTCGTTCTACTTCGGGTGGTGAATCTTCTCGCAGGCGCGGTGTCAGCTTCAGATTTGTCGGAGAGGCAATATCTGAACTTCGTAGGGTTACCTGGCCCACTCGTGAAGAGGCTACTAGGCTAACGATAATGGTCTTAGTAGTGTCGGCTGCGGTGGGTGTGTTTTTAGGAATAATAGATCTTGTATTCTCGCGTCTTTTTGACGTAATACTCGCTGGTTGATTTCTATGAATACTACTGAAAGTACTGAACGACGTTGGTATATAGTTCACACCTACTCAGGTCATGAGGATCGTGTTAAGCGAAACCTCGATTTGAGAATCGAATCGATGGACGTTAAGGACAAGATATTTGAGGTAGTTGTACCTACTGAAGAAGAGATAGAAATAAAAGACGGAAAAAGGATACCTAGACACACCAGAGTTTTCCCGGGGTACATAATAGTTCATATGGAGATGGATGAGACCAGTTGGTATGTTGTTAGAAATACTCCTGGGGTTACTGGTTTTGTAACAATTGAAGATGAAGAAGAAAATCGTCCTAAGCCGGTACCTTTAGAGGATCATGAGGTAGAACTGATACTTAAGCAGATGGAATCTCCTGAACCTAAGATACGAGTAGGGTTGGAAAAAGGTCAGATGGTCAGGATTAATGATGGACCCTTTGTAGACTTTCTGGGAGCCGTAGAGGAGATAGATGCTGATAGGTCAAAGGTCAAAGTTCTTGTCTCTTTCTTTGGTAGAGAGACTCCAGTCGAATTAGATTTTTTGCAAGTCGAGAAAGTCTCGTAACCGATAACATCCAGGAATCGATCGTCAATTAATATATCTTAAGACAATAGAGGCTCAGGTGTGGCAAAAAAAGTTAAAGCAATAGTGAAACTACAAATAGAGGCGGGGAAGGCTTCTCCTGCACCTCCGGTGGGCCCGGCTTTGGGTCAGCACGGTGTGAATATAATGGGTTTTGTTAAGGAGTACAATGAACGTACTTCATCTCAGGCTGGTGCTATAATACCGGTAATATTAACCATTTTCGAGGATACCTCTTTTAGTTTTGAGACAAAAACACCTCCTGCATCTTCCATGCTTCGTAAGGCTGCAGGGGTTGATAAGGGTAGCGGTAGTCCCTTAGTGGAGAAGGTAGGTACGGTTCAGAAATCTCAAGTCAGAGAGATAGCCGAGCAAAAGATGAAGGATCTAAATGCATCTAGTATTGAAAGTGCGATGCGAATAGTAGAAGGTACCGCTAGAAGTATGGGGATACGAGTAGATGAATCTTAGTTTTATTGGAGGAATGTGATTAGGTTATGGTGAAACGAGGTAAGCGGTATTCTGAAGCCGTATCTATTTTAGAAGACGATAAAGAGTATGAACCTATTGAAGCTATAGATTTGGCTAAGAAGGCGGCGACAGCTAAATTCGACGAAACTGTTGAGTTACATCTTAGAACTAATGCTGATCCCAGACAGGCCGACCAGTTAGTTAGAGGTGTGGCTGTACTTCCTCACGGTGTAGGTAAACCGGTACGAGTAGTGGTTTTTGCTGAAGGTGAAGCTGTAAGTATAGCTCAGGAAGCCGGGGCAGACTTTGTTGGCAGTGATGATTTGGTGAAAAAGGTTGAAGGTGGATGGACTGATTTTGATGTTTCTATAGCAACTCCGGATATGATGTCCCGTGTTGGTAAGTTAGGTCGTGTGTTAGGTAGAAAAGGTTTGATGCCTAACCCTAAGACTGGTACTGTGGTACAAAGTGGTGACGTAGGCAGGGCTGTAGCTGAAGCCAAAAAGGGACGTGTAGAGTACAGATTGGATAAATCCTCATTAATACACGTTGCGTTTGGGAAGGCTAGCTTTGAGCCTACGCAACTTATGGACAATCTTACGTCCATAATGGATAATATAATCAGATCACGTCCTAGTGGTGTTAAAGGTGAATACATACGATCTGCCTTTCTTACTACTACAATGGGTCCTAGTATACGCTTAGATGTTACTAGTGCATCTGAATTAAAAATAGAATAAAGAAAAACTAGCCGTAGACAGCAGGTTCTCTGATAGCGTTCGATATCGGGATTAAAACGTAAGCCTGCCTAGGCAAAATGTATAGGTACACCCTTACACACGGTGTTACCTTTCCGGTGCCCTGAGTCTGCTGCTCAGGGTTTTTTAGTTTAAGGAGAGTCGTGCCTACAGATAAGAAAAAAAATGAAGTACAGTTAATCAAGGGAATTATTGAGACAAGTAAAGCACTTGTTTTAGTCGATTTTTCCGGGCTAAGCGTAGTCGATATGACATCGTTGCGCCGAGATTTGCGCGAACAGGGGGTGGGTATAAGGGTTGTGAAAAACCGTCTGACGTACCTTGCTGCCGATGAAGCAGGCAAACCGGCTGTCAGGGATGTCATACAGGGTCCAACTGCTATAGCGTATGCAGAGACGGATCCTGTTGCAGCTGCCAAAGGGCTAAAGAAGTTTATTGACGCCAACAGATCTCAGTTGAAGATAATTGGCGGAATGCTTGATGACCGCAGCTTAAGTTCTGAAGAGGTAGGTGAACTTGCTTTCTTGCCTGGGATGGAAGAGCTTATAGCTAAATTGATGGGACAGTTACAAGCTCCAGTTGCTAGTTTAGCCATAGTATTGAACGGTCCAGTATCAGCATTAGCGAGAGTCCTTAGTAGACGTATGGAGACTATGGGTGCTGAAGAGGCTACTGTGGAAGAGGCTCCTGCTGAAGAGGCTCCTGATGAAGAGGCTCCTGATGAAGAGGCCCCTGCTGAAGAGGCTTCTGAAAAGGATAATTCCTAGCAAATATATATGTATTCAATAAATTTATAGCAATTGTAAGTATTAATGGAGGCAGAGACCTATGACGACGAAGGATGAAGTTCTCGAAGTGATTAAGGGTATGTCGGTACTTGAAGTGGCAGATTTGGTTAAGGCCTTGGAGGAAGAGTTTGGGGTAAGTGCTGCAGCTCCAGTTGCGGTAGCAGCGGCTCCAGCTGCTGATGGAGGTTCAGGCGGCGGGGCAACTGAAGAGGAACAGACGGAATTTAACGTTGTTCTTAAGGATTTTGGAGCAAATAAAATTAACGTCATCAAGGCGGTTCGAGAGGTTACAACCTTAGGCCTAAAAGAGGCCAAGGAATTGGTAGAGGCGGCTCCCAGTACCGTCAAAGAAGGGACCAGTAAAGAAGATGCTGATTCTTTAAAGGAGAAGCTTGAAGGTGCGGGTGCCACGGTAGCGATAGAATAAGTGCATTCTTGCTATCGAGTTTGGATTCCTTTTTCTAGCTAGATATCAAGTACGGAATGGTCTGAGGACCCTCGGGCAGTACACATAAAGTGGCGTGCTGCCCTGCCCTACCAAGTGCTTCAGCGACTGTATCTTCTATTATATCGACAGGTTCTAGATGTGCAGATCTTATTTGGTCATCGCTGAGGTAGCTTGATTTCAGGTAAACTCTAGAGTTCATTTGTATCTGGGCTTGTATTTGAACTTGCCACTGATCGTGTTTATTGTAATCACCAGATGAAATCATTTCTAAGAGTTCTTTAGGACTTGTTCTGCTTTTTAGTATACGTCCATACTCCCCATGGTTGGGTATGCCATCTTGGCATTCAGCTGCACAAACGATGGTTCCTCCGTTTTTTATTATTCTGGAAGCAGCTGAGATACCTTTTATGGATTGGTATAAATTGATGTCGAGAGGATAGCCACTATTACTAGTTACTACAACATCGAAAGTATGGTTCACAGGTTGCATTGATGCAGTTTTAGACACGATGCAAGCCATCTCATGAACTGATAATAAATCTCCAGCATGGACACTAGTAATTTCTTTGTTATTGTTGATAGTTACATCCACACTAAAGTCAACTCCCGTCTGATTAGCAATTTGTCTAATTTCGTCGTGTACAGGATTACCTTTAGTTATTCCCCAGGTAGATTGCGGGTCGGAGATTAGGTTAAAGCTGTGGAGTTCCATAATTGTTTCGAACGCGGCTAGTCCGGGCGCGACCATTTTGGGCCCACCACTAAATCCAGCAAAAAAATGAGGTTCTACGAATCCAGTAGTAATTCTGATATCACTCTCAACCCATTTACGATTCAATACTATGGGAATTCCACTTGGTGTTTTAGATACGTGTTCTAACATGGTTCTATCAAAAGCGTTGTGATTTTCTATTTTGTAGTTATCTACGATTCGATCTCCCAACATATTCCTCAATTCAGTATAGTTGTTAGTACGATGTGTTCCTGTCGCAATTAATATGAGTATATTGTCTCTGCTGACGTGGTCTAATTCAGACAGTATTATTGGCAGTAACGTAGATGAGGGCATTGGTCTTGTAATGTCACAGACAGATATAGTTACTCTATGATGTGGTTTTACAATGGACCTCAATGAGGGGGTTCCAACAGGGTTTATAAGAGCTTCTCGTATAGATACTTCTACGTTATCTAGTGGTCTCAGGTGCGATGGCCTAATAACTGTTGTACAGTTATCTGGGACCTCTATCGGTAGGTGTTTACGGCCGTATGATAAATTGACCTTCATTAAAATACAAACTTCAAGTTGTAATTAAGGTAAGCTGTAAGGGACATTATATTCTAAGTAATGTTTCACATAAGTGAGCCGCTTCTACTAGATCTGGTATAACCACATATTCTTGTCTAGTGTGCATTCCTTGTACAGCCATCCCGACTACCACTGAGGCGATGCCTTTTTGCCTGAATACGTTTCCATCGGTTCCACCACCTGAAGACATGAATTCAGGTTCTAATCCCAGACTTAGAAGTGCCGAAACCACCTCTTTAGTGAATGGGTTATCAGTATCTAGGCTATAGCTTTCAAATTCAGTATGAAGATGATTTTCAATTATTGATTCCGGGTATAGGTTCTCAACCTTCTCTACAGCTTGTGTGAGTTGCATTCTTACTTCGTCTAGTGTTTCTAAGTTGTGGCTTCTAAATTCACCAGTTACAGAAGCTGTTTCCGGTACAGCATTTCTCACTTGCCCACCCTCAATTTTGCCTACATTAAAGGTGGTTTCATCATCGAGTCGCCCTTGGGGTAGCAGGGATATTAGTTTAGCCGCCATACGTATAGCGGATAGTCCTTTTTCTGGTTCAACCCCAGCATGCGCTGCACGGCCAGTTATCTTTATGTCGAAACCTATGTATGTAGGGCTAGCGGAGGTGATACGGCTAGGCGGGCCCTCACCGTCAAATACGATAGCACTTGAGGCGGAGAGTTTAGTGAAATCTAGGTTGCGCGCCCCTACTAACCCGATTTCCTCCTCACGAGTAAAGGCTACTTCGACGGATCTTCTGGGACTAGAATCCTCCTGGATGCTTTCAAGTGCTTCAAGTATTGCAGATACACCAGCCTTACAGTCTCCACCCAAGATAGTAGTCTCGTCTGAGACTATTAGATTGTTTTTTACATATGGCTGAATGCCTCTGCCTGGTTCAACTGTGTCCATATGTGCGGACAGCAGTAGTGGATCACTGCCACCATCTGTTGCTATAAGATTGCCGTATGTATCTCGATATGTCGTAAGTCCTAGTAACTTTAGTCTGGCAGTTAAGTTTATTGCTATCTGCTCCTCTTCCCCAGATGGACTGTCTACTCTAACTAATTCACAGAAAGTTTTAACTAGACGTTCTCGATTTATCATCTATTCCCTCTCACATATACATTAACTTAATTCAAAACGAATTGAGGCCATTATAAATAATTTATTCCTATATCCTATATCCTATATCCTATATCAGTATATTTATTCGATCAATCTCAATTTATCTAGGCCAGCGTTCTTCTAATGATGGCAACTGTGGGAATGGTGTGTGCGGTTCAGATTGATACCAATATGCTATAGATGCTATGTCATCTGCAAGTGGTTGGTAACGCCCGTTTGGCCACCAACCGAGTGCCTGTATTGAGACCTTCAAATCATTACTGAAATTGATTGGATCCATGATATGCCAGCGATATAAACTCCACTTAGGGGGACCAGAATCACTTGAATGTTTAAGAGGTACACCCACATAAAGCCTAGTATATGTTTCTGGGAAACCAAAAGATCCTCCAAAATAATCCTCTGTGCCAGTTCCGCATATAGTGGGAAATTTGTCGTCTCCATCCATATAAAATTTGACTTCTCCCTCGCCGAACCACCCTTCTGACAATTGGGTCCAAGCCAAGAAGGTTCCTATATATCGCCCGTGACCTTTGACCCCGTCAATTATTGTGAATTCAGGGTTGTATCTTTCTGTGGTACCTCTTCTCCATTGAGCATGAAAATAACCTGCTTTTTCATCAATTTCTGTTTCCGCATAAGTGATTTGGTAAGCTAATATTTTGATGTCTTGGTTTGAGTCATTCGTGAAAGTTATTCTGGCTCGTTTTCTAAATGGCATCGGCCAGTAACAATTTAAAGCCGATTTTGGATTTACAGCGACAGGAATTGAGTTGACGTTTCCATACAATTCGTGTCCCACAGCGAAAAAATCTGTCATGGGTACTTCAACTGATGGAAATTCTTCATCGTCCCAGTAAAATCTTAGTATAGAAGCTCGTCCGTTACCCATCCAGTTTTCTTCAGTTGTCATCCATATGTGCTGGATTATTCCTGAACCTTTAACATCCATTAGGGTTATAGTTTCACCTGCTTTCGGCTTTACAAATGGATTCACTTTCCAGCCTTGCCCGAGGTCGACAGCGTTTTCTGAATAAGGTAAATTTGGATCATCTGGGTTTGGAATAGCCATACCGCCAATTCCCTTTCCTCCAGTTGGATTTTCCGCTGATATAGATCTAGTTTTTGCGTCAGAGAGTAGCGGTAAAGATCCTAATCCAAATTCTATGCCTGGAGCATAGTGCGTTTGAAAGCCTCCTAGTTTGTGTATTAGATTTGTGTTGCTATGTCTGTACTACATATTTTACCAGTGATGTATTTTATGTTATTAAATAGTAAATATGGAGTTATTAAGATTAATATATAGTGTTTCCATAATTTATTTTCAAAGTAGGGGGATCTATTGTTAAAGGTTTCAGGTAACAGGATAGGTGACTCATGGTTTTACATCGAAGGAGATATAGCGCATTGTTATTTTTTGATTGAGCCGGAGTCACGTGAACACTCGGATGGCCAGTTTGGGTGGGACGTAGGTCATGCAGTAAGTAACGATTTAGTGTCGTGGGATTACCAAGGGTTAGTAATTCAAAGGGGTGAATTTGGAGAGTTCGACAGCCAGAGTTGTGCTACGGGATCGGTGCTTAAATGGAACGATCGTTATTGGATGGCTTATAGTGGTTTGGAGGAAAATGAAGATTCTGTAGTAAGTAAGATTTTTCGAGTGGGCATGGCTGTTTCAGACAACTTGTTCACTTGGGCAAAATACGGTGGTAATCCGGTCACACAGGCAGATGGCTCAATTTATGAATTAGTCGGTTCTGGTATTCGTAAGTACACTCATTGGAGAGATCCATTCTTAATTGATAAAGGTAAGAGTGTAATTCAGTTGGTCACTGCTCGGAGACGTGATAGTGAATTGACTGGTAGAGGTAGTATTGCGGTAGCCTCTACAGAGGACATGCTGATTTGGAATTTAGAGAATCCCATAGATGTTGATCCAGTCACCGAGGAATTAGAAGTTCCACAAGTTTATAAAATTGGAGACCTGTTCTACCTAAAATTCTGTACAATACCACAGTTGTTGCTCCCTCAATTCAAAATTAAATTTCCTGGTCATAAGTTTCGTAGGAGTGACTACTCTATGGTAGGTGAATCAGAAAATGGTCCATTTAAAATACAAGGGACAGGAGAAATAATTTCTGGTAGTGTTTCCGATATTCCGTATGCAGGCCAGATGATTCCCTGGAATGATGAATATTTTTTGATAGGGACTATGCCAGCCGTGTTTGGTCAACACGGAGGATACCTCTGTGATCCTATGCCATTATATGCTGACGAGACTGGTATACACGTATTAAACTAGTATATACGTATCCTTGATATAAACTGAAATACAGGCTGATAAATTATAGGTTAATGGTTACGGCAATATACTATGAAAATATTAGTAATGGGTGCAGGTGCTGTGGGGGGATTTTACGGTTCTATTTTGCAAATGGCTGGTAATGATGTGACTCTGGTTGCCCGCGGTGATCATTTAGATGAGATTAAAAAGTCAGGATTACGAATTAAAAGTAAATCTATAGGTCACTTTACTTCTAAGCTACGAGCAGTTTCGGCCCTGAATTCTAATTGGAACGCGGATTTGATTTTATTCACTGTTAAAGGATTCGATAATAGAGATGCTATAGAACTTATCAGACCTGCAGTTGCTTCCGATACAATTATTTTAACCCTTCAGAACGGTATTGGCAGTGGGGACGAGTTGCGAAGGTCATTCAGTCTATCAAAAGTGTTATTGGGAGTTACATATATTGATGCTCATAAACCTTCGCCAGGTATTGTTGTGGAGTCAGGGGACGATAGTGGAATCGTATTGGGCGAGACTGAAGATAGCAATCCTGATGCAGTCACGTCTGTTCATAAAGTTTTTAATTCTGCCCAGATTAATGCTCGAGTATCAAAAATGATACAAGTGGAAGTGTGGAACAAACTCATGTTTATATGTGCTCTTAGTGGTATGTCTTGTATTGTAAGGGCTGGATTTGAAAATGTTCTAGATAACCCAGAAACTAGGGATTTAACCATTAGAGTTATGAGAGAAGTTGAGAGTTTGGCTATGGCTAAAGGCATTATTTTAGATAGTAACGTTGTTCAATCTACCATGGATAGATTGGATGATAATAAATCTACATTAACATCATCTATGTATACTGATCTTGAAAATGGAAATCGTTTGGAAATCGAGGTTTTAAATGGAGCTGTTTCCAAGTATGCGAGTGAGATTGGCCTGAAAACACCTGTTAATGATTTTATTACTGCCTGTCTGATGGTTCCTCACCGTGCTGCGATTAAACGTGCTAACCGGAGTTGAAGCAAGATATACTGACTCAATAATCATAAGATTTTGTTTGAATTGATTGAGCATAGATATTTAGAGGTTTAATTAACAGGTGTGTTAAACGGATAAAATTAAATTTTAAAAAGGAGTAGTTGATGTCACATTTTATAGATTCTTCAGAATTGAACAGGAAAGAGATAGCCCCAGGCGTTACTATACGGACCATGTGGGGTGATAAAACCATGCTTAGTTTAGTGGAAAACTCCCCACATTCTGTAGTGCCTAAACACTCGCATGAAATTCATGAGCAGTCCGGGATTGTTTTGGAAGGTAGTTTTGAAATGACAATTGGTGGGGAGACCAGGAAAATGAAGCCTGGTGATGCATATGTTATACCACCAGGAGTTGAACACAGCCTACAAGGGACAGATGGATGGGGTCTCGCACTTGATGTATTTTCACCACCACGTGAAGAATATAAGTAAGGAGAAGTAAAGAGCCGGGAATTCACTATTTCTACTCCCCGCTTTTTACCAACGTACTATTGTGTGTTTATCTAGCTTCCGAAACGGATATCGGAAACGGGGTCACTGTATTCCACACCTTTAGTAGCCCAAAAAATATTAGTAATTTCGTCTACAGCGGCAACCAGTTGTCTTGCTAAATCTGAGCTAACGTTTTGTTTGTTTGCACCAGCAAGTTTATTGGCGTTCCACACTAGTTCATGTAGGTTTGGGTATTTTTCAAGGTGTTCTGGTTTGAAATAGTCAGCCCAAAGAGTGTTTAGTTCACTTTTCACAAGTTGGGCATGTTCTTCTTTTACAGCTATATAACGAGCAACTGAATTAGGAGTCGAAATATCTTTCGGCGGGAATTCAACTGCCTCAAGTCTAACGACCATTTTAAGTACAGTTTGAGCAGCTATTTTTGCTGTAATTGGATCATATATGCCGCATGGTATATCACAGTGTGCACTTACTTCATGCAGTGTAAGTAGTTGGCGTAAGTCAGATATTAGTCGCATTTAAAAACCTTCCTATGTTTAATTCATTAGGAAGATTACAGTAATCTACACAAGCCCGCAACCCTAAATCAGTTAAATAGTGTAAGAATTATTTTACAGCTGATACCTTTACACGTTAATGTACGTAATAATTCACTGGGTTTTCTTCGGTTCTTTGCTACGTGATCTGCCAAAACCCCACCTTTTCTTTGCAGGGCTGGATCCGTTGTCAGATGCAGAACGATTTGATGCACGCTTTTTAGTCCATAGGTCCGTAAAATATTCAGGAGTAAAAAGTATTCTGTTATCAGCTATATTAGCTAATTCCCAAGCAAGATTTGATGAGAATGCAGCAATCTCTACATGCTTGCCTAAATTTTTTACTGCTTGTACGGCGTATGTGTAATCACCATCACCACTTACTAATACGGCTGTATCGTAAAGGTCATTCCATGCCATTTGGAGCAAGTCAGTAGCTATCATGATGTCCACGCCTTTTTCTACGGCAGTGTCACCTCTTACTTTCGAACTACCGAGGCGTACTTCAAGAAAAGGCGTTGTATACAACGCACCCAAGAATTTTTGTTGGTCTTGATACGCTTGGTGGTTTCTATCTTGATCTCTTAGTACGTTGTAGTAATAGACTCTATATAGAGATCTGTTGTCACAGAGTTTGTCCGAGAACATTTTGAAATCTAAATCGAATCTATGACAATGTTCATCGAGGCTGTGATAAAGATTGCTACCGTCTATAAAAATCGCTAATCTGTCACTTTCATGGTTTTCATTTGGTTCTTTTGACATTATTTTATAAATCTCCTTAGTATAATGTGCGGTTACAATGAGTTGGTGCGCAAAATTAGGTTATATGACCCATTCCCAATTCTCCTTCTACTTCCCACAGTACAAGATCGATAGCGTGAACGATTTCATCCACGTCCGTGTTTTCTATACAAAGAGGTGGCCCTAGGTTTATAACCTGGCTCGCTCCTGCACGTAGAATAAGGCCGCGCTTTTTAAATCCAGCATTAAGTTTCGCTGGTAGTTGCATACTATTGGGAAATTTTGATTTCGAGTTACGATCACTAACCAAATCCAAAGCAAGTATCAGACCTATCCCACGTATGTCCCCTATGATTGGATGGTCTACCATTAATCCTTCCAGTTGTTGTTTGAAGTACTTACCTACTCTGTATGAATTCTCTACCAATCCTTCGGTTTCTATAATCTCTATATTTTTCAAACCAGCTATGGCTGATGCAGGATGTCCAGAATATGTAAAAATGTGTGGCAATATATTCCCTTGTTTTCCAAAGGGTTCTGCTATTTCATCTTTTACTATCGTAGCGCCAAGAGGTAAGTAGCTACTTACTACCCCCTTTGCAACAGTAATTATGTCGGGAATAACATCCCAGTTTTCTACGCCAAACATCTTGCCTGTGCGACCAAATCCGCATATCACCTCGTCTCCGATTAGCAACACTCCATATTTGTCACATATTTCCCTTAGCATTGGCCAGTATTGATCCCCTGGCACAACTGCACCCCCGGGCATGGATACGGGCTCTGCGATTACAGCTGCTACTTCATCGGGGTTGTTATCTCGGATAAGATCATCTATTGCCTGAGCACATCTTATAGAACATTCCGTAGGTGTTTCTCCACCCATGTCGCATCTGTATGGATTTGGTTGAGGCGCATACACCATACCGGGATAGGGTGGGTTATAGTCATCTCGTGGCATTAGTTCTGCGGAACCTAGCCACATTACTCCACCGGAACCCCCATGGTAAGACCCTTTGCGGCTAATTATCTTGTAGCGTCCAGGTTCCCCCCTTCTGTTATGGTACGCCCTTGCTATCTTCAAGGCGGTTTCGTTAGCTTCTGATCCTCCACTTACTGGAAACACACGGTTTAAGCTCCCTGGGCTAATCTCGGCTAACTTTGTTGCAAATTTAATGGTGGCAGATGTGGTTGTTCCTTGAGGAAAGTAACTGAGGCGCCGCATTTGGTTGTAAGTTGCTTCGGCGATTTCAGTTCGTCCGTAACCTATATTTACTGAAAGGTATCCACCGTTCACATCGATCCATGATTTACCATCGGAATCAGTTACGCGTATTCCATTTCCTTCTTCGATGATTAGCGGACCGCCTTCGGCTGCTGTTTGATGCCACGCCGAATTATGCATCCAAAGGTGCCTGTTAGATGCTTTTCGCAACATAGCATTAGATTGTAAAGTGGTCAATTAAACCCTGCCTTGCAAGGCAGTTTAACTAGCCTTGATGGTAAGCACAAGGCGAATGGGGGTGTTGGTATAAGTTTGTACAGATATATATATATATGTATGTACGACAGATTAAAAGCAAATATTGGATACAAGTCAGCCTTAAGGTGGGGTATTAATTGGTATTTAGGGTAGCGTATGAAGAGTGTTCTATTCCTGTTCGTTACTGTATTTTACACTAGCAGTATTTAAGAATTCCAGTAAATTTTGTGGTATTTTTAGGCTAGATCCATAAATATTGTCTTCGACGTGTTCAGGAGACTCAGCTGCTCCAAGTGTACATGTGACCTCAGGATGTGATAGAGCCCATGCAACACACACTTGAGACCTTGGTACGCTTAATGCAATAGCAACTTTATCCAGAGCCTTGAGCAACATCGCAAGCGGAGTACCCTCTTTTGCCGATTTACCTGGTATCAGGTTACCCATATCATGAGGGCTAAATGCCAACATGCCCAAGCCTGACTTTATAATTAAAGGGAAGATTTTTCTCTCAAGCATACGAATACGGGATTTGCCGTTTGGTAATACTGATTCACCACCGATATTATAATACTCTTCTACTCCAGCAAAATGTGGTGCATCTCCGCTTTCATATAGATCAATGTATTTAGTAAGAACCTCAGCACTGTGGTTGGATACTCCCCAATATCGTATCTTCCCTTCTTTCACAAGATATTCCATAGATTCCACTATATCTTCAGGGTCAGTTATACCGTCCTCTTTATGTAGTAAATATAGATCCAGATAATCTGTCGCTAGCCTTTCGAGGCTAGCACTTGCTCTTTCGGAAAGAAAACCAATGCTGAAACTTGCAGGAGCGCCTCGTTTCCCATCTTTATCCGGGTCGTGATTAGCACCTACTTTTGTACACACGACCACTTTGCTTCGTTTACCGGAGATCGCTTTACCAAGCAAACGTTCTGATCCTCCAAAGCCATATCCGTTAGCAGAGTCAAAGAAATTGATGCCTTCATCGATACAGTGTTCTAGCACTCTTTGTCCAATTGTGTTGTCTGATTCCCTAGGCATATTACGAAATGCAGTCCCTTGGCAGAATCTAGAAACTTTGAGTTCTGTATTTCCGAATTGAACTAAATTGGGTGAGACCATCCAAAACTCCTTACAAATGTGAGTGTCTGTGCAGAACTATATCACATAAAATATCCTACGAATTTAAACGTGGTATGTGAGGTTGTTTGAGGAGTTGCACGTTGTGTCTGGTATTGGTGGCAACGGGTGGATTTGAACCACCGACCTAGCGCTTATGAAGCGCCCGCTCTAACCCCTGAGCTACGTTGCCAATATGTATATTTGTTACTATGCCATTATACCGATAGTAAAGATCTAAATCGACTAAATAGGTAAATCAGATTACTACTTGAGGTCAAGCTGAATAATTTCCTGCAAGAATATAATACATATATAAACGTTGTTGATCTTGGAATTACTCGCCCCTATAATCTGCAAGTGACATTCATTATAATGTATAAAAATTATGATTCGCTAGGGTTCTATAATCTCTCGGGCGGTTAGCTCAGTGGTTAGAGCGCTTGCTTCACACGCAAGAGGTCCGAGGTTCGACCCCTCGACCGCCCACCACTAAGAGTTGATGGTAGTGCGGCTTAGGGTGGTTTCTTGTATCACATGTGCCGAAGTGGCGGAACGGTAGACGCGCTACGTTCAGGACGTAGTATCCTTACGGGTGTGTGGGTTCGAATCCCTCCTTCGGCACCATACGGAACTTGCAACTCTCTTGATACTGTACTAGTATGCGCTACACTGTCTGATATGTAGCAATTATCAAACAGGATTTTGAGGTGTATAACTGATGACGGCTTACTTGGTTAGACGTACCTTATTGGCAGCATTCACTCTGTTTGTGATTTCTTTTGTTTCCTTCTTAATAACTCAGATCCCAGAGGGAGATATCGTAGACGAGTATATTCTCGCGATCCATGAAACACGTGGCTTACATGGCAGGACGGATTTTGAGATGGATGCTTTACGAGAGCTCTGGGGATTGAATGATCCTTTGTTGCAGCAGTGGGCTCGCTGGATATGGGGGATAGCAACTGAAGGCGATTTTGGATTCGCATATTTGAATACTACAGGAGGTAGTTCCGGGCAGCCTGTACGAGATATTATTACTTCTCGCCTACCCTACACCATATATCTGTCTATATTTACTGTGATCACAACGTGGGTGTTTTCAATACCGGTAGGTATTTACTCAGCAGTAAGACAAAATACACTAGGTGATTATGCATTCACATTCCTAGGTTTCACTGGTCTGGCGGTGCCAGACTTCTTGCTTGGCTTGGTATCCATGTATGTTGCGTACGCGTACTTCGACCACTCAGTGGGGGGGATTTTCTCAGGAGAATATTTGAATGCCCCGTGGAGTGTCGGAAGGGTAATAGATATGCTTCAGCACTTGATTATACCGGCTATAGTTTTAGGTACGTCAGGAACTGCAGGCCTTATAAGAATTCTTCGGAATAATCTACTAGATGAACTCAATAGACCTTACGTTGTGACTGCGACTGCTAAGGGAATGCCTGCATGGAGAGTCATAGTTAAATATCCTGTGAGGGTAGCAATAAATCCATTTATTAGTGGAATAGGTAGCATGCTTCCAGGGCTTGTAAGTGGTAGTGCAATTGTTTCTATAGTTCTTAGTTTGCCAACCCTCGGACCAATATTCCTTGAGGGTATAGCGAAACAGGATGCTATGCTAAGCGGGTCTATCATACTAATGCTTACTAGCCTATCAGTTGTAGGTGTGTTGATTTCGGATATATTACTTGCGGTTGTGGATCCTCGTATAAAATTGTCTGGAAGTGGTAGAGGCGGTGATTGATCTTTAAATGGAACAATACTTAGCTCAATAGTTTTCATCTCGCTTAATTTATTTCACGAGCAATAATCCCTAGATTTGCGTTTGTTCTAATTTAAGTGTTACTAATACTGTTTTCAAATTGCCTATATGGGACTCCACAGGGTAGTATGTATTGCGACTAATTTATTCTAGCGCTTGTAGCTCAGTTGGATAGAGCGCAGCCCTGCGGAGGCTGAGGCCGTGGGTTCGAGTCCCGCCAAGCGCGCTTTCTGACTAATTTAGGGAATGCTTCCTATATGTTAGTTCAAGGTATTTTGATCGCCTATCGCATAGTCTGTGAAGTGTTACTGGGGGGTTAGCTCAGCTGGTTAGAGCGTCTGTCTTACACACAGAAGGCCAGAGGTTCGAGTCCTCTATCCCCCACCATTACCTTAATGATCCCGTATAGAATTTACTTATTGATGACTAGCTTATAACCGATTAACCCTGTCTCATGTTGATGTCTTACGGAATTTTACTCAGTACTTGACGTATGATTCCATGAAATATTACAGGTGAAGGATTAATAGTGAGAATAACAGAAGTGTCAAAGAATACAGGCGCGTCAGCAGATGAGATTAGGTATTTCGAATCGAAGGGGTATATCAAATCTAATCGAATCCGTTTAAAGTCACGCCAAGTGCGAGACTATTCTAGTGATGAAGTTAGGATGATTGGCGTACTAATAAAATATCGTCGTCAAGGTTTTGAAATAGGTTCAGCTTACTAAAAAGCATTGGAGGAAATTAGGCAACCATATTTGGTCTAACATATGTCAACTAAAAAGACAAAAACACGTTTAAAACCGGCTTTTGCTCGCCATGAAACATTTCACTTAAGGGATGGATGGCTATATAAAGGTATGGATTCAATAAGAAAGGATGGTAGTTCCCTATTTACAAAGGATGCCCACCATAATCTGGGCATTGGGATTAATATGCGTTAGTCAATGTTGTACTGGCTTCGTGCTTCAGGTTTAGCCATACTGGTGATATTCAGAGGGGGAGAGTTCAGTCTCTTAAGCTTACAGATACTGCAAAAATGATTAACGAATATGATCCATATTTGGAGGGTCAAGGAACTCTGTGGGTTGTACATACGTTGTTAGACTCCAATAGAGAGTTAGCTATGTTTTGGTATATCGAGGGCGGTTTAATAAGAGTAAGAGGCGTTTTCAATGGCCGTGTTAAGTTATAGCTAAGGATCAGTTTAAGTTTAATATTGAAAAGTGACTATACATACCTTAGAGGGTAAAATACCTCTAGTTATGAATGTATTAATTACGTCAGCTTCTATACCAGTTGTTATGGACATAGCCATCGAGCTAAGTTCTATACATAAATTGATTCTTACAGACACTAAGGATGTTAGTAGCAGTATTAAATTTATTCGTTCGGCGATCGGGCATGATTCAGATACTAATGACTTAGTTAAGGGAATGGATGTGATAATTCACTCTGGTTTAGTAAACAACTCGGATAACGAGTCGTCCCAGCTCGATTATCACATGCGTTGTACCTATAACCTGTTGTGGGCTGCCTGGGAGGAGAAAGTTCCTCGAGTGGTTTATTTGAGTTCATTGACTCAGATGGACAAATATGAAGAAAATTTGGCGGTTACTGAGCGCTGGCGTCCATTGCCTAGAACTGACACTCAGTCGCTTTGTTACCACTTAGGGGAATATGTGTGTAGAGAGTTTGCTCGTGAGGATAAACTCGAAATAGTTTGCTTGCGATTAGGCGATATAGTTAATAATGGCGTTAATCATGAATCTTCGTCATCAGTTTACATAGATGATGTCGTTACTGCTATAGATAAAGCACTAAGTTATGATGCCAGTGGTTGGGATATTTTTCATATACAGTCTGATGTGCCAAATGCTAGGTATCTTACCGGTCAACCGTGGCAAGGTGGTGATGAATTGCCAGTAAATTTGGGGTACACTCCCCGCCCGAGAACTAAAGCATGAATGTCTTGATTTTAGGAGCTAACGGAATGTTAGGGCCTCATGTGGTAAAAGCTTTAGAAAGCGCCCATAATTTGAGGCTCACAGATATTAATGATTTGGATACTACCCATGAGTATATAAAAATTGATGTTTCTAATTTGGAGCAGGTTGTTGAAGTTGCGAAAGGGATGGATGCAATTATCAATCTATCCGTTCTCAGACATGATAGAAAATTAGCGTTCGATGTTAGTGCGAGGGGATGTTACAACATGATGCGGGCGGCAGTGGAGCACAATATTAGTAGGATTGTAAACACTGGTCCCCACTTTACGATTACTGGTCGCACATACGAGGCTTATGACCATTTGATAGGACCAGATGTACCTCCTCATCCTGGAACTTACTTATACGCACATACAAAGTCATTAGGGCAAGAGATATGTAGAGTTTTTACTGAAAACTATGGTATCCACGTGATGTCTCTATTGTTTTACATGTTTATGGATGCTGAAACACATAGATTTTATCCTGAAGCACCAGTGACTGAGACGGGTAAAGATTTTACGCCCTACACAGTTAGTTGGAGGGATGCTGCTTTGTCTTTCTCATGCGCATTAGACATAGACCTAGAAGACTTACCATCAAAATGTGAGGCGTTTTTTGTTTTTCCTGATTTACCGCATCAGAAATTCACCAATGAAAAAATCAAGCGTATTTTGGGATGGAAGCCTCAAGATAGATTGGAACAATTCTGGCGTAAATAGTAGAATTTGATTGGAGTAAACATCTCTTTGATGTTCTACTGTAAATGTGAATAGTAATTTAAGGAGATTAAGGATGTTAACTTCGGATCAAGTAGCTCATTGGAATGCGTTCGGATTCCTTGTACTTCCCAAATTATTTAACCAAAATGAGGTAACAAAATTACGCGATGCTGCCATTGAAGTGATTAAACAGAATGATGGCGAGAAAGCTATCACGGATTCTGAAAAGTTTGGTATAGGAGCTTTTTGTGAACAGCATCCAGTTTTAAGGGATTGGCTTGTAGATGATCGGATTTATGGTATCCCTGAATCGTTGCTTGGGTCTGATTTTATCCTAGATCTTAATAGCGGGTATATTTTTACGGGTGACACATTGTGGCACGGTGGTTTTGCACCAGACGAAACAGAGGAGTCTTTTAACCCTGTTTGCAAAGTTGTTATGTATTTCGATTCTTTGACTAAGGAAAATGGAGCATTGAGAGTAGTGCCTGGAACTCACCGAAGACCATTTGGTGCAAATATATGGCCTCAGCAGGCTGGCAGTAATCCAGGAGAGCGTGAACGCCAGCCTTTCGGAGTTCCACAGGAAGATGTGCCGTGTGTCGATTTACAGAGTGATCCCGGTGATATTATAGTGTTTACAGAGAGGGTTTTTCACAGCTCATTTGGTAGTAAAAAGGGTCGTTTACAGATATCTGCAGAATACTCGGCTAATCCTACTACCGAGGCTCAGATCGATCGGATGCGTGCTGATCATGATAGGTTCGCTTATTCACACCACCCATCAAAGTCTTTTATAAATAGTGAGAATCCGAAGCTGAGACGGATGGTTTCACGAATGGTTGAATTAGGATTTACTCCACGTGAAGAATAGCATTTAGATGATGTAGTAAGTTACTTATCAGCCTCTTACTAAAGATTTGCTTGACCATCCCATTAGATACCTGACAGTTGGAGAATAATGTTCAGCAATTTCCTCAGGTACCCCTTTGGTGAAATCAGACCATGTGCTAACCCAGGAACGGCAGTAGTAAGCTAGAATTGCCTTACGGGGGTTGTTTGTGAAGTTAGGCCCAGAACGATGCCAGGTGTGCGATAACCAAAATGCCATTGAACCTGCCGGGCCAGTTAATCTAA
Source organism: uncultured Chloroflexota bacterium (assembly GCA_913051545.1). Classification (GTDB taxonomy): domain Bacteria; phylum Chloroflexota; class Dehalococcoidia; order Lucifugimonadales; family CAJXCD01; genus CAJXCD01. The sequence goes on from CAJXCD010000009.1 coordinate 20,635, forward strand.
TCTCCCCTTCTATATCATCATATCCCCAAGGTGGTTTTTTTAATGTTAGATGACTGCCTGGAACAACTCGGGTAGCACCATTTTCTGAAGTAAAATCATCTAGCATCCAGACGTTCTGCACAGCGACGGTTATTTCAGGTAATGGTTCAGACATTTGAGTTAGAGGCGTATCTACGTGCCATGCGCCTCCGTCAGTTTCTGGACCTATACTGTTGGCTGCTATATCTGACAGTAAGCAGTCTTCTCCTAAGACTGACCTTGCCTGGTTTAAAACCACATGATTTTCTATCAATCGATCGCAATGTTTCAGCTTCGCCGGTAGGTTTGATGATCGCTGTGATTTGTCGTTATCAAATAGTATTGGTATATGAGAGAAACTCTTATTTATTTTAGTTGGAGGAACAGGCCAGGATGTATCTAGGTTTTGAGCTCTTTCGTAACGTATCCTTTTCATCACTCGTTCATGTTCGGCATCGCTTATGTTGTAGGCGTTTCCTATAAATGTTTTTATAACATCATCATCGGCGTGGCTCGGACCGTCACCGGATCGAAAGGATCTTCCCTCTCATCAATAAATATTTTGTCTATATCCCTACTTAATTGTGCTAGCTCATCTTTCCCGAGTAGGTTCTCTACAACTAGATATCCGTTCTTTAGCAGATATTGAGTTGCATCATCTAAATCTAGGTTTCGTCCGTCATATCTTTTCATGATTCTTCCTCTGAGTATTTACAAATTATCATGCAAAATTCGATACATGCTAGAGTGAAGACATTATATCCGATACGGAATCCGAGATACTTGCTAGGGGCAATCAGTGCAATCTTGTTTGACTACTTTAGGTATACTAGCAACATGTACTTGAGCATAAGAAATACGGTGGTGTTGCTATTAGGCATTGTGTTTGTTGTGATGGGTATAGCCTGTGGTGAAAGTATATCTGAAGCCGATATTGACGCAACCGCTGAAGCTAAGGCATTGATAATCGTAGAAGCTAGTGCGCAGGCAAAGCCTAACTCAGAACCTGTTCCTGCTACTCCTGAATCTATCGCCACACCTGATTTGGAAAAAATGGTAGCAGAAGCAGTAGCAAAAGCTTTAGAAGATATAGCTATATCTGCATTAAAAACGCCTGTGCCGGAGCCGACTCCTATTCCTACATTCACACCCACACCTACACCTACACCGATGCCTACTCCAACACCGGTAACACCTACTTCCACACCTACACCAATCCCTACACCGACCCCTACATCTACACCGATGCCTACTCCAACACCGGTAACACCTACTTCTACGCCTACACCAACCCATACATCTACACCAACCCCACTTCCTACATCTACACCAACCCCACTTCCTACATCTACACCTATGCCTACTCCAACACCAGTCGTCATAATTCAGGAGGTAATTGTTGAAAAAACGATTGAAGTACTGATTACACCTACCCCCATTCCACCAACGTCCACGCCGGTGCCTACATCTACTCCTAGTCCAACAGAAGCGTCAATAATGGCATATGCTAACCCTGCTGTGGTTCAAATAGTTAATAGCGAGGGGGAAGGTTCAGGATTCATAATTCGGCAAGACGGATTAATTGTTACGAATGCACACGTGGTTGGCGACGACACTAATGTGCTCATCATATTAATGGATGAGACTCAATATTCAGGACATGTATTAGATAGAGATTCAGATATAGATTTGGCCTTAATAAAAATTGATGAATCTGAATTATCCTTTTTAGAATTCGAGAATGATGATGAAGTAATTTTAGGGCAGAAATTAATAGTTATAGGGTATCCTCTAGGGTTGACTGGTTCAGCTACTATTACGACCGGAATCGTATCCTCCTTTAGATTCAATTTGCCTCCATGGAATCCGGCTATACAGACTGATGCTGCCATAAATCCAGGAAGCAGTGGTGGTCCAATGCTTGATTTTAATGGCAAAGTAATAGGAGTAGCATCAGCGATGTTTGCCAATTCGGAAGGGATGAACCTTGGGATAACTTCGACTCAAGCTCAAGAATATATAACTCTTTGGGTAGATGCATATGACAAAGGTGAGTACGGGGATCCATTTGCAGTGGCAACCTCAACTCCAACTCCTGTTCCGGATACTACTGGACCTGAAATCTCGAACCTAAGTCCTATAGATTTATTTGCTACCAAAGACCCTCAAAACATTACCATTCAAGCTGATGTTTACGATGCAGAAAGTGGATTAGGATCTACGGCTTACGAAGTTCAGAAGAACACAGGTATAGTGATAAATGGTTCAGAAACTAGAGTTCCTGGTGTAATAGGTCTTGGAAGTGGGTTCTGGAGGATAACATATGCCTTCAGTGCTGAATCTGAAGGCTGGTATACATGGAAAGTAATTGCAAAAGATACATCTGGCAATGTAACTTCTACGAATTTATATTGGCTACTTGTTGATACATCTGGGCCAGAAATATTGAATATCAGTCCATCTAACGGATCAGTGGTAAGTAATCAGGCGATTTCATTTCAAGCCGATATTTATGACCAAGGGATTGGTCTAGGATCAACTGCCGAAGAAGTCCAATTAAACAGTTTGATAACTATTAATGAATCAAGTTGGTATCCATCAGTAGAATATATTGGAGATAACAGTTGGAGAATATCTGTTGAATTCGTTGTAGAAGAAGGTACTTATAATTGGGACGTCTTTGTTCAGGACTTACTTGGGAATAATACCAGCTTGATTGAAACGTCAGGTGGTACTTATGGAGTAACTGCAGTCTTTGCTACTCCCACAGCAACCCCTTGACATGAAGAAATAGTAGATTCAAAGGCACCTCTAGATTTTTTACGTATTGAATTCTAAAGTACTGGTTTGAAACTCAAAGATTCTCTACGAATTTAAGCTGTTCTTCTAATTCGGGAATTGTACAGGCTGTTTCTAGAAGAATTATTGCATCCAGTCCTTTGATTTCACGGTGAAATTCAATTGGTTCAGTGCCACGTCCAAGAATTTCGTGGGAATCGTTTCTCCCACGTGAGTCGTACATGTAATTGTCACTCCAGTGAACGTGTCTGATAAGTTCTGGTCGAGTAAGGAACTGAAACAGGACGTCCACCCGTTCATCTTCTTTAAATTTATGTGCGTAAGTGCATGCGTGACTAGTGTCTAAACAGAGTCCTACATTTGGCCTGTCAACTTCTTCGCAAATCTTTATCCATTCTTCTGGGTCCGTGCCATAATGTAGATTTTGCTTCGACCAATCTACGCTGTCATATCGTCCTTCGTCTGGTACTCCTGCCCAGTAAGCCACAGAATTTTCCAGTACTATCTCTTTGTCGCGCTCTGCAGCGAAATCAGCGATCCTTTGAAATGCTTTAATCTGTAGGTTGTAGTCACCTTCTTTACCTTGTGTTTGTGCGGCATCTCTACGTTGTAGACAACCAAAATGAAGGTTGACTTGGGTTAATTTAGGGAAATTAGTAGTGATATCTATGAAGTCTTCTATTATTTTTATAGATTCCTCTCGAAAGTCATCTTCCGTTGCAGCTGGATTAAGTCTCAGACGACCTTTGGTGTATGGTGCATGTGCTGTTGCAAAAACGTCTGCGTATGGCTTCATGTCATCTAGCCCTGCACTGTCGGTGCCTTCAACTGTTAACCCCAGCCTTTTTATTTCGTGGAGTGGTTGCGTCATCATTGCTGAAAGAGGTGGTCGTTTGATTTTAACGGTCATTATTATCCCCAGTTCAATTTAATATTTTTAGTCTTTCGAATTTCAATTTTAAATACTGAAGTACTTTATCATTATTTGTCGAATATTCTCTCATAATTGGTTCAAAATGTATCGGTCAAGTGGGGTGACTCTTTGAACTCGTATAACTGTCTCTGAGAATATTTTAATTACCATATAGATTTGATGTCCCAGATATCTAAAGACTTAATCAATGCAGATCCTCCAATGGCCTTTACATTTACACCGACGCTGTCTGTACGGGTTGGATATATTCGCGTTGTTAAGCAGGATCTATCATTAGCAAACACCTCTATTATGGACCTGTCAACGAATATGTGCAGACGTAACATTTCGTCATCAGCGATGTTAAAAGGGGGTTCGGTAAGTGCAGATGCGAGTTTTGGTGCGGATCCTACTCCTCCAATTTGGACCTCTTTCAATAGACTATCGCTATCGTTAGTACTTGAATTAGTTGTGTCAATCGACAGTTGGTTAACTGACCAGTCATATATTACTGAGCTCACCTCTTCTCCGTTAGGGGAGGATAAAACATTTATCTGGATAGAATCAGCATTCCTGCGTTCGACATCGATGCGTATTTCTGTCTGAGAACTGTTTACTGTTGATCTCCACACTTTGTTGTCTGAGTCTAATAAGAGATCACGAATACTGCAGTGGTCGTTTCTGAGTGACTGAAGTTCTTGAATGGGAGTGATACGCAGGCTCCCATCATTATTAAGGGATAGCTCTCTGGGTATCGAAGCTGTTCCTGTCCAGCCAGCCCTTTCCCGTGCTTTCCAGCTTCTTCCTTCAAAGAGCCAGGCAAAGGTAAGTCTTCTGCCATCAGGGGCCCAGAAAGTCTCAGGAGCACGGTATAACCATCCTGAATCGAGTATGCCGGATTTTTCCGGTTTGAACTCTCGTCCGTCATATTCCCCGACGTAATAGATGCTTCCGGTGTTTCCTTCTCTTAATATCGGAGATACCAATAGTATCCATTTGTTACCGATCGGGAAGAAATCTGGCACTTCCCACGCCCAGCCTGTAGAACCTGATCGATCGGAGAACATTTCACCTATAAATTGCCACTCCACCATATCCAATGACTTGTAGAGTAATACTGAACCGCCAAAGCCTCTAATTCCACTACCTATTAACATTCTCCATCCATCATTTTCTTTCCAGAGGCAGGGATCTCTGAATGCTGTTACATCAAGATTTTCGGGAGGTTCAGTAATTACTGGGTTTTTAGGGTGTTTAGTCCAGCTAATCAGGTTGTCATCTGTGCTTGTAGCTATGCATTGAACCTCTGTTTTGACGTCTGGATGGCTATCATATGTTCCATCCATTGGTTTCCCGGTGTATGCAATCGTGGCTACACCGTCTGCATCGATAGCACCACCACTCCATACTCCATATTCATCGTAGGCCTCTGGTCCAGGTAAAATTGCAAATGGGTGATCTTGCCAGTGGACAAGATCTTTAGTCGATGCGTGAGCCCAGTGTGCCCTTCCACCAGGCATAACCGGATGTGTTAGATATGTCATATGGTAAGATCCACGCCAGTATAGACTAGCGTCTATATCCTGCATTTGCCCATCTGGTGGAAGGTAGTGGTATCCTGGGCGATTAGCATCGTTCACTAATAGCTTTCTGATTTCGAGTGGATCCCCTTGGCTCCTATTTATCACAAAGTTCCTCCACGGACATAAAATAATTCTAATTCGTCCTGATTGACATATTACTATTCAAAGCAGTATAACAAGATTCAATTCAGAGTCAGTATTATTGGGCTTTAACCGGGGAGGGTCAATTATGGTATCCAGTATAGATTCTCAGATAGAAGTATGTATAAACCAGTTTAGGGATGGATCACTAACTGAGGAAAGTTTGCTAAAACTGAAAGAATTAAGTTCATGCCGATCTCTCCGGCAAGACCTTCTTTACCTTACGTGTGGTACAACCGCTCCAGAGTCAACAGTATTTGCGATGAAAATAGTTGAAAATGGCGTAAGCAATGATGGTCCGGCGGAAACGGATGACTGGCCTTACCAGAGTTTAATTGATGCAATCAATGATGGTTGGAGGGTCATAAAATTTCCTGAACAGGCACTATTGTTGAGCGAGGAAAAGACGTATGGGTTAGGCTGTGAATATGTATTAGAGAGGATTAGGTAGTGTACACATGAAGAATTTTGATTGTGAACCAACATTAACAGACACAGAAGTTTTAGATTTTTGTAAGAAGGGGTTCATGCTCCTTGAATCAGTGGTCCCGGAAGATATAAATAAATTAGCAACAGAATATGCAGATAATAACCCGGGCTTGGAACCGATAAAGCTTCTTGAAACAGATTGGTTTGTTGATAACGTTATACTCAATAAATCTAGTGTCGGAGCTGTAAGGTCTCTTCTCGGAAGTAACCTAGGTCTTCCGCATCGCGTCTCTAACCACCGGGGCGATGGTGCTGTGCCTGCTCAGGACTGGCATAATGACGGTGGTTCCAAGTACGGCCCCGAACTCAATTACCTTCAGGTATTTTACTATCCGGAAGGGTGTGTTCGTGAAATGGGTCCTACTGAACTTTTGCCTGGATCACATTTCCTGTTTTCCCCTTCAAGTAGGATGGGACATTATGGAAGGATTAGGGGATCATACCATGCAGTTTGCCCACCAGGATCTATACTTATCACGGTTTATTCTATCTGGCACCGTCGTTCAGAGGCTACTATGGATGGCATACGAAATAATTTTAAATATAACTACTGGCGGACAGTTTCTCCCACGCGAGACTGGATCGAGGAGCCTGGATTTGATTATGCCAGCGCAGACTACACTGCAGGGTCATTCCCTTTGGCGCTTAGACGCCCGTCACGGGATTCCAGAGATGCCGCAGAGATGTTTTTCTGGCTGTCTGGTATACATGATAAATATGAATGGATGGGTGGACAGGGTTGGCCTATGGATGTTAATGATGGCATTGAGTATAAGCCTTATGGTGTTCCCAAAGGATTATAAACTCCTGATTTAGGTAAAACTAACCGCATTACTGCGAACCTGAAGCCCACTAAATTGAGTGACTGATTAAATTCCAATTTGCCGATGTTTTGCCTACGGATCAGTTTATGATCCCATTTTCTCTCATCCAGCATATCTGGTCTGTCAGTGATTCTGTCCAATTCCTGGGTTTGAATCCTAATTCTTTTCTAGCTAATTGGGATGATATCATTGAATTACTACCTAATGTTTTTATCGAGTATGGTGTAAGAACAGCATCCTTCCCAATAAAACTGGCTCCGAAACCACTGGCATAACTAGCTAAATTAGCCAATTTAATAGGTATCTTTATCTTAGGACTAAGTATCCTCGTATTCAGTTGTAACTCATTGAAAAATTCTTCCACGGTTACTGCTTGGCCAGACAGTATATAGTGTTGTCCCGGATTTCCATTTTGACTAGCAGATATTGTACCCGTTGCTACATCTCTAACATCTACAAAATCATACCCTCCGGATACGTAAGCAGGGATTTTTCTGGAGCAATATAAACTTATAGTTCGACCAATGTAGGAACTATGATAATCGTACGGTCCAATTATTCCGGTAGGGCATACTATGACACATTCCAAAGATCCATTTTGAGATGATTTTATTACTTCAATAGTTGCAAGAGCTTTAGATTTACCGTAATCGCCCTCTACCAAATCCGGATCAATCACATTGGTTTCGTTTGTAATCACACTTTCCGGAGATGGTGGAATTGCATGGATTGAGCTCGTGTATATTAGTCGTTCGACTGAATTTTTTTCACAGGCATCAATTACGTTAAGAGTACCTCTTACATTCACATCAAACATCTTGGTTCCCATACGTGGCATTATTGATACCAGGCCTGCAAGATGGAAAACTTGATTTGTTCCTTTAAACGCGTTCGACAGACTGCTAGGGTCTGTTACGTCACCGAGTACAATTTCCACGTCAAGATCATTTATAGAGTTAGTCATGGAAGATTTTCTGACCAACACTCGGACACGGTATCCTAAGAACAACAGTTGACGTATTAATGCACTGCCTAAATGTCCGGTTCCTCCAGTTACACAAACTAACAATGTAAATTTTCACCTGTGACGATAGAAAAATCTAGATACTATTTAGTACCTTATCTAATTCTGTTTTTTTGATGTGATATGAGTGTTCGTCTGTAGGGAATTCCTGATTTACTACATCGTTTACGTATGAACTAAATGTCTCAAGTATTTGAGTACTGAGATTCATATATTTTTTGGCAAATTTGGGGGTGAAGCTGTCAAACATTCCTAGAATATCATGAGCGACTAATCCCTGACCATCACAATACATACCAGCGCCGTAGCTGATAGTTGGGATTCTTAGGCGTTCTGTCACGATTTTAGATACTTGGTCAGGAACGCACTCTAGAATGATCGCAAAAGCTCCTGAATCTTCTATAGCGAGAGCATCTTCAATAACTTTGACAGCTGTTTGTGCGTCTCTACCCTGAGTTTTGTAGCCACCTAATAGAGAGGCATGTTGTGGCGTCAGTCCAACATGTCCCATCACAGGTATCCCTGCATCTACTATTGCTTTTACTGTATGTACTGCGCTTACTCCTCCCTCAACTTTTACTGCGTCAGTACCACCTTCTTGCATAAACCGACCAGCATTAATTATCGCTTCCCTTTCAGAAGTTGTATTTGACATAAATGGCATGTCTCCAACAACGAAGGCATATTTAGTAGCTCTTGTTACTGCTTTAGTGTGATGTAGCATTTCTTCAAGAGACACAGAGACAGTTGACTCGTAACCCAGGACAGTCATTGCTAAGGAATCCCCTACAAGGATTGTGTCCAACCCTGCCTTATCTGCAAGGATGGCCATGGGATAGTCCGGAATACTTAGCATAGTAATCTTGCGTTCACTTTCCTTAATTGCTTGGATATCAAGAACAGTGGTTTTTTTCCTTACGTTATTCTTTACAGACATATTTATATCTCCCTAAATAACTATATTTAGTATTATTGACATCGTCAGTACATTTGAATCTATTCACGTCAACCGTGATTTATGAATTATCCCATATGTACATTATTCAGCACATGATACTAAAAGTCATTCATTCTGGTTATTTTAGCAGTAGCAATTATTAAAGACATTTATATTACATTCATACAAATTCGTGTTTATTTTGCGTTTTGGTTAGCTTTTATATGAGGCTATTCACTTAGATTGACATTAGACCGTGTATCTATGAACGCTTATGTGCCCGGTTCAATTAGGGTAATAATATTGATGATATAATCGTCGCTTGCTGAGAAGGCACTTACTTGTTGAAACATTATAGGAGTGAGTTTTAATGAAATATGACAGTTCAAATAGAACATTTGATTGTGCCCCTACCCTTACAGACAGTCAAGTTTTAGAGTTCTGCAGGCTGGGGTATTTGATCATAGATGGGGTAGTACCTGACGAAGTCAATCAGCGTACATGCGATTACTTGAACGGTAAATTGCCATCCAATCCTAGTTATATTCCTGCAGGTTTTACAAGAGAGAGAGTTGATGCAATGCAGACATCAAATGAACCGAGCTCTCTATTACTAGAAGATTGGTTTAATGAGAATGTGATAATGAATTCTCAGTTGGCTGGTGCCCTGAGATCTTTGTTAGGGAGAGATGTAGGTTTACCCGTCATAGTAAGCCGACATAGTGTAGAAACTCCTAGTCCAGCGCAGGGATGGCACCATGATGCAGATCGTGTGTTTGGTCCCGAACTGAGGTATTTAGAGGTTTTTTACTACCCACAAGACACACCGGACGAAATGGGACCTACCGAGGTAGTACCATCGTCACATATATTTCGCGTAAATCGTGACGAAAATGATAGTGGTGTTTTGACAGCTGCCTCAGCTGGATCTTTCGTTATCCACTCCCAATCTATCCTTCATAGAAGAGGTAGTTCCACATCGAAAGGCTTGCGTCATATGTTGAAATATGATTACTGGCGTACTGTATTACCGGAAAAAGACTGGATTACAGAGCCTGAATTTGATCCACATGATGGCGATTACGGTCCTCATGAGATTAACAGATATGTTGCACACATGTTTTCGTGGTTGTGTGGTAAAGGGGATGAGTTTAGGCTTATTGGTGGTCAGGCGTGGCCTTGGAACCATCCTAATAAGATAGGGCCTTCATACGGCTTTGGTAGCAAAGAAGGATATGTGCCTGACTGGAGAGGTGAAGGTCACGACGGTTATGCGCATCCACGCTAAATCAGGAAGTAATCCTTAGTCTTCACTGTTTTGATTCAATTCGTCTATTAGTAATTGTACTCGGTTGGGCGGATTTTCTTCGTATGGTTTAGGGTGTCCAATATGCCAGCATTTGTGAACGCTACATAGGTATGCCACCATATTTTGGCCATCAGTAACGCCGTATTCTATAAATTCTTCTGCCTCTCTTTTGGTGCGAAAGGCGACTTTCCAATTGCATTTCATTTTATATTCTCGTGAGTATCTTTATAGAGGACGCGGGGCTAGTGCACTGCATCCCGGGGCATCCGTTTGAGTTCTTGCAAGTTCAATCAGGTATTCAGGGAATTCTCCCCCAGCATCTTTAACAGCTTTAGCAAAAAGTTTTTCTACTATTTCTGGTCTTTCATTAGCTAGGTTCTTTTCCCTTGGTGACTTAAGATTCAAGTCGTACAAAAATGCACCTGTCCCATCTACCTTTGTGTTTAACCACCAATGGTCATTGACTACTGTAAATGCTGAACCCCACGCTATAGTAGCGTGTTCCCGGTGATGATTGTCACCACTTTGCTGGATATCCAGGAGGGAACGGCCTTCCATTGGTGTCTTAGGATCTACTCCGGCGAAATCCAATATAGTAGGAGGTATGTCTGTGTGTTGAACTATTGCATCTAATTTTTGTCCACTTCCATTGCCTCCTGGAGGTCTTACCATAAGTGGGATGTCATAGACGCTTGGTTCTGATGGATATCCTCTTTTCCCTAGGTAACCTTCCTCACCGAAAGAATGACCATGGTCTGTAGTAAGGATTAGTAGTGTATTGTCCAATAGTCCTCGAGTTCTGAGGGATTCGAACAAGTATCTGAACCATCTGTCACACATGGTTACAAGCCCGGAATAGTTTGCTTTGGTCCGTGACAGAAGCTGCGGTGGCCAATCTGACACATCATCATATGTAGACATTACTTGCTCTGGTCCCTCCGAACCATCATAAAGCTGGCGGTAGTGATCTGGCACGAACCATGGTTCGTGGGGGTCAAAACTCTCTATACATAGAAAGAAATTATCAGCATCATTATTATGGTCAAGCCATCTTACGGCTTCTAGCATTACCTGTGGAACGAAATAGTCTTCCTCACGTATTCTGCCATACATATTTTTTAGGCATTGACGTACGAAGCTGAGTCTTAAATCATTTATTAGTAAAGACGGTACCCACTTAGCAAGTTCTTCGTCAGATATCTCTGGTCCACTTCTTTGCGGATCTCCTTCTTGACCTCGCAGAAAGGTCCACTGGTCAAAGCCTCTCCAAAAATTCTTGGATGGTTTAAACATGTGATATACATCAGCGATAAGTCCAGTTCGGTAACCTGATTCCTGAAGCACTTCTGCTATGGTGTGTTGCTCTTCCGGAATAGGACCCCAACCTGGTGCGCCTCTAAAATCACCCTTTAACGAAAAATCACCGTTATGGAAAGGATATGTTCTTTGACCAGTATAAATTGCTCTTCTTGCGGGTAGAGTTGGCAAAGATTCAGGGAACGCCCTATCAAATATAATCGATTCTGAAGCAAGACTATCGAAATTTGGCGTTTTCACATTTCCCCATGGTGGGGATCCATATGCACTAATACAATCTTTACGAAGTGTGTCGAATATCAGCAGAATAACATTCCTGCTGGCACCAGAATTGCGTTTTGTCATTATCACTCCTATCAAACGTAAAAGTTATTATATAATTTTTTGAAGGACGTATGAGAGTATAATGATTTCCACTAAAGTACCAAAACACTCCCATATTTACTAACTATTTCTGAGTTCAGGTCTGCACCAAGTCCTGCTGATTTTGGCAACCATAACCTGCCCTGTTGAATTTTCTCTAAAGGAGTTAGTAAGAGGTATCTCCAGTCGACTTCCTTTACAGAATGTTCAAGTGCTGAATGACCCCCCACCGCTGCGGTAGCATGGGCACTCGCTAGTAAAGAAACCGGGCCTGATGGACTGTGTAGAGAATAATTTCTTCCTGCTTTGATTGCTGATCTGCCTATTGTGACTGCTTCCTTGATTCCCCCGCAGTGTTTTACATCTGGCATTATGGTCATTAAGGATTCATTCGAAACCAATTTATTAAATGAATTACGGCCGTATAATAGTTCGCCGCCAGAAATGGGAATCGGAGAGGAGGATGCAATCCTTTTCTGTACTTCGGTACATGATTTAGGGTTGATGGGTTCTTCAAACCACTCTACCCCTACTTCAGATAGTTCTTTAGAGACTATAATTGCACTTGTTTCGTCAAATCTGCTGTGACAGTCGACTAGTATACGGATATTGTCCCCAACGGTATCCCTAATTGTAGATACTCTTTTTACTCCTAGTGTAGCCATTTCAACAATTTCCTTTGATGACTTAGATGCAGTAACTTCGTCGAAAGGAGCACATTTTATGATTTCAAAACCATTGTCTACTGCCCATGAAGCCATAGATGCGAATGCTTCTGGGGACCGGTTATCGGACATAGATCTATTAATGTTTGCATATAGTTGTATGCTCTCTGTTAATTTACCTCCTAGCGCTTCAGTTAATGTTAGACCTTTCTGCGTTGACTGATTTTGAAATATGGCTGATCTCAGACAACTGATAGCAGTAGCTTTTATAAGGTCGGTCTGAAGGACGTTTAGGGGAACATTCAAAAGTTTCGGGATGTCAGCTTCGTTAACAACACACCTGTTTTTTAGGTGGTGTAATGCTTCTGATATGATTTTACAGGTCGCGAGAGTCTTTTCATCGTTACTAATTGTTAGCTCTACAAGACTCGAGATTCCTTCTGAATCAAGGAATTTAGCCATAGTCCATCTTGTGCGATAATTGACAGTAATATCTATGAATTCTACAGACGTAAGTTTTACTTGGTTCGACATCATTTACAGTCTAATCTTTCCACACGTGGGGTATATTTTTCAGGCGTTCTGAATCCAATTCATCACATAATTGAATGTAATATTTTTGATTAACCCCTTTCCATAGAAGATCATCCAATGTTTCCGATAGAGGCACATCTATTCTCAGAGTTGCCAGTGTGCGGTACAGAAGAGCATCTTCCCTACCCTCCTTAAGTGCGATGGAAATTTTATTTGACCCTCTAGGCGAGATGTCCCATTCTAAATAGTTGTCAGGGATATTCTCCAAATGGACGTATCTATTGAGAACTTGAGCTGTCGATTTAGTTCCCCATCCGGATATTCCGGGTATTCCATCAGCCTTGTCACCTACTAGTGCAAGGTAATCAGGGATCGATGATGGTGACACTCCGAACTTTTTTGTCACACCGTTTTCAGATAGGAGTACCCCTCTTCGTCTATCTAAAGTTGTAACCCTTTCTCCTTTTACCATCTGAGTCAAGTCTTTGTCTGGAGAACATATTACAATTTGGCTGACCCTATGGTCTGTACTCCACCTCTCGGCAGCCGTAGCGAGGGCATCATCGGCTTCATATTCGGTCATGGGCCAGACAGTTATCCCTAGAGCAGATGTCGAAAGCTCTGCTAATTCAAATTGATCCAGTAGATCTTTTGGTATTCCTTCACCAGTCTTATATCCATAAAATAGTTTATTCCTGAAAGATTCGATTACGTGGTCAAATGCACATGCCACATGGGTAACATCTGGTTCCCTAAGCAGAGATAGGAGTGTCTGTATAAGTCCGCGTACCGCTCCGACCTCCCTGCCATTTTTGGTTCTGAAAGAAGGGGTAGCAAAATAGCATCTAAATAATTCGTATGTGCCGTCAACAAGGTGTATCTTCATTGTTTGAAGTTACAGAAATCTTGGTTTGTATCGGTATCGTATATATTTATACTAGTCGTACCATATTAGGCATCCTTGACACAATATTGTATCGGCAGTAGAGTCCAGAAAAATTCAGGATTTTACCCAATATCCGTACTAATATCTGATAAGGTGATTTAAATGCACATGTGTCAAAGCTTGAAACACATATTGTGTAATGGGCGATTAATTAAGGAGGAATCCAATTACTAGGATTGATCGACGAAGTGTTCAAAATTCATGCGAACATAAAAACATGGATAAAGTGCGACCCGAGCCGAAGTTCTTCAATATTGATGATGGCCGCCACTTGGCTGGATTATATCAGTTTCAGCCACCTCTCACGCCAGATGATGTGACTCTCAATTTAGACCAGATGGTCTCAAGTGGTATGGATACACTTATATATATAGCGGGATTAATTGGTGGTTCTGTTATTTACGACTCCAAGGTAGCTCAGAAGATTGGAGATAATGCGGATAAGTGGGTTCACCCAGTCTATTATCGTACTGCACGCAGTGTACAAAGACTTGTTTCGGATGGCTATGACCCCCTGAAATTGCTTTGTGACCAGGCTAATGCCAAAGGACTGTGGATCTTTGCGAGTGCGTGGAATACTGTCACTGGAGGAGTGAGAGAGCCATATGTTTGGGAAGGAGGAAACTCAGATTTTGCTTTCGATAATCCTCATTTCCAAGTTGGTAAAGACGAAGATTCCAGGTCTAAGTATACTGATAGTACGCGATTCAACTTTCTCCACGAGGAAGTACGGGACGAACGTTTTAGACTGTTTGAAGAAATGCTGACAGGCTATGAGACAGATGGTGTAGTTCTGAACTTGACTGAGCTGGTTCCCCTTTGTAAATTTTCTGAAGTCAATGATTTATCAAATGTGCTAACGGAATGGATCAGAAAACTTAGAGATGTCGCAGCTAAATCTGAATCAGACCAGTGTAGACGTAAGTTGATATATGTCAAAGTACCGTCTCATCCAGATGCTTGTTCGATGTTTGGACTCGATTTAGAAAAATGGGTGAAGTCTGAACTCGTAAATGGTCTTATATGTCAGAATAGTCTTAGTATGGATCCGATGGATCAATCTTGCGATTTGAAATGGGTCAAGAGCATAGTGTCTGGTACTGATTGTAGGATTTTGGTGGGTGGTGGTACTCATGTAGGAAGAGAAATTTCTACTACAGCTACGGCTCCAATTATTAATGCTGCAGCAGCAAATGCTTATGCTGAAGGGGCTGATGGTTTCGGTTTTATATCTGGTGGCTGGCTGACTACCGGATGGCCATGGAGAGATTCTACTTATGATGCCCTTCGCACCCTAGGGAATCCCGAATTTTTGGACACAGCAGATAAAATTTATAGAGCTAGGTCTGCTGCAAGATATGGAAATACACCAAACTTTTCTAGATATCCTGAAGAAGGTCCAGTGGATTGGACACCAGGATCTAGTGCAATCCTTCCTATTACCCTTCAGGAATATCAGACGGTTGAGATTCCTGTACAGGTCAGCGAAAATCTTACGAAGTGGGAAAAGGACGGACGTGTACGTAATGTAGAACTAAACATACGGATATCTGGGTTGGAAGCAGATCTAAACGAGATTAGGATAAAGCTTAATGGGGACCTGATTCCTGATGAAATACTTACACTAGAGGATCTCACTTTTAGGTACTTGGAAGATGGTAAGGTAGTAGCCCCGTACGGATTTGTGTATAAATATAGATTGAGTCCAGATTATTATCCCCATACAGGTGTCAATTTTGTTTCAGTAACACTTGTAAAACGCGATCCCAATATAGAACCCCCTTTCCAGATTTGTGACATTGATTTTGACGTAAAATATAGGACACATAGAAATTTCAATTTGGATGGTCTACGTTATTAAGTGTAAATATGTTAAACATATCTGGTATAAGCAAAGCATATGGAGACAGGGTTTTATTCCATAGTTTAAACATGAATATGGTAGCTGGACAGAAGATTGCATTAATTGGCTCAAATGGGTCAGGCAAGTCTACTTTGTTAGATATCATTTCTGGAGAAATTGCCCCGGATTCTGGTACTTTATCACTCTCCAAAGGTATGAAAATAGGTTACCTGAAGCAGGACATAATGTCAGAATCTTCCAATAGTCCATTGGATCAAATCCTGGAAGAATCTCCGGAAGTAACTGATATCAGAAATGAAATTGAGCGTATATACGGCGTATTTTCCTCAGAGGGTTCTCTAAACCCACGCAGTGATCCTAAAGTTTCAAAAGCGTTGCTTAGGCAAGTGAGTGAATTAGAGAGTTCCTTAGAGGTAGCCTCTTTAGGATATGGAGAACATGATGCCAAATCGATTCTTTTGGGGTTGGGATTTAGTGAGACAGAATTTTCAAAGCCACTAAAATCATTTAGTGGCGGATGGATTATGCGTGCACATCTTGCAAAGCTGATTTGGAGTAATCCTGATGTGTTGTTATTAGATGAACCAACTAATCATTTAGATCTACATTCCAATCTCTGGTTCGAAAAATTCCTTTCTGATTTCAACGGATCTGTTATTTTCACTTCACATGACAGGGCTTTCTTAAACCAAGTATCGACCGGAATTCTCGCGATTGAGGATGGCGAAACGGTGCATTTTGAAGGTAACTATGACGATTATCTTGTCGCACGTAACCAATTTCTGGAGAACAGAGAGCTTGTGGCAAAGAGACAGAAACGTGATATAGAGAGACAAATGCGTTTTATAGAGCGTTTCCGATCTAAAGCCAGAAAAGCGAGTCAGGTACAAAGTAGATTGAAGCGATTACAGAAGATTCAACCAATTCAATTGCCAAGAGCAACAAAGCGGGTCCGTTACAGTTTTCCTAAATCACCTAGAGGTGGTGCAGACGCTATTTCTCTAAGTAAGGTTTACAAGTCATATGAAAGCAATTCGGTATACGAAGACCTCAACGTTACTTTGACTCGCGGTGATCGCGTTGCTCTTGTTGGTCCTAATGGTGCCGGAAAATCTACAATGCTTAAGATGCTTGCAGGGGTATTATCTTTTGATAAAGGACATCGAAGGATTGGACACAATGTGATAACTGCGTATTATGCTCAGTACCTACTTGAACTCCTAAGTCCCGAGAACACTATTATTGAAGAACTTAAGAAATCGTCAAATGAAGGATCAGACCAATATCTGCTGAATATTTTAGGTGGATTTCTTTTTAGTGGTGATGATGTTCACAAGCCCGTATCTATACTTTCCGGAGGAGAAAAAGCCAGGATTGCATTAGCAAAATTGCTTCTTCAAGAAAGCAACCTATTATTTATGGATGAACCGACTAATCATTTGGATATAGAATCTATAGAAATCTTAATAGATGCGCTGAAGGATTATACTGGAACAATTTGTTTGATAACACACGATAGGACTGTGATACAAAATGTTGCGAATAAAATTATCGAAATTAATGACGGTGAGGTAACTGTTTATCCTGGCGATTACGATAGTTATCTTTACAAAAAACAGATGGGAGTAAATGAAAACATATCTATTAACGGAGAAGTTCATAGTTCCCCTGATGTAGTTCGTGATCCCCAAAAACGATATTCACAGTCCATTCATAACTCAGGATATATATCCAGGAAAGATCTTCGCAAAAAGTCTCGTGTTTTGACCGCGAGCATAGAAAAAATAAATAAGAATATCGCAGATATTGAAGACCGTATAATTCAAATGGAAGACATTTTTTCTAGTCCTAGTGAAATCTACGATTCTGGTAAGTTAGTCAGCATAGGGAAAGAGTACGAAGCATTGAAAAAAGAATCAGAATCTCTTTTGCAGAAGTGGGAAAAATTACTGTCGGATTCTGATGTCGTGGATAGCCAGCTCAGGGATCTAGGCATAGAAAAATAGATAAACAAAATTTTAGATTTGAGGTTTAAGGTGTCAATGAATACAGTTCGGATAGGAATAGTAGGTGCTGGTTCCACCACGATTGGGCGACAAATACCCTACTTTCAGAAGATTAAAGACGTTGAAATTGTAGGAATCAGTAATCGTAGCTTAAAGTCTGGGACGAAAGTTGCTCGTGATTTCAATATCCCAAAGGTGTTTGAATCATGGGACGAACTCATAATTAGTCCTGATATTGATGCTGTTTACATAGGGACTTGGCCTTATCTACACCACTCTGTGACTATTGAGGCATTAAAAAACGGTAAGCATGTCTTAACACAAGCACGAATGGCCATGAACGCTACGGAAGCGAAAGAAATGCTTGAAGTATCTAGACGTTTCCCTGAATTAGTAACTCAGGTGTTCCCTGCTACCAGAAGTTTTACTGTGGATCATGTTATAAGTCAGATGATAGCGGATCGTTACCTCGGTGATTTATTGTCGTTTAATCTTTCAGATAATGCAGGGATGTTCGATGGAGTACCGCCTTATACTTGGCGTCATGACAGGGAGCTTAGTGGAGATAATGTCATGGCTTTGGGGTATTGGTTTGAGATCATAAATAGATGGCTCGGTGATGCAAGTAGTATATTCGCCGTAACTAAGACTAACCTTCCGACCAGGCATGATGCGCACGGGAAGCCTAGGATAACAGATATTCCTGATCACGTTGAAGTCATAGCGGAGTTTGTTTGTGGGGCAGTTGCTCATATTAGAATAAGTGATGTAATGGGTTTTGGCCCACGTAGTCAGGCTTGGTTCTTTGGTTCAGAAGGAACTTTGATGTTAGATCTTCTAACAATGGATTTGTTTGGAGGCCGTAGAGGAGAGGAAGGTCTAGATAAAATTCCCGTTTCAGGTAGCGAATATGGTGGCATAGGCTGTAGTCCTGAACAGGAATTCATTGATGCTATCCGTGGAGTAGGTAAAGTGAAATTTAACTCTTTTGAAGTAGGGGTTAAGTACATGGAGCTTATTGAAGCAGTGAAATTGAGTTCAGACACAGGTCGTGCAGTTCAATTGTAGTTGTGATTTGATATTTTGTAAGTCACTCGTTTGTTGGCTTGTCTAGTCTTTGACTCATTTCCCGCAGAAAATCCTCTACGCCAGGTGATATATCTATACTAGGTGAGTTCATTCTATCTGCTTCTATCGCCTGATCATATTCTGCCTCTAGGCGTCGAATTTGTCTTTGTGCATCCCCATCACCTGCAATCAATCGGCTAATTGCTTCATATTGCTGGTTGCTGTCTGTGGAAGATATGAGTTCATTTGACAAATCGTACATTGCACATAACACCTCCATTAACCTTGAGGCACCAAGGTGATCATCTTCGACAGGAGCATAGTGAGGTAGATGAGCCATCAGCATTGAAGTAGGTATCTCATTCTCTTCAAGTATCTGCGTTAAATTACTCATTATGCTAGTAGGGCCTTGATATTTCTGACCTCTGTTAGAGACCATATTCCTGACTTCATCAGAATATTTATCGTCAATACTACCTGTGATTAGGAGGGGCCTAGTATGTGGGACTGCATCATACATTCCTCCTATACGACAATAGTCTCGGATATTGAAATGATCTAGTACTTCTGCTATAGAATCTATGTAGTCTTCAGCCATTGAATGGGGCTCAAGGAGATGAAGAAATAAAAAATCTTCGTCTGTACCATCATGATGTGCATAGTTTATTATCGTATTAGGTGTCATTACTATTCTTTGCTCTTCTACGATCCGGATTTCTGGCCTAGTCCTTGTGAAGTCTATGAATGTTCCAGGCCTTTCTATTCTGCCCAATTCCTTGGATCCCATGTGTTCTTCTAATGCATTTAGGGCTATTGTGCCTACATTTCCAACATCAACCCAAGGTTTTAATATTGCAATTGCCCGGGGATTACTTATCTCAGGCATTGGGTCGGCTATTTCAAAAGAGGCAATTTTCATTAATGATCTAGATCCATGTGAGGATTGGATCGAATATTAACACGAGTCGCCAAATGAATCCATGGGGTTGAAATCAAGATCGAATTCATGAATAAGTCAAAATCGTATTATAGTTGGTTATCTGGAGTAATAAGTTTAATTGGGTTATCTTTGACAAGAGTAGTGATGTCTTGGTCAGAAAGACCTGCTTGAATCATGCTGGCTATTGCCATTCTCATACCTTCCGACGCTGGTGGATTCATCCATTGTCCGAAATCTGTTGTGATTAGACATTTTCCTATGCCTATTTCTTTTGCAGATGTGGCGATACTTTTTGGGTCAGTAATGCCTGTGGATGGCATACAAGATAAAAATGTCCATTCTACGTAGGCACCCTGGGCAACCATTTCGTTAATTTCGGAATTACTTGCGACGCCCAAAGGATGAGTCGCTATTAATTTATGTCCGCCTCTGTCCCTGGCAGTTGCAAAAAGAGTAATAGCATCTCTGGTTGACGCATGTCCTGAAGCTATCACCATTTTATGTTCTACAGCTATATCTATTATGTCTATAACTTCTGGAAGTAGTATCCCTGATGAATTGGTTAGAGATATGCCACCGCTTTTTATCGTATTTGAATCATAAGTTGGCATCCAAACTACTTTCGCACCTATTATTGCTGCTGCCTCTACTGCGGATGGGTTTAGTCCTCCGATTTGTGTGTTTAAGGTGATGGATCCAAATACTTTCAGTCTCGGATACATTTTTTGGAGTATTTGCGCTAGATGTACAGTTG
The DNA here is from genome assembly GCA_913051545.1 of uncultured Chloroflexota bacterium. Lineage (GTDB taxonomy): Bacteria > Chloroflexota > Dehalococcoidia > Lucifugimonadales > CAJXCD01 > CAJXCD01. Next base: position 41,129 of record CAJXCD010000009.1, read on the forward strand.
AAAATTCATGGGATTTCAGTACAAATCCTCCCATTTCCGATTCATAAGCATACTTTGCTGTTTCTAGAGCATCCATCCTGCGCTCTTTATAAGGATCTGGTCCCGAATGGACATGGAGATCTATAGATCCTTTCAGAATCTCATCAACTCTACTGTTAAATGTAGAATCTGTCACACTAATCTCCTAAATGACTATTATTTTATATGTATGACAGCGACGCAAATTACTTATTAGTATCCAGCAACTATAATATCAGCATGTTTATCGGGTTGGTGGTAGTCAATGTACCAGTTCTCTACTGTTTTCCACAATTCGTACCACGACGAATCTTCATAGTTTCTACATAGTATGCGTGAGGAACGGACTGGTTCTGGAGTTTCTACATATATTTTTACCTGTAGATATGGTCTTAAGTTTGGATGGATAGCGTAAACACCATCGATAAAAATGACGCTATCTGGGTACAGTTCCTTTTCTTCTTCATTAAATTTATTTGCATTCCAATCAAATTTCATATAACGAGATTCGAACCCATTCTGAATTGGTACAAGTACAGTTGATATCAAGCGATTCCAATCGAAATATTGATCATATGTATTTTTAATGTTGTTGGGATCTGCTGTAAATTTCGTCGCTGGACGGTAAAAATCGTCTAGTTCCACTGTTTGAGTGTTTTTTATTGCACTCCTCAACTTTGAAACAAGTGTCGATTTCCCAGCCCCTGCCATACCATCAATTCCAACCACAGTTGGATTGCTATGCCTTAAAGTTTGACTAATTAAGGATAGTATTGTCAGTAGATCTTGTTTATCGAATTGAAATTCTTGGATTATTAACCATCCTAACTCTTGTGAATCCTTGAGTACCTTATAGATGTTACTACGTATGGAGTAATTTGGTATGTTGTAAATGTCGAATGTAAGGTATAGTGCGTTTGACAAGATTAATTACATACGTTAGTAAATATTGTACATAGCTTATTTGATGGAGGTTACTAGATGTTGACTGTGGATCAGAAGGAATATTGGGAGGCTTTTGGGTACATAACACTACCTAATGTTTTTTCAGAAAATGAAATGTCCCTCATACACAAATCGGCATTAGAGGTGATTGAAAAAGAGGCAACCTTGGGTGTGTTAGACGATTCAGAGGGGTGGTCTATAGGAGGGTTTTTGGAAAGGCATCCATACCTATCATCATTGTTAGAAGATGATAGGATTTATGGTATAGCTGAGACCTTGTTAGGTTCAGATTTTATTCTAGAAATGACTGATGGGCATGTAAGGGGCGGAGATACTGCATGGCACGGTCGTGATCCAAGTAAGGATCCGTCAAGCTGCCCTAATAAAACTGCTAGGATAGGAATGTATTTTGATGAGCTGGATGAACATAACGGATGCTTGCGAGTAATACCAGGATCACACAAGCGCCCATTTGCAGATAATCTTGCACAACTTTGGGGGCAGCAGGAAGACCCTGAATATACTCCATTCGGTGTAGTCGGGACTGATATTCCATGTGTGTATTTGAGATCTAAGCCAGGAGATATAGTTGTTTTTACTGAAAGCGTATACCATGCTTCATTTGGTGGACATGCTAGACTTCAGTTAACCGCTCAATTTGTGGCCAATCCAAAAAATGAGGATCAATTGGATGAGGTAATAAATAATGCAGGGACTCATAAATGGGGTTATCATCCTGCTAGGTCAGCCATTAATAGTGATAAGCCTAGGGTCAGACGAATGGTCTCAAGATTGGTTGAATTGGGATTTTCCCCATTGGAAGTTTGATTCATAGGAGGAATAAATTTGACGAAGTTCGATTATTTTTATGGAGGGCATGCAGAGTTAGAAAACGTAGGATTTTCGGGGATTCCAGTAGACGATAGACGAGAGTCTAACGAGATACTATCCTCAGTTTTTGATGAAGCTAAAAGCATAGCTCAGATAATGGATTCTAAGGGTTTCGACACCCTCTGGTTAGCCGAACATCATTTCCAGAGTGAAGGACATGGGTGTATACCTAACATCCCTATGTTGTGTGTTTACCTTTCTCAAGTGACAGAACAGCTTAGATTTGGATCATTTTTCAATGTTGTACCAGGGTGGAATCCAATTCGGCTAGCGGAGGATTTCGCCGCCGCTGATGTTATGACAGGAAGTAGAGTAAGTTTCGGATTTGGACGAGGGTATATAGCTCGAGAAGTCGAAACTTTGGGGGCACCGCTCAATGATGATAGTGCTAATAGAGAGCTATTTGAAGAACAAGTAGAAATCATTCTCAAGGCTTGGAATGAGGAATCTTTTTCTTACAAAGGGAAGTATTTCGATATCCCAGCTAATACCGTCCATAGGGGCAAATTACTCGAAGAGATCACGTTGGTTCCACGTCCTCTCAAATTACCGGTGGAGTGTTGGCAGCCAATGGCTGGAGGCAGTCAAAGAGGAATGGATTTTATGGCCCAAAATGGTATTAAAGGGGTCATAGCCGGAGGAACTGCTCCTGGTGGAAATGCTGAAGACACCGCTATTAGATGGCAAGAAACATTACAAAAGTCTGGTCGTGATGTAGCACTTGGGGACGATTTAGCAATTGTGGTTCAGATACATATTGCCGATTCAGAGGAAAAGGCTATTCGAGAGGCAGAACCATTTTTCCAGGAACAACTTAAAGCATTAGCTCCTTTAGGTAGGTTTCCAACTTTGACAGAGGATCAAATTCAAGCAACCTATGACCCTTCACTAGCACTTACAGTAGGTCTTCCTACGTTGAAAGACGCGGTAAATGATGGATCTTGGTTATGTGGTCCTCCTGATGATATTGCAGAAAAGATAAGTGATCTACTGGATAGATTTCCTAATATTGAAAGAATATCAGTTGGAGCTGGAGCTTTAGGAATTCCTCCTAGTGTTATCAGGGATGATATATCTTGGTTTGGAGATGAAATCTTACCTAAATTCATTTCAGATCGTCGTGGTGTAGTCGTATAACATTCTTGGTTTTACGTAAGAGACTGTCGAATCACGGTGTATCGATCTAGACAATTCAAATACTAGCGACTACAATCTGCCGCAATTAACCTGCATATTATAGGAGGTAGGGCGTGATAACAGGTATAGCTTATCTTGAGATGAGGACTCGTTTTTTCGACGAATGTGTGGATGTTTATAGTAAGCATCTTGGACTTACTGAAATTCAAGACAACTCTTCAGTTTTGAATGAAAAGGGAGAATGGGATTCCACACAGTCCGCTGAAGAGGGGAATAGGCAGTCAGTTATACAGGTAGGCGATTCATTTCTTCTTATAAGTGAAGATAAGGAAGCTCCGGTTAATATGAGTCCTGATGGGCAGCGTGCTACAGATCCAGAAACGGCGCCGGGAGGATCAGTTGGTCATTGGTCCTTTTATACGGAGAGCAACTTCCACGCATATTCACATCTTAAAGACTTCTTGCACTTTAATAAATTCAATCGTGCCACGAGAGAAGGACCATCGGTCCAACCTATGAATCACTCATATTTACAACGTACTCTATTAGAATTTGGAGATCCTAATGGGTACACGATACAGATTTCTGAACTTATTGATCCAAGATTGGAAAAGCAAGAAAGGCGCAGGGATAAACAGAGGAATGCAAACCTGGCTCAGGGGACCGTAATCAAGGGGTTTGATCATTTCAATATGGCTTGCCACGATATAAATAAGGCAAAAGAGGTATATGTCGACAAGCTTGGTCTAGAGATAATTGATCACGAGGAAACTGATACTCACGAAGGATATGTATTTGTGGCAGGTCTCTGTGACCTTGAAATGGGTTCCAAAAAAGATGGCTCTGGGGCAGATAAGTTAGGTAAAGGAATAGTTGGATCTATTGGTCTCTGGACAGACGATATTGACGCTGTAGCCAAGGTGTTTGGAGAATCATCGAGTCTCTCTGAACGAGATTTAGCCTTAGGTGTACCAATGAGATCATTTACCATAGATATAGGTGATGGACTTCCTGTTGAGATAGCTCAGCGACTTACCAGTTCAGCGTAGCAGACAATAACCTCATCGACATCTAAAGTGATATGTAGACATACACTAACTCAGTGTATTGTGGTGGACTTTATCCTGAAAGTTCTTCCCAACTCACTTCAGAAATTTTATGGTATTGAAGATCACCCATACCCTTCAAATCACTTACTAGGGCTTCGGCATCGGATCTATTTTTGGAACCTACCCGCCACTGTTCAAGCCCTTCATGCTGGATTTCATGCCCTATCCCAAAACAGTGATTACGTTCAACAGCTTCAGAACAGTAACCTACTTCCGGAGCTGAGGCAGATCTGAAATATATAAAAACTCGGTTGATAGTTTTCTCGACGACAGAAAAATTGTCGATGCTGCTTGATTCATTCATAAATCGTATAACTGATTCCAGGTCTGAGTCGGTTGGGTTATCTAGAGCTAGAATTTCATCTGCTGAATTCTTGTTAATTACGAAACCACCAGGGCAGATAAATTTAACATTAGGTACTGCTCTAGACAACTCATTTACGACACATCCCTCATGCGCTATACCAAATTCTAGTAGATACAAAAGCTGGTACCTCCAATTGTGCTTACTTTTTGATATATATATCCTATCCGAAAAACAGAACTTTTACGCCCCACGGTTCAATAGTCACTGGAATTCCTTTATCGTTAATTTCAATATTGGATTGTAATATTAGATCTCTTACAATATTTGTGTCCCATTTTGTAGATACGTTAACGCTTGATTTCTTGTTCCTGAGATTAAACAGGAAAGTTATTTTACCACCCTTTTTCGAAGTTCTTGTTATAGGTATAACCCATTTATCTTTGGTTTCTACTTGAGCATTTATTCCTGCTTCGTTTATATGTCCCATCACAATGTTATTGGAAGCAATATTTCCAAATCCTGCAGATAGTGTTAGTCCATACCAAGTGAAACTTTTATCTTTTGTTCTGACGCCTACGGTATTGTTGTTTAGTGATGCTATCTCTTCGGTATTTCCAGATGGTTCTAATATTGCATAGCCACACGGTGAGGAAATGCTTTCTTTCCCATACATTGTGTTCAATATATTTCTACCTTCACTAATATCTAATGAATCTATCGCTGAAACATCTGCCACATTTATTTCTAAACGTTCAGAAAATCCTTCAGGAGGCAGATAACTGGACTGTCCATTACGTGAATACATGCCAAAACTGCCTTCAGCCACAAATTGAGTTTCAGGGTTTGAGTCAAGCGTTGTGGATATTTTCCCCCTGGTTTGTTCATCCATTAGCGTAACGTTTGGCAAGAAAATCAAACGGTATCCTTTCCAGTCCATCTTTGGTGTTACGACATCTGCCTGGATTCCATTAGTCCATAATGTTCTGTATACGCCTCTAAGATCTGATAGGAATCGATCAGATTCATTTCCGTAATTAAACAATTCTTGTGATGCTGGGTGATAGACAATCGCTACTTCTGATTGCGGACATTCTATAGGTAAATATTCGCTCAGTGATTCAATTTCTTGCACGGCTTTAGTTACTGCTTTGAACCTAGGTGTTGGCTTACCGTCCAATCTGACAAGATTGTAACCAGGGGATTCGAAACTGAGATATTCAGGGCGGTATTGCCAGAACATTGCACCTGCCGCTCCACAAGCCATAGACATCCACAATAATGTTGTAAGTTCACTAGGGTCTGACTGCTTACTCCATGTAACTCCGCCTGGTGACATCCCAGCATATATCTCTTCGATCCACCACCGGTTATTTCTTCCTACACTTCTTGCCCAATCAAATATAAATTGCCGGTCAGCTATTTTGTGAGGGTCATCGGAAGTCAGGAGGTTGTTGGACGACATGGACATTCCCCAGCTATCTGCATGAGGAGCACAGAATTCGTCTAAAGGTTTTGGAAGCCATCCTCCATGTGACCTGGTTTCATGGACGCTGTCCAATTTTTTCGTCTCGTTAACCATCCATCGTAGTTGTTTAGCCAGATTCTCGTAGTGAAATTGACGGTAAAGAAACATTTCCAAGACGCTGTTATTTGACCTAGGTGGTTCCACGTCTTCCCATCTGCGGTATCGACGTAAAAGACGAGAATTCAGTTCATCTAATGTGTATTTATCTCTTAGCCAACGATCGTATTTTTTTAGGGTGTTTTCGCAATAACATGGATATCCATCAGTGTCGCGACTCCATACAGACGGTAAAGCTATACCATCCCATAGCCCCCAAATTCTCATATTTGGTCTATCTTTGTATCGGTTAACTATGTGACGTAGTAGGTTTCCTCCATACTCCTTCCATGCAGGATGGTCGTAGCAGTGTATCTGTACTCCTTGAGGCATAGCTGGATGAGCATCGTGTAAAGATACATGACCTTTGTAATTGACTACTTTGATATCAGGATGTTCTCGTGTTAGCCATTCAGGACATGCTCCGTGAGTTCCTAACACTATGTCCAGCCAGACTCCAAGATCATGTTTCGCGGCGGTATCGAATAACTGATCTATATCATCTAGTTCATAAATTCCAGGTCTGGGCTCCATTCGATTCCAGTAAGTAAAGCTTCTAACTATCTTAAAGCCTGATTTATGTAACTGCTCGAAGTCTCTGTCCCAGTATTCCTGGTGGGGTTCTGGTGCTCGATAGTACTCTACTCCTATAGGAAATGGGAAATTGTGTCTATTGGAAAGTTTCACATTTAGATTCCTCAGTGATTTCGAAGTAGGGTTTAATTGAATGTTCGCGAATCTTATCTATGGTCCATCTTTATGTCAAATTAGTATGATTTGACATAAAGATCATATGGGATTTAACTTAATCTCATATTTTTCATAGATGTCATAAGCGTAGGCTAGGAAAAACATATTCTGTACCTGTAGAATACGTTTCAGTAAGGTACCTTCAGCTAGATCAGGAAATGAATACTATCTCAGATCGCATTTCAAAAATTGGCTTGACCATAGATCATGTTCTTATAGCAGTGCGCGATTTACAGCAAACTGCAGAAACCTTTAACCGTCTTGGATTTACTGTTACACCCGAAGGCCTACATCCTGGAAGGGGATCCAGAAATCGCTTAGTTGTGTTCGATCAGGAATATCTGGAGTTGATTTCGATCACTGACCCTACTCTGCCGCTATTCCGTCCCAACATGGCGGAATTTTTGTCATCCAGGGAGGGACTATTTATATTTTCTATCGGCACTACAAATATCCAGAATGATTTTATGAAATTCAAATCACGTGGCATAGATATAAACGAGACACTTTATGGTGCACGTCATTCGTCAGATGGCGACATGGAATATTCATGGATTCAGTGTGAAATTAATCCATTGGAATTGCCAGGTAGTCAGACATTTCTTATCCAGCATGACCATTCAATAAAACAGCGTTATAAGGTTCCGAATAATCCGTGGATACACCAGAATGGTGCGTTAGGAATATACAATTTAACTCTAGCTGTTACAGATTCTGAAAAGGCAGCTAATAGGTGGCAAACAGTTTTTGATTTAGAGGTAATCGGTAGAACTCATTTCGCTGGCTTAAATGCCAATAAAGTTAGTCTCTCATTCGACAATGGAGTCCTAGATCTTATTTCCCCAACAGGACCTGGCTTAGTCGAGCAATTTCTGTCTAGTTATGGTGAATCTCCGTATTCATTGGCGATCAGGGTTAGTGACTTAGATCATATTTCTCAAATCCTACTTGGTAATAGTATTGATTTTGAGAAGTCCGAATTAGATGGGAATGATTTAATAGGAATCAAGCCAGGAAGCGCACATGGTGTTAGTTTAAACTTGATTGAAGTATATTAATTATCACTGTGCCATCCTGTATTTGAACTAGGGACCTCAGCGTTACCATTGGGTATGTTGTTGGTTTCAGGTAGTCTTTTCCACCATTTATATATCTTATAGAAACGTCTCAGTACTACGGTTACTACAATTACCATAACCAGTAAATATATTTTGAAACCAAAAATTTTGAATTCTCTGAAATCCTGTAAATTCCATCCTAGAAGATATGCAATGGCCAATATAGATATTCCATGAATAGATCTAAGTAAAATAAACAATCCGACAGTTCGTAAGATTTCCTCCTTGCTGTTGCTAAGTTTTGATTTAATAGTCATCCAATTCATTATTAAACAGTTCCTTTAAATTCTAAAAACGATCACGTATATTCATCTGTTTAACACGTTGAATTAGTGGACTCTACCTAGTAAGAATTTATGAAACCTATCAACCCACTTAGATTCATCATTAAGAGCAGGTACTAATTTCAATTGTTCGCCACCGGAATCAATGAAATATTTATTATTTCTAATCGCTATTTCCTCTAGAGTTTCTAGACAGTCAAAAACAAAAGCTGGACAAACTACACAAATGTTCTTTTTGTTATTACTTGGTAAATTCTTAATTACATCTGTGGTGTTTGGCTCTATCCACCTACTCATCCCAAATCTACTTTGAAAAGCCAGCCCGTAAGGTTTATCAGGCTTGAGTTTCTTAACTACTTTATTAACAGTGTCATAGCATTGGTGGCTGTAACACAGTTGATTGTATATAGATCTATTTCGGCAACAATCAATCTCCTTTAAGCAGTATCTATTTGATAGATCCATTTTTTTAATCTGACTTTGTGGTAAGCCATGAAAGCTGAAGAGAAGGAAATCACTCTCAAGATACTCTTCAGACTGATTTATAGATTCGACTAAACTATCGATATAAAAATCATTGTGGAAAAAATACTCAATCGTCGTATATGGTGTTTCTATATTCAGTTCATTGATTAATTCAACGGCCTTATTGATACAAGATCCAGATGTGGCTTGAGCATATTGAGGGAACATAGGTAACAATACTATTTCGTCCACTCCTTCCCTTTCTAATTTCATCAACCCGTCTCTAATTGAAGGATTTCCATATCTCATACCCAATTCAAATATGAAATTCGGTGTTTTGCTCGATATTTTTTCAAGGAACATTTGGGAATGTACCAGTAGTGGAGATCCTTGGTCCATCCATATGCTTTGATATTGATGTAAAATCATCTTTGGACGGAATGGAACTACAATTAAATTTACTATAGCCCACCTAAGTAGGGTGTTAGTATCTATAATGTTTGGATCTGATAGGAATTCTTTAAGGTACGATCTTATTGCTTTAACATTTGGGTTTGCTGGTGTACCTATATTCATAAGTAGACAGCCTATTTTTTTGTCAGGCAATTAATTCCCACCCGCCTTTGTATTGAATTAACATTAATTTTGAAATTGGAACAACACATTTTGATGGCCAAGACCACAACAATACATCACGAGGCTGATTAAATTATATCGAATATTGGTGGTGGGCCAGCCTGGACTCGAACCAGGGACCTCAGTCTTATCAGGACTGCGCTC
>CAJXCD010000010.1 GCA_913051545.1 uncultured Chloroflexota bacterium
GTAGACCCCAGAATTAAACTTACAGGTAGTGCCAGGGGCGGTGGTGGGTCTGTGTAACGTTGTAATTTACCTCTAATGCTGTCACCACAACAGATAAAACACTTTAATACATTTGGGTTTCTTGTCTTACCACAGCTACTTACTACTGACGAAATTCTGTTGATGAAAGCTGAAGCTGAAGACATCTTCTATGAAGCACGTGGCAACAAACCATTCACAGGAGATAAGTGGGAAGCGGTACAACCATTTTTTGAGAGGAGACCTTTCCTATCAAAACTACCAGCAGATGACCGTATATATGGAATAGGGCTGGACCTATGTGGACCCGACTTTATACTCTCAGTAACGGAAGGTAATCTACAAAAAGGCGATACACCTTGGCATGGTGACCTAGCTACAAAAAGTGCTCCGTTTGGCATCAAAATAGCCTTTTACACGGATCCTTTAACACGAAATACAGGCGCTCTTAGAGTAATACCCGGATCACATGCTGCGGGTGAAATTGACACATTTCATTCCCTGCGCCAACGAAATAATGACCCTGATTTTATGCCATTCGGGATAAAACCAGAAGACATCCCCTGTTATGCATTAGAATCACAACCAGGTGACGTAGTCGTGTTTACTGAAAGCACGTTACACTCATCTTTCGGGGGTGCTAGTGGCAGACATCAACATGCTATAAATTTCATATCAAAACCCCAAAACAACGAAGAATTGAATGTGATTCGGAGACACTACGAAGGTCGTAGGTTTGGTCTCCGTCCATCTGAATCGTATGTTCACAGCAATAATACACGTATCCGCGGCATGGTCTCAAAATTAGTTGAATGGGGATTTGACCAGACTCCTATATGACGTATCATGATGATTGAATTTAGTTTTGTTGTTCAAGAACACACAAAGTGTGCTCTATACCATTACCATAATCGCTATATCTATAAATTTGGAGTGAAGTTTTAACGATGAAAATCACAGATATACGCACCATGAAATTAACTGGTCCTGATTCACACGGCGTCGGGGGTAAAGCGCGGAACGTAAGCTATCTACTCGTACGAGTAGACACCGACGAAGGTATATACGGGATAGGTGAATCAGAGGTGTTTCTAGGTGTACCAGATTCTATCAATTACATAAAGGATACCTTGATAGGCCGTGACCCAATGAATATTCGATCGATGGTTAGTGAAATTCTTTATGGAAGAATGCCTCCATTAGAACCATCCATGTCCCCAACAGCTACCCACTTGCCGGTTATATGGGGAATCAGCGGGATAGAAATGGCGCTCTGTGATATTGCAGGTAAAGTTCTAGACACACCTGTGTACAACCTACTAGGTGGTAAATATCGTGATCAGATATTGATATACGTTGATAGAAGTTCACCTAGCCTAATTGATGACTTGGATCAATGGAAGTTATTAGCAGAAAATTGTATTAAGGAAGGTTACACACACATAAAATTTGATCTGGACTATACAGCTCCTGACCCTAATGGAGATCCCTGGAATAGATCTATATCCGCAAAACAACTGAACCAGATAGTCGAAAGAATCAGTACCGTTAGAGAAGAAGTAGGCTGGGACGTGGAGATAGCCCTAGATTGTCACTGGCACTATGACATACCTTCTGCTATTCGTATCACAAATGAACTAGCTCATCTTAAGCCTTTTTGGCTAGAAGACCCCACACCACTCACAGATCCTGACGGATTAGCTGAAGTGAAAGAAAAAAGTCCGATACCTATATGTATTGGAGAAATGTTTACAGCTGAACAATTTAAACTATTTATTAATCGAAGAGCATGTGACATTATTCATCCTGATGTACTTTTCACAGGCGGAATCCACGAAACGCGGAAGATCGCCGATTATGCAAATCTAAATTACATGCCTATAGCAATTCACAATAATGGTGGAATAGTAGCAACTATAGCTGCAGGACATGTAGCTGCAGCTAGTTCAAATTTTATTGGACTAGAATGCCATTTCCAAGGTTCACCGTGGGTTAAAAAATTGGTTAAAGATAATGTGGGCAACATTGAAAATGGTTACCTCACGCTGAGAGAAAATCCTGGATTGGGTATTGAACTAGATACTGACGTGTGTAAGAAATATGTAGCCGATGGCGAAACATTTATTTTCTAAATCCGGAATTTTCGAAAAAGTGAGGATAGGCATTTGGATTTAGGTATACAAGGAAAAGTTGCCTTAATTACCGGAGGTAGCGAAGGCATAGGGAAAGCGACAGCAGTTAGACTAGCCACTGAAGGGGCGAATGTGGTTATTTGTGCGAGAAGACCTGACATTCTACGCGAAGCCGCTGATGAAATATCCAATATTTCAAATATGCAGGTACTTGCTATACCTACCGATGTCTCCGACCCATCACAATTAGATGCCTTAGTTAATGAAGTTGTAAGCGAGTATGGGAAAATTGACATACTGATTAGTAATGCTGGGCAGGGGGCAGTTCAACCGTTCGCTTTACTAGATGATAATGACTGGGAAAAAGATATTAACGTAAAGTTGTATGCCACAATACGCCTTGCTCGAAAAATACTACCTCAAATGAAAAAACAGGGTGGCGGAAGAATCATAATAGTTACAAACATAGATGCTAAAGCTCCCGGTTCAGGATCTCTCCCCGCCTCTGTAACAAGGGCTGCAGGAATAGCAGCAACCAAAGCACTTTCTAAAGAATATGCATCTCATAACATATTAGTAAATACTGTATGTATAGGATTCATTAAGAGTGGCCAGAACGACCGTAAAGGTATGGAGAAAATCACAAATATTCCTGAAACATCTCTTTCTGACTGGTACAAAGATATGGGAAATAGTGTACCAATCGGACGTGTTGGTGAAGCATACGAAGCCGCAGACATGATTTCGTTTTTAGTGTCCAAACAGGCTAGTTATATAACAGGTTCGGCGGTAAACATAGATGGTGGACTAAGCGCAGTTATATAAGATATACGCTTATTTTGCCTCACGTTACATATAATGAAACATTCATGAGAGCCTGATTTTATTAGGGAGTAAAGTCTGAAGATACATAAACAGAGTATCCTAGATAATTACACACGGTTATAATGAGTTGTCCAAGATACTAAGGAGTCTACAAAATGCAACCCGAATTGATTGCTGACTACTCTTGCGAAGTTGGTGAAAATCCTCTGTGGCACCCAGTCGAAAATATATTATATTGGGCAGATATACCCGCTGGACTGATTTATAGGTACGATCCTTCAAGCGGAATTCATAAAAAGTTTTACGAAGGAGATATCGTTGGTGGTTTTGCATTCCAAGCTGATGGGTCAATCCTGCTTTTCATGGAACATGGGAGAATAGCCACCCTAAAGGATGGGGTTTTAACCAACATAGTCGACTGTATTGAGGGTGAAGAAAAGTTCAGATTCAACGATGTAATAGCTGATCCAGAAGGTCGAGTTTTTTGTGGAACAATTGCTCTTGAAGAATCTGACCAAGGTGTTTCACTAGGTCGTTTGTACAGATTGGACCGTAATGGTTCCCTTACCAAAGTTGTGGATAACGTAGGAATATCAAACGGTATGGGTTTCAATTTAGAAAAAAATAAGATGTACTACACTGACTCAATCGAAGGTATAGATGTATTCGACTATAATCAGTCAACAGGAGAGATATCCAATAGGCAAGTCTTGATCAGATCCGATGTTGAAGGATCTATGGACGGAATGACTGTAGATAGTGAGGGTAACATATGGTCTGCCAATTGGGGTGGATATGGAGTTTTTGGCTATAGGCCCAACGGTGATTTTATTCGAAAAGTGGAATTTCCAACAGAAGCTGTAGCAAGTGTAACTTTCGGAGGAGTCGGATACACTGACATGTATGTAGCGACTGCAGGGGGACATGAGAGAGAAAAAAATGGTCCTGAGGCAGGATGTACGTACAAGGTTGACATGGGTGCCAAAGGACTCCCGGAATTTCTGTCTAAAATAGGTATCTAAGTCACTAATAAACAGATTTCGTCAACGTTATAATTATCTGTTTACTCATAGTTTGTGGGGATATAGCTCAACTGGGAGAGCGCGGCGTTCGCAATGCCGAGGTTGGGGGTTCGAGTCCCCCTATCTCCACCAATACTTATACTGCTTAAGAACCCTACTGGCTTTGAACATCACACCCATATGTTAATTTCGAGAATCTCGTTCTTCAGGCTTGTCATCATCTGTAATAGTATATTCACCATCTATGATTTTCTCGTTCCGCGCATCTGACTCTTCGTTATCTAAGGTGGATTTTCCACGAGTTCCTAGATGGTCTCTTACGATTTCTTTCGGAACCATAACCAAGAATAATATAATTCCAAGTACTAGTAGGAAAATGTCATCTATTCTACCTATTAACGGAAGTGCATCTAACAAAAAATCCGTCGGCAACAATACGTACAGTATTGCCAGAATTGGTATTAGCTTCAGTTTCGATGATACACGTTTATCGAATATTAGCCTGTAAAGAAGTCTTGGGATCCCGCTCATCGTTATGAACGAAAATAATATCCTCAACATAAATCTAAACTGCTCCTTAAACTGAACAATGGAACATCACTCTTATAATTATAGCTGGCATATACAGCTTACCAAAGATATAAAACTAGTCCCTCCAACAGATAAATCAATTTGATTAACCTTCACATAGTCGGAGTAATATACAATATCACGGCAAGATAAATCGATAGCCTAGAGTCAGGAAGATATGCACTATATACTATTCGGTGATGATGACTTCTCACGAGATGAAGCTTTGAAATCCATCACGGAATCCCTAGATGATAACGATTTCAAAGATGCTAATGTCACGGTCCTAGATGGTAATACCATTGGGATAGATCAACTAATTCACACGTGTAACACAACACCGTTTTTATCATCTAAGCGCACTGTTATAGTTAAAAATCTTGTGTCAAAATTTGAAAAACAATGGTCGTCGAAATCTCGCAGATCTAAAAAACTTGACGTCGGCGAATGGGATGGATTAGATGAGTGCCTAAAAACTTCACCACCTTCCACTGACATTGTGTTCGTTGATGGAACATTAAGTACAACTAATCCATTATTTTTATCTATAAAAGATCAACTAAAAGTGATTAGTTTCCCTACTCCAACCCCTGAAGGGGTAAGAAAATGGATCTTTGAAAGAGTTAATAAATTAAAGTCGACAATCAATGCAGATGCGGTGGAATCACTTACCTCAACTATTGGACCAGACCTAAGAACAATTGCAAATGAACTGGATAAGCTTGTTGCATACAAAGGAGGCGACGAAATACTGAAAAAAGACGTTGAAATAATGGTCTCTTATACCAGAGAGTCTAACATTTTTGCTGCAATTGACGCTATATTTGAAGGAAAGACAGGACTAGCTTTAAATCTAATTCATAATCTACTTGAATCAGGAAGTGCAGCAACATATTTGTTATCTATGGTAGCTCGGCAGGTCAGGTTATTAATCATAGCTAAAGACTTGAAATCCAGAAATATACCTGAACGAGAGCATGCAACAAAAATCGGTTTATCAGGATATCCGCTCCGAAAAACAATGGAGCAATCTACTAAGTTCACTTCACAAGAACTTTTTCACATCCACAAGCTTCTAATAGAAACTGACTTGTGTATTAAAACTTCTAGCACGGATGAAGAAACGGCATTAGACATATTAGTTTCCAAAATATCCACAGGTGCTAATAACACATCTAATACCATCACAAAATAGCATAAATAATGCTAAAGGAGTTCAACTGAAACATCATCAAGCCGTAGAAATTGTTGAGACGGATAAAAGGTTTCAAGAAATAATCAGTTTGACACTAGCCGAATCCCAGGTCGCTATAGACCTCGAATCTAATGGATTTTACCACTATCCTGAGAGAATATGCTTATTTCAAATCTCTACGTTAGATCACATTTTCCTAGTAGATCCATTATCCATAAAAGATTTTACACAACTCGGTAAGCTATTAGAGGAAGGTTCAGTACAAAAGATATTTCATTCAGCTGACTACGATGTACGTAGTATGGGCCGTGAATGGGGATTCCATGTAAATAACATGTTTGACACGAGTATAGCAGCCTCATTCCTGGGATCCGATAAAAGAGGATTAGCAGCCGTGTTAAGTGAATACATGAAAATAGTCATAAATAAGGATAAGAAATTGCAGCGTGCAGATTGGTCACAACGACCTTTAAAAAATGACCTGTTAAATTATGCCGCCGATGATGTTCGTTATCTACACAGTCTAAAAAATATTCTTTATGAGAAACTTAATTCACTCGGCAGAATAACATGGGTTCTAGAGGAATGTGAAAGATTAACAAATGTGAAATATGAACTGCCCAATCCAGAATATAAATTCCTCTCTGTTAAAGGAAGTGGAATACTAAAAGGCCAACAACTTTCTGTGTTAAAATCCGTATACGAATTCCGTGAAAATGAAGCGATCTTAAATGACCGACCGCCTTTCAAGATATTCACTGATTCTGTAATAGTTGCATTATCAAGTTCCAAACTAAGTGAGATACCAAAACTTAAAGGATTGGGAAAATATTCATACGGATCCTCTCTAACACGATTAAAGAAGGCAATTCATACAGGACTGGAAACGACACCTATAAAACGACCTGCAAAAACCCATAGTCAAAAACAAAATCTTAATCAAAAAGAACTTAATAGCGTCAAAGATAATCTAAAATCATTAAAAGAATGGAGGGATAATTGGTCAAAAATTCTATCTGTAGAATCAGGACTTTTATGGCCCATGGTAAGCCTACAAAGATTAGCCAAAAATCCAAATTCTTTAACCATCGAATGCAAAGGTGATGACGTGAGAAAGTGGCAACAAAACCAATTTGAAAAGTCCATGACAAACCTTCTCGTCAAATTGGCTAATGTGGAATCTACATGAGGGTATATTGATATGTCACATATACTGCTAGTCGGTCTAGGGGGTGCTTTAGGGGCCATCTCTAGATATGGAATTGACCGAATAGCACTAATTCAACTAGGGTCTACCGTTATAGGAACACTGTTTGTTAACATTAGCGGCTCGTTCCTACTAGGCTTACTCACTGGAATTCTAATATCTAACTCCGGTTGGTCAGAGAGCACGCGGATATTTTTTGCTGTGGGATTCCTTGGTTCTTATACCACATTTTCAACATTAAGCTTAGCAACTGTACAGGCACTCGAAAAAGGAGACTTGCAAGTAGCCATTCTAAATATTACGGGAAGTGTTATATTGGGACTGTCAGCTGCATTTATAGGGATTTTAATAGGAAAAATGATCTAGACTATGGAAAAGCCACCATATGATATGCAGTAAATGTAAAACACAAAATTCAGAAACAAATACATTTTGTACAAAATGTGGTACCGAACTATCACCAGATACAGAGTATTCTCTATATGAACTTAGTAGACAAATACAGTCTATCAGGCATGAACTTAGGGAAATTCGTGAGTCACTTCACCAAAAATCAGCTCTTCCCAGTATCCCAAATAAAGTAGATTACACAAGAACTAGCACAGCGTCGATTGATACCCAAAAATCAACCAATCGTATAGCTAAAACTGATGTGGCAGATTTCCTACTCGGAGGTAACTGGCTAGCTCGAGTTGGTGTTATAGCACTAATAATTGGTATAGGATTCTTCCTTAAATTAGCTTTCGACAACAATTGGGTTAATGAAATATCACGTGTTGGGATTGGTGTTATTATCGGGACATCGCTCCTAGTACTCGGGGAGGTTTGGAAACAAAAATACTCGACGTATGCTCAGGCCTTATCCGGCGGTGGGATAGCGATATTATACCTTTCTGTTTTTGCGGCGTCAGGACTATACAACCTTATCGATTCTATCCCTGCTGTAATAGCACTTTTCTTAATAAGTATAATCTCTGCTGTATTAGCGTTGAAATACAATTCTATGGCACTTGCTATCATTGGTATCATTGGAGCATTTAGCGCACCGTTCCTATTAGGAACACCGTCTCAAGAACCTCTGTCAGATAGTCCTCCCTCTGCAGCAGACGGAAATTACCTCATAGCATACATTCTGATCGTTAACATCGCCGTAATAGTACTTTCGACTTTCAAGAATTGGAGATGGTTTACTCTGCTAGCATTTGTAGCATCTATTGCTAGCGCTAGCATATGGCATGAAGAATATGGTACATACGGCACGCTATTTATTAACCAGTTATTTATAACCGTTATCTTTCTATCCTTTATTGGAGCGACAACTCTATTCCATTTCATAAGGCGTAAGGCACCCAACAGTATCGATTACTTATTGATGACACTAAATGCTGCCGTATATTTTTCAATAAGCTTTAACAATTTTGAAACCTACGATGCTAAACATTGGCAAGGTCTTGGGACTTTCATATTAGCGCTATTCTATTTTGGACTCGCTTACATATCATTCCTACGGTCTAAAGAACCTATAAACCTTACGATAATGTTAGCTGGAATAGGCTCAGTACTGTTGGTAATTGCTATACCAATCCAATTTGACGGTCCATGGATAACTATCGGCTGGGCAACGCACGGATTAGTATCATTTGTGCTCTCAATAAAACTTGGGTATTGGCAACCTAGAGTAATCGGATTGGCTGTATTTACAATGTTAACGATTCGACTTCTAGGTGTAGAATCAACTCTAGACGCCCCTTATTGGGTTATTTACAACGTAAGGATGCTAGCGTTTACGAGTAGCATTGCAGCTCTATACGCTACAGCTTATCTTCTCAATAGATCAAAAGAATTGGTGATACCTGAAGATTACCGAAATTGGCTCATGATCATTGAAAATAGAATAGTCATCCCAATTCTAGTTATAGTGGCTAATTTACTCACTATCTGGGTACTAAGCGCAGAAATCCTTTCAGCTGTCGATAGTGATCTCGTAAACTTAAGCACTGACGCAAAAGATCACATACAAAGCTTGTCGCTGAGTTTATTCCTGGCAATATATGCAAGTTTGATATTGGTAATTGGCATTATGCGAAGCAAACTTAATGTAAGGCTAGCTGGACTAGCACTACTTGGGATACCAGTTTTAAAACTTTTTATCGTTGATACATTCACCCTCGATATGGGTTATAGAGTAGGCGCATACTTATCACTAGGAATTCTATTAATGGTAATGGGATTCCTGTACCAGCGTTACAGAGACCATATAAGAGGATTTTTACTTGAAGCGCAATAGAAACCCTCGATGTCCTGTAAATACTGTTCCCATATCTCTAGTGGGAATTTAACCATCACGTTACATAAACCTTGTAGATACCCAATAGATGCGTATTAAAATATGAGCCATCCATCAATAGAAAATGAACTAAGAAGCGGACGTGGAACTGTAGCCGGTGCCATAGTTTTTGCACATGCCCTGAAACACCTATACATGTCTGGTCAGAGTACACTCATAATTCCAAAAATCACTATCGACTTAAATTTGTCTAAATCTCAACACGGTTTATTCGGAACTGCCAGTAATTTGGGCTGGTGGTCAGCAACAATGGTATCTGGATATCTAGGAGATCGTTTCAGTAAGCGTGCCGGAGTCATGTTAACAGTATCCATGATGATCATGGGAGTTTCGATGTTTTTAATGGGATTTGCACCTGGATACTCTACCATACTCCCAATTATGTTCTTTGCAGCAATAGGTCCAGCAATGTTCCATCCACCTGCTATCGGAGAATTATCCAGAAGATTTCCGGATCGAAGAGGATTTGCCGTATCACTTCATGGCATGGCCGCTAATTTTGGGGAAGTCTTAGGTCCAGTAACGATGGCAGGACTACTCTCTTTAATGGTATGGAGAGATGTCCTTAAAGCTGGATTAATTCCTGCGATAATAGCAGGCATAGTAATATTTGTTCTAATTCCTTCCAGGAAATCAATAGATAATACTGGTGTCCAGTCTTTATATCAGTACTTCTCATCTCTCCTAAACCTTTTTAGCAACAAAATATTGTTTATCTTGATACTAACAACTGCTCTCAGAAATTTTGGTGAATCAGCAGTAGCGCATTTTCTACCACTTTATCTCCAAGATGATCTAGGTTATTCCCCTACAACCATTGGATTACTATTAGCAGCATCTCAACTTTCCGGTGTAATTTCACAACCTGCCATGGGATTCATGTCAGATAAAGTGGGTAGTAAACCAGTAATAGTCACTGGTACAGCACTCACAATGGTATCCGCCTTTGCTATTAGCGTCGTCCGTCCTGGCATACAGCTGTTTGTGGCGGTCCTGATACGAGGATCACTGATTTTTTCACTCCATCACATAGTGATAGCAGCAGCTCTTGATGCATCGAAGGGAGCCTCTTCATCTACCGTCACATCATTAATATACGGCGCTGGATTCATAAGTTTACTGTCTCCATATATTGCTGGAATAATATCCGATAGATACGGAATTCAAAGTGCTTTCGTATATGGTGGGCTAATCCTTATAATACCCACTTTTACACTTCTGTTATCAAAATTCCCAGATACAAAAAATGATTAGTTATCACTAGTGATAACTAATCATAATGCTTCATTAAACTGGCTAAATCAACTAGTAGAAACGTTCAAATCCCATTTAGGATTCACTTTCTTATTTACATATGATCTGGGCCAATAACCTTTAGATAAAGCAATAGCACTATCAACCGAAAGGTGCCAGCATTTGTCTATCGATCTATCTGAAACACCTGCTATATGTGGAGTAGCAACTACATTCTCCATACTCAGCAGTGGATTTGGAACAGATGAGGTAGAAACCCCTTCATCTGAATTACCTACAACCTGCTGTCCTTCAATTTCAAAAACATCTAATCCCGCACCTGCTATCCATCCCGCATTAAGCCCTTTTACTAACGCCTGCTCATCAACCACTGGACCTCGTGAAGTGTTTATTAACAAGGCTGTAGACTTCATTTTTCGCAGCTCATCCTCACCTATCAAATGACGAGTATTCTCTGTGAGTGGACAGTGTAGTGATATGAAATCTGAACGAACCAATATATCTTCGAACGAAGAAGATATAACTCCATGACTAGACATTTCCTCAGGAGAAACGTACGGGTCATAACAAAGTATATCCATATCCCAACCACCCAATTTTCTTGACACTAACTGGGCTATATGTCCAAAACCAACCAAACCTATGGTACTACCTCCGACATGGGCATTAGGCTCATTTAAATGAACATCCCAGACCCCTCTTCGCAATGTTCTGTCGTTAACTGACAACCTTCTAACTAGGTCGAAAAGTAATGCTATGGCATGATCAGACACTTCATCGTCATGAGCTTCTGGTGTGTTGCAAACCACAATCCCTAAATCCGTAGCTTCAGGTATAGGAATATTATCGGTACCACTTCCTGTTCGTATAATCGCCCCACATTTACTCATTTTGGGCAATACATCAACACTAACCTTTTGACCTCCAAAAATCCATAAAATATCGGCATCACTAGATAGCTCTAACATATCTTCTGAGTCTTCTGATTCCCCTACTACTAAATCTATCCCTTCATTATGCAAAGATTCGGGCACCCAATCAGGCACTGGACCTTCTGCTTTACCACTAGTGAACAGTGCTACCTTAAATTTACTCATGAAATGGAACACCTCCGAATTTATATACTACAAGTCTATACAGTATTGTTGCCCACTTACTAGTATTTTATACTTAGAACAGTTCCTTGGTCTCAGGATGTTGTCTTAAAATATCTACGATAGTCTTTCTATCTTCTTCTGATACCTGAAACTCAGGAAGTCTAGTAGGACCGCCATACCTACCAAGTGCTTCTAGAGCCACCTTTATACCACCTATTTCGCATCCTTTACCTACAGTACGTATCTTTATGATCGGCTTTATAAGTTTATTGAATGTTAGTAGCATTTGATCAGTGTCTCCTGAAACACCATAGTCCCAGAATTGCTTACAAGATTTAGGAATTATTGAAGATACTGCTGTTGTATACCCCTCGCAACCATTAGAGAAAGATTTCATAGCACTCTGTTCATTTTCATTTATCCAGATATACCGATTTGGTACTCTATGCTGTATAGCCTTACCTATCTGATCTGAGGAATCTGCTCCTCCCGGTGGAGAAAACCCAATTATATTTGAGACTCCAGACAATCGTTCAAACACATCAGGCCAAAAATTATGTTCTCCCATCACAAATATAACCATCCCTATATTAGCGGATTCTGCAAGTCCTTTAAGATATGAGTACGCATTATCAGAGTCAGTCGTTCCAAAAGTCGGAAACCTAACTCTCAAGGTTGAAGCGCCAGCTTCCTGAGCATTAATTGCCAATCGTCTCTGCATACCGTATCCTCCCAAAGCTACTGCAGTTATAGGCACCCTACCCTCTGCTCCGTCCACAGTTGCTGAAACTATGTCTTTTTGCTCTTCAACATCCATCTGTAATCCCTCACCAAAACCTCCACACACGGTCACAACCATATCAGTGTTAGATGTATTTGCATGGTATGCAACATTTTCTCTCATACCGTATAAATCTACTTTATAATCCGGCAGAAATGGAGTTGGCAAGAAATTGTGAACCCCTCTAAGAAGGAAACGTGACTGAGTGATACTTGACATGGCAATTCCTTTATAAATCTGTTCGGCTCACTCAAAATCCTACTGAGTAATATATCAGTAATTATTCAATTCTTTAACCAAACTAGTGTGATCATAAACAAATGACCTAAAATAGATACGAAGATTGTTGACTACTAGGCTATACTGTCTATTGAGAATCAATCATGAGACACTCTCTAACACCCCTATACGCTATACCCATATTTATTGTTCTCCTGTCATGTTCAGCACCTCAGGGCATTGAAGGCCCTGCAGGACCAACTGGACCACCTGGAAAACAGGGACCAGCCGGTATGAAGGGATCTGATGGAATAGAAGGCCCAAAGGGATCCCAAGGTGAAAAAGGAGATACTGGTAGTCAAGGTCCTATCGGGCCAAAAGGTGATCAGGGAGCTGATGGACCAATCGGTGAAACTGGGGCTGATGGAGAAAGAGGGCCGACCGGGGCACAAGGGATACCTGGCCCTAAAGGAGACACAGGGGAACGTGGACTTAAGGGTAACGTAGGATCCAGGGGCGCAACCGGTTTTCAAGGCATACCAGGACCAAAAGGACCACAGGGTCCACAAGGAGACCAAGGAGAACAGGGAGACCAAGGTAAGACGGGTCCAGAAGGAGCTCAAGGTACCAGAGGTCCTGTAGGACCACAGGGTCCGCAAGGAGCTACAGGATCAACAGGTGCAACAGGGCCAACAGGTCAACCTGAAGTAATTATGATTTCTGCTCTACTCGAATTCGATAACCTTGGGGTCATAAATAGCACAACAACCCCATGTGCTGAAACACATACGCTGTACAACCTAGAAGGTGTTGGAAGCAACGGAGCTACTTACAGTGCAGACCAGTCATGGCTGGGTATTAAAAGTGCTGCTCTTTGCACTGGAAACACCTCATCATTTGTTTGGAATGCCCTGCAATTAGCCGAAGCAAAATCTCGAACGCAAAAAGGCCTAGGATTAGTAGTAGAAATAGATTTGTCTAGGTTACCAAATAATTCCATTGACACATGTTCTTTTAGCTTGTCTGGGAAAAATCCTCCAGAAGTATCTAGCATTTTTGGACCGCCACGCCATGAAATACATAAAACAATTTCAAGTGGTAACAGTGAATACCTTTCAATAGCAAAGATTGGAAGCGACTTAGTCGTTGACTACCCAGAGGTGGACATGGATTATTACCTCCAAGGGGTATGTGTAAAATAGTACTGACCATCAAGCAAAACGTTCATTTATTGCGTTTAGGTTGACATCACTGAGTTAAATCTATTTATCTAGGTAATACCATCACCGCTTATTTCTAAAATGATTTACAAATTTATTATGTAATTGACATAAATTCATATAAAATGACCGCCTGAAGAATAATTTTATCCTAAATAAAGGAAAGCTATACTGGATGCTCAGCCTGTACGATACGATGACAAAAATGGTTAAGCTGGTCAATCCTATTACACCAGGGCTGGTAAAAATTTACTCCTGCGGCCCCACTGTATACCGAGACCCTCATATTGGAAATTATCGATCATACCTGATGTCTGATTGGATACGAAGATGTCTGGAGTATCAAGGGATAGAGGTGAAAGCTGTAAAGAATATCACAGATGTTGGACACATGAGACAGGAGGTACTAGAACAAGGTGAAGACAAAGTAATCGCAGCAGCGCTGGCTGAAGGTAAAACACCTCGAGACATAGCAAATTTCTATACTTCAAGATTCATGGATGACGAAAAGAAATTAAACATCAAACCAGCTCACGTTTTCCCTAAAGCAACAGACCACATTAACGAGATGACAAAAATGGTTAGCAGACTACTTAATCAAGGGCATGCATATAAATCAGGAGGGAATGTATATTTTTCTGTATCTTCGTTCCAAGATTATGGAAGCCTATCTGGAAACACCAACAAAGTAGATCTCCAAGAGGGTGTCAGAGTCAACATTGACCCATTCAAAAGGGATCCTAGAGATTTCACCTTATGGAAAGCGGCAGAACCAGGAAGAACTGTCAAATGGGATTCACCATGGGGAGAGGGCTTTCCAGGCTGGCACATCGAATGTTCTGCTATGTCAATCAAGTACCTAGGCGAACAATTTGATATACACACCGGTGGCGTCGACAACATATTTCCACACCATGAAGATGAATTGGCTCAAAGTGAAGCGTATACAAATAAACCGCTGGTAAACATCTGGACGCATGGGCAACATTTATTATGTGACGGAGTAAAGATGTCTAAATCAGCTGGAAATTCGTTCATATTATCGGACATAGAATCTAAGGGCATTGATGCAATAGCTTTTAGATACCTATGTATGACGACTAGATACAACAAAAGAATGAATTTTTCATATAAAGCTCTACTCGCATCAGATAAGTCACTCAAACACCTACGCAATATAATTTTTAATCTTAGGTCGATATCGGATGACCAAAATATTCCATTAGATTCTTCTATAACTATAACCGAAGACATCAATAACAAATCCGAAGAACACATACGAAATCAATGGATTTCCTCATTTATAAATACGGTGAATAATAACCTGGATATGCCAGGTGCTCTTAAACTTACATGGCTACTTCTTAGGGCTACAATCCCTGCTGATACCAAGTATAAGATCGCACTTGAATTCGACAAAATTCTTGGACTAGACCTCTTCAACTCAACTAAAGCACGTGAAGTCCCTAAAACCATAACTGATCTTGCTGTTAAACGAAATACGTACAGGATGTCTGGCAATTTTTCTGAAGGGGATGACATCAGGAAAAAGTTAAACATTCAAGGCTACAAAATTGAAGATGCTATACCAGTAACACATTTGGAGAAGAACAACATACCATCTATACGCTTACGACTCATAGATAAACAAAATGTGTCTAACACCAACAAATTATTCGTATCCTCGTCAAAAGAGGTGGATTCATACTTGGATCGCAAAAATGAATTTGACTTCACAATAGGTATAGTTGCCCAAGGCTACCCTAAAGATGTTGATAGATGCTTGAAAAGTGTACTTAAATGGCAAAGCGCCTTTAGTATAGAAATCATAGCCCTTGTTAACTCTGCAGTGAGATCAGAAATCAGTAGTCTAGATAATGTCCTCTCTAAATACACTGATACCCGAATAATTTATTCAGACTACGTTCTGGGTAGCGCTACTGCCCAAAACATATTGATGAAACAAAGCCTCGGCAAAACAATAATGTTATTAGACACTAGTATTGAAGTTACAGGTGACGTATATGCAGCTGCTGAGTCTACCCTTGACTATAACAACGTTGGCCTATTTGGCCCTTTCGGCTTACGTACAAATGATTTACATCATTTCCATGAGGGAGAGGGCGAAACAGGCATGATGGATGCGATGCAGTCATACATGTTAACCTTCCGAAGATCTTCCTTGAATTCTGTAGGGTTCATGAGGGAAAGTTTCAGGTTTTACCGAAACTTAGATATCGATTACAGTTTCCAATTCAAGAATGCAGGGCTGGAAATTTTTGCAGACCACTCACTGCCTGTAATTAGACACACCCATCGCGCGTGGGAAAGTTTGTCTGAAAATGATAGAGATGAACTCAGTAGAAAGAATTACGGTAGATTTTTGCGTAAATGGGGAACCCGTAAAGACTTGCTAGTTAGTAATAGTAGACACTAAAAAGACGTTGATTATCAACTTTAGCAGCTTTACACCTATGATTCCACGCCGGAAATACAAGCTATTAAAATTGAATCACAGGGGGTACGAATGTCAACACGAAGAAAAAGTGCTTCTCTTACACCTAAAGAAGCACGTGAACTACATGAAACTGCACTAGTAATAGATAGTCAGCAGCCGGGGGCGACTTCGGGAATGTTATTTAGTGACAGTATGAAAGAATGTTTGAACAGATATATTGAAGAGGGATTATCTCGTTCAGAGATACTGCGACTCATGCGACATATGGCTGTTGAAGAAATCAAAAACTCTTCAAGTGCCCGGGAATTATACGTGAACCTTTGGGAAAAATCTGGTGTAACCGTAGCCAGTGGTACATATGCATCACTAAATCCCCCAGATGATGCCTTTCATGACTCATTTACAGCAATGACACAGGCTAGGGCAATGATTGATGCTCTAGACGATGAAATACGGTTGGTCTTGACATCTAAAGACATAGAAAAAGTTTATGCCGACAGTAAACGTGGAGTGATATTCGATTTCCAAAACACTACTCCCTTCGGTAGCGATTTAAGTAAAATAGAACTGTTCCACAACTTGGGGTTGCGAGTAGTACAACTCACCTACAACCTAAGGAATCTAGTCGGTGACGGGTGCACCGAAAGATACAAAACAGGTTTGACATATTTTGGATTAGAAGTAGTTCAACGCCTAAATGAGTTAAACATGATAGTCGATGTAAGCCACTGCAGTGAACAAGTGGGATGGGATGCCATAGAAATATCAAATTCACCGGTTATAATTACCCATTCTACAAGTAATACAATTTGTTACCATGACAGAGGTAAGGGAGATGAGCTGGCGAAAGCTGTAGCAGACCAGGGTGGTTATTTTGGGGTTGCGGCTATAGGGGGATTCCTTTCTGAAACTACAGAAATTACTTTGGACCACTTTGTTGATCATGTGGAACACTTAGTAAATGTCATGGGTATAGACCATGTGGGGATAGGATGCGACAAATGCGGTCCAGGACCTGGAACAGAATCAAATATACTGTTTCCTGACGATTTGGGACCTTATGATATGACATACATGTTTAAGGATAACCCAGATCCACGCAGTGTCCCGCAAGGATTTAATTGGTCAGGATTTCGACCTGAACACCGCTTGAGTGACGATCACAGAATAGATGGCTTCGATCAATTCACGGATTGGCCTAATATCACTCTTAAATTAGCAGAGCGTGGATTCAATGAGGAAGAATTACGTAAACTTCTCGGACTAAACTACTTACGGGTTTTTAGAGATATAGTGGGGTAAAATTACATCCCAATCTTATTTGGAGAAAATAAATGAGACTTAAAAACAAAGTAGCACTTATAACCGGGTCGGCTAACGGCGTAGAAGGCGAACTTATGGGTTTTGGCGGAGCAGCCGCCAGGATGTTTGCACGTGAAGGTGCAACGCTAGTTTTAGCAGATATAAACGATGAATCTGGCATCCGAACAGCCACACAAATTGGAGAATTAGGAACCAATATAGAATATCTAAGGTTAGACGTGACTAGAGAAGATGAGTGGGCAAATGCTATTGATTTCACTACTTCACATTTCGGCCGTCTTGATATCCTTGTAAATAGTGCCGGTGCAGGAGCTGAAACAGATGTAGAGCATACTACACTGGAGATTTGGGAAGGACAAATGGCTGTTCACGCTAGAGGTACTTTTCTTGGAACCAAACTAGCTATACCTGAAATGCGTAAGATTGGTGGAGGATCAATCATCAACATATCTTCAACTTACGGAATAGTTGGAAGTGACACTGCAACTGCTTACCATGCAGCGAAAGGGGCTGTGCGCCTTTTTACTAAAGCAGCAGCCGTTCAATATGCCAAGGAAAATATACGAGTGAATTCAATCCATCCAGGATATGCAATCACGCCCTTAACTGAGGGTGTCTATGACGACCCTATCAGTGCAGCACCAATTCTTGAACGAGTTCCTATCGGAAGGATGGCTGTCGCCGATGATGTGGCATATGGAATACTATATCTGGCTTCAGATGAATCTTCGTTCGTTACTGGCACCGAACTAATTATAGATGGCGGTATGACGGCACGTTAAACACAATCGGCTCCTCATATAAACACCGACTCGTTTGTCTTCACACCGAACCTGATTGCCCTCTGGCACTTCCTGTGAGACGAATACGCGGGTCGACAATCACAAGCAAGAGATCAGATACCAAAGTCCCTACAACTGTCAATCCTGAAAGCATTAGTATCATTGCCGAGGTCATTAATGCATCCTGAACCATAACGGCTTCTAAAAAAATGGGACCAATTGTGGGCAAACTCAATACTATCGATACTATTACACTACCGCTTACCAATCCCGGCAACATCCCTCCAATTCCACTTATAAATGGATTGATTGCAACTCTGACTGGATACTTAACTATGAGTCTCCACCCAGGCATACCTTTAGCTTTGGCAGTGACAACATACGGCTTATCTAATTCATCCAAAAGATTGTTTCTCATAACCCTTATTAATCCGGCTGTCCCAGCTGTACCTAAAACTATCCCTGGAATTATCAAATGCTGTAGCATATCTATTACCCTTCCTACACTCCAGGGAGCAGTAAGATAATCACCGGAAAATATACCACCGACGCTATGATCAAAGTATGCGTAGGCTACATACATCAATACTAAGCCGAGAAGAAAATCAGGAACAGCCAACCCAGTAAACCCTATAAATGTAAAAACGTAATCACCTATAGAATGCTGTCTTACAGCAGAGTATATACCTACAGGCAGAGAGAATATCCAGGTTATGACCGCCGTGAATATAGATAAATATATTGTATAAGGTAAGTAATTTTGGATTGGTTCTACCACCGGAACTCCCTGAGGCGTGGCACCCGCTATACTAGTATATGAAGTACCAAAGTCTGCCCTGAAGATTATTCCAGACACCCAACGCCACCACTGTAAAATTAATGGATCGTTTAAGCCCCACTCTTCCCTCAGTTTTTCAGCATCCACACTAGCTATAGTATCTTTATTAGCTCCAACATCTGGC
The DNA here is from genome assembly GCA_913051545.1 of uncultured Chloroflexota bacterium. Taxonomy (GTDB): domain Bacteria; phylum Chloroflexota; class Dehalococcoidia; order Lucifugimonadales; family CAJXCD01; genus CAJXCD01. Next base: position 19,413 of record CAJXCD010000010.1, read on the forward strand.
AACATATCAATATATTGATCAACCATGTCTCCTGGAGGAAGCTGAACAATAAAGAAGGATATGAATGATATAACCAGAAGAGTAAAAGCTGCCAGTAAAATACGTCTCACTATATAAGAGAGCACAAACCCTCCTTAACCAACAGGCGAACCATTTTCTACAGAGTCCCAATACTACCATTAATTTAACTTCCATTCATTATTTCCGTTATACTTATGTGATCGAATGGAGGAAAATAATATGACAAATGAACTAAACTTTAATCCACCTTTTCCAGCTTTAACTCCAGCCCAAAGATACCACCTTGATGTTAACGGCTATGTTGTAGTCAACGATGTACTCGACAAAAATGAGGTTCAAACGCTCTACAACGTCATTCATCGTCTGAAAGACGAATTCATGTCAAATGAGAATCCGTGGGATGCTAACATTAGGGGAGCAAGCATTGTTGGACACGACGCTTATGACAACAGAGTTTTCTTTAGAGACATGTTAGAAGCTGAACCGGAATTCTTACAACATGCATCTAATAACAGAATCGTAGGTATGGTGGAAGAGGTAGTCGGGCAAAGGGTGCGACTTACTGAGCAGAATGCTTACATAAATTCCCGTAATTTCAACAATCCTTACAAGGGACCCGGACGATACCTTTGGCACCGTAATAGACCAGAATCAAATACTTACACAGACAATGGACTTTTTCATTGCAATTTCGTTAAATCAATAACAAATCTTAGTGATATTGGAGAAGACGATGGAGGAACATGTGTCATAGCTGGAAGTCACAAAATTTCAGCACCGGAAGAGTCAATTGTTAAAGCTTCTAGAGAAAACCCGGACTTAATTCACAAAGTGATAGCACCGGCTGGATCAACCTTGATATTCTGTGAAACTCTTCTCCACACCACTGGAGACATAGTAAGTGACCGAGAACGTACAATTATAATAAATGGATATCATCCTTGGAACAGGTTTAACGAGAGTTGGAATAATTTCAGCGATGAATTCAAAGCTAGAGTACCAGAAGAATTAAACTCATTGATATTTGGAACATACCTTGAACCCAGGTTAAGACGTCGTCCACTAGGGGCAGATGTTGGCACAATAACACCATCAAATCATCTGGATGGGTGGTCACTTAAATCAGAAAGCCCAGACTCATATGAAACTGATGAATTAAGTAGACCTAACAAGAAGGAATTCTGTTAATCAGTTACTCTTACAATGTCACCGTAATGACTAACAGAATGTGAGACAGCATGGAAGAAATTAAGATTTGGATATCAGGTGCTGGTACTGGATTAATAGCTACTGTAACATTCCTGATCGCCAATATAATACTAAGCCTAGATGGTACATTAACTCTAGTTGAATTTGGAGTTAACATGCTTATGCCTGCCTTGGCCGGGATAGTAGCGAATAAAATATTTCATCAAAATCTCATACTATTACTAATTGTGGCTTACCTTACCGCCGTTATACCAGTTAGCACGGCGCTATTCGGAGCACCAAATACAGGAATTGAAGTTATTATATCCCTTTTAATCATGGGAACTATCGGTGGATTAATTTGGATCACTCCATTTGTAATTTGGAAGATCATTCTTCATAGGTTAATACGTAAAGATACTTGAATATCTATTTAAATACGTGATTTGTACTTCACTGGGCCATTAAAAATCCTGATGTACAGGGTGACATTTAGTGAACATTGGCAATTTAAAAAATAGAAGGATCATAGGATTACCTATAGAGTTTGCTACCGTTGTTGTTATATCAGCTATGTTAGTAATTTACACGAGTGGATGGATAGCGGCCTCTGGTATAGAAAATCGAGTCGATTCTATCCAAAATACTGCATTTGACACTTCCACAGGTTCAAACAATGTGCTAGACAATGAAATTCCAATACAGACATGGGAACGGGTGGCACTTTTTATATGCCCGCTTCACCAAATCCCACTAAATTGAGTAAAGTAAATTCAATAGATTCACAAAGTTCCAAACCTACTTTTTATTGGCATTACGCGTGGGTAGTGCTTGCAATTGCAGTAATTTTACAGATGGTCGGATCATCGATCCGAATGGCATTTGGCGTATTTATTGACCCTCTAAGCGACACCTTCGAATGGGATCAGGGAAACATCACTCTCGCTTACGCAATCAACAACATCGTCTCAGCACTGGCTTCTCCAATGGCCGGACGACTGGGTGATTATTTTGGTACTCGTAAGGCAATGGCTTTGGGTGGAACGATGTTTATAGTAGGCATGTTGATTACTGGAGTAATTAGCCATCTATGGCAATTCTATCTAGCTTACGGGGTATTCTTAGGGATTGCTCAGGCTATCTTCTTGGTTCCAATGGTTCCTGGCGTAATGCGATGGTACAGGCGACAACTAGGGTGGGCAATGGGCCTACTAATGGCATCATGGGGTATCGGTCCTGCAATATCATTCCCACTTATGAGTTATATGATTATTCATTTGGAATGGAAATTTGCTTTTTGGACCACAGCTTTCGGGTCTGCTGTGATAATTGCTTTATTGATATACCTATATAAAAATTCTCCTTCTGAAATGAATTTGCAACCATACGGAAGTGTGCCTGGAGAAATAATTGGTGATCCACCGGAAACAAACAAAGCCAAAACCTCAATATTTATAGGTCACATGAAGAAAACTGCTGCATATTACAACATGAGTTCTATACATTTCTTAGGGTGTGTAGGACACGCTATCATTTTAGTCTACCTTATACCTATTGCAGTTAGGGAAGGTTTGTCACCAGTTTCTGCGGCAACTATTTTAACTGTTATGGCAATTATAAGTGTTCCTTCCAGAATATTCGTGCCTGTCCTATCTGATAAATTCGGGGTGCGAACGGTAATGGCTATATTTTTCTTCTTACAGGGGATCACTGTTATCATGCTTTTCTGGACCCACGAATACTGGACGTTTTATCTGTTCGCTCTACTTTTCGGCATAGGATATGGCGGAGAATCTGGGGGATTCCCTATCCTAAACCGGAAATATTTCGGGTACGCTCCACAAGGGTCACCATATGGGTTTCAAATGTTCGGTGCTAGTTTGGGTATGGCATTAGGAGGTTGGATAGGAGGCGAGATATTTGTCATAACTGGCACTTATGATATCGCCCTGATGATTTCGGTTGCCGCGAGCTTGGCTGGAATGGCTTCAATAATATTGCTTGAACCTACAGACAGATTACTAATTCCGGACTGGGAATCTATCACTAATGAATAATTTTTTAGGAATGCCTACTAAGAAAATCTAAGGTGACTTCATTAAATTCCTTTGGATTCTCTATGTTATGAAGGTGACCACCTCCAACAAATTCTACTAATTCTGAACCTGGTATGTTTTCAGAGACTTCCTTTGCATACATTGGTGGTACAGCCACATCAAATGTACCAACCGTAATTAAAGTAGGGACATTTATCTGGTTAAGTCTAGATAGCGTATCGTGATGTAAATTAGCTGAATAAAGGCCAATGAGATCATTCACGTTCGGTTTAGACCTTACTATAGCCTCAATATATGCTAGTACTTTGCCTCGATTATTTGCCATGAATTCTGGTGTGTAGAACCACAGAGAATTTATCTCATAAAAATCACGGATATTTAATTCCTCTAAAAGTTTTATTTGTGCATTAAACTTTCGTTTGGCATAACCATACGCTCTACCCCAAGTACCATGTAGCTGAAGTGTTTTAACTAAATCAGGTCTCCTAATCGCAAGTTCTTGGGCTACACAAGAACCAAGGGAAAGACCAGACACATGTGCTCTTTTGATCCCCAATTTATCCAAAAGTAGAGCTGTATCATTAGCCATCAAAGGCACTGATATTGTATCTGTTCCACCAGAGGTTAAGCCTGTTCCTCTATTATCCATTCTGATACATTCGTACTTGTTAGTATATGAATTGATTTGGTGGTTCCAACATTTATGGTCTAATCCCGTACCCATAATTAAGACTAAAGGGAAGCCACTCCCATCTCGACGGTAAAATGTTCTCAATCCTGTTTCTAAATCTATTTTAGGCACTGTGTTTTTACCTGATGTAGTTGTTATAATCCTGAGTCCACATCGTAATAGGAGATGTTACCAGACTCATGAATAATAATATCAAACTCTCGAGTGAACATATTGATGCGGTGAACCGTCCCACGGGAATTGTATCAAACCGCCCTGAGGACGGTGCTAATTACGCAATAATTGTAATCTCTTTCATTTATACTATTGGTATGTTAAGCATCAATAAATTCGTATGGTGGCAAGCTTAATGGAAATTGGAATTATTGGGCTCCCCCGGAGTGGTAAAACCACTATATTTAATGCACTTACCAGAGGTAATGCTAACGTTTCTGTTTACACCGATAAACCAAACATAGGAATCAGTAAAGTTCCGGACATTCGGTTAGAAAAATTGGCAGCCATGTATAAACCTCAACGCGTTGTACAAGCCGAGATCACTTACACAGACTTACCGCCACCACCAGAAGGTTCAGGTAATACAAGAGGAATTGGAGGACAGCATCTGAATTTCCTTCAATCAGTTGATGCTATTCTTATTGTGGTAAGAGAATTTGAAGATTCTGGAGTAGCCCATATTGACGAAACTATCGATCCTATACGTGACGCACAAAGTTTAATGTTGGAGTTAGTGATTTCAGACCTCACTATTATCGATCGAAGGATACTGAAACTAGAAGAAAGTCTTAAAGGAGCAAAAGCACAGGAAAGAGAAAGTATTTCTCGTGAAAACACTCTCCTGGATAAAGTTAAAACTCAGCTAGAATCAGGGACAAACTTAAACCAGCAAGATCTTTCTTTAGAAGAAATCAGACGCCTGTCTGGATTTGGATTACTAACTACTAAACCGCTTGTTATAGTAATGAATATCAGCGAAAATCAACTTAGCAACATTGACGTCTTGGAACAAAACATCAGCGGTATATTTTCGGAAAGCAATGTGAGAAGTGCTGTGGTATGTGCTGACCTGGAAATGGACCTATCTCAGATGACATCTGAAGAAGAACTAGAATTTAGAAATCAATTGGGAGCTGTAGAACCAGGATTAAATAAAATGGTAAAACTATCATATGATGTGGTCGGTCAAATTTCATTTTTCACTGTGGGAGAAGATGAAGTAAGGGCATGGGAAATCAAGCATGATACGGTAGCCCAAAAAGCGGCAGGGAAAATCCACACTGACTTGGAAAAAGGGTTCATCCGAGCTGAAGTAGTGACATATGAAGACCTAATTGAATTAGGAAGCCTTAGTAAAGCACGCAACAATGGCGTATTGCGCCAAGAAGGGAAAGACTATACTGTAAAGGACGGTGACATAATGCATGTGCTGTTCAATGTCTGATTTCGGATAAACAAAAATTTCTAAAAAACACACTAATTAAAGATATTGATAGAGAATTTGAGATACCGTTTATATCAGAGAATCCAGAATGAAGTAAAGAGCATCATTTCCTCAATCTTAGGGATATACCTAAAGATTGGTATAGACTAATATAGTATCCATGAAAACACAGTGTGTTATATATGCCTGAAGCCCAAGATCGATCACAAAAACACACTACACACCTAAATAAATTTGACGGTTCAAACACTGTCAACAATTCATCAATTTATCGTCGTATCCGTGCATTAAATTCCTTCCAATATATAAATTTCAGGCTGGTCTGGTTGGCACATTCGTGCCATGTTGCCGCAATGTGGTCAGTATCAGTGATACTGGGTTGGGTCACTTTTGATATAACTGGGTCACCATTTTTTACTGCAATATCTATTGGAGTAGGTGCTATACCACCAATTATTTTTGGACCGATTGCGGGAATATTCATCGACGCATGGAACCGTAAACAGATACTAGCGGTCACCTGCATATTTCAATGTTTTACCACGCTAATATTTTCATACTTCGTGTGGGTTGAAATGATAAACATATGGAGCATATTAACTTTCTCGATAATCAACGGGATTTGGGATTCGATATATTTCCCAACAATGAACGCAACGGTTTCAAACACTGTTCCACGTAAAACTCTAGTTAATGCTTTCTCACTCATACATTTAGCCGACAGTTTCACAAGGCTTTTTGTGCCAATAGTTACAGGGCTTCTTATCTCATTAGTGGGTCCTGGCCCATCAGCTCTACTACCCGCATCATTTCTATTTATATCCTTTCTGGCATCTTCAAAAATATCTTTGCGCAGTAAAAAATCTCACCCGATTAATATTCGTTCAGCTTACTTAGATATGGTTGTGGCAATCAAATATATAGGTTCAAATCGTGCGGTTTTAGGATTTATTCTGGTAGTGTTCGCACCATTATTTTTTGTTACACCTGTGAATATAGGGTTAATGCCAGTTTATGCATCAGAAGTGTTTGGCGGAGGCCCTAAAACTCTAGGAATATTAGTATCAGCTCTGGGAACTGGGATGACCATTGGAACTGTGATACTGGCGTCCCTTCGAGATATACGAAGATTAGGAATTAGTACAATTGCATCAATGCTTGGTATGGCTATGGGGCTATTAGTTTTTTCCAGAACATCTAATCTTATATATGGGATTATTGTATTAATACCATACGGCGTTTCCATGACTGCATTTTGGACCCTATCCGGGTCAGCTTTACAAATAATCGTTCCTGATAAATTACGTGGAAGGGTAACTTCAATGAGTATGCTTACTCACACATCACTGCCTATGGGAACAGTATTAGTCGGAATATTGTCAGAACAGACTGGGATACAAACAGCTTCAGCAGTATCATCTATAGGGATGATTCTGTTTACACTTATTACCTTTGTTTCTATACCTAAGATGTCCAGATTCACTACAAACACATAAGTGATATGTAAAAAAGCGCTTGTTATTCTACTAACGGTCTTTCACGTTTCCCATTCAATGTAGTCCCAAGCCAGGTGTATCTAACTAGATATTGGTAAACAACTAAAAATAGACCGACTACAAGCACGCTAACAAACACAAATTTTATTACGGCTGGTACGTCAACAAACATCATTGGAATCTGGAATAATATTATTGCCGGTAAGTGTACAAGGTATAACCAATACGAAGCATCAGACAAATACCTTATAGCGTAATTTTCTCTACTCAAGAATTTTCGAAATGCACCGATCAATCCAAATGACATTAACCACGGATAGAGTGACTGAAATATTACAGACAATGGGCGATAGTAATTACTATCTATCAGATTTTGTATCGCTCCTTGATCTTTTACTTCATAGGTAATCGCACTCGCAATTGGAAATATAAGGAATATCGATATTGGAAGGTATATCCACCATAAACGTCCAAGACGTCCGGTCTCATCTTTAGCATCAAAATACAGTGCTCCAAAACCAAAGAAAATAGCATAATAGAGAAGTAAATGTGGCAAGGGTATAATTCCGGGAGCTGTGTCAGGTCCGAAACTTGGGTTAGAACCACCTACACCCATAGCAATTTGAGGAATAGATGTAAGTGCCACGAGAAATACCAGATTAACTGGGGACAAAATTGTCCAGTGTGGCAATCTAACAGATAACCTCAAAAGTCGAGTAACTTTAACAAATAAAACAAACCCTGCTGCTAACCATAAAAGATACCACAAGAACCACAGGTGATGAAAAACCGAAGCGAATATTAGAAATGCGGCAAAGTCAGAATATACTATACCCAAATAAGACCGCATAAAATTGGATGGTACACTCTGTTCCTCTGATTCGTCACTCTTTTTTGCATCTTTTGGAGAATGAACGGCTTTGTTTCGTTTAAGAATATCAATGGTTTGAGCTCGATCATTTCTTAATTTCTTAATTTCAGCATCTGATTCACAACACTCAATTGATAAGATGTCAGTTATATATTTGGTGGTTTCGATATCTGCATATGCAACGTCTAGGGGTGTTAGCGAATCATTGTTCAGCGAGTTTACTTCAGCTCCATTTTTTATCAACAGTTCCACTAATTCTGAACGACCCAGAAAGGCTGCTGTATGTAGAGCCGTACCCCCGTCTCTATTTTTAGAATTTATACCCACACCACTATCCATTAGGATCGATGCAGCATCAATGTATCCATGTATGGCAACCCAAGACAAAAGGGTCATACCGAATTCTTTGTCCCGTATATTATCTAATTCAACACTACCCACACCATTTTCTAATCGTTTTTTAAGGGAATCAATATCACCCTTTCTTGCTTCTTCGATAATACCTCCATCATTAGGTGTATTTATACCGTTCGCAATACCTGCGAACATACTTACACACGTCATTGCAGGTATGACAGTCACTAAAGATAAAAGTAGAGGGATACCTATACGATTCAAACGGTGTTTTACTAAAAGACTTAATCCTCTTTTACGCCACAACATAGCAGTGAAAAATCCACTCAAGAGAAAGAATACGGGCATCCTGAATCCATGTATAGCAGAGACTATGTCCCCAAATCCTTCCCATCTATTCGAATCTTGGATCGGCCAAATCGGAACCTCAAAATAGGCAAGGGCTACATGTAAAACAATTCCCAAAAACATTGCAAACGCACGTAGAGCATCCAAGTCATATATGCGTCCAGCACCATCGTTGACACTAGTAGTTTTCAGGCCACCTGATTCTGTCATTTATCCATATTACCTAGAACAGCTAGACAGCATTAATTTTATCCTGTTTATACAATTTAATGTACAAAAGATACACCTTTAATGTTGTTCCGTATACTTCCTGTAATTATATCTAAATAACGTCTGCCTAATATCTGATTTGATATTAAATGTATAAAACCGTACCATCCTGACATCGAAATATTTTGGAGTATAAATAATGTTGAACTTTTGTATTGTAGGAACTGGACTTATGGGTACTCGACATGCCCATAATATATTTGAGAACAGTAGATCAAATCTCTATTCAGTAGTAGATACTAACCTACAAGCTGCGAAATACGTTGCTGAAACATACGGTGCAAAGATCGAGCCGGATATATATTCCGCCTTAAATGATGAACATGTCGATGTAGTAATGATTACCTCCCCGGCAAGCTCTCATTGTAAACTGGCAATCTCGGCTGCTCGAGCAGGTAAAGCTGTATTTTGCGAAAAGCCTTTAGCTGAAAATATTCGTGATGCTGAAAAGGCTATTACCGAAATATCTGAGGCTGGAGTACCTTCATGGATGGGATTTATGAAACGCTTCGAACCTAGTCATTATGCCCTAATAGAGGCTGTAAATTCAGGGGAAATAGGGGAAATCCACATGGTAATGATAACAAATCGAGATCCTAAGTTAACGTTACTAGATTTGATGAGAAAAAACCATGAATCAGCCCCGTATTCTCTACTAAGAGAATCAACTGTACATGACTTTGATTTAGTAAGAGCATTGCTGTTAGAAGAGCCAACTCAGGTCTATGTAGAGGCTAGCAGTATGGTCGACGAAAAAGTCAAAGCACTTGATGAGATTGACTCCGCTATGCTGACGCTGAAAACACATAGTGGCACGTTGATACATATAAATAACTACTACGGAGCATGTTACGGATATGATCAACGAATTGAAGTTGTTGGTTCAAAAGGCATGCTTCGAGCAGAAAACGGGCCAACGACTAACCTAGTCAAGTACACTCCAGATGGCTCTAAACATGACCGTCTTTTTTCAGGTCCACCAGATATGGAACTTTTCTTCCAACACAAATATGAAAAAGCTTACCTAAAAGAGCTGGATTTGTTCATAGATGCGATAGAATCGGGTCAAAAGCCTGTTGTGACTGTTGAAGATGGCTATAAAGCACAGGTAATGGTAGAAGCTTCTGTTGAATCGCTAAAAACCGGTACAGTTGTCCAGTTCAAATTGTAGTTAAAAAGGTTCGCAAATTCCAATACATGAATGTAATTCTTACCTATATCAAGTCTACTATTAATCCTCACATATCCATCTCAAATAGATCATTTCTTAAAAATATTATTGACCGTGAGCTCTGTAATTGATTATCATCCGTTAATATTCAATCCTAATTGCCAGCTATATTTAAAAGATGCTTATAACATATCCTAAATTAAGTGGGATCTTAGTATTTACAGTATATCTGCTATCAAGTTTTTCATGTGCCAGTCCGGATCAAATAGATACAGAAAGTGACGTAACTAATCCTGATTTATTGAACGTAGTCACTACAGTTTCACCTATAACTAGTATTGTGGAAAATATAGGTGGCACCTACATAAATTTAGTAGGTATTGTTCCAGAAGGAGTAAACTCCCATACCTACGAACCGCCTCCGTCCGTTGCTAAAATCATTTCCAATGCGAACTTAATCATACTAAATGGTTTATTTTTAGAAGAACCATTCCTGATAATGGCCGAGGAGAACGCAAAACCGACTACAAAAATTATTCAATTAGGAAACGAAACCATCAGCAGTGAAGAATGGGTATTTGATTTTTCATTCCCTGAATCTGATGGCCATCCTAACCCACACTTATGGACAGATCCTATTCTCGCACTAAAATATGCAGATATTGTCAGGAAGGAACTAGTAAAACTTGACCCCGAAAATGCAGAATATTTCAACTCCAATTTCAGCATTTTCCAACAACGAATTGAAGACCTGGATTATAGGATTTCCAATTCAATCAGTACTATCCCTCCAAAAAACCGCAAACTCCTTACTTATCACGATTCATTTCCATTCTTCGCATCACGGTATGGAATGCAAATAATAGGTGCTGTACAACCTTCGAATTTCAGCGAACCATCAGCAAGAGAAGTAGCAAGACTGATTGATCAGGTAATTGAGACTGGAGTACCCGCCATCTTCGGATCAGAAGTATTCCCTAGTCCAGTCATGAAACAAATTGCGAAAGAAAGCAATGTGGAATTTATAGATCAATTGAGAGACGACGATCTCCCAGGTTCTTCAGGCGATCCACAACATTCTTACCTAGGATTAATGGAATCGAACATAACTATAATTGTCCCTGCCCTTGGCGGTCGCATAGATTCAATGGTAGGATTCGATACAAGTCTGGTTTTCGAAGGAAAAAGTAGGACCAAATATCCAGAGTAAGGGTACTATGCTTCATCCTATTCCACATCAGTATGAACATGAAGAACCTATAGTAGAAGTCAAAGGAGTGACATGCGGATACGATGGCACCCCTATTTTAAATAATGTTGACTTAACTGTTAATCGCGGGGATTTCGTGGGACTACTTGGGCCAAGCGGATCCGGTAAAACAACTATGCTTAAAAGTATATTGGGAGCCGTAGACATTTTCTCTGGCCAAATCCTGGTTGAAGGAATATCAATAAATACAAAAAATCCACGTGTAGGTTATGTCCCGCAACTAGAAACGATTGACTGGAACTTCCCAGTGACAGTCGAACAGGTCGTTATGATGGGTAGAACCTCCTATAGCCGTCTACTTCCATGGTACAAAAATAGTGATAAACAGATCGTCCATGAAATATTAGAACGACTAAGTATAGCCCATCTTTCTAAACGCCATATCAAAGAACTTTCCGGAGGTCAGCAGCAAAGAGCTTTTCTTGCACGATCATTGGTTAGTAATCCGAGAGTACTGCTATTAGACGAACCTACAATGGGAGTAGACATAAAAACACGGGATGAAGTTATGCACCTTTTAGATGAGTTAAACCATCAAGATGTGACAATAATCATGACAACTCATGAGATTAATTCTGTAGCTGCACATCTACCAACTGTAGTGTGCCTTAATGGTGAGATCGTAGCAGCAGGCGCACCAAAGGACGTTTTAACCCCTGCTACATTAAAACTAACATATAATGCCGACCTCCATGTAACTGAGTATGAAGGTATGACTCTTGTAACTGAATCCCCGCATTTCTTTGGAAGAAATGCGGGGACATCACAAAATTCTAACTCGCATTATTCTGAACATAATTAGTATGTTTGCCCCTTTCGAATATGAGTTTTTCATTCGGGGAATAGTCGTATCTACACTCGTTGGAGCTCTGTGTGGACTCATAGGTGTTTATATAGTTCTAAGAGGTATGTCGTATATAGGGCATGGACTATCACATGCTATCTTCGGTGGCGCTGTAGTTAGTTACATAATGTCGATTAATTTTCTAATAGGTGCAAGCATATGGGGCTTCCTATCCGCAATGCTAATTAATTTAACTAGCCGTAGAGGTAAGATCGGAGCAGATGCTGCAATAGGCATAGTCACTACATCTAGTTTTGCACTTGGTGTAGCATTGATTAGTAAATTTAAGACTTTTACACGAAGCTTTGATGCTGCTCTATTTGGCAATATACTGGGAGTTACGGATGTCGATGTCATAGCGATAGTGTTTGTAGGAATCGTTTCAGCTACTGCCATATTCTTAGGATACAAATACCTGTTATTTACTACATTCGACCCAGAAGTGGCTCAATACCATGGGCTACCAACAGGATGGATAGATACACTTTTCACTTTAATTCTCGCTGCTGTAATAGTCGTCTCACTACAAGTTCTAGGCGTGACTATGATAGCCGCAGCAATAGTTATACCGCCGGTATCTGCAAGAATATTGACTAATAATTTTGGCACTATGATGATGTTGTCTGTAGCAATTGGAGGATTCTGTGGACTAGGTGGACTGTACGTAAGTTACTATATAGATATTTCTTCAGGGCCTTCTGTGGTACTATTTTCTGCCACTCTATTTTTTCTGACCCTAGGGTACAGTTCATTTAAGGAACTTATTAGAAATCTAGGGGTCAGAAATTAAGTAACTGTCAGATCCAGTATCAGATGATATGACACCTAATACCTAAATGCAGATCATTAAACAATTTAGGAAGGCACTGATCCAGCAATGAAAATCCGATTACGACTATATATCGTGTGCTTTAAAACCTAATTCAACCAATGGCGCAACTAACCGTCTCATTCTAGGATTGTCACTCTCTATAAATGATTTACATGGTCTATAGGAATATTTTGCATTATCGTGTCCTTTTTTTATATGCGAAATTTCCTTTTCTGTCACAGGATTTCTTATAAAAGTAAGTGCGTGCTGATAGCGACCATCTCTTCCTCCATAAGATGCGTGAAGAGTGTCTTCTGGAAATACAACGATATCGCCTGGTTCAGTTTCAAGAGCGACACACGGAATTTCTGATCCAGAAATTCCAAAAGGTTCAACTCCTTCTTTACCGAAACCGTCACCTCTTAGAGATTCAAGTAAATCAGGATTAGATCGTATGTGTGATCCAGGAACAACACGCAAACAACCTGTGTCACGAGTCAACGGTTCAACATAAAATGCGATCTTGCAACTAGGTATGTTTTCGGTAAACGCTCCTCCTCCATGCCATTTTGTTATGCCTGTATGTCTCCAACCCTCAGTAACATCTAAGAAAAATTCAGGTCCCAATATAGACTCACCTATACTGAATATACGATCATCTACAGGTAATGTAGACATGAATGGCTTTCGTTCAAAAAATGGCTGAATAGGTTCCTTTTCTCCTGCATATTCCATACCGCCTCTAGCCTGATCAAAAATTTCATCCGACTCTCGGCGAATAGTATCAACCTCTTCCTTTGAAAGAACACTTCTCAACACTAAGAATCCAAAAACATTAAAGTGTGCGACCTGCTCAGGGGTTAACAAGATCTACTCTCCTTAATATAGTTCCACTTATACCGCATTCGATAATAACAGGATTTCTATTAAAACTGAAAGTTCTTAATAGAAATATACTAACTACAACTGACATATTTACTCTATCCCCATTTCCCGCAGACCTAATTGTATTTCCTGCACTCTCGGAATATCACTATTAAAGAAAGCTGAAATAATCGACTCATCTGCCTGTTCCCTGTGGTGTGTATAGAGGGAACTTACTGAATCTATTAAGTTCTCGTCGGTAGGTCTATCGAATATTCCCATTGCAAACATTCTTCGTCCTACCTTTCCTCCAAAGGAAGCGTGGAATATTTCCTGTCTAAAAAATACAACGTCACCTGGACTAGATTCGACAGAAACGCATGGGAGTTCAGAAGCAGATATGCCATAAGATTCCTCCGGCATATCTAAAGCTGTCTTAGATCCAGTAGGATTAAGTAACTCTGCTCTCAAAATATCATTGATGGGCTGCCGATGTGAACCAGGGATGACACGAAGGCATCCTGTATCTTGAGTTACTGTATCTAGGTATATTGACACTTTTATTTGTGTGTATCCCGGGAAAGGTCTTTTATCAGAATGCCATGGTGTATCACCAGCATATAAGTTGCCATCTGATGCGACCCATATAAAACCCGGATTCAACAATTGCGTTAGCGGTTCATAAACGCGATCATCAATCAACATTTTCACCAATTCTGGTTTCGACTCCACAATTCCTACAACAGAATGTCTTTTTTGGTCACTAAAAGAATTCTCCTCACAAATTTCACAAATATGATTTCTCATAACATCATCAAAGGCGTGAGAAATTACGTCTACTTCTGATGGAGAAAATTGGGAAGGCAAAACTATATACCCAAAGGTATTAAAGAATTCAACTTGGTCACGTGTCAGCACCTGAGCAAACCTCCGTGATTGCTTCATATAAGTAACATATTTTTATATACTTTAAATCAGACCGCATGTAAAAAGCGACATCTAAGTATAGTACGAGGTAAACATGATTAGTCTCAAACGAAATAACAAAGGTGAATTTGTTGAAGCAAAAGGAATCAGAACAAGAAGTTCCTCTATATACACACCTAATCAGCAAGATTCATTCAGAATAAGTCGAAGCAAATTTGAAGACTTCATAAGTTGCCAAAGATGCTTTTACCTAGACAGGGTAAAGGGATTAGATTCGCCAAGCGTTCCAGGCTGGTCATTAAATAATGCTGTTGATGAATTACTGAAAAATGAGTTCGATATCTGCAGGGAAAAGCAAATACCACATAGACTTTTCGCTGAATTTGGTCTTATAAATATAGTTCCATTTAAACACGCAGATATAGAATTATGGCGTAAAGTGCCTAGTCATGGATTACTGTATCAGGTAGATAATTCGAACTTGGAGCTACAAGGAGGAATCGACGACCTATGGTATAACCAGGAAACTAAAGAAGTGATAATTGTGGACTATAAAGCTCAATCAACTAAGTATCCCGTAGAAACAAATAGGTATCTAGCTGGAACATACCACCAAGGATACAAAAACCAGTTAGATTTCTATGCATACCTTATAACCAAAAATGGGATGTCTTTAGCCCGCACAGGCTATTTTTACGTGTGCAACGCCGATAAAGCAGCAGAAACTTTTTCAGGAGTAATGAGATTTGATGAAACTTTGGTACCCTACGAATGGGATTCTGATTGGATAGAACCAAAGATTCAACAAATGATTAACATACTGAATTCAAATGAATTACCGCCGTCCAACCAATCATGTGAAAACTGTGCTTACGCGAACCAGAGATTAGTAATCGAAGGGTAACTTAAGTTAATGACTCCATTGGTTTGTTAACCACAGGTTCTAAATACCAAAACGACTAGGAGTAAATAGGCCTGTATCTATGGACTGTCCCTTATTACATAATATTTCTGTAACAAGTTTCCCTGTTATCGGTCCTAATGTCATACCTATTGTGGCATGACCAGTAGCAACTAATACATTTGGATGTGATCTCAAACGGCCAATTATCGGAACACCATCTGGAGTAACTGGACGCAATCCCGCCCAAACATTATCTGCAGTAAATTTATCACCGCCATTAAGATATCGTTTTGCAGAATTAACCACGGCATTAACCCTCCTGGTACTAATAGAAAGATCGAGACCTGCTAACTCTAAGGTTCCTGCTAACCTTAAATTACGACCCAATGGATTAACTCCTATTTTAGCCTCTCCTAAAATCAACGCGTGTTTTAATAAGGGGGTTTCGGTATCAAACGTAACACTATACCCTTTGGCTGGCTCAACAGGCAGATTGATATTTTGTCCATTTAATATACCAGGAGACCATGATCCAGCTGCTAACACTACTTCGTTACAGGTATAATCTCCAAAACTAGTTTTAACTTTTATACCATTAACAGAATTCGTATCAAGACCTATTACTTCAATATCTTCTCGAATATCAACCCCTTTATCTCTAACTACCTGAGCCAATGCAGTTACAAATTCTGATGGATTTAAAAATGCGTCTTCAGAATAGTAAATTCCACCAAAAATATCTGAACGAATACCTGGCTCCATTTTGATCAAATCGTTTACTTTCATCTCCTTGCTAGGCAGCCCCGCATCTCTCATCAACTTCCCTTCGTGCACCCCTTCCTCATACCCCTCTTCAGTTCTATAAACCATCAACAATCCGGATGTTTCGTAATTACACCTTATAGATTCCTCTGATATCAATTGATCATATAAAACTCTACTAGCTCGACTAAGTTCAACTAAGGTTTTTACAGATGCAAACATCCGTCCAGAAGTACAATTAAATGTGAATCGCAATAACCAAGACATTAAATTTAAGTCCAGTCTAGGTTTAATATAAAATGGACTCTCCGGATTAAACATCCATTTCAATGCTTGAAACACAACCCCTGGTGCAGGTAGTGGAATAGAATGACTAGGTACAATCAGGCCTGAATTACCATAAGAACTACCACTGCAAATTTCATCACGTTCCAATAGTATGACTTGCCTGCCAGCCTTCTGAAGGTAATAAGCGGTACAAATTCCTATCACACCGCCTCCGATTATTACAACATCAGCTTTTTGTCCCATGTAAAGAGGAACCCCCTAAAAGTAACTAAGCGTTGATTAAATTTTCTGAAGAACAAAGTAATGGCCTGGATCCCAAGCCTGGCAAATCAGGTAAACCTGACCGTCGTGAATATGTAAAACCACATTATGGAGGTGCTGAGCGAGGTCTATTCCTAATTCCTCTTTAGGTCGAATAGTAGACAGCAATTCATAATTTTCCGCATCTATTATGTATATTGGAGCTGGACGATTTTCATCTGGATCCCTCAAGCAAGCAATGACTCCATACCACTTTGATCGATACTCCATGTAGCTTATACCACATAAGAATGAACCTGATGGAAGTTTGTGAGAGGAAAGGAAATTTCCATCTAACGTGTGGGTCTGAATACGAGAATTAGGACGGTCAGCAATATCCAGTTGATCATGAACAGGATTCTGGTTAATACCATGAGCCGTCGAGAATTTACCGTCCTCATTAGGATTTTCAGTTTTACCACCAAAAATATGGCTCCACTGCCTAGTTTTCATATCTGCGGACAAGATGAAATTAGAACCATAACCATCAGATATATATAGTTGATTTCCAACGAGAACACTATCCGTAGGTTTATACACAGCTGTTTCAGCCTGATATTCATTGAAGATTGGCCTCGGAAGTATAAAATCCACTTTGCCATCCAGTGTAAGAATCACAACCATCTCATCATTATTCGCTGGTAGAAAAAGTCTACTGTTACCATCAAACACACCTATCTTCGTGCCATGAAAATTGATTGGTGTTAAGTCATCTGGAAGACTGATTATATCTTGCTCTTGCAAATCAGAATCAACACGCATAATCCCACATCCAGGCATGCCGTAGTAAATCTGACCCCCACTTGATTGGTCAATTGCAAAACCACCATGTAAATTTACCTCATGCTCTTTGGCTGGTTCTGGTAACTCAGATAAGTCTTTCCGATGCATGAATTCAAATGGTTCTTGTCCACTCTTTCGATCAAGCATCTTATATAACCTCCGAATGTCTTAAGTTCTACGTACCTCATCATAAAGAGATACTATTTAGCAACAAATGGGGATTTCTAATCGGATATCATCTCAGCATTTTGGAGACGTCAACACCACTCAACGGCCTAATGAACTATATTAGTTATAAGGGGAAGTACAGAAGTGAATATTAATTATTACCACTGGACAAACATTGGCATCACAACGTGAACATAATTATCATCCCCAACTGATCTGAGAACACCAGGACTTGACGGAGTAGTGGTCTCTAAAGCTACCTTACCGCCACCTAATACATCGAGTACATCTAAAAGATATTTACTATTAAATGCTATCTTCGCATCAGTACCCTCAACTTCAGCATCAATTTCACCTTGGTTCTCACCAACCTCTTCAGCTCTAGACAAAACGGCCACACTACCAATATTCGACTCTGATCCCGCTTCTACTTGAACACGAATTATGCCACTACCATCCCTTGCAAATATAGAAGCAGTTTTTGTGGCACGCGAAAAGTCAGCTGAGTCCATGACTACCCGGCTATCGTAAGAAGAGGGTATTAATTGGTTATAGTTAGGAAAAGTTCCCTGTACCATCTGAGTAACAATTTCCACATTATCAAGGGAAAATAATGCTTGGCTTTTTGAAGGAGTAACAGTAAACTCCACTTGCTCCGTGTTGCTACCAATCAATCTACCTACTTCCTGTAACGATCGAGCTGGAACTATAAATGACATCTCTTCAGTCACGCTATCAAGCAGTTCTCCTTTGTATACCGCCAACCTGAAACCATCGGCCCCTGCAAAAGTAAATTTGTCCCCAGATAAATCGACTTGTATACCTGTTAGTACTGGTCGCGAATCCTCAGTAGCCGCTGCGATAACTACCTTTGAAATAGCCTCCCTAAGAACCTTGGCATCAATCTTCGCCAAAATTCCTGTTTCAACCTGTGGGATAGGTGGGAAATCTTCCGGATCTGCACCATTAATTTGAGCTTCATATCTAGCGCATTGAGCAGATAAACTCAGTGGATCCACAGACGTCTCAAAATCAATCTTCTCTTGAGGAAAGGAACTCACTAATTCCGTAAATACGCGGGCAGGGACCGTAATTGAACCTTCTTCTTCTATCTGTGCACCAATCCATGTACTAATAGCTATTTCAAGATTTGTAGCTGACAACTTAAGCCGGGAATCATCCGTTGATATATGTACGTTTTGAGTAATAGGAAGTGTGGTTCGTGTTGCCACAGCCCTACCTACTATAGATAAAGCAGGACTTAGATTTTCCTGAAGACATGACAAGCGCATTAAAGCAGCCTCCAAAATTAGTAAGGGGTAGTATAGAGTCAGTTGCGACTACAGTCAATGTTAGAAATGCAATTAAGAGGGAGTCATCCATATAAACAACTGGGTCATTAGTGTTTTATGACAGAACGGTTTCCGGGATGTATAACTAATTTACGTTTATAGTAGCCACCATACCTGAGGCCTCATGTGGTACACAAACAAGTGCATAAGTACCAGGAGTATCAAACGTAAAACTAAATTCAACCGTCTCTCCCACATCCGCCGACATGTCTAAACTCAAATCGTCAATTGTAAAAGTATGAAATTCAGTCTCAGAAGTTAATGTGAAATTTACAGTCTCCCCTACACTGAATGTAAGATCTTCTGAATCAAATATGTATTCGCCACTACCACCTGGATCTTGAAGAGACACAGCAAATGCCGTTCCTCCCGGTTGATGTTCTAGATTTACTGAACCATCATCGCCACTAGCGGTACCTACCCCCAGCACACCAGCTACTTTCACTACCATTTCGTCTGATGCTGCAGGTAAAAGTGCAGGAGAGTTGCCTAATTTAGATGAGGAAGTAGTAGAGTAATCTGTATTATCACAACCTAAAACGAATAACACACCCAAAACCAACGTCAAAACATTGCTATTATTCAAAGATGATTTAAGCACTTGTATAGCCCCTAATATATCAATCCTACTTTACTGTTATTTTGCCGGTCATTTCAGGATGAGACAGACACACCAAATCATACGTACCCGCATCATTAAAAGTAAATGTAAATTCTATTACTTCTTCTGCCTCAAGACCTAAATCTATATCCAAATCATCTATGGTAAAAGTGTGGAATTCACTCTCCGATGAAATTTCAAATTTCACCTCCTGTCCAACACTAAAAGTAAACTTGGATGGATAAAACTCATACTTCCCACTACCGCCTGGATCTCGGTTAACTACTTTCGTTACCGACCCAGAAGAAGAAGCGGGAGATTTTTGGGTTGATGATGAAGTTACAGAGGCGCTTTCGGAAGACTTCGTCTCTTGGTCAGTCCCGCTACTGCTACATCCAATCAGTGACACTATACTAATAATTAACAGAAAACCAAACGTTATTTCGAACCTTATCAAACGTAACAATTTACACCTCTATGGTCTTCACTGTTTGATTCTAATTCAGGAAAAGTACAAATAGTGAAGGTTTTCACCAATGCTAGCAGTTTGTACGTGCAGGGTCAACGAAATATTCGACATTTTAATTCTTAATCCTTTTTGCTTTAATGCAGAATCTGTTACACAAATAATGGAGATCAAGTGAGTCTACAATTTCCATATATCTTTGGTTCGATGGTACAATGGGTTGTGAGTAACTTCCAATGGGGACGCGTGGTTTCGACAGGGGAAGTTCCGGCGGGATTGCAGGTCGAGGCGCCATCACACCTCGTAAAAAGGTGGCAAAAACATTAACTGGCAAGCAAAAGCTAGCCCTCGCAGCCTAAGGGCTGCGACGTTCACCATCTCCTACCCCGAAGGTGATGGATGAGCGCCGATAATCGGGGTATGATCAATCCTACGCCGATAGGAAAGATCGAGAACTAATCGGCTCATCTCCACAATTGTCCGTGCTGGTCTGGACAGTTGGAGTGAAACTAAAGTACCAGCTAAACCTGTAGCATATCCTAGACTGGTGCTCTTCTGGACGGGGAGTTCGACCCTCCCCCGTCTCCACCAGAAACATGGTCGACATCAGCCTCTTGCACTCAGTAGGAGGCTGATGTTTGTATATCCGCCTAATTTATAAGTATGAACACCTTTCCTTGCATCGCATCCTAAAATGAAATAAATTGATGAGTGCGAAAAGAGTTCTTTTAAATCTTGGTCTTATAGAAACCTCTCGTTGAAGGAAGTCGTCTAAACCAACGAATTTCACTAAAACATGAAGATACACCATTCTGTAATCCAATTTGTATCCGAAGCTGTTGGAACCTTCTTAATGGTCTTTTTTGCAGCTGGTTCCGTGATGGTCGAAGAACTCTCAAACGGACTAATTACTCCTCTCGGAATTGCACTAAGCCCTGGTATAGTCGTAATGACCGTAGTCTATGCTATCAGCCACATTTCAGGAGCACACATCAACCCGGCTGTCACATTCGGACTCGCTCTAACTAAGCATTTCAGATGGAAAGATGTTCCGGTATACTGGAGCGCCCAACTAATCGGAGCCGTCCTTGCAGCAGTAATGTTGAGGATGATGCTGGGTTTAGTAGCTGGAATGGGTGGTCACTCTCCCTCCGGCACCGTTGCTCAGTCCCTAGGGATGGAAGTCGCAATTACCTCTTTTCTAATGTTCGTGGTAATGGCTGTTTTGATCAACAAGAAAAGATTTGGCAGTACATACGGCCTGGCAATTGGAGGAGCAGTAGTACTTGGGATATTGGTCGGTGGACCAATATCAGGTGGATCTATGAACCCTGCCCGCACATTCGGCCCTGCCGTAGTCGGGTCAGTCTGGATAGATCACTGGATATATTGGGTAGGACCACTAGTGGGATCAGCTATCGGTGCATTTACATACTTGGGACTAAATAAGATGAGCATAAAGTCCTGATGAAAATGGGTAGATTGGAACAAGAATAGATATGAAAATGAAAAAAATATTATTCGCTTGTGTCCACAACTCAGGGAGAAGTCAAATAGCTGAATCGTTTGCTAGACACCTTTTACCAGATACTATAGAAGTCATGTCTGCTGGAACCAACCCCGGGAACGAAATCAACCCCTTAGTAGTAAAAGTCATGAAGGAAAAAGGAATCGATATATCCGATAAAAAACCCAAGCGACTAACCGAAGATATGGTTGAGCAAACAAGTAGAGTCATAACCATGGGATGCTCGATCGAAGATCAGTGTTTCGTCACTAAAACCCCCTCCGAAGACTGGGGAATCGATGATCCGTCTGGAAAGACTATCGAAGAAATCAGGTCCATCCGTGACCAGATTGAGGTAAAGGTCCAAACCCTTTTGTAAAAATAAGATTCATTTCCAAGTATGATTCGAGACAACAGATCTACCGACATGAAAATCCATATCATAAGAGGAAGGCCAATTCTAGAACCTATAGCGTGCCATGGACCATTCGTAACAGACAGAAGACACGAACTGATACAAGCAATTGAGGATTCTTCAGTGGTAAAGATAGAAATCTTTCCTGTAGAAGAAAACATATCTGTCTAACAATAAGTGTTACTAAACGTTGTGGAAATAAACTTTTACCCGCTCAAACACTTGCCTAATCCTCAGAAAAACTAAATATCAATCCTGCTTACATCGTTTTTGATAAGAATTTACCTGACATCCTTATATTCAAGCAATATGCGAGCCAATCGCTTATGACCGGTTTTTCGGTAGTGTTTATTCCACCACAGAGCAACGACTTTGAAATGATCTACATCATCTCCTTCAATATCTTCGTTAGCATCATCAGCAGCTTTTTCCATAGATTTCATCAATTCCGCACTTTTACTATCTGCCATTCGTTGATACTCCTTCAGTCTTTATATATAGTAGTATCCTACATTCTACGGGATATAATTTTCAACCACCGACACTGCAATATTGAATATTAATGACATATAAATCAGCAATACATAAATCTACGGCATCTGTGTTGAGGTCAGTTCTCAGTATAATTTTCGTAGTGGTATGTTCCGCATGCGCCATGGGTAAAGATTCCTCTGCACAAGACACCCTTTCCCCTACCCTTGCATCTGCACAAGACACCCTTTCCCCTACCCTTGCAAACGTATCTCAAGAACCCTCAAATGGTAACCGAACTGAAATTTCACCCACATCAGTCCCTATATCTACAAATTCTATGACTCCCACTCCCATAGCAGTGCCAACTGATACCCCTAATGAGGAGTACCCTGATGCACAAGAAATACAGATAAAATCGGCCGACGTCATGGAAAAAATAAGCTCATATCAATTCAATATGGAAGCACAGATAGAAATGGACGATGAGAGTATCCCTTTATCATTTGAAGGTTATTTTAAAGCGCCCGACAATACTGACGGGAAAATTTATATCGGTCCAGATACTACCGATAGAATAATGATAAGAGGAAATACTAGACACATAGAAACTTCTGACGATCCTATAGTGGGCTCGATACCTTTCATTCTATCGCCGAACCAAATCATACAAGGAACTTTGTCTAAAAACAGTGATTTGACGTTGGTGGAAAAAACAATCCTATATACAACACCGGTCTATAGACTTCAGGGAACGGCCGATAAAAGCGAGTTCACCAACGGAGCCGGAAATTTTACAGTAGAGGTTTGGATAGACTCGTCCAATTATAGAGCACTGCTAATTGTACTAGTAGGTTCAGTAAATCTCGGAACTAATGGAGATCCATCAATTGGGAATTTAGCTAGAGGCACGGTACCAATTGACCTAACACTAGCATTATCAGAATTCGGTAAAGAAATTCCTTTAGAACCTGAAAGAAACCCCTCCTCAATATCTGTTTCTAGAACTGATCATACAGCTACTACACTCCATGACGGCCGAATATTAGTTGTAGGTGGATTCAGAAACATGTCCCATCTTGGAATGATTACTGAGGCAGAAATTTATGACCCATCGTCCGACACATGGACTTTGATTTCATCTATGCAAATAGGGCACCTCGGCCAATCAGCCACACTTCTAAACGATGGAAACGTGCTCGTTATAGGTCCAGAGTGGGGTGGAGGAGGACATTTACGAAGAATAGTAGACTTGTACAACACTTCATCTGGTAAGTGGAGTTCTGCGGGAGTACAGATACAACAAACTTTCCACACGGCTTCTTTACTAAATGACGGAGGTGTATTAATTGCGGGAGGTTGGCTAGAATTCTGGAACGCTTCAAGAGCATCTGTAATATATGAACCTTCGTCACAAAAATGGTTTTCTTCAGCGAAAATGAACCAACCCAGAGCTGAGCACACAGCGACCTTGCTGGGTAATGGGAACATATTAGTTACAGGAGGGGCAGGGGGCATGACTAAGCCTGCCCTTTCATCAGCAGAATTATTCGACTATCAAGAAGAAACGTGGAAGATAGCAGCAAGTATGGAAAATGAACGAAGTCTTTCCACAGCAACTTTACTTAAAAGTGGGAAAGTCCTAATAGTAGGAGGGCATGATTCAGAAGGAATACCGATCCCGTCCGCCGAAATTTATGACCCGGAAAATGATAATTGGTCCACAGTATCTGATATGAATGAAAGCCGTGTGTTCCATACGGCTACCCTGTTAAATGACGGACGGGTTCTCATAATGGGAGGAAGCCCACAGCCGCTGGCTAAGGATCGCTGGCTGAATGTTTTCGACGCTAGACTCGGGATCCTTCGCAAAGGGGAAACATTAGCATCAGTAGAAATATTTGACCCTGTATCTGAAACTTGGACTAATCTAGAGGATATGGAGATGGCAAGACAATCCCATACCGCAACACTACTAGATGACGGCAAGATATTGGTAGTTGCAGGCACGACAGCAGAGGGAGAATTATCCTCCTTCTTTGAACTCTACTCTGTTACAGATAACGATAATATAGATGCAGCCGAATAACACCGCATATAAAAAGTGTTATTTATCTACAATGACTATATTGAAGTTAACAATGTAAAATTAGTTCTTATAGTAGCGTACGACGATGAGCGGATCACATATATACCTTATAAGATCCTTTCAAACACAAAACGGCCCACGTCTCTATTTTCATGAAATGTGAATCCATCGAAATCACCGTTATATCCAATAATCGGTACTTTCGTTTCATGTATTGAACCGTGACTGCGCAACTTTGCAGGCATTGCTACCTCAGAAGGGCTCCCAAAAACTACGTTCTTGTCTGCCGTGACTACAATGTCACCAATCCGATCTGGGTGAAGATTAAGTTCATCAACCGCCATTTCCCTTGCGTAAACACTCTCTATGCCAGCAGCATTCTGTAATATGTCCGTTGCATCATTAATGTATTTAGAATTTATGTAAATATACATACACCCTCCTAAATTAGAATGGTGAATTGTGTATTTATCCTTTATGATTGGAATTGCTGTTACTGGATTTAGACCTCTATTTTCCAATAGGTGCTTTACATCTACCATCTGGCTTTTATTCCCCATACCATGATCTGCAGTTATAAGTAATGTCAATGATGGATGCGTTTCAACTAGATTCCCTATCGCCGTATCAATAATCGACAAATGTCGGATAGATTCCTTTTCCTCAGGAGAATAAGTGTGCATAGCGTAGTCCGTGGTAGTAATATAAACAAAATCAGAAGGGTAACGAGTCATCATAAAAGTCGCAGCCTGGACGACCCAACCGTTTACTTCCAAAGAGTAAATATCGGGAGGGGGTCCTATTTCATCCACAAGCCAGTCAGGTGGTCTTTCCGAAGAAACACTGATAGTAGATCCTTGAGATAACAAGCTGCGAAGCTTGTCCTTAGCGGTAACAAATAGTGTATGGTTTTTTGATATATGAGTGCGCTGGAATATGGTCTCCGACATAATGTATTCGGAAGATTCGGCATATGTACCAATTCCTTTGGAAGAATCCAACATGTAATTTGAACAAATACCATGCCTTGATGGATATTTACCCGTCAACAGTGAAACATTGTTGACATTTGTAACTGAGGGCATCATGGAACGCCCCATGTGCAGAAATCCCTGTGATACCAAATTATTTATGACTGGCAACTCACATGCATCAAGGTATTCAGGATCTAAACCATCTATACATATCACTACTGTAGGCTGGCTCATACTTTATTCTCTATGCTTGTGATATCAATCATAATAAATAAGATAGTAACAGATATCGACTATAGACTTGATAGAAGTCTATGCAAGAAATAAGATTGGTCCATTATCATTCGTATTATGAGGTATCACAATAAATATTAATCAAAGCGTCTCTAACACTTACAGAGCCAATACAATACTGGATGTTATGAAAGTCCCTCTGGTAGGCGACACAAGTACTGCCGTGATGGAGATTGAAAATACTGACGAGTTCAATAATGTTGAATCTGACATATTGGTGGTAGGTGGCGGAATGGGTGGAGTGTCATCCGCACTAGCCGCCGCTCGCGAAGGTAATTCAGTATGTCTCATCGAAGAAACCGACTGGCTAGGGGGACAGATAACTTCCCAAGGAGTTTCTGCACTAGATGAACACCAGTACATGGAGGATTTTGGAGGTACTAGAAGTTATTATAATCTACGAGAGAGTATCAGGAATTACTACAGAGAATTAGCTTCAGACCCTGACGTAAAAGAGCCACTAAATCCAGGAACATCCTGGGTAAGTCGTCTTTCATTTGAACCCCGCATAGCATTACAAATAATTAACAACATGTTAGATCCGTATGTTAAACAGGGCTTACTAAAAATATTCTTAAGAATGAAAACTATCGAGACAGTCGTTACAGATGATTCAGTATCTTCTCTTAAAGCAATACATCTTGATGACAAGAAGATAACTCAATTCCGTTTCAAGTACGTGTTAGATGCAACCGAGCTAGGAGATTTGCTTCCTCTCACAGGTACAGAATATATTATTGGAGCCGAAAGTATCCAACAAACTTGTGAACCTCACGCACAACCAAAGGAAGCTAAGGAACACTGTGTTCAGAGTTGTACATACACATTCGCTATGGAGCACCGCACAGAAGAAATTGCCATTTTAGATAGACCAGAAGGCTATTCTAACTACAAGGATAAACAACCTTACAGCCTGCGAATACATGTTGAAGCTGGAGAAATTTATGGGGAAGAATCTGGTTGGTTAGACTACCATCTGTTCGATCAAACACCCAACACCAAAGGACCTTTGTGGTTATACAGAAGACTAGTAGACTCAAACCAATTTAAGGGACAATATAAAAACGATATAACGATGTTTAATTGGCCCGGTACTGACTACCGTGACATGCCACTAGTGGACCAAACACCTCAAAATTTAGCCAAAGCTCTCCAAGAAGCGAAAACAGTTAGTTTAGGCTTTGCTTACTGGCTTCAGACTGAATCTATGGATGCCAGTGGTAAAAAAGGTAATACTAATATTATGCTACGACCTGACGTGATGGGGTCAGAAGACGGCCTATCCAAATATCCGTATATACGAGAATGTAGAAGAATCGCTGCGATGACCACGATCAAAGAACATGACGTATCTATAAATCATCAACCTGGTCCCAGAGCACGACTATTTCAAGATTCTGTAGGAATAGGATGGTACCCCATAGATATCCACCAGGCAGGGGAAGGTGAAATAGGCACCAGTACGAGAACAAAACCATTTCAAATTCCGATGGGAGCCCTAATACCAGTCCAAACTAAAAATTTGATTGCTGCCAACAAGAATATAGGTACCACCCATATAACGAACGGCTGTTACAGGCTCCATCCAATTGAGTGGAATATTGGAGAATCAGCCGGCTTGTTAGCATCATACGCATGTAAATCCAAAATCTTGCCCCGAGATATACATTCTATAGAATCATTACTACGCGAATTTCAATCAACACTGATCAAAAACGGTGTGCCGATACACTGGCTGATAGATGTACCTGTAGATCATCCTGACTTTGATGTAGTCCAGAAATTTGTAACTGAGGCGGGACCAGGCAACCCAAGCAATGGTTTAAAATTCGACCCTGAATCTAAAATAAACGACTTTGATTTAGGATTCTGGGACCATGTGCTTCCACAAAATCGTTCTGGTACAAAAAGGAAAACTGAATCAATAACAAGGATAGAGTTCGCAAGACAAATTTGTGAAAACAATCAGTGATTTACAGCTTACAACATTCACTTATTCTATTGTATGCATTTATCCAATAGTTCACATATTTATTAAATACATATAAAATGCAGGAAATGTCATACAGTGACTTAAATATTCAAAAGTCCTCCACTCAGAACAGGATAGTGGATGCTCATGTCCATGTATGGACTCCAGATTTCGAATCATACCCATTAGCAGAAGGTGTTAAAGAAGAAGACCTTTGGAGACCTTCCTTCACCCCAAATCAACATTATATTTACAGTAAATCAGTTGGGAATGTCAGGTTCAACTTAGTACAGATGATATGGTATGGAACAGATCATAGTTACATATTAGATCTTATATCTAGTGATCCGGAAACATTCGCAGGTACTGGGATTATTGAACTTTCAGACTCAAATCCATCTAAGCGAATGCTCGAATTATATAAAAGGGGATGCCACGCTTTCCGTGAACCTACAGATTCATGGGACCACCCCACTATGCATGCACTCTTCTCCACTGGTGGAGACAACAATCTAGCATTAAGCTTCAACATGGGAGTAGACAAGTTACCTGGCCTAGAAAAAATGAGCGCAAAATATCCTGACACACCAATCATTATAGACCACGTATGTCACGTTGGTATTGGAAATCCAAATTATAGCGAAATTGAAATTGAACCATTGCTGAGATTTTCAAAACATAAGAATGCAAAGGTAAAAATTGGACCATTCCAAGGACTAGGAAAACGAAAAGCCCCTTACTTTGACATACTGCCACTCATTAAACGAATCGTAGAAGCATATGGTCCTGAACGATGCATGTGGGAAAGCGACAGTGGCGGACCAATTTGGATGAATGACCCGGAAACGGAATACCCCGCTGCTATAGGTTTAATAAGAGACCATGCTGACTTCCTAAGACAAGAAGATAAAGACCACATTTTATTCAAAACAGCAGAGAAGATCTTTTTTAGAAAATAGATTTTTATACCCCCGAAAATACGAGTAACTGAAACAGTCACTGAGAACGTTATTTACGCGTAAGATTTTACCTATCCACTATGACTGCTTAGAGCAAGCACATTTATTTTCCTGATAAAAAGAATAGGGGCCCGGCTTTCCAGCCGAGCCCCTATTACTATGGGCTTCT
>CAJXCD010000011.1 GCA_913051545.1 uncultured Chloroflexota bacterium
CCGCTACTCCAACACCTACCGCTACTCCAACACCTACCGCTACTCCAACACCTACCGCTACTCCAACACCTACCGCTACTCCAACACCTACGCCTATCCCTGGAGATGATAAATTTGGTGTCGTTGTTCATACAACATCCAAGGAAGACACTTGGTATTTCCTCAGAAATTTGGGAGTCAAATCGTACTTGACTTTTAGTGCTGATATGTCAGAGATACCAACCGGAACCACGAAAATCCCATTCCTGCCTGTTCCTACGGAATCGACTATATGGGACAATGGTCAAGCACAGTCAATCGAAACACTCAGTGATACAGAAATATCAGACTTAGGCTTCTTAACTCGACAGCAGCTGAGAGACATGGCTTCCAATTCCCCTGGGTCATACTGGTATCCATTTGGTGAAGCCAATAGGTACGGATATATGACCGGGGCAAGATTCGCTCCAGTGTTTCATTATTTCCTAACACAACTAAAAACAGGTGATCCAGGAGCTAAAATACTATCTCCAAGTATCCTAAATTGGGATTTTACGTGTATTGGCTGTGCAGGGCCAGCTATAGTATCCTGCGAAGGCGTCACTCACTTCCAGGGAGGATACCAATGTGGAAAAGAGTGGCTAAAGGAATTTGTTTCTACTTACAACTCCACATATGGTGAAAATCCACCAGTAGATGCATGGACAATTGATCTTTACCCGCTTGACTGGATAAATACTCCAAATAACGATAGTTCTCAGTTAGCTTTATATAAGAATACTAGGGTCATACATTCAGAGATAGTAGTTCAGCAACTAATCGGCCTAAGAGAATACCTAGATACTATGTCTGAATACAATACCACTCCAATTTGGATTACAGAAATGGCACTACATGTAGGGTATGAAGGTTGGGAATTTGGTAGCCCATTAAATCCTGTAGAACCATACCACTGGGACAAAATGAGCGACTACCTAATCTACATATTAGATTGGCTGGAAGAAAATCACGATGTTGTAAAAATAGAAAAATGGTTCTTCTTTGTGACTTGGAAAGATATAGTCGATGTAGGAGATGATGGGTATATGGGAATCATTTTGTTTGATGGTCCGAATCCTGATACATCTTCACTAAATTGTCTAGGAAGCATATATAGAGCCAGATCACTCGGAGAAGGACGATTCAAATGTAATAATAGTGGAGATTTGTTGATCGATAACTAATTAAGCTATGAACTTCAAATTATTTGATTGCATGTCGGTTATCTATATACCATTCAATTGTCCTATCTAAACCAACGCTCAAAGATACGCTGGAAACAAATCCGAATTCCTCCCGTGCTTTAGTCGTGTCCAGGTTACGTCTCGGTTGCCCATCTGGCTTGGACGTGTCCCAAAGTGAATGCCCAGAAAATCCAACAGCATTACCAATCATGAGTGAAAGATCACGTATACTAACCTCTTCTCCTGATCCCAAATTTACAGGGTCGGGACTATCATATTTTCCCATTGCTAGTAATATTGCCTCTGCTGCATCATCCACATAAAGAAATTCCCTAGTGGCTTTCCCAGTTCCCCACAGCGTTACTTCACTTGCACTACTATCTCTAGCCTCAACATACTTTCTAATTAGTGCTGGAATTACGTGGCTTGATTCTAAGTCGAAATTGTCTCCCGGTCCGTAAAGATTCACAGGAAGCACATTGATTATATCCATGCCATATTGTTGCCTATACGCTTGAGCTTGTACAAGCAACATTTTCTTCGCCAATCCATATGCGGCATTAGTTTCTTCAGGATACCCATCCCAGAACTCTGATTCTCTGAAAGGTATACTCGTGTATTTTGGGTAAGAGCAAATTGTACCTACTATAAGAGTTTTGCCTACACAAGCCCGCCTGGCATGCTCGATAACTTGAATCCCCATAATTGCATTATCATAAAAAAGTTTTCCGGGATTAGAACGATTTGCTCCAATGCCGCCTACCACTGCTGCAAGGTGAAAAACCAAATCAGGTCTGGATTCTTTAAACATACGCTCTACATCTTCCGATTCACGAAGATCGTATTGGTTACTCCCTGGAGTGATAACCGCACTAGCCCCCTGCCCTGCAAGCTTTGAGACGAGTACCGAACCCAGAAACCCAGTGCCACCTGTGACTAAAATACGCTTGTTATGCCAATAATTCACCTAGTAATACCCCTAAGCCAGTAATATCCCAATATATATTACGAATGCCAGCTGTGCCATTCATCAAAATATGAATCCACAACTGCTTTCCCTTCCCCTACAGGAACAGCTCCAATCGCTTCCATTTCTGCATCAACCATTATTCTAACCAAGTCCTTAAACGTTACCTTTGGAGACCATCCTAAATCCCTTTTGGCTTTAGCTGGATCAGCCTGCAAGAATGATACTTCCGTGGGTCTCATATATCTCTCATCTATTTCAACATATTCACGCCAATCTAAAGAAACATAACTAAATGATTCATTAAGAAATTCCTCCACAGTGTGGGATTTGCCACTCCCAATAACATAATTGTCAGGATCATCTTGCTGAAGCATTAACCACATAGCCTCAACATATTCCGGAGCATATCCCCAATCCCGTCTTGCCTGAAGATTCCCTAAATAAACCTTGTCTTGCAACCCAGACTTAATTCTAGCTACGGCTCGAGAAATCTTCTTCGTAACAAAAGTGTCCCCTCTACGTGGTCCCTCATGGTTAAAAAGTATCCCATTTGATGCGAATATGTTGTATCCATCCCTGTAATTCACCGTCATCCAATACGCATATGCTTTTGCTGCTGCATACGGACTTCTTGGGGCAAAGACAGACAATTCATTCTGAGGTGGAGGAGTGTTTCCAAACATTTCACTAGAAGAAGCTTGGTAAAATCTAGACGGGACACCACTTCTACGAACTGCTTCAAGAATTCTAGTGGTCCCTAGTGCTGTGGTATTTCCTGTATATTCTGGTAATTCAAAACTGACCTTAACATGTGTCTGAGCAGCGAGGTTATAAATTTCGTCTGGTTTAATCTGCCAAATCAAAGCCGGTAGCTGTTCAAAATTTGTCATGTCATCATAATGTAAAAACAATCTGCTGCCTGATTCATGTGAATCACTATATATGTGATCAATTCTATCTGTGTTGAACAAACTAGATTTTCGAATTATTCCATGAACCTCATAACCCTTCCATAGCAATAATTCTGCTAGATAGGATCCATCTTGACCTGTGACACCAGTTATGAGAGCTCTCTTAACCATAAATGAAACTCCTCACCGCAATTGAAAGGATATTTCTCACGCGGACACGTTAGGGCCAAATCCCCTAATCCATCGACCGCGTCCACGGGTTCGCCTCAAAGGACGAGTGCGTACCTTTCCACCAACCGGACTGATATTCCGCCATGGTACAGTCGCGGGCACGAGGTTCCCTGCAAATTCTAAAATAACCTTGACCCGAGATTGCTGAGGCTTTACACCTCCTACTATCTCAGCCAAACTCTCAATTACACCTGACTTCACCAAAACCTCTTGTCCAACTGAATAAGGAGCCGGATAGCTACCCTCGCGATTAATAGAATCAACTCGGCGATTGATTTCCGAAATTACATCATCGGTAACTGATGCAATTAGCCCATCAAACATTAACCATCCTAAAACACCTGGCATATTACCAATTGCCGGCAAGACATCTTCCCCACTTTTCACAAAGAGGTACCCAGGGAACATAGCAGATTTCATATACCCAGCAGGAGGACGCGGCACAATCATAAAAGGACAATACACACTATATCCATGTATTCGTATCGCATCAGACACTTTTCTTTCAGAAGAGGGTTTTGTCCTCAACACCAGCCACTTATTCATAAATTCTTTAATACCTTCATCAAGAACACATTTTTCAGGAAAATTACTCACCTCTAATTCAACTGTTGTTTGACGGGTCAAGCAGTTCTACAACCACTTTTTCTGATACACCAAACGCATTCAATTTTTGCTTTAATCTTAAATGATCACCTAAGTTTGGCAAAATTATTCTGGTATATATGTCCACGTCCATACTTGACAAAGGTTTAATTTCCATGCCAATAAACTTCCTGCCATTACTATCATGATCAAAAATATCCACACTTGTAATACCTATATCACACAAGGCTAAATAGGCTATCTCAGAAATTTCAGACGTTCCTATAATAGCAACTTTTGAATTAGAATCTAATGACAAACTTTTTATCTCTTCACGAAGTTGGATACGTACACTTTGATAGTGACGTAGGAAACGGTCTATATAAGATACGCTTAATCTAAGTTTTCGAGCCATACCTGCAGGAGTCAAATCATAAGCCCAACTACGCCAATTCCTCTTCGTGGCTCTAATATATCCTTTTCTAGACGCACTCTTAACTAAAAGATTAGTCACACCCAAAGCTATTCCCAATCTCTTTGACAACCGTCGCTGACTAAGATCGGTTACGTTATGAACCTCTTCCAAAAGCCGTAGCTCTCTGTACTCTACATCTTCTAATGGTTGAGGCAGTTCGTTTTGTGAACGCATAGGAAAAGTATATTATTCAATAATTACATAAGTCAATTAGCCAACGGCTTAAAATATATCTGATATGGACTGTCAGAAATTGCCAATTTACCCTCGACATTTCGACTAGAAGACTGTCAACAGATACAAACATCATATGTAAGGTGTATAATAGATTTCACTCTGTACACGCCCTCGCATAACAATCTTCAACCTGTAAATAACCTGTGAATTTCTATGGTAATTCGCTACATAAATTTCACGCAAACACTGCCTATCGTCTTGACAGTAATACCGATACTGCTTGGTCTGATTTTGATATCATCCACGGCTTTCTATATCATTCCCTTAACTATTTCACTGAATAGTCAGCTATCAAATATCCAAGATTTTTCTGTAGATTCACTAACTGAACCTACCGGCGATTCAGTTAGTGAATTGAAAAAACAAATAGAATCTACACTGCACGATCTAGAAAAAGTATCCATTTATGAAAAGTGGGCATCCGAATTTTCCTCCTCAGTGGCGTTAATACCAGGAACAGAAACTGAAATACTAAATTGGTTTATCCAATTAAATAGGGTGAGAGATGATCTGCGGATAGCTTCTGATTTAATTGATGCATCAGTAATGCTGACCAGTTCATACCAGAATGTCCAAGATCGTTTGTTGGATGAAGAGCCTTCCGTAAGCTCAATGACAAATAGGTTATCCCCCATTACTCTTCAAGAAACCTTCTCGTCAACAGCAAATTACCTCGGTAGACATATAGAAATCAATCACCAGCGGGAGCCAGCACTTTTACCTCACAGAATACGAAAATTACTGTCAAAATTGAACGAAGTTGAATTAGATTTGCTCAACTATTCTAATACTGGCCGTATGTCCTCATTGCTGTTAGGGGACATTCTAGGTATCGCTGATAACATAAAACCTCTGATAGGCACCTTAGCTAACCCCCAGCAAACGTCAGACTCACTCACATTTCAAGACCTTATGAATTCATCTGTTGAAACAAGTTTGTTAATCGATTCAGCCACGCATAGATCCCAAATATTGGCTGAACATATATCGTCTCAGAGTGGAGCATTAGGCCACTTAAATACCCAGCTAGATGTTCTGGTAATAATTCTCGATATACTGGATGATATTAACAATGCCGTCCTTATAGGCCTCCATACTATCCATCCTCTCTCCGAAGTGGTTCAAGATTCAAACACAGGACTCTTAAACCATGGAGACGTTATTGCCACAGCCCTACTGGAATTGTCACAATCCAGTGAAGACATTAACAAAGCTATAGAATTGCTTAAAGATGCAAATCAAAAAACGTCAAATCTTTTTGTTGAACCAGATGGCTACCTAACAATAGACCACGTCAATTATATAAAATCCGGAATAGAAGTACTTATAGATGGATTCACTATGATAGGTCGCCTATCACCTGTCGGCCCTGACATTATTGGAATAGATTCCATTAAACATTATCTAATTTTAGGTCAATCATCAGACGAACTTAGAGCTACAGGTGGATTCGTATCAGCTATATGGCTAGTGACTTTTGAAAACGGTACACTCACGAACGTCCTTTACCATGACACGGTTCGAGTGGATGACTGGGATCGACTAGAACTGTACCCTACACCACCTATTGCATTAAAAGACCACATGAATGCTAGTGTTTGGCTCCTAAGAGACGTCTCTTGGGAACCCGATTTTCCCACTACTGCAAATACCGCTGCTGATATGTACAAAATTGGACAAAGACAAGATGTAGATGGAGTGATAGCAATCAACCAATGGGCCTTAAAGAATCTAATTGAATCTCTCGGCGAGGTCGAAGTCATCGAAAGTGAAACCACCGTAACATCTGACAACATTTTATCGAAACTGGAGGAGGGATCTGATCAATTTGGACGGGCATATATAGACTTAGCGTTTAACGGAATACTTAACAAGCTCAAACAACCGATATCGCCAACAAAATTAATATCCCTCGCATCCGAACTGAACCAGTCTCTGGATAGTAAAGACATACTCCTATTCTTTAATAATAATGACACCCAAAAAGTCATCGAGGAAAATGGATGGGACGGAAGTTTATTTAAAGGTAAATCTGACTACCTTTATGTAATCGATTCTAATGTAGGATGGAGTAAAGCAGACCGAAACATAGAACGCAAAGCGACATATGAAGTAGATCTGAATGACGTCAATAATCCAAGGGTTAATTTAGTCCTGTCCTACACTAATCACAGTATATCTGGATCACCGAGTTGTGAACCTCAGTGGCTACATAAAGGAAGTAATTACAACCAACTCAAAAATGCCTGCTACTGGAACTATTGGCGAGTTATTGTACCTCAAGGGGCAAAGCTACTTAGCAACTCACAGCTTCCCCTTCCAAGATACAGTGTCTCGTCTGAAATAGGGAGAGGACTCGCTGGGGAAGACACTGTGGGATTTTCCTCAAGCCATAACCGGAATGTTTTATCTGGTCTTTTTGAGTTAGATGCAGGTAAAACTAAAGAATTCAATCTCGTGTACGAGCTGCCTCCTAATCTACTTAAATACAATTATGAGCATATTGAATATGAACTATTCATACAAAAACAACCTGGCAGTGTGAAGAGACAAGTCCTAGTAGAAATTATCCTGCCTGATTCATATCAAATAGACACCTATTCTCACGCACCAAATATTCCCTTGAGTGATACACGAATTTCCTTTCAGTTGTCAGTTAAAAATGATACTTTATTAAAGCTGACTTTATCTCGGATTTACAATGAATCTAGCTAATTCTGACAATATGAGTATAAAACTACTGATCGTTTTGATCTCAATATTTAGTGTTGCAGTGCTTACTATAGCTACTTTAGGGTGCTCAAGAACGCCGTCTGCAAACAACCCTGCCCCAAAGACCTTTCCTGTAAAAAACCCAATGGTGGAAATTGCCAGAGATATAGTAATGAATTCAGTCCAAATAGTTAGTAACTCAGAAACCAATATTCCAATAATTGACCGCTTGGAAATTTCTCCGCGATCTGTAATCCTTAATCCAGGTGAAAGAATCCAAATGTCAGCACAGGCCTTTAGTTCTGACGGCTTCACTCTCCCAGATGTAGAGCTTATATGGACCTCAAACGATCTGCGAGTCGGAAGCATCACACGAGATGGGGTCTTCCAATCATCAATTAATCCAGGCACATTTGATGAAGTTATTTCCGTCACAGCTGTTCAAAATACACCTGCAGGAGTTCAGTACATCTCCGACAACAAATCTGTCACTGTTATAGGTAAGTCTGAAGTTCAAAAGCTATCATCCATTGAGATTATACCTAAAAACCTTGTGGTCCTAGAGGAACAGCTCTATCAAATTAGAGCTGTTGGACTGGATAAAAACGGATTGTTAATCCCAGGGGTGTATATGAAATGGGAATTACAAAAAGATCAATTAGGAAGACTAAATGACATTGGACTGCTAACAGTAGAAGGTAAACCAGGACTATACCAAAATGCTTTATCTGTGACAGCTCTCTGGGATGAAGTCGAGCTCACTGTTATGAAAGACATCCAAGTCTCTAAGACTCCTGAAGAGGGAGACTATCTAAAGGTACACGCGTTACCTCAGAGATTCTTCCTAGAACCTATGGAAAATCTTAAGCTAAACGCAGTAGCTTTAAATGGACTTGGCAAGATAGCCGTTGGTACAGAGTTGCGATGGGAAATGGTGAATGAAATTGCCGGCACTATAGATGGTAACGGAAATTTCATAGCTGGAAAAGACCCTGGAGTTTACACGGAAGCAGTCCGTGTGGAAGCGGTGATGCCAGGAGAAGTAGGGTTTGTGAGAGCAGAAGATTTTGCTTCAGTAGTTATACGCTATAGAGAACTAACCAAACTATCCAGAGTTTCTGCGATACCACCTACAATTGTATTATCACCAAATCAACGGGCGATGCTGATGGCAATACACTCTGG
Source organism: uncultured Chloroflexota bacterium (assembly GCA_913051545.1). Taxonomy (GTDB): domain Bacteria; phylum Chloroflexota; class Dehalococcoidia; order Lucifugimonadales; family CAJXCD01; genus CAJXCD01. The sequence continues at coordinate 8,509 of CAJXCD010000011.1, forward strand.
TAATGATGGGCGTCCAGCAGACGATGTCAGTATTAACTGGGAAGTATTAAACAAAGAGGTCGGAGAAATAACCAATTTAGGAGGTTTCAAGGCTGGTCCTACCCCAGGCATATATGTTCGGGCTGTCAAAGTAACTGCTACTCAAGAACTTGAAAATGGTCAGGTCACATCTACAGACTCCCATGTGGATGTAATCATCACAGGTACCCTAGCAAAAGCAGAGATTCAACCAGTTCAACCATCAGTGGAAACAGGAAAAACTATCCACTTCACGATAAAAGGATGGGATACAAACGATATATTGCTAAACAATTTAGTTGTCAAATGGAGCGTCGCTAACCAAGAAGCCGGAACAATCGATGCTCTTGGCAACTTCAAAGCAGGAGAAACGCCTGGAGTGTACGACAATGTTATCCGCGCTGAAATAGTACAACAAGTTCCAGATCGTAACTAATAACATTTTCATACTAGATTGTCTCCAAACGTCATAACTTCCTAGGACAATTATTTGTATCGAATTACACTAATTATTTCTATAGCCATTTTCACAACTGCGTCACTTGGATGTGGCGAACCGCCAACACGTCTAATCCAGAATCAGGATGCATACTCATCCATCGAAAGTGAGACATACTTAATCACTGGCAAGGTAACATCTGTAGTAAACGAAATTACTCTCGACGTAACAATAGGAGGGGAAAGTTCTAGATTCAGATATCTTGGGATCGCCACCCCAGGGAATGAAAATAATGCTGATCCAATAATTAGAGGTAATGCATTAGTATTCAATAAATCCAAAGTCGACGACAAAACCATTCAAATTGAGAAAGATTCCGTGACAAATGATGAGTTAGGAAATATCTTAGGATACATTTTTGTCGATGGGGAAATGCTCAATATCATTATGCTTAAGAGGGGGTACGCCATAGTTTCAGATTTCCCAACTGAATTCAAATACAAAAATGAATTTCTAGAAGCTGAAAAACATGCCAGAACAAACCAAATAGGTTATTGGCGTAATCCTCCGCACAAAGAAACATCTGTAAATACCAATTCTGAATCTACCGACTCGGAACAGCCATTTTTAGGGGGTACGTTGCCTGTTATTCAAAATGACACCGGGGAAGATTGTGACTATTCCGGAACATCTGAACCTGTAATAAAAGGGAATGTCGACAAACAAACTGGGGAACAAATTTATCTAGTGCCAGATAATCTATTCTATTCAACAACTAAAGTCGATTCTGAAGATGGCGATATATGGATTTGCACGGAACAAGAGGCCATCGCTACCGGATGGGTTAAGTCAAAACACTAAAATCCGACATATTCCTACGGATATTGAAACCTCCGTACGTCTCTAGACAGTTTTAGTTTTTACCATCTCTACCATATTTATCTTCATATCTAACGATATCGTCCTCACCCAAGTAACTTCCAGTCTGTATCTCTATAATTTCAACTGGCTTTTCACCGAAATTTTCTATCCTGTGTAACTCACCAACCGATATATTTATATATCCGTTTTCCGAAACTATAAGTTGTTCATCACCCTTCGTAACAGTTGCAGTACCATTAACCACTATCCAATGTTCAGCCCTGTATTTATGTTTTTGAAGTGACAACGATGCACCTACTTTGACATTTAATTTTTTCACTTGAAAACCCAAACCAGTGTCAATTATTTCATAACTACCCCAAGGTCTATTCACCCTACTGTGATTAATAGATTCTGGTCTAGAGTCACTCCGGAGATTCTGAACTATATTTTTAACGCCTTGCACACTATTTTTATCTGCCACGAAAATAGCATCAGGCGTATCTACAACAACTAGATCACTAACTCCAACTGTGGCTAAGAGCCTGTCTTGGGCAACAAGCAAGGAATTTTCAGTGGAATTTGTGTACACATCGCCTTTAATCACGTTGCCATAAACATCTTTGTCTTGAATTTCCCATATGACTGGCCAAGATCCTACATCAGACCATCCTGCGTCCATTGGTATAACGACTGAATGAATATCTTTCTCATCCCCAATATGTTCCATAACGGCATAATCTATAGAATCCTCGGGACAGTTACTAAATGAACTTTTGTCGGGTCTGTAAAAAACACCGTCTGAAGAGCCGCTAATCATGGCCTTTCTACAAGATTCATCAATATCTGGTCTGTATCTAGCCAATTCTGACAACCAAACTGAGACCTTTACTATAAAAATGCCACTGTTCCAATACCAATCTGCAGAACTAACATAACCTTCAGCGATGTCTTTTATTGGCTTCTCGACAAAACACTTAACCTCTCTAGCAGTATATATATCCTCAGGCTCTACGAGATCACCGGACTGTATGTATCCATATGCTGATGAAGGATTACTTGGAATTACACCTAGAGTTACAACAAATCCAGTTTCAGCCAAACGTTCTGCTTCTTTCATAGCCTCCCCAAAAGCAACCATGTCAATAACAACGTGATCAGCTGGCATTACTGCCATCACAGGATCAACACCATCATCTACATATCTTGATTCAAGACTCAATGCAGCCAGTGTAAGTGCCGGAGCAGTGTTCCTACCCACAGGCTCAGTAATTATCTCTAATGGAACACTGTTCATTTCCTTCAATTGGTCCGAAACCAAAAAACGATGTTCTTCATTACACACTATGATTGGTTCCGCTACACTTGAAATTTCATCCAGTCTGCGCAAAGTAGACTGGAATAAAGTATCTGTACCAAGTAATGACAGAAATTGCTTTGGAAAGTATTCACGAGAAAGAGGCCAAAGTCTAGTACCGGAGCCCCCCGAGAGTATTATTGGATGAAGTCCCATACCTACCTCAATATTTTACGCACTCTAGCATAACATGCCATATGAAATGATTTGTGAGTTACTATTATTTAGAAAATGTAACCATCAGACAATAGTTTCATAATTGACTCACACCTATTCACTACCTTCTGAGGAGTAATTTTCAATAGCCTCTATTATCTCCTCCACCCTAAATCTCAGGTTTTGAAATGTCTTATATACTCTGGATTCTGGTATAAAATATTCAGCATTCTTTTCTAGGTAATCATCAATATACTGTATTGCTTTTTCAGTTTCACCCTCTATTACAAACTGCCGTATTTGAACCTCTTTTATCTCCGTCCTTTCAGGAGCTAAATTAACCGCCTGACTCAAAAACTCCTGAGACAGTTCCAAATATTTTCTGTCATGCCTAGATGCCGTCTGGTATAAGTTAGCAAGCGATAGTTGGTTTCGCCATTCCTGAGGTTCTGAATCTATAGCCTTAGGCCCCTCCCGGGCTACAATATCTAGTGCAGCCGCGACCTCTTCATTATTTAGTTGGTTCCAATACAGACTAAGAGTATTAAACATGTATCTCCGAGGATAATTAGCGAGTTCTGGTGATGCATTGACCGCTCTATTAAAATACTCAATCCTCTCCATCCAAGTCCTATTCTCAGTAGGATTCGGTTCCAAAGCAAGTGCAACAATCACACTCCGTGATCCATCATATGGGCCATAAATAAATATGTATATACCCAACGATATCACTAAAATACCCAACATAAGAGCGAGCCTTTTAGCTATTTCGGTATTTAAAAATGCGTAGCGTTGAGCCCACTTTGGCAATTCTGATTCAGTAATCTTGCCTGTCTCTAAAGTATTTTGAGGTTGGCAGCGATATGATTCCAAAAAAGCTACGAATCCAAACAATAGATAAAACTGTCCAACTGTACCTGGAGTATCAAACAAAAACATATTTTGGACGAAATAAGTTGACGCAGCGACTGCAATAAATATGGTAAAAATTTGTATGTCAGGATCTTGGTACTTAACGCGCCTTATTACCACCACAAACATTGCTACCCAAATGGACAAATATGCTCCTACCCCGAAAATACCCTTTGTCACCAATTCTTCCACAACTTTATTATGCCCCTGATCAAAGGACTCCTGTGACCCAGCTGACACTTTAACAGTCAAGTGCCTGTCATAAGCAAGCGAATAATTTTCAGGTCCCCATCCGAATAAAGGACGATCTTTAAATCCATTGAATCCGATAATAAAAGAATTGACCCTACCCATAGTACTAAAATCATTTGGGCCTATATTAGCTAACCGTGTAATCATTGCACTGGATCTAGTCATATCTCTAAACCAATCGACATCCCTAACAACTACAAATACAGATACCGTGACTAGAATTCCTCCTAATAGCACAATAGACAATATCCTAATTTTACGTAACTTCCCCCAAACTAAGTAAATAAATGCAAATACAACCAATCCCGAAATCAAACCTACCACAGCACCACGGGTACCACTCCTGACTATCATCACAATATCCAGAAAAATGACTGCAGACCAAAATATCCTGAAGAGCAAAGTTTGATCTGTAAACCTACTTAAAACCCCAGGGGTGTTAGGATTATTTCGAGAACGCCTTCTGGCACGTTGAACGTTACGTGAAACCAAACTGGTTTTCTTTTTAGTCTTACAAAAAGAATGAGAGATAAAGGCCAATGCAATGAAAAGGTTCACTAACATGTACGCCCCAACGAAAGTAGCATTACCTAATGAAATTTGAAGGCGATCATCTGTTGGATAAAAACTTACAACCTGTATGCCCATAATCTCAAATAAACCTAGTACACACATTGCCAGGTTTATCAATAAGTTGAACTGCAATACAAATCTCCAATCACTGAATGATCGGAAAATAGACACCATCACTACCGTCAGTGCAAACCAATGGGCAAGATCGATCCAACCTTGCATACGCTCGTACGTTGACCACATACTCCTTTGAGGGCTCACTCCGAATATCGTAGATAAAAGAGCCACAAGTATGTAGAGGCCAAAAATAGACAACAACCAAGAACGTGGAATCCGATAATTCGGATACCAGAAAGCTAGGATAATCCATAAAACGAAAGCTACTTGAGCCAGACTTCTAACATACAGAGCCTTACCAATTATATAGGGATAGTAGGTATCAGGGAGCGGTGAACTCATCACTATAAGAGGAGCTAGCAATACAATTAGTACGGCTACCTTTACAACCTTAGATAGTCCAATTCCCATATCGTTTCAAGCTCTGGTTACAATTATAAATCTGATAAGTAGTAGCGATAGTAAAATCTACTACTCAATTCCAATTCTATGGGAGTATACTCCGCCAGTCAATTTGTTAACTACCAACAGATTTTACAGAACATAGATAAATAATTAGTGCTTGCGGTTTATATGAAGATGTCAGTAGAAGCATTGCACTGGGAACAAGAAGCTTGCGACTTGGATCACCTTAGGAAATAATAGTCACCCTGAAACATTAAATCTCATACCTTCTGGTAAACAAATGTGTATAAGGAGGAACCATTCATGGCCCGTACAGCGATGCAGTATATAGCTGAATACATGGTCAAAGCAGGCACTCCATATGCTGTTGGGATCCCTGGTCACGGCATATGGCAATTTCCTGACGCTTTATATGACCATCAGGACAAGGTGGAAATAATATCCGTTATGCATGAACAAAGTGCAGTTCACGTAGCTGATGCTCACTATAGAGCCAGTGGAATACCTTTAGTTGCATTCACCTCAATTGGTCCAGGAGCGACTAACACGATTATCGGAATGGCAACTGCATTCGTGGATTCTAGTGCTGTCCTACTCATTACTGGTGGGCCTCACTCGTACATGAGAGGGCACTCCATAATGCAAGAGTTAGATAGAAACCACTGGGCAGATTTCCCTCGTGTTGCTGAAGGAATCAGTAAAAAACACTGGGAAGTAACGAGCGCTGAGCAAGTTCCATTCGTGATAGATAGATCCTATAAAACGATGACTTCAGGACGTCCTGGACCTGTACATATTGAAATTGCGATGGACGCTCAGGCTGAGTTAGTTGGTACAGACATACCTACCTCAACTGGTAAATCTCACGTTGGCAGAACTCATCCTGACCCGGGATTAACACTAAAAGCCGCAAAGCTTCTTACAAGCGCTGAGCGCCCAGTAATCGTTGCTGGGGGAGGTGCAATAAATGCTGACGCATGTACTGAACTAATAAAACTAGCAGAACACATAGGGGCCCCCGTGGTAACAACTTATAACGGCAAGGGTTCTATCCCAGAAGACCACGAGCTAAACGGTTGTAATATAGGATCCTTTGCCAGCACATGTGGCAACAGTCTTGCATCGTCAGCAGACGTACTTATTAGCGTAGGGTGCAGATTTGTAGATTGGAGCGCTAGTTCATATAAAAAAGGGGAAACATACAGTATCCCTCCAACCAAATTAATACAGATAGACTTAGACCCAGCTGAGATCGATAAGAATTACCCCACAGAGATAGGACTACTAGGTGATGCACAAGCTACACTATCAGATTTACTTATCGGAATAGACGATATCACAAATCCTATAGACTACCGCAACGAACCATATTTCAAAGAAATAACACGACTAAAAAAAGAGTGGGATGAAGCGAGATCTATACTACGTAACTCCGATTCCATACCAATGACTCAACAACGTGCTATGACCGAACTTAGGAAGTCACTAGATCGTCGGACCATAGTAACAGCTGGCGCTGGGCTAACTCAACACACTACTCTTCTAGATTTCCCAGTCTATGAACCAAGGACACATATGTCCAGTGGCGGATTCTCGAGTATGGGATTCACTGTTCCAGCCGCTATCGGAGCCAAGCTAGCTCAACCAGACAGAACAGTCGTAGGTATAGCAGGAGACGGTGACTTCATGCAAACGATGCAGGAAATCGCCGTACCCGCTCGATTAGATATACCAATCCTTTTCATTGTAATGAACAACTCTGGGTGGATCTCAATAAGAGATGGACAATTAGGAATGTTCGGTAGATCCATAGAAACCGAGTTCCGAAAACCCGATGGTAGCGACTATTCACCTCATTTCTCTAACATAGCTAGAGAATTTGGACTGTATTCGGAACGTATTAATGACCCAAACGACATAGGACCTGCTGTTAAGCGATCATTAGAAACAAACGGACCTGCTTTATTAGAAATAATGATCGCCAGAAGTGGACCAGATGCAGGCTATGCTGGTGCATGGTGGGATTCTCCAGTACCCGCATACCTGCCCGAACAGCGGAGAGAATATTTGAAATCTAAGAGCGAGATACAATTCCTATAGTAGAGATACGTTCAAATTAACTGCCGCATAGAATTGATAGTCTGGATCAATCCCTGATCCAGACTAGTCTCGGCGACCCAGTCGAACCCTTTTTTAGCACGAGAAGAATCTAAATATATGTGTCTTACCTCTCCATCCCGTAACGACTCATATCGTGGTCTCTCCTTGTAACCAATCGCAGACGATACTATCTGAAACAAACGGTTTACGGACGTGGGCACCCCTGTACCTACGTTAATGACTACCGGATCTGGCTTCTCCAATAACATTGAGCAAATCCTTGCGACATCACTTACGTATATAAAATCTCGTGTCTGGTCACCATCTCCAAAAATGGTTACTAGTTTACCTCGAAGCATACTGTGAATGAACTTTGCTATTACACCGGCTTCTCCTATAGGATCTTGCCTAGGACCGTATACATTTGCTAAACGAAGGACATCTAAATGAATGGAATTAGGTAATAATAGGTTTAAGTAATTTTCTAGCGTCCACTTACTCAACCCATACCCACTTATTGGCCTGATTGGATGATCTTCATCACAAGGAAGATATTCAGGATCACCATATAACGCTCCACCAGTAGTTATATATATAAATTGTTTACACCCTACTTTATTTGATGCCTTACAAACATTTATTCCACCCAGTATATTAATTCGTGCATCCAACTGAGGATTATTCACCGACGAATATACTGATGCCTGGGCTGCACAATGTATAACCACATCAGGTACTAAATCTTCAAAAATTTCCACTATCCCCTGATTGCAAATATCTAATTCAACTAATGTTGCTTTGTCTGAGACATTAGCCACATGACCTGTAGAAAAATTATCTACAACAACCACTTCATGACCCTCAGACAGTAAACGATCAGTGATGTGTGAGCCTATGAAGCCTGCACCACCTGTTACAAGAATCTTCAAAAATTCCTCCATTTAGATCCGTAAAAACATTATATAACTTAGATTCAACAGTAACGTCAAATTCCGTTTTTGAAAACAGCTCTGATTTAGGGTGTAATGTATATAAATATTAATAGCTTTGTGAGGACTAATACAAACGTATGTGAAGATCCAAGTTGAAGGCATATTTCCAATCAGCTACTATATACCGACCATTTAAGTGAGATAAGCATTGGATAAACTAACCTCAATGATTGCGGACATGAAACTGGTTGTAGGTGAAACTTACGTAATTCATACCGTAGAAGATTTACTAGTCTTTGAATATGACGGGTCAGCAGACAAGGCGCTTCCAGATGCAGTGGTTCTACCATCAAATACTACCGAAGTAGCAAGTATAGTCAAAATAGCTTTAGAAAACGAAATTCCTATCATTGCCAGAGGTGCTGGAACAGGGCTAAGTGGGGGTGCTGTTGCTAAAGGAGGTGGACTTGTTCTCTCTTTGACACGAATGAATAAAATACTTGAAATTAACTCTAAAGACCACATGGCAATAGTCGAACCAGGAGTCGTTAACATAGATCTAAGTCACTCCGCCGAGAAATATGGTCTCTACTATGCCCCCGATCCATCTAGTCAGAAAGCTTGCACAATAGGAGGCAATGTTGCCGAAAACTCAGGTGGACCCCATTGCCTAGCTTATGGAGTAACTACCAACCACATTCTCGGAATGGAAGTAGTTCTCTCAGACGGATCGACACAATGGCTAGGTTCGAACACACGTGAGTTTCAGGGATACGATTTGAGAGGAATCATGGTGGGCTCGGAGGGTACATTAGGCATTGTAACAAAAATAGCAGTTCGTTTACTAAAAAAACCTGAATCAGTCCGCACCCTATTAGCTGTATTCAAGCATATTGAACAAGCAAGTTCCGCAGTATCAGGAATTATAGCAGCAGGAATAGTACCAGCAGCTATAGAAATGATGGACCATATATGCATAAGTGCAGCCGAAGCAGCTGTGAAAGCCGGATACCCACAGGATGCAGGTGCGATACTTCTAGTAGAGGTGGATGGACTCACAGAAGAGGTAGCCGAAGAAACCGAAGAAATCGAAAGAATCTGCGACAACTATAATCCAATTGAGATAAGAAAAGCTACTAGTATGGAAGACAGGGAGAAACTCTGGGAAGGGCGTAAGGGCGTACTAGGAGCTCTGGGACGATTAGCACCAAATTATTACCTTGTAGATGGAACTATCCCTAGAACTAAACTTATGGAAGTTCTCTCTGGCATCTCAGATATCGCAAAGAAGTCGGGACTACCCATAGCTAACTTACTACATGCTGGTGACGGTAATTTGCATCCATCTGTCCTATATGATGAACGTATTCCTGGACAGACAAAAGTCGCCCTGGATGCTGGCGCTGAAATACTGAAACTATGTGTTGACTCTGGAGGAGTCTTATCTGGTGAACACGGCATAGGATTAGAAAAACAAGAATATATGCCACTGATGTTTACTCAGGAAGATATGGACGCTATGTCAAAACTAAAGCCTGCATTCATAACGATGGACATGTTAAACCCCGGGAAAATATTCCCTACTGGGACGCCACACGTCCAGATATCCCAGGGCCCCGCAGTTGCAAGAACGGGTGCTGGTGCATACAAATAGTACGTCCTTTGAGTAAATCTTATACATCAAATATAGAATCGTTCAAACAAGCTATTGAGAAACTTGAGTATAAAGTCTCGTACCATAATCTTGATCAATTCAATGTTTTAGGCTGTATACCTAGTGCTGTTATAACACCGAGTAATATTAAAGAATTAAGTAAAACACTGACCACCGCAAACGAGCATAAACTCTCTGTTTCGCCACGTGGAGGGGGAACAAAATTAGAACTCGGGAATACACCTGATTCTCTAGATATAATTATCGACATGTCTAGACTAAATAAGATATTAAATCATGCCCCCGCCGACCTAACAGCAACTGTAGAGTCTGGGATTACTATATTGAATCTACAAAATGAATTGGCTGAACACGGGCAATTTTTGGCTATCGACCCCGCCCTGCCCCACATAGCTACTGTAGGAGGCGTACTTGCAACAGGTATCGCAGGACCTATGAAATGGCAACACGGTAGTCCCAGAGATACAGTTATTGGAATGAAAATTGTATCCCCTGATGGGACTATAACTAAGAGCGGCGGACAAGTAGTAAAAAATGTTACTGGTTATGACATGTCCAGGTTACATATCGGTGGACTAGGAACTATTGGTATTATTGCAGAAGTATCATTCAAACTAACCCCTCTACCACCAAAACAGCTAACAATACTGGCTTCATTTAATTCAAACCGAATTGCAGCGGAAGTCGCCCTTGAAATATTTAATAGTAACTTGATGCCTTTAGCTATCACCGTTTTCGATCCAGATTCTCAGGACCGGATCCCAGATATTGGTATGAATAATCCTGTCCTTGCTATTAAAGCAGCTGGAAGACCCGCAACGATTGAAAGATATGTGAAAGACTCCACATCGATCATAAACAAGTTTGGATCAAGCAATGTAAAAGTCCTCGACCAAATTGATAGCAAGCCTTTGTGGGAAGAAATATCGAATTTTGGATGGGACACTCTAAACTCCGAAATACTTCTTTGCCGCGCTTCGGTCCTGCCCTCTGCAGTTCCTAACCTGATTGAATCAATTGAAAAGTTCGAGTACGATCAGAGTCTGATTGGTAAAAAAATATCACATCCCGCGTACGGCACCGTACTTGTTGAATGGTATTGTGGAAACGGACCACTGAATAATGAAACTGTAAGTACTATCTTAAACACCTTCTCTGGATTAATCCAAAGGCTAGATGGAAGCTTAGTAATACAACGTTGTCCGAGAAAATTCCGTGAGGAGATAGATGTTTGGGGAAAGATCGGCAGCTCCTTAGAAATTATGAGAAGATTGAAAAATCAATATGACCCTAATCGAACTATCAATCCTGGCAGATTTATAGGTGGCATATAATTCAAACCGTCTCTGATGAAAAAAAGAACTCTTCATTCTTGGGACTAGATGCTCCTTCCGAAGAAGACATGTACAAGTGTGTCCACTGTGGATTCTGTCTGCAAGCATGTCCAACATATCTTGAAACTGGACTAGAAACAGAATCTCCCAGAGGACGAATTGCATTGATGAAGGCCGTGAACGAAGGCCGAATTGGAATCACACCCTCTGTAACACGCCACTGGGACCTATGTATTCAGTGTCGAGCGTGTGAAGTAGCATGTCCATCTGGCGTACCATACGGTAAGCTAATAGAATCTACTATGTCCCAAGTCAACTCGCGGCGCGAGAAGTCATGGACCACCAAAATTGTCTCCAACATAATTCTGAAAAGGATAATCCCTCACAGAAACAGACTTCTGTTAATAATTAAATTTTTACGACTATACCAACTAACAGGTATCCAAAAAGTTTTACGCAATAGCGGCCTACTTAACTTACTCTCCCCATATCTTTCCGAGCTCGAAAAATCGGCGCCACAGGTACCTGCCACGATACTTGAAACGTCTGGACAGACTATACGAGCAATTGGCGTTAAAAGGTCAAGAGTCGCATTGTTATCCGGATGCATAATGCCCCTTGTGAATGGCCCCGAGATGGAAGCAGTAATCCGCGTGCTGACTCGGAATGGATGCGATGTGATTGTCACACAAAATCAAGTATGTTGTGGTGCGATTAATTCTCATATGGGAGACCTGCAGACAACCCGCAAACTTGCTAAGCGAAACATAGATGCTTTTCTAAATAGCGACGTAGATGCAGTGATAGTCGCCTCTGCCGGGTGCGGAATCCGAATGAAAGAGTATGGTGATTTACTAAGGAACGATACTGCCTATGCATCTAAAGCCCAAACATTAAGTTCTCTCGTAAAAGACATACATGAATTCTTGGCTGAATTGCCCATAATACCACCTAAAGGACACCTTAATTATCAAGTAACTTACCAAGACTCATGTCATCTTTCACATGCACAGCGTATTACAGAACCACCTAGGATGCTTTTACGTTCAATACCAGGGATAAAACTTATTGAAATGGATAATCCTTCAAAGTGCTGTGGGGCTGGGGGTACATATACCATAACTGAGCGTGATTTCTCATTAAGACTGTTAGATTCCAAGATCAAAGATATAGATAAAACACAAGCATCTATTGTGGCTACCGCAAACCCTGGATGTGTGATCCAGCTTCAATATGGAATCAAAATAAATTGTCATAATCGAACCGTGAAATATGTAACAGATCTTCTAGATGAATCATATAGTAGTGAATCCACAGTATGAGTATAAAACGATCTCATCAAGGGACAACTATATCCGCAAATTGTGTCTGCTGAAGTATCTAAACTAAACTGCCGGTCTGACCACGCTGTCTTATGGCATGATCCACTAACACCAAGGCCATCATGGCCTCAACCATTGGTACAGCCCTAGGCAAAACACAGGGATCATGTCTACCCCTGCCTTCGAGTGTAGATGCATTACCGTCCTCATCAACTGTCTCTTGATTTCCTAGAATCGTCGCTGTTGGCTTAAAAGCAGCTCTAATTACAATGTCTTCCCCATTTGAGATCCCTCCCTGGATACCACCAGACCTGTTAGTGCGCGTACGGACTCTTCCATCTTCCATGTAGAAGGGGTCATTATGTTCTGAACCGGTCATTGCAACGGCACCAAAACCTAAACCTGATTCAAATCCTTTACATGCTGGAAGTGATAAAACACCTTTAGCTAAGTCAGCTTCTAGCTTGTCAAAGACAGGATCTCCTAACCCAGCTGGAACTCCACGAGCCACTGCCTCAACTACACCACCCAAAGAATCTCCACTCTTACGAGCTTTTTCTATCTGATCTATCATTTTTAATGCTATCTGCTGGTCAGGACAACGCACTATATTTGATTCCACATCGTCTATAGATACAGAAGACAGATCAATTTCGGCAACGATATTCCACACCTGTTTAACGTAAGCAAGTATCTCAATACCATATTCCTCAGAAAGAATTTTCTTCGCTACAGCAGCAGCAGCTACACGACCTATGGTTTCTCTTGCCGATGCCCTTCCTCCCCCTTTCCAATTACGAATCCCATATTTTGCCTGGTAACTAAAATCAGCATGGGATGGACGAAACTTCGTTTGCATGTAATCATAATCCTTACCCCTCTGATCATTATTCGATACTACTATAGATATCGGGGTGCCAAGGGTGCGACCTTGAAATACTCCAGAGAGTATCTCAGCCTTGTCTCCCTCTTTACGTTGGGTAGTGATCTTACTCTGCCCAGGCTTGCGCCTATCTAAATCTGGTTGAATATCGTCAGAGGTTATAGCTAACCCCGGAGGACAACCATCTATAACGACACCAACTGCGTCACCATGAGACTCACCCCAAGTGGTAACCCTAAACATATGTCCAAATGTGTTACCCATTTATCAGCTCCCAAACTCATTCTAATCATCAATTAAAACACTCTACCACCAAGTATGTATTCAATGTTACCATTGAGAAAGATAAAGTGTACCAAACATACCGGTCAATCCCACTTCATAACGTCATTATACGGGTCCGGGTTGAACACCTATGAGTGCCTTCTTTGTCTACGACAGGATGAGTGCTACTCGTAGCCCGGACCCCTCTTTGCTACAAGATAGTAAATGAATTCTCCCAAAACCACGATCACTATAATTACATCCAATAGATAAAATCTGCTCGTAAGCGTTACATTTACTACTTGAAACAGACGATATTATACTATACTATATATTCATGAATGTTTTTTCATTATTTAAAAATAATGTATTTTTAGTCTATGCCACCCGCGTCTTTTTTGCGAAACTAGGCACATCTAACGACGTGCATAATTTGGATGCCGAACAATATCCCCCAAATATTCCCACGCGCAGCAATAATTCAAATCTGTGGTACACCTTTCAATCACTGTCAAACCGTAATTATCTATGGCTGTGGTTAGGGACACTTTGCATGATTAGTGGATTCCAAATGCAGGCTATTGCCCAAGGGTATCTGGTTTATGAAATGACCAATTCAGCAAAAATACTTGGGATTGTAAGTACTGCTGGCGCAGTACCTGTCCTCACTCTGGCACTATTTGCAGGAGCCATTGCAGACAGAATACACCGCAAAGTTTTGGTCCAGATTGGTCAGGCTATTTCCGCCGTGATCGCATCAATAATCGCACTTTTAATAGCAACTGAAACTGTGACTTGGATACATTTACTAATAGCCGCTCTGGCGCAGGGAGCAATAGCAGCATTTGTAGCACCTGCTCGACAGGCATTAATTCCACAACTAGTTGGGAGAGAGAAAATTGGAAATGCGATGGCATTAAACGCAGCCGTAATGGGAATAGCTGCTCTCGTATCACCTGCATTAGCCGGTTTGCTCTATTCAATTGTAGGACCATCAGGTGTATATATTGTAGTTAGTATCTCCGGAATTATCGCTCTTGTACTAACCAACCAAATTGATACCGGTAAAAACCCAGCCAAGAAACACTATAACGTAATTTCAGACGTTTCCGCAGGAATCGCATATTTGTGGAAGAACAGACCCATTAAATTACATCTCTCCATGACCCTCGTGACCGTGATTCTAGCGACACCTTTGATATCTCTACTGCCTATTTTTGTGATGGATGTTCTCAACAAGGATTCAGGTGCTTTGGGACTACTCGTTAGCATGAGCGGACTCGGATCACTAGCAGGAGCCCTAATCATTGCAGGAATCGGCCCAAAAAACAGGGGAAAAATTATGATCAGTGGTTCTTTGATTGCTGGATTATCATTGATTCTCCTAGGCACATCCCCTTGGTACGCAATTGCCGTGCCAGTTATGGTTTTGTTCGGTATTGGAGTCAGCACTAACATAAACTTGAATCAGGCATTAATAATTGAAATCGTCGATGAAAAATATAGAGGCAGAGTAATGTCTATTATGATGATGACATTCAGTTTAATACCCTTCGGAGTAATACCTGCGGGACTCGCAATTGATGCTGTAGGAATTCGATTGGTTGTTTCACTTATGGGCGTAACTCTATTAGCCTGCACGACTATAATATATTTGAGTCAGAGGAGTATCAGAAACATCCAGTGAGTCACTGATAATTAATCCGTTTTTAAAAATAGTTATAAAATAATTCTATTTTATACAAACGATCTATTTCATACTCATACCACATCGATTCCCCACATATGGAGTTGAAAAAAATGTCCCTTAGGTGTATTTTCACGCTGATATCTGATAGAAAATATGTTATATAAACATCATACTGCCAAATTTATATTCGTAAATGGTATTCCAGGAGACAAAAATTGAGCCTTTCCGAAGAACAAATGGTGGATTATACACGTGATGGTTTCATAAGATATGGACCCATACTACCCACCCCTAAAATCAACGAATTGGGCGAAATAATTGACAAATTTGCTTCAGGTACACACCCAAATTCCGGAAAAGTTAACATTAGATTGGAACGTGCAGCCGAGAAAGGTAAACTGACTGATGTCCCAACCCGTGACAAAGTCTGGCAATTATGGGATGTGTACAAACATGACGAACTGATATTTAATCATGCCTGCAACCCAATAATCCTAGACATCGTGGAAAAGCTTCTAGACACTAAAAACATCAAACTATTCGCAGATCAGGTGCTGATGAAACCCGCCTTCCACGGATCTCCTGTTTTCTGGCATAACGATTCGGCTTACTGGACTACTATAGAACCAAAAGAACTTGTAAGTTGCTGGGTTGCCATAGATGATGCCACTATAGAAAATGGTTGTTTGAAAATGATCCCAGGTAGCCACAAAAATGGAATTTGGCCTACAAATAAACGCGATTCACATATCAAAGACATTCCCAATGAATCCGATTCGGTACCAATTGTACTGAAAGCTGGAGAGTGTAGTTTTCACCACAGTATGACCATCCATAGCAGTGGCGAAAACCTCACACCTCACAGACGTAGGGGTATTGTAACCAGCTACATGAGGTCCGACTCAAAATGGCTAGGAAATCCTACAGATAAGCCAGACTTCCCTCTCTTACGAGGTCATTAATATCCTAAATGTAAATGAATTAATGGCAACCTATTCAATAGACATCTATCGGGACTGGAATTTATCAAATAATTAACTCGAACTGGTATGTGTAATACCCACGATTCGACACAACTCTGTGCTACAATCCGATTTCAAATAAGACTGGTAAATTTATTACTTAAATCTAAGGAAATTATATGCAGCATATACAAGAAGTAGCTAACAAGATGGGTCTGGATAAAAAATCGTTAATCCCATACGGCCATTACAAAGCTAAAATTGATCTGGATGCTATCAAATCTAGCAGTGACAGAGGAAAGTTAATCTTAGTAACAGGCATGACTCCCACAAAGGCGGGGGAAGGGAAAACAACTACATCCATAGGACTTACCCAAGGATTAGGCAAATTAGGCCACCGAGTGATAGCTACTTTAAGGGAGCCATCATTGGGTCCAATATTTGGCATAAAAGGTGGAGGAACTGGCGGCGGTTCTTCAATAGTAATACCGGAGGACGAGGTAAACGTACACTTCACAGGAGACGCTCATGCGGTCGGATCTGCTCATAACCTCCTCGCTGCACTCACAGATAACGTCGCCCAACGCGGCAAAATAGAAGAATTCAATCCAAATGGAATCACTTGGAGGCGTGTTACAGATGTGGAAGATAGAGCCCTGCGATCAACAATCACAGGGCTTGGCGGAAAACTTAATGCACCCCTAAGAGAAACTGGATTCGACATCGTAACAGCATCTGAGGTCATGGCTGTATTAGCTCTATCATCTAGTTTGGAAAATTTAAGGGAAAGACTTAGCAAAATAGTAGTGGGCCTATCAGAAAACAACCAACCGGTCACAGCAAACGACGTATCAGCCGTCGGCTCAATGATGTCTCTTCTTAGATATGCAATACAACCGAATTTAGTTCAGACTCTAGAAGGGCAACCCGTAATTGTCCATGCTGGCCCATTTGGGAATATAGCCCATGGTTGCAGTTCAATTATTGGAGATAAATTAGCACTAGGCTATTCAGACTATACAGTTACTGAGGCAGGTTTCGGAGCAGACTTAGGCTTCGAAAAATTCATGCATATAAAGGCACGTTATAATGATCTTGAGCCTAGCGCCGTAGTCCTTGTATCGACAATCAGGGCTATAAAATCTCATGGAGGAATACTGTTTAAAAACTTAGATGAGCCTAACGAAACAGCCCTCCTACAGGGCTTGGAAAATGTAACTCATCTTGTAAATGTTATACGCTCTTTCGGACTACCAGTAGTAGTCGCCGTTAACCGCTTCCCAACTGATTTACCAAACGAAATAACTATAGTAAACAAAAACCTAAAAAATTCCGGGGCACATTCGGTTGTAGATAGTCACGTTTTTTCTGATGGAGGTAACGGAGGAGTTGAACTTGCACAGGCAGTCGTCGAAGCAGCTTCCGAAAAATCTAGCGTTAAATACCTATATGATAAAAATGACTCGATTGAAGACAAAGTGTCTTCTCTGGCAAAAAATGTTTATGGAGCCAAAGACGTCTCATGGAACCAGCAATCTAAGAAACGACTGAAATTATTTAACGATCTTGGATGGGGAAAACTTCCAGTGTGTATGGCTAAGACCCATTTATCAATATCAGATAAACCTAGATTGAAAGGCCATCCAACTGGATACACATTCAACATATCTGATGTGAGGGCCTCTATAGGCGCAGGGTTCATATACCCAATAGCTGGAACAATTCCTACTATGCCCGGCCTTCCGAATTCCCCAAAAGCACTGGATATAGATGATAATGGTTCCATTATAGGACTTTAGATTACATGCCGTGTCAAAGGAGTATATAGATGGCCACGCCTATAGGTAAGATACCAAAACCTGAAGCAAGCAAATACGATGGGAAGCGCAAGTTAATACTCGTACCTTTACTTTTAACGAACCCCGATACATCACCAGAAGGTAAAAACCTCCTCGAAACCTATTGGAACGACGTCCGAAACCACATACATAATCTTGAAAAATCCCTCGGGACAGTATCTCACGTCTATCACGAGGCCATCTCTGAAAACAGAGAGGAAGGGTTGAAAATTATAAATGCTATCAACCCAATCGGATGTTCATTAATTACAGAGCTATCTAAATCTACCGCAACAGTTGAATCTACCGACGACAAATCGGTCTTGGAAGAGAGCACTGACTGGCAACGATGTCTATCCATAGGGCTCGTTAGTGCAAATGTAATGAATACCATAATGGATCTGTATAGGAAATCGATAGATAACCGTTATGCTCACATAAATAATCAAATAAATAATACTCTTAAAGATAGTGAGACAGGAGTTTTATTTATACGAGAAGATCATAAGGTTCAATTTGCTCCGGACATACAAGTTTTCTATGTTTCACCTCCTTCACTAGACCCGGTGAAGAAATGGCTGCAAGAGCAATTTCTAGAAGCTCAAAAACGGTTCGAACAGGCTCAGCAAAAATCAGAAAAACAGACCGAACAAAGTTCTGATACATCAGATGTTGAATCGCCCGAAGAGTCGGCTAAACAATCTACTGATGACTAGTCATAAACCTACACGTAGAAGCAGTGCATGGCTGGATTCACCAGACCTATATGGTTGGCTTAGGCGCGCTGCTTTAAAATCAGAAGGATTTTCCAAACAACTCAGCGAAAACCGTCCTATTATAGGAATTTGCAACACATGGAGTGAACTCACACACTGTAATATCCATTTAAGAGATCTCGCTGAATCTGTTAAACAAGGTGTCGAATCTGCTGGAGGACTTCCTCTTGAATTTCCTGTAATGTCACTAGGGGAATACAACATGGTACCCACAGCGATGATGTACCGTAACTTGCTAAGCATGGAGGTAGAAGAGTCAATTCTAGCAAACCCGTTAGATGGAGTCGTTCTATTAGCAGGTTGCGACAAAACGACACCAGCACTGCTAATGGGAGCTACAAGCGCCAACATACCTGCCATACTTGTTACTGGAGGCCCTCAACTCAAAAGTGTCTGGAGAGGGGAAGAACTTGGCACTTGCACGGACTGTCGCCGATATCAGCAAGAGTTGCGATCTGGAAACATAACTAACCAAGATTGGGAAGACCTGCAAAACGTAATTATAAATAGTCCTGGGCATTGTGGAGTAATGGGTACAGCATCGACTATGGCCGCGATTGGAGAAGCTCTTGGAATTGCATTACCTGGAAATACTTCTATCCCGGCAGCTCACCCCGAACGACACACGCTGGCAAGAAAAAGTGGGGAAACTATTATTGATATGGTTAACCACAATATATACCCTAGAAAAATTCTAACGGAAAATTCATTCATCAACGCGATTCGTGTGATACACGCTATAGGAGGATCAACTAATGCTATAGTTCATCTAATAGCCATCGCTGGTAGAGCGGGTATAAACTTACCTCTATCCATTTTCGACAAACTATCTAAAACCACCCCTCTACTTGTAAATTTAAAACCGTCTGGAAAATACTTGATGGAGGATTTCCATAAAGTAGGCGGACTTCAAGCAGTCCTTTCACAATTGAATCCTATTCTTAACTCAAATGTAGAAAACATATCAGGTAAAACACTAGATGAAACTGTATCTGACGTAGCAGTAGAAAAAAATGATGTTATACACAACCTTAACAATCCAATTAGCATGGAAGGTGGTCTAGCTGTGCTCCACGGTTCACTAGCGCCCAATGGTGCAATAATTAAACAGACGGCTGCGTCTCCAAATTTACTTAATCACCAGGGGCGTGCGGTAGTATTCGAAAACCACGAAGATATGGAAAATCGTATTGATGACCCACGTCTCGACGTATGTCCCAAAGATATCCTTGTAATGCGAAATAGTGGACCAATTGGTGGTCCTGGTATGCCAGAGTGGGGTCTTATACCTATACCAAAAAAACTTGCTAAATCTGGCGTAAAAGATATGGTTCGAATTAGTGACGCACGAATCAGTGGTACTGCTTTTGGTACAGTTGTGGTACACGTCACTCCAGAGTCGGCCATTGGCGGCCCTATAGCAGCAGTCCAAAATGGTGACTTGATCTCGATAGATGTTTCAGAAAGGAAGCTAGATATACTGGTATCCCATTCTGAAATTAAACGTAGGCTAAAAGAATCCAAATACTCTGTCCAAACTCCAAATCGAGGTTACCAATGGCTATACTCAAGACACATATTACAAGCTGATAAAGGATGTGATTTTGATTTCCTGATACCGGATTATGAAAACTGAAGCTAATCTATCCAAGCTAATATTTAATAAAATTGTATTTCTTCATCTACTGAAGCTACCTTGCTCATCTTGATGTCTCCTATACGTTTTCTCACATCATTAAGTGACACCTTTGATGCGCCCAATTCTTCCGCAACTATTAAGTCAGACTCAGATTGATCATCGAATCCCAATACCGAAGCGACAATAGCCCTATTTAAATACGCCGGTACATATTGTGGGAATGTTCTTATTGCCTCTCCAAAATCAGCATAGGCTTTTTCATATAATTGCATTCGTACAAATATCTGTCCTCGGTCCATATAGTATGATGTATAGCCTGGTGAAATCCTGATCGCCTGGTCAAACTCTTGTACAGCTTGATCATACAATCCCATAAATGCTAGCGCGATTCCTTTTCCTCCATAAGCTTCATCCAGCTGAGGGTTCAAAGTCAAGCTAACATCGTAGTCATCAAAAGACCTGTCATACTGACCTAAGTCGTTCCACGCATGGCCTCTGTTTAGGTAATAATCGGCTATATCAGGTGCCAACATAATAGCTTGATCATAATCTAGAATAGCTAATCCAATCTCATTTTTTTCATAGTATGAATTCCCACGCTCAAAGTATGTAATCCCATCACCCAATCCAGCATCAATCACTTCAGTCAAATCGTTAATAGCATTATCTAATTTGCCGGCTAAACGGGATGCTACCCCTCTGTCCCTAAGGTATATCTTATTCTCAGGATCCTTATCTAAAGCAACGGAATAATCATTCAGAGAAAGATCCACCTCTTCAAGCAATGCGTAAACCCCAGCTCGATTATAGTAAGCTATCGCACACGAAGGATCTAATTCAATAGCCTTAGATAAGTCATCTCTAGCTGAAATTATTTGGTCTGTTTTTATTTTTGCAGTGGCTCTGGTTAAATAATATTCTTTATTAGATGAATTAAGATTAATCGCAAATCCGAGGTCTTGAATTGCTAAAGAATGCTCTCCTATAGACCCATATGCGCGACCACGTAAGTGGAAGGCTTCACTGTTACTACTATTAAAGTCCAACACTACATTTAAGTCTTCTATAACTTCTATAGCCAAGCCTGATTGCCATCTTATCCTAGCCCGTTCATACCTTGCGCCGACATGATTCCCATCATATTTAATAGCATTATTTAAACTTAAAAGCACATCCTCTTCAGACCCTATTTCCCCTAGGGCTATCGCTTTCAGGTACCAAATTTCTGCGTTAGTTTTATCAGAGCCCAAAGCCAATTCATATTGCTCTATCTCTTTTTGCCATTCTCCCTGGCTGCGAAAATCTCCAGCTTTAGAGAGATGTTCTTCTACTTCACTAGATCCACAACTCAAAACAAATAAAATGAGAACCACTAAAGAAACTTTTTGCAGATTCATATCCATCGGTTAATCATGAGCACTCAAGGGTTTGAAAGAAAACAAACGGTGACCCGCATCTCCACCTGATTGATCCATGGTGCCCCCTAGAATTTCAAAACTCCCATCACCGTCCAAGTCAAAAACCTCTATCGACGCTGTCATAGAAGGAACATTTAAACCTATATCGTGTCTAACAAAATCTTGTCTCCCATCATTTTCAAGCCAAATCATACCCTGTAGTCTAGCCCTTGGAAAAACTTCAGGAAGCTGCATTGTAGAAAGTACTAAATCAATATCATTATCCCCGTCAACATCTAAAGGTTTAACAGCGTATGCACCCCAAATCCTGATGATATCTCTATACTGAAACTCACCCGATCCATTGTTTTCTAACCAAGATAAACCATGAACATTGTTTGGATCTACTCCATCAGGAATCTCGTAATAATTCAAAGCGTCCCCATTGGTCACAAGTATATCAATATCTCCGTCCTGGTCTAGGTCAAACAACTCAATCCCTGTCATAGCAAAATATATTTTGTCAGAGTTAAATAATATTTCTTTTGAGAAATCCCCTTTCCCATTATTTCGAAATAATAAAACTTCTTCGTAATCTTGTGATAAGGAAACTGCCAAGTCTATGTCAGAGTCACCATCTGCATCAAACGGGAAAGCATGTATAGCACCGGGTCGAGCATCTAAAACATGCTCTTCGAACCTAAAATTCTCCTTTTGCTCCATCCAAACAATTTTGCCAGTAGTATTACCAAAAACGCATACCGCAATATCAATATCTCCATCATCGTCGAAATCAGCAGATTCAGCACACGCTACTCTACCTACTTTTTCTAGCAAAACTTCTGTACTAAATTCAAAATCACCATTATTCCTTTTCAATACAACCCGCCCTACTTTTGCATCACTTTCCCAAAGCGTACCGATATCCGCTACTAAAATGTCCTTGTCCCCGTCTAGATCTATATCTGAAATATGTGTCCTTACAGGTTCACGCAAACCATCTGAAATAATGACTGGCTCATCCTGGTCACGTAACCAAACCACTTGACCACGTGTAGGCTCTGAAACAAATATCTGACTATTTCCATCACCTACGAGATCACCTCTTCGAATATTGGATGTGGTATGTGGCGCACCATCAGTCAGTAATGCCCGCACAACCAATTCATCTACACCTCCTTCCAATAAATCCACCGGAGTAATGATATCTGTGGTTGAAGGCTCATAGACAGAAGATTCTGAAGATCCAAGATTTGGCAACTTTATATCGATAACCAAATATTTAATTCCAGCAAAAATCAATATTGTTAACAGACCCAGTAGGGCTATATATCTCACCTTTTAAGCCTCTTATCTATAGTCGACTTATACTTATCTTAATGATCTCTTTGATCAAAAATACAACTTATCCAATTACTAAGGTCACTAATAACAGCCTCATTGATCTCGTGTCCCATCTGATATTCATGGTATTTCGGCAAATACCCGCATTCTTCCAGAAATCTACTTGCTTCCCTACCTTGTCCAACTGGAATAACCATGTCTGTGCTTCCATGAGCTATAAAAAGGCCCTGTGAACGATCTTTTGGTAGTTGGGTATTCAATTGATCCTGATTTTGTATTCGCCCACTCAATGCTACTAGACCACTGAATTCATCTGGTCTAGGTAATCCGAAGCCATAAGTCATGATTGCCCCTTGAGAAAAACCACCTAACACCATGTTGCCCGATTCGATGGAATAAAGACTCTTTAAATCTTCAAAGAAATACTCGAGTCGCTGTTCTGATTCTTTTAGCATTTCTACGATATTTGCTGTACTGCCCATATTCTCTTCGATTTCGGCCCAAGCAAAACTAGAGTACCCATACATATCTCCTAGGCTGAACGGAGCATTTGGGAAAGCGAAAATATATCTGTCTGCCCCGATAAATTCGGAAAGACCGACTAAATCTCCCATGTGCGATCCATAGCCATGCAGCAAAACTATTATGGGTAAAATACTACTGGCATCAAAATCATCCGGCTCAGCAGTGAGAAAAGACAGACTCTTACCATCATGTTTCTTAATATCCACCAATATGCTCTCTTACTGTTTAATAAGTAAATTCTTAAGTATAAGCTTATTGCCACAAAATAGAGTTGGCAAGTATCAAAGTTGAGTATAAACCTCCCATCGGTATAAAATCCCCATGGTCACCAATATATTTACGGATAATTTATCTTAGTGCTAGCGTCGCAGAAGGGGAAAAATGAGCAAATTTATAGATGCGTTGTCCGTAGTAGGACAAAAACCTATATCACCCATGGGATTTAGGAACAGTACAACAGATTATCCTGACACAAATCAATTAATCGTAGTATCTAGTGTTTCAGACAACTTCCTATATAAGAACCCATCTCTAGTAAAGAAACCGTTTGATGCATTACTCATCTCTATTGGCAGCCAAAAACCTGATTATGTACCCTCCAAATCAGAGAAAATAATTTGGGGTGCAAGATCACCCGAATTCACGGCCCAAAAAGCATCGAGCCTAGCAAAAATCGGATGTGATTTCGTCGTTTTCGAGTCGCTTCAAACTCAAGCCTCATTACTGAACAACGACAATCTCGGTATAGTAGCAACTCTACGACCTGAAATGAGTGACGAAACAATACGTTCTATAACAGATCTTCAAATCGATGCGGTCTTATACCACCCACCTATAATAGAAACGCCCGTGACCATTGAGGTGGCTTCAGCTATCCAGAGAGTCCTAAATTTAATAGACAAACCAATGATTCTGGAAATCACAAATACAGTAGACAGTTCCGAAATTGAGCTAATAAGAAACATGGGCGTATCCGGGATTTCAGTGAATATTAATACTCAAAAACGCA
Source organism: uncultured Chloroflexota bacterium (assembly GCA_913051545.1). Lineage (GTDB taxonomy): Bacteria > Chloroflexota > Dehalococcoidia > Lucifugimonadales > CAJXCD01 > CAJXCD01. The sequence continues at coordinate 33,289 of CAJXCD010000011.1, forward strand.
TAAAGGAGTTATCCAAAATCAGAGATGCCATTGGAAAGCTTCCTAAGCCTAAGGTTAAACAAATAGACAGAGATGCAATCCTTCCTAACGAACAAAGTCCGATTGAAAATAATGAACACGACATTTATGACGATGATTATTAATTCTCTATTACAAACATACATAGATTAACAGTTAAATATGCTAATTAACTTACTTGACCAATAACAGGTCTAATCTCGTGAAAGACACTATAGAAAAATTTAGTACTAGTCCAAACAATACCCGGAAGATAGGCAAGGTTATCGGCGCAGAGTCATGTCCCGGTGACCTCGTCCTACTTTATGGTGAACTGGGTAGTGGGAAAACATGCCTGACACAGGGGATACTATGGGGTATGGGATCAGATGAATATGCCCGTAGCCCTACTTTCGTAATGATATCAGAATATAAAACGTCTATACCTCTGTACCATATGGATTTTTATAGGCTTGATGTAGATCAAAATACTACGGAGATAGGTATCGAAGAATATATAGATGACTATGGAGTTTGCGTAATTGAATGGCCGGAAAAAGTACCATATTTAGCTAACAGGGATCACCTCGAGGTAAAAATCAAAGTTTCTAGTGAAACTGACAGGATGATTTCGCTATCTGGGATTGGCGAACGATACAATAAAATAATCCAAACTCTTAAAGAAATTCTAAAAGAAAAATAGTATGTCTAAATCATTAGAATTGTGCATCGACACATCAACAAGGTATGCCTCGGTTGCTATTTCATCATACGGTACAATACTGGTGAATCTCTCCTGGCATTCCCAACTCAACCATTCAGTTGAGTTGGTTCCAGCTATTCAAGATATACTCAGCCGTACCGGAATTAAAATATCTGACCTAAGCGCTGTATTCGTCGCCAGAGGCCCAGGCGGATTTAGTGCACTTCGAGTCGGTATAAGCTTCGCTAAATCACTCGCATCTGCAAGAAGCTTACCTATAGTATCGGTTCCAACACTAGATATAGAATCGCAACCATTCATGAACCTGGAACGCCCAGTATGCGCTGTTATACAGGCCGGCAAAGAAAAAATATATTCGGGATTGTACCACCCAAAACGAGCAACAACAGAAAGTTGCGATCTAGAATACAAAGTATTTAAACCAAACGAACTAATCGATTCACTACCGGACAAAACATTGATTTGCGGAGAAGCTGCAAACACCATAGGAATGCTAATTTGCTCAAAATCGCTTATAGTAGTAGATTCAGGGCCACCTACTAGGAATGGTGTCGCCCTAGGGAGACTTGGATATGAAAGACTTAAGGAAGGTAACATAGACGACCCAATAAAATTGGAACCGATTTATCTCCATGGGTCCCAAATTAAATCTGCGAGTCGAAATAGGTGAGATATACGACTAATTGGCTTTGGTGTCCGCTGTACTCAAAATAAGGAGAAGAAAATTCAGAGAACACTAGTCCTACTTAAACCAGACGCTGTCCAAAGACTTTTGATTGGAGAACTAATTACACGCATAGAAAGAAGAGGACTTAAACTTGTCGGTATAAAACTGATTTCTATCGATGTTAATCTCGCCCAAAAACACTATGATGCTCACTCCGACAAACCGTTCTTTGATGGGCTAGTGGATTTTATTACCTCAGGCCCAGTGGTAGCGATGGTGTGGTCAGGAGAAAATGCTGTGAGCATTGTAAGATCAACTATGGGTTCCACCGACCCCGTTGAGTCAAATCCAGGGACAGTTAGAGGGGATCTTGCCATGTCAATAGGCCAGAACTTGATCCACGGGTCCGACTCTGAAGAGACCGCCGAACACGAAATAAACCTATTTTTTACTAGCAATGAGCTTGTAGACTACAATAGAAGTATAGACAGCTGGACTACTGGATCCTGATAACTTCTATACCCCTCGGCCAGGCATCCTCAATATCATAGTAATCACGTTCTTGATCTCGAAAGAGGTGAACAATCAAGTCACCAAAATCCATGAGGACCCAACCAGAGTCCGAGGAGCCCTCTCTGTGATGTAATACGGCCCCTCGACTTTCCAAGGCTGTCTCAATATCATCTATCAAACTACTTAAATGTCTGGAGGAATTTCCAGTAAGAATTACAAAGAAATCCGTGAAATCACTGACCTCACGAATATCTAGCATAACTACATCATACGCTTGCTTATCAGATGCAACATCCAATGCGAGTCGAGCAATTTCAGACGACTCAAATGTGGTTAGTTGGGGCATTATGGGATTATAGAGATATGCCACAACACGGTCAACAAGTATAATACAGCACCCTGAATTGGATAGACCTAAATGAGCATGGAGAACAAATGAGTACCGTATCCTCAAAATTTAAACAGCTCTCTAAAGACCAAAAGAGAATTATCCGCGGATGGTGTATGTATGACTGGGCAAATTCTGGATTTGCTACCAGCGCTGGAGCTGCAATTTTACCAATATATTTTGTGACTCTCTTTAAAGACGCTTTTGGTCCTGAAGTAGACATTTTAGGTTTTACTCTCACCGGTAGCTCAACCTGGAGTCTTGGTGTTGCTTTCTCAACAGCATTAGTTGCATTCAGCAGCCCCATTCTAGGAGTCATCGCTGACAGAACCGCAATCAAAAATCGTCTATTAAGAATATACACAGTCGCAGGAGCATTATTTGCTCTGTTAAGTTTCTTTTCAGCATACACTTCCGCACCATGGGCATGGGCAATAGGTTGTTTCATAATAGCCAATGTAGGGTTCGTAGGAGGTACAGTATTTTACAATTCCTTACTCCCTCACCTAGCATCAAGAGACCTATTGGACGATATAAGTAGTCGTGGATTCGCTTATGGGTACATTGGTGGCGGATTACTACTACTGATTCACTTAGTTATGATCATGGTATTTAGTGGAACAGAACACGCAGACTTGGTAACAAGAATAGCCCTAGGATCCGTTGGCTTGTGGTGGTTTGGATGGTCAATATGGACGTTCAGAACGGTACCAGAACCACCTATTTCAAATCCAATCACTGGCCTTACACCAGTTAAAGCAGCCAAATTTGCAATATCAGGGTTAAAGAAATCTCTCCGTGAAATACGCAAATTCAGAGTATTGTCACTGTTCCTCGTATCATACCTTCTTTTCAATGATGGCATTCAAACAGTTCTTACCATAGCTGGTGCTTTCGCAGCCGACACGCTCGGTATATCCCTCGAATTTAATGTGGCAACCGTTTTAATCATCCAATTTATAGCTGCGCCTGGAGCTATGCTATTTAGTATATTATCTGAAAGGATTTCAACTAAAGGTGCCCTGAGAATTTCATTGATAGGATGGTGTTTGCTACTTATAATGGGTATAGGATTCGCACCTCTGAAACCGGCTGGGCCTGACGACTTTGACTATCATTTGAAAGAGACAATTAGAGGTGAATACGTCTTAGAAGCTGAACCGGAATTGTCTGATAATAAAGATGATACAGCTTGGGAAGAATCACACAAAAACATCCTTACTTTAAGTACTTTCAATAACTCATCTGCTTCTGATTTGATTAGAATCGTAAGCGAATCAGAAAAATCCAGATTCAGTGTTTACGTTACAGGTGGTTCACTTGACGGTAGTAATGCCATAGGCTCTAAGCATCCCTCCGTTTTAGGAGATGGTTTAATAGACTGGTGGCCCGAAACTCTAAGAAAATTTGTATGGAACCCACTCAATATATCAGTCGGATTCCAATGGCTTATATTAGGTGCCCTAGCTGGTCTAGTGCTTGGAGGAAGCCAGGCACTTGCCCGTAGCCTTTTTGCTCAAATGACTCCAGAAAAGCGAAGTACTGAATTTTTTTCTTTCTTTGGATTTGTTGGGAAAGCTTCGGCCGTAATAGGGCCTATGATATATATGCTGGTTACAGGAATCCTAGACACCAGAGCAGCTGTACTCATGCTATTAATCACTATCCTATGTGGAATCATCATGCTCAAATGGGTAAATGTTGAAGAAGGACAAAGAATAGCTAAATTAGAAGAATAGTCCAATTCTACACTACCCTATTGAAAGGCATAAATTCAGTGTTAGGTTAAGTCTTGTAAGGAATCAATATAGTTAAATAAATACGGTAAAATAGATCTATGCACTACCATAAAATAACAAGAACGGTACATTTTTCGTACGGACACAGGATTGTCGGTCATAACGGCAAATGTAGAAACCTACACGGCCATAACGGCATAGTAGAAGTGGATGTGGAATCCAACAATCTAAACGATCTGGGAATGGTAATGGATTTCGGAAGCCTTAAAGATATAGTTAAAAAATGGATAACTGAGAATTTTGACCATCGAATGATCCTACATAAAGATGATCCGGCCGTCCTAAGTCTTACTGAATTAAATGAACCCTTATATATCCTGAAGGATAACCCGACTGCTGAAAATCTAGCACAGACTATCTATAAAGTATTACGCTCCTTAGATTTAAATGTGACAGAAGTTCGATTCTGGGAGACACTGGACAGTAAAGCATCGTATTCGGACTAGGGAACAGAGAATTATTGTACCTCTGCAATTATCATAGCTAAAATGGAGTAACCATTATGGGATATTCACTTTACGAACGCCTGATAAAAAATACTTCCACCACCACACGTATTTCCAGTACCATTGGAATACTATTGATAGTTGTAGTGATTATATTTGTTCTACCAGCATTAACCCCAAAAACTTCGCAGGAACTATATGAAGAAGACCGAATAAAAATACATAAAGCGATTCTCGTATACATCACAGGCTACAGTCCAATGAAGACACACACCGAAAACGTCAGTATGCCAGGACAGGTTGCTAATACACAATTGGATGTATATCCAACTAAAGCCAGAACGATGTCAGGTACTATAAACGCAATCATGGAAAAAGATGCCGGTAATGATCCAATTTTGATGAACCCTGAACAATCTGTTCCAGGCGGAGCTAAAAGACAGTCATTTATGCCTGCATGGGAAGATGTGGATGGGGACAGTAAGCGTAGAATTGGAAACGACATCCTCTACCACCATTCAGCCTATCCGGATCCAGTCGTAGATCATTGGAATACTTCAAAGGTCACATTCGAAGAAATCGATTACGTAGTTGATAGCAGAGTCTGGTTTATAGATATTGATTTGCTACTAGAAAAAAATTACCTAGAGGAGATGCCTCTATCAGCTTCAAGAGATAACTCAGATACAGGAAATGGTAGCTATAGCTGGTTTGTGGACGAAGATTTCACTGTTAAAAGCCTACTTCACAAATATCCCGTCCCGGGGAATACCGGATTCCAAGGCGTATATCCCTAAATGTTAAAGTGAAGTCTGGTGAAAACGAAACCAACCTTGATTAGTCTACATCCACACAACAACTCCATCTGGATAATTTAGGTATTTCCTCTACCACTTCCAGTAAGCTTTATACGGGGATCTACTACTACAAGCATTAGGTCTGAAATAAGTACCCCAATTACGCCAAGAGATGCATACATAAGTATTGATGTCCCTACCAGTTCCATGTCCTCATTTAATAGTGCATCCAAAAGAGTAGGTCCAAGGGTAGGTAGACTTAAGACAACGGATACGATCGCGTCTCCACTAAGTAGTCCAGGCAACATACCACCTATGCCACTAATTAACGGGTTAATTGCTAACCTAAGAGGATATTTGACAACTACCTTCCAGCTGGCCATACCTTTTGCCCTTGCAGTTATGACGTAGGGTTTTTGCAATTCATCCAAAAGGTTGTTCCTCATAATACGTATCAAGCCTGCTGTACCTGCTGTACCTATCACGATTCCCGGAATTATCAAGTGCTGGATTAGGTCGAGTGCCCTAGCGATACTCCACGGGGCTGTTAAGTATTCTCCTGAAAACAGTCCACCTACACTCATATCAAAATATGCAAAAAGTACGTACATCAAAACAAGGCCTAAAAGAAAGTCTGGAATTGCTAATCCCATAAAACCAGCGAAAGTAAATACGTAATCTCCTATAGAGTTCTTTCTAATAGCTGAATATATCCCTACAGGTATCGCCCAAACCCAGACCAAAATCGTAGTAAATAATGCTAAGAATATCGTGAATGGTAACCGCTCATTTATCACTCGAGCAACTGATTTGTTATTAGACCAAGAATACCCAAATTCCCCTGTACTAATGATGCCCCATATCCAATCCCAGTACTGAACTATCAGTGGACGATCAAGACCCCAATATTCTCGAAGAACTGCCATACTTTCATAAGATCTACCTGGAGCCATACCTCCCCGTTCATGCATCCTTTGGAGATAAGCTGTTACCGCATCTCCTTCAGGCAATTGGGCTATGATAAAGGTGAGAAAAGAAATCACAAAGAGAGTGAACACAGCTATTAAAACGCGTCTAACTATGTAAGAAGCCACTTCTTAACCTCACTCTTTAATTTCCCGTAAATCATTGTCCAAATCATTTACGTCAATCTACACCTAAATATCTGAATTTACAATTCTGAATACTAAGTTTGTGTCCATGACAGACATTGAACAATAGATCAGGGACAACCTGCTCTCACATACAACTATGCTAACATACCTCCGACCTTGAAGTATGGAGGCTATCATGGACGTTAAATCTGAATTAGTGAATATTAATGGCTCAAGGTTTTATTACGAAATCGCAGGCCAGGGTGATACTTTAGTATTGATACATGGATCCTCAACAGATACCCGAATGTGGGACGATCAGTTCAGACCGTTTTCGGAACATTTCCAAGTCTTACGTTATGACATGCGAGGGCATGGACAATCCGATCAACCCACCGATGAACCATATAGCCATGCATCTGATCTCAATATGCTACTAGAGCATCTGGACATTAAAAAAGCACATGTAGCTGGGCTTTCTTCCGGGGGCACAGCTGTTATAGATTTCGCACTGCTTCATCCTGATAAGACATCCAGTCTAATCCCTATATCAGCCGGACCAACTGGCAGGCCCAGCACAAAGAGTTCTACACACGAAATTGATAAAGCCATAAGGTTAGCTTTTAATACGTCAGGGAAACCTGCTGCTAGCAAAATAGCATACGAACATCCCGTATTTAATCCTGCGGTAATGAACCCTTTGTCATCAAAAAGAATGAAACAGTATCTGGATGAGGCTAAAGATTGGTGGCGAATGTCACGTAAAGACCCCGGAAATTTTGAGGAACCATCCCAAATCACACGTCTAAACGAAATATCAGTACCTACGCTGGTTATCGTAGGAGAATTAGACATACCGGAAATGGGACCGGCTTCGGACAGTATAGTTAATGGAATCCCAGAAGCTAGGAAAGTATCCATGCTAAACTGCGGTCATATGGTAAACATGGAAGATCCAAATACATTCAATAGGATACTTCTAGAATTTCTTAGACAGATATGAAATGAACAACATTAAGATAATATGAAAATTACAGACTGCGACTTTCTACCTATAGAAGGTGGCTGGTACCTAGATGATAAAGCTGCCATCGAGTCAGATGCAGTTTCAGATTATTACCTCCTTAAAGGTAAACCCAAAACCAAGGGTTTCCGAAGTGTGCGCGAACCAGGATCTGGAGTAGGAGTACTTTTACACTTAGAAACTGGTCAAAACGTATACGGCGAAGGCACCAGCGTAACTTATGCAGGAACCGCCGGAAGAGATCCTATACTACGTCTACAAGATTTGGACAGTGGATTAAGACAGCATCTCAGCAATTTATTGATCGGAAATAAAGTAACAGATTTTCTTCCTCTGTGTGATGCTGTAGAAAACCTATCTTACATGGGGAATAAGTTACATACCGGACTCAGATACGCCGTCAGTCAAGCATTGTTGGAAGGTTTAGCACTAGCACGGGAGTGTACAAAAATGGAATCTCTGGCTGAGATACTGGAAATAACTCCTTCAACGGAAAGATTGAAATTTGGTATTCAGGGAGGAGAAGACCGATATGTTTCTGTAGACAAGGCAATATATCGTAGGGTAGACGCATTCCCACATGCTCTCATCCATCATAAAGAATGCGATCTTGGGGAAAATGGCGATTCACTAGTGTCGTACACAAAATGGATCAAGAATAGGTTAGTAGAACACGGCATTGAAGAATCTTACCACCCAACAATACATTTTGACTGCTATGGCACCCTCGGTCGGGCATTTAATTGGGACATGGGGAAAGTAGCTGATTACATAGTACGGCTTGAAAAAACGGTTTCTCCCTACCGCTTGCAAATTGAATCACCTATAGAAATGGACTCACAATCTAGTCAAATAATGTCTTTGGGCAGCCTGAAAAATAATCTGTCACAACTAGGCAGTAAAGTTACCTTGATCGCTGACGAGTGGTGCAATACTCTTGAAGATGTAATCCGGTTTTCAGAAGCTGGGGTTGTCCATATGATCCAAGTTAAAATGCCCGATTTGGGTGCTATAACACAAAGTGCTAAAGCCGTTATGGAAATCAAGAAACGTGGCTTACTAGCATACCTAGGGGGTAGTTGTAATGAAACTGATCTCAACGCTAAAAATACGGTCCACGTAGCTTTAGCTACAAGTGCCGACCAAGTTCTTGCAAAACCAGGCATGGGTGTTGACGAAGGCATATCCATAATGCGCAACGAAGAATCCAGGATAAGGGCACTTATTAAATCCAGTATCTAAACTCCATCGTTGTTAACTTAAATTCACTTCTCTGTCAGAACTGTAAAAATATGTCATTAAAAGGAGGATGTTATGAATTCAGACATTGAATCTAAAACCACGAAAATATTATTTATGGATGACGAAGATATTTTCTACATGAGTGGTCTCGAAAGAATTATTCATACGGCATATAAACACCCTGACAACCCACTGATTGCTGCAGATCAGCCCTGGGAAGACAACGTAATAATGGGCGGAACTGTGAGGAAGGAAGGAGACCTCTACAGAATGTGGTATCAAGGTCTCAAGAACAATTCTATTCACTCAAAACTAGGGCTTTATGCAGAAAGTTCAGATGGTATTCACTGGGAAAAACCTGACTTAGGATTACATAAAGATTCTACTGGCAGTTACAGTAACAACCTGTACCTAAACATTGAACGAAATGATCATAACTTTAGCGTTATGCATACACCTCACATGGGTAAAGGAAAGAAATATACCCTTCTTTCCTACGGTCGGGAACGACCAAAAGAATCGGCACCTGACGGATATTACATAGCGTTTTCTGACGACGGAATATGTTGGAAAGACGGTGCTAACTATCCTGTGATTCCAGGACACCAGGACGTAGGATGGTTCACATTTGACAATAAGACCAATATATTTAGGGGTGTTGTTAAAACATTCCTGATAATAGGAAATTTCAAACGCAGATCAGTGATGTATACTCAAAGCAAAGATGGGTTTAACTGGGACTTACCATATCCTGTAGTTCTACCTGACGCCGTGGACGAGGAATGGACTGATGGACGAGAGGGCCACAACACTCAATTTTACGGTATGCCTATATTCAGATATGAATCTATGCTGCTGGGATTTCTACAGGTGTTTAAATGTACCGGAGGTAATGTAATAGGCGGCGCATCTATGGACGGAACTACTGATGTCCAACTTGTTTGTAGCAGAGATGGCAAATCGTGGAAACGTGTCGGTGATCGAAGTCCAATTCTAGAACGGGGTAATAATGGTGAATGGGATTGGGGCATAGTCCAAACCGGACATTCGTTGGTGTCAGATTCGGAAGAATTGCGTATATACTACTACGGTTCTAGTTTTAGACACGGACAATCAGAACCAGGATGTAAAAATATTGGCATGGCATCTTGGCCTAAAGACAGGATAGTTGGACTGAGGGCTGGAACCAGAGGCGGAGAAATACGTATACCGTTAATTGGTTCAGCAACTCAACTACATATAAATGCTAATGCAGCAGGTGGGAAAATCACTGCGAATATCACGAACAGTGATGGAGTCTCTATATACGAATCAAATACTTGTCATATAGCTACCGACTCTCTAAACCACACAGTGAACCTACATAACTACGTTGCGCCTACTGAATCTGTGTTCTTAAATTTACAAATGGTGGACGCAGAGATATTTTCAGTTTTTTGGGAGTAAGACTCAGTCAAGAGATATACTTCAAACCGATAAAGTCGACTACCATACGGATCCTATATCCCATGCGTCGAACGAAAGCAACTTCGCATTACCTCCTGAACTAAAAAGATATATACCTACACTACTGTCAAGTGATGGATAAACCCTTTTTGTTAGACATACTTTGTCATTCGCAAATACTTCAACTATCGATTTGTCAAGGAAAACGTGCAAATTTAACACGCCTTTCTCACCAAATGACAAAATATCTTCCTGCATATCTCGCCCGACCATTTCTTCAGACACACTAGAAAATTTGGGATCTAAGCAAATCTTGCCGTTTTGACGCGAATATTTTATGACAGTTCTTTCTTCCCCTGCAGGAGAAGCAAATACCTCTAATCCTACAGTTATAGCATCACCAATATCTAAACGTATATTTGCCTCCAAGGCTCCTGAACGAATAGTGTCAGCAAGTATCCTACTTTCGGCTGGCAATTTTCTGCTCCCTAGCTTACGGTGCCGGTTACGCAGCACCTCAAGCTCTCTAAGTGGTTTAACCATCAAAGTACCATCTTTAAAAAGTGATAATTCTCTCGGCAATGACATTACACCAGACCAGCCAGATTTTTCCTGAACTTCTTCTTTTCTTCCCTCTGTAACCCATCCAAACATTATTCGGCGATCATCAGGAGTCTTTAACGTCAACCCCGCACACATGTGCCCGCTTTCCAGTGTAAAACTTCCGAAATTCATTCTGCCGTGGTGTATTGGGTAAAACTTCTCCCCGTCATAATCTCCAATATAGTATTGAACTCCTTTCTCATGGCTAGCAAAAAGAAGCATATGTGTGTCTTCAATCCGGAAAAAATCTGGGACGGAACAATCACTCTCATCTCCAGGCTCGTAAAACATCCCGACATATTCCCATTTCTCCAAATTTTGAGATCTAAATAGGAATGCTGTATCTTTTCCTTCGGAAGAACCTCCTGACAGTAGGTACCAGTCGTCACCATATTTCCAAGCACAAGGGTCCCATGTATCCCATTCAACTTCACCCTCAGACGGTTTATGAATGACAGGATTTGAAGTGTTTTGTCGCCATTCAACTAAATCATCGTCACCAATCACAATACATATTCCGCCGGGATTTCCGTAGTATATGAGAGATGGAACACCGTCCATGTCGAATGCAGCACCGCTATAACATCCAAGCCTGTCTGGTCCACATGGTGTAGGGCTTAAGGCTATTGGATGGTCACTCCAATGCAAAAGATCAACGGAAGAAGCGTGACCCCAGTGCATCCTTTTGGCATCATCGTAAGCTCCGTCAGGATTATACTGGTAAAACAAGTGGTACCTACCATTCCAGTAAATGGTCCCGTTAGGATCACCCATGTAATTTGAGGGTGCTAAGAAATGGTACGAAGGCCTATAACGATCACCAGAAAAATTGTGCCGTATTTCTTGTGATTCTGATAAACACAAACTCATTTAAGTGGTCTACAAGAACGCATTGTTTCCATCACAGCATCTAACCCAGGCCTTGATGCTACAACTCTAACGATTGGTACATCTAAGCCACGGGAGAGACGCTTGAATGCTGAAGCAGCACCACTTGCAGGACCAAAATATCCTACTCGGCTTAGCAAATCTGCAGGAAATGCATCAGCCATATCATCTGAACTAACCCCTTGGTTCCTCATATTATCTAACTCTGAAAGCACGTCCTCAAAACCCATCCGATCAAAATGACCTCTGTATCCCATGAAGCGTTCCTTCTCATTGCCTTCGTCTTTACCTAGCACATATTCTATAGTGGCCTTAGCTAAAGCCATTCTGGCATCATCAACATTGTCATCCACACAAACCCTAATGTACTCAGCAATCTTTATTTCACTCGGATCCCGACCAGATGATTCAGCGCCCTCTGATATTCGATCACGGCTCCAAGAAACCTGCTCAGATGTGCACCAGTTAAGGGCTACTCCATCGGCCAATTCACCACCAACCCTGAGCATTTTCGGCCCTAATGCGGCCAAATAAACCGGAGTACACTGAGGCGGTTTTATTCCAAGTCGCGCACCGTCTAACGCAAACGTCGTGCCCCTGTAATCCATCTTTTCACCCGCGAGCAGCCCTCTAATAGTAATCAGGTAATCTCGCATTGTTTGAAGAGCGGAGATACCATTAAATCCCCAGCTGTTTCGCCAAGAGTGTCTATGAATACCACCAGATCCTATTCCTAAAATAAATCTTCCATCAGTTAGTTTGGAAACAGTACCCGCACTCATTGCCAAACTAAACGGCGTCCTCAATCCGACTGGAGACACGGATATTCCTGTAGTCACCCCACCCGAAACTACCGAAGCACTTGCAGCCCACCTTTGTGAACATACCAGAAAAGAATCAAGCCCTGGACCTTCTGGAGTCCAAATACTACTGTACCCCATCTTGGCCGCTTCCACTGACAAGAAAGCCTCTTCAAAAAAACTTAATCCCAAAGTGCCGTCTAAACCCACCCCTACATCCATTACCACAACACCTCTAATCAGTGAACTTTACTGAATACAAATCTGCGTCTTTCATATAGAATCTCAGTCGTACCACTTTGCCTTCTAGTATCCCGACATCAGGTCCGTTTTCCCATTCTACGACTCTATCTATTTCATCACCGAAGAATTCTGGGCAATCTTCCAATCCATAGCCTGCAACTGGAAATCCTTCTTGGTCCAATATCTCAACCTGTATCCCACCTGCAGCACTAGTGGCATAATTAATCTCTAATTTATCACCTTTAAATTTAAATGGCTTCGTAACAAATTCCCCTCCTGAATAATCGGCATTT
>CAJXCD010000012.1 GCA_913051545.1 uncultured Chloroflexota bacterium
GTTCGGAGACAGGGCTTGATTGGGTCGTGGGTATATTCGGTAAAATTTTCGTCGATCAGAAGATGATGGCGTTGTTCTCCCTTCTTTTTGGCGCAAGTATGGTGTTGTTCATAGATGCTGCAAAGAATCGCGGGCGCGCACGGCCGATTTTGTTGAGTCTTAGGCGCAATCTATTACTGTTCGTCATCGGACTCCTCCACATGCTTCTGTGGGAAGGCGATATTCTTTTGATATATGCGATCTGCGCTCCAATCATCCTTATTGTGCGTAATTGGCATCCCAAGTTGCTTCTTGGCTTAGGAACGTTCCTCATCGTTGCACAAACAGTTATAGCACTACTATTGCAACCGCTCTTCCTCTCCGACGGCAGTCTGGACATGACAACTGGTTGGGGGAGAGGGGTCGGCGATGGGATCGGATTAGGAAAATACTGGTTTGTGGAGAGTACAGAGTTAGGCGACACGATTGGTCTGTGGTTATTGATTAATGTCTTTGGACGTGCTTTGGGGATGATGTTCATAGGGGTTGCGTTATATCGAATGACTATTCTTCAAGGAACTCGCTCGATTGGGTTCTACCGTCGTATGGCAATCATTGGCATAGTAGTGGGACTGCCTCTGGCGATCATAAGTGTTGCATGGCAACTAAGGAGTGATTTCTCTCCGGATATCGCACTGATTAGCACTATCCCCAACAATTTAGCTACTATTCCACTAGCGCTTGGTTACCTTGGCGTGTTAACCCTTTGGCATTTGCGAGGCGATTCATGGGTACATTCTCGTGTTCGTGCAGTTGGGAGGATGGCACTCACGAATTACCTCTCACAAACCATAATAGGGATTACGGTCCTTCGTATAATCCTAGATCAAGGAAGTCTTAGCCGCTCAGGGATTGCTGTATTTATCATTGTTATCTGGACTCTACAATTAACATGGTCCGAACCCTGGCTAAAAAGGTATCCATACGGCCCCTTTGAGTGGATATGGAGAAAACTTACGTATCGTGAATTCAGAATGACCAGGGCCAAGCGTTCACAAAACTAACATCCCCTTATGTCGGATACAACGGGGACACTATTTTCGTAAGCATCCAGTGTATAATTCCTTATGAAGGGTTATGAAATGATCAGGAAAATTATTCCCATTTTGTTGATAGTGGTTGGAGGAATCGCTTTCTTTTTCAGTTCATGGGACATTGGCGGAGATGTCGGAACTCCACTGATGATTTCAGGGACTATCGCCATTTTGTCTGGTATTGGCTTTTTGACCATTCCTTCCAAATAGCCTGAGACATCTCTTTTTTGTTTCATAAGCTAAATTGACAACAAATAATTCATGGATTACGATTATTTACCGAACGTAACGAATTTATGACAAATAAAGGTTTACAAATTAACCCCATGCGACCGGTCTTTATCAACATTGGAAAAATGGAATACAGCAAAATTTACTGTATTTGTTGTTGTTTTAAAGATGGAACGAGGTCCATGGACTTGTAGGCAATATTTAACAACCACTACGTTCCAATGAGACCTCCATCTAGCGAGGTCTTTTTTTTGCCTCGTGATAGCCAAATTCCCCCTAAGGAGTGGAAAAATGCATTTTAGATTGTTGTCCGGATTAGTTCTACTGCTAGTTTTTGTCACAGCAGTAGCATGTCAAGATTCTCAGGACGAACCGAATCTTACAGCAGCGAGTGCAACTAGCCCACAGTCTTCCTTTGAAGTCTGGGCTGTTGACCAGTCGGGCACTAGCGATGAACCTAGTGCTGACTCTGGTGGACTGATCTACATATGGGACGGGGTTGCCATCTCTGAAAATGCTAGCGAAGCGACTCCGGAGATTATTGATCTGGCAGTCGCGGCTTCCAAAGCCGGATGTGAGGCCCCTAAGAAACCTCACATGGTGCTAGCCAACCATACCAACCCGAAGGCTAGCCACATCGTTCTAGCCAATGTAGGTTCTGGTGACACCTTCTTTATAAACATTGAAAGCCGGACTATCGTCGGCTGCGTAAATACAGTGGGCGGCTTCAATGGAGCGGGCGGAACAGCAAATACCCACGCCTCCACGGCCTCTGCTGATAACAGTATGGTTATCGTCGCTAATATTGGTGCCAAAGACGAGTCCGGATTCCTGCACAAGATTCAGACTGACTACACCAATGATGATTACAGCTTCGTGGAGACATTGGCCTTGAATCAGTTCTCCAATGACTTAGGAACTTCGGTGGCCCGGCCCATCTGCCACGAGTTCACAGCTGACAGTAAGTTCGCCTACGTAACTATGGCTGGAGGTGGTCTACTGGTGGTCGATGTGGGCTCTGCCGATGGAACCACACCTATGACTGTCGTGAAGGTCTATGACAAGGATACTGTTCCAGGCATCGGTTGCGGCGTAGCCCGCCTCCCCAATGGCAAGATAATGACCAATGGTGAGAGCGGGGCTAAAGGAGGAGATGATTTCCTGTATACCTTTGATGCCAGTAAAGCCGCCGACGGAGTATTTCCGGATCCAGTGCAGATTGAACTCCCGGGTGAGGACACCCATGGTGCGGTTACCTGTACTGATCAAAATGGCAACCTCTTTGCTATAACCAGTATGCGCGTCAGTAATGACGTCAATTTCATCGACCTACAGACCAATAAGGTTGTGGCAACGCAGTCAATGGCCGAGACCTTCAGCCCCGACCCAAAGCCCGACGTGGCGGACATCGTGGGCAACAAGATGTTCATCGCTTTGAGGGGCCATAAACCGCTGACGGCTATCGGCTCCCTTGAGTCCGCGGATCGTACGCCTGGGGTGGCTGTACTCACTATAAGCGAGAGTTGCAAGAGCTTCAGTTGGGAAGCGAAGGACCTTGCCTCAATGAAAGACTCTGACAGGACTATTGCTTTTGGGTTGACTGGTGGATCGAGGATCACGGCCGCCGACCCGCACGGTTTAGAAGTGGTGATAAAGTAAGGCTCCGTTAAGCATTAAATTGGCGTCCCATGGGCCGGAGCTCGACCCATGGGACTTCTCCAGTTCAAGTCAGTTTTCGGTAAAAATACGATAGCTATTAACCCCAATATTAAAAGGTAATATTTACCGTGACCAAAAGGATGATTCTAACTTGATGCGTAGAGGTTGGATTTACTATTATTTAGGCCCGTACAAAAAGGCCAAAGCTGACAAGAAACGAGCCTGCGAACTGGATAGCCAAGCGGGAGGCGACTTTTGCTCTTCCTCTCCCTAGGTTGCCGTCATCCCTATCTTTCCTCAGCATCATGAAATATCTTCTCGCCATTAGATTCATAACATTACTTGCACTTGATACAGGTTGTACCTGGATATCTTATACCGACGAGATAACCAGTGATGGGATGTATAATGACTAAACATAATCACATAAATCAAGATGAAGTAGAGGATTTCGTGAAAAAATGGAAGGATGGTGTGATTGAGATTGGAATAGCTTACCAAGAAAACAATAATTTCAAAGAAGTAGCTAGAGCTTTCATTCAAAGATATTACGCTTTTGAAATTGGAGATGTTTTATTCAAACCAACCTATACTAACGATGTTGTATTCAGGAATAATAGTGAAACTGCTTTATCTTATTTCGTTTCTGGTGATATTTCAGAAGATTCTGGTTTTGCGATTAAGCCTTGGGAAAATATCAAGGTGTCAAATACTAATTTTCTAATTGAAGATAATCTTTGCGCCGTCATGGGAATACTTAACTTAAAGCCATTGAATTCTGTAAATGAAACTAAAATTGCTTTTACATTTATTTTAGTGAAAGTTGATGATGAGCTAAAAATTAAAGTTCATCATTCTTCTGAATTAAATTGATCAACGATTTATCATAAACGTGGCGGTACTCTTAAAGTAGTCCTCCATCAGAGTAGCGTCATCCACTGAAATCTCCATAGAGTCCAGCGCGGAAACCATGTGGGTCACCCATGCGTCCCTCTCTTTCTGGCCGATTGGAAATGACATGTGGCGCTGGCGAAGCCTAGGGTGTCCGCGCTCCAGCGAATATCGGTGTGGTCCTCCCCAGTATTGCGTCAAGAAAGCGGCTAGATGGACTTTGCCTGGCTCCAAATTTTCGGGATAGAGGGGACGTAGAGAGAGGTCATTCTCTACAAACTCGTAGAATCGTTCAACAAGTTCCACAAAAAACTGGTCCCCACCTACTCGTTCGTATAAGGTAGCAACTTCATTTTGCGAACCTGAATCATCTTGATGTGTATTCATGCTTATGACACTGACGGTATGAATTTGGTAGCCATTGGTAATGCACCGCTATACAGAGACTTTATATCCTGAACAGACGAAAATGGGAAGGATGGGATATTTAGAATACTTAGGGTTTTCAAAATGTTTCCGACATTGAAGAAAGGATGAACCCTTTTTTGAAATAATGTAGTTCCCGTAATAACAGGAAAAACACAAACTACTCTTATCAGCCTTACGTCTCATTCCAGATAGCATAGGCCTGCCTCCCTCCTGACAGTATACCGAAGGCGGTCAAGAGAAGGCGTGAGTGATGGTGAACGGTACTTATTTTGAACAAGTTGCTTGAAAATATTAAGGCTGTTGTGAGGTAGCCTCAATGAAATCATCGTGGATTTCAACAATACGGGCATCCGTCGCATCACCGTCATGAGCAACTATCCGAACAGATAGATCCAGTGCCTCTCCACATGCAATAGATTTTCTGGTTTCAATAAATGGATTCACCGATACCTTACCCCAGTCGTCTAGGTGCCACAGAGAGTTATCCATGGATGGGTGATGAAATACCGCCACACCTGCACTATGACCGTATACAGTTTTGCCCGAACAGTCTACCCAATCAGCACGCTGGCCCCGAATCTCCTTAGAACTCTTTCGGCCTTCCGAGTCTACAAGCATCCCACCATCAACAACTCTCAATCCATCGGCTATCCGTACAGTAAAATAAGAATGGACTGTCGGACCAATTAGAATGTCCCAATTGGTAGGGCACAGCTGCGATCGGATATCGATTATATTAGCAACTTCGCCTGGGTAAACGTCAATGGTACGCGTTTCGTGGGCCACCACTGCACCATTAAGCTCACCCCACTGGGGTGGACTTTGCCACTCTAGACTTTGTACAAGCCGAATGTGATTACTAGTCATCTCCGTACTTTCAATAGATGTACCAACAATACGGCCTGGCGCTCGGCCACTATAGGTCTCATTACTCCAAAAATTATAAGTAGCTTCCACAAAAGTGTTTGAATACGGCTCCGGCAGTTCCACAATGCAGTCTAGCCGGTCAGTTCCGACCGTTATCGACTGTTGGTGCGGATGGTCAACAGGTGCCTCAGCGGTAACCGGTATCCCGGCTGGAGTAAAGACGGGATAGAGGTATGCTCTGTAATCGCTCTGGCTCAGGGCCGTAATGACTCTATTTTTCCACTTCACCTTTAAGCGAGGTGACTTTACCGTGTCCTCCCATGGTGGGGATAATGTGTCGCTGGCCACACTGAAATTATTCATAATGAAACTCCTGATTGTTTGAGAAACAGTATACCCAAAGCGGTCAATAAGAAATCGCGGTTGTTGCCACTTATTTCCTTCCGATAGGAAATAAATCCTCTTTTATGAAATCTAAACTGTCACGGCACGGTGGTTGCTGGGTAGGTACTTGAGGTTTTCACCCATATTGAATAGCAAAAATATACCCGACTTGTTTTTAAACCAGGCTAGGTCATGTCGCCTTATATCAAGTTATACACCGCCGCCGCCGCCGCGAGCACTACCAGTAAGCTTGATTCTTGGGTCAACTACAACTAATAACAAGTCAGATATAAGTACACCTACAACTGCCAGAGACGAGTACATTAGAATAAGTGCCGCGGTAAGATTCATATCCTGTCTCATCAACCCATCTAGCATAATAGGGCCTAGTGTTGGTAGGCTAAGAACTACTGATACTATAGCGTCTGCACTTAGCAGAGCCGGGAGCAGTCCACCTATCCCGCTTATAAATGGATTCAATGCTATTCTGACTGGATATTTGACGATGACCCTCCAACTTGTAAGGCCTTTAGCTCGTGCAGTTAAGACGTATGGTTTGCTAAGCTCATCCAAAAGATTATTTCGCATTATCCTGATCAATCCAGCAGTTCCAGCAGTGCCAATAACTACCCCTGGTACTATAAGATGTTCGAGGAGATCAATAAATTTTCCAAAGCTCCAGGGTGCATTCGCATACTCCCCAGAGAACAGTCCGCCTACGCTGTGGTCAAAATAAGCGTATAGGACGTACATCATTACAAGTCCTAACAGGAAATCTGGTACTGCAAGTCCCGTAAACCCTAGGAAAGTGAAGACATAATCTCCTATAGAATTCTGTCTTATGGCTGAGTATATTCCAACGGGTATAGCGAATATCCACGTGATTAGGATTGTGAATATTGACAGGTAGATTGTGAAAGGAACCCTTTCTACAATTAAATCTTTAACTGGTCCACCTCCAGCTCTGTGTCCAGCTACTGAGAATGCATATCCGAAATCGCCTTTGAAAATTATTTTCGAGAACCAGTCTCCCCATTGGACTAAGAGTGGTCTGTTCAGTCCCCATGCTTCCCTTAGAACGTCTACTTGCTCAATAGAACGTCCGGGTGCTTCCCCCATACCTCTCTCATGCATTAAATTGAGATAAGCATCCACCATGTCACCTTCTGGTAACTGCACGATTAGATATGACAAAAAGGATATAACCAGTATGGTAAAGGTTGATAGAAGCACACGTCGGACAATGTACGCAATCATCTAACTTAGACCTCCGTGCTATTTCCTAAAACCAATGCTAAGTTGGGCGCATCATAGCAAATTAATTCATACCATTCAATTAGGTTAGAATAGTATTGACACTGATTAAGACCAATCTTCAATTGAGAATTTCTTGGCGGCAACATCATCCAATTCCATGCCATGGCCTGGTGTTTGAGGTAGAACGAGTTCTCCAGCTTTAACCTGTAGTCTCGTAGTAAGGAGTTTCCCCAAATTAATTATGCTGGTATCTGTAAAATATTCTACCCAAGTTGCGTTTGGATTTGAGGCAACTATATGAACGTGTAAGTCAGCAAACCAATGAGGCGCTATCGCTTTGTCGTGAGCTGATGCTATAGCTGCAATTCTTTGAATTTCTGTGATTCCTCCACATACTCCTACGTCTGGCTGTAGTATAGAGGCAGCATCAGCTTCTAGGATCTGTTGGAAATCCCATCTAGTGGCGTGAATTTCACCTGTTGCTACTGGTGTTCTAACCGAACTAGCAATTTTTGAGTGACCTCTGATGTCATCTGGCATAAGGGGTTCTTCAATCCAGCCTGGATTATGATCTTCGAACATTTCTACTGCTCTAATAGCAGTGTCAGCATCAGGGTATGCGTTGTTTGCATCTAGGAATAGGAGGCCATTAGGCCCTATGGCTTCTCTGGCAGCTTTCACGCGCAAATTATCCTCCTTTGGTGATAGCCTTCCGAGTTTCATTTTGACTGCGTTAAAGCCCATTTCTGTGTATCCGGTCATTTCTTCTGCTAGTCCTTCCGGTCCCTTCCCATCCGCATAATACCCTCCGCTTGCGTATGCCGGTACTGACCCTTCTTTGTAGCCTCCTAGATATTTGTACAACGGTAAACCTGCTTCTTTAGATACGACGTCCCAAAGAGCAATATCTATCGCACTCATGGCTCGTAATATTGCACCTCTTCTACCGTGTAAAAGGGTTTCACGGTACATAGAATCCCATATATATTCGGTCTCGTGAGGGTCTCTTCCTATGACCAGATTTCTCAATAAATCTTGGACTGCTAGCGTTACTATTCTCCCGCCAAGATTTCCACAATATGTGAATCCTATTCCTTCAGCACCTGTGTCTGTGCTTACTCGTACGATGGTGTAGTGTCGCTCTGTCAGTGCCCGTGTCGAGATTGATAGACCCGCTCTTTCTAATGGAACTACGCAAGTAGTGGCTAGTAACTCTGTTACTCTCATTCATTCCTCCGATCCATATCAGATATTAGTTGTGGTAATCCGCGGGTTAACTTTTGGGTGTGACTTATTAAATATATAGTCAAACTTATACGCTGACCATGTGACTGTATATATTCTATCAAAGTGAATGTTCAGTAGTAGGCGCCCACATTTTGTCATAAGGTATTTGATATATACGGTTATGGTATAATTCTTGATGCTTACAGATATGATTTTATATCTATAAAACTTGAAATTTTAATAGAGAGTAAGGCATGAGTAGAATGATCGAATTGATTCAAGGTGGTGGAGTCACATCCCCTAGGGGATTTTTAGCAGGTGGGACTTATGCTGGAATAAAAACAGCGGAAGATGGAGCCATGGATCTGGCGATTTTGGTTTCTGAACAGCCTGCTTCAGTAGGAGGAGTATTTACTCAAAACAAGGTTGTCTCACCTTCTGTTATTCTCAGCAGGGAGCGGGTATCGAAAGATACGCTAAGGGGTGTTGTGGTCAACAGTGGGTGTGCTAATTGTAGCGTTGGATCTCAGGGACTTTCAGATGCTGAAGAAATGACTTCTCTTGCTGCCAAACATATTGGATGCGATATAGAAGATGTGTTGGTTTGTAGTACAGGCATGATTGGAGTTGAGTTGCCTATGGCGTTAGTACGCCAAAATATAGGCAATATAAGTTGCGCTGTTGGTGGTGGAAATGATTTCGCGAAAGCGATTATGACTACTGATACTCACCCTAAGGAAATAGCTTTATCTTTAGATACTTCTGGGTGCAAAATAATGTTGGGTGGTGCGGCGAAAGGTGCGGCTATGCTTCACCCTAATATGGCAACGATGTTATCGTTTATTACTACAGACGCAAACGTAGAGTCCCAGTTTCTCCAGTCTTCATTAGAAGAAGCAGTCGCAGCATCATTTAACATGATAGATGTGGATGGAGATACAAGTACTAACGATACAGTTCTAGTATTCGCTAATGGGTTGTCAGGTGGTCAAAGAATAGATTCCGAATCTGCGGATGCCACACGATTCAAGGAGGCACTGACTTACATATGTACGGGTTTGGCTAAAGAGTTAGTCCGGGATGGAGAAGGATCACAGAGATTGATAGAGGTTGTTGTGAAGGGTGCAGTGACTGTGGAGGAGGCACGTTGGGCTGCTAGAGAAATAGCCTCATCTGTTCTTGTTAAAGCGATGGTACACGGACGAGATCCCAACTGGGGACGTATAATGGTTGCCTTAGGGAAAAGTGGCGTTGATTTTGAAGAATCCAAAGTAGACTTATACATAAATGATATTCACATAGTACATAATGGAACCTCATTTCCATATCTTAAAGATGCTGTTATAAGTGCGATGAATGTACCCGAAATCAGATTCCAGATAGATTTGAATTGTGGTGATTCTTCCGGAACGGCTTGGGGATGTGATTTGACTGAGGACTATGTCACACTTAATTCAGCTTATAGTACTTGAATCTCATCAGGTAGTTTACAGTACATTTCAGGCTAGTGCTGTAACGAACCGGGATAACACTATAACACTGGGTTTTCCAAGTATGATGTGGGTAATAGACTAATATGATCCGATGGATGTAAAAAAGAATCATGCTTAAGGGAAAAGAAATAAATATTTTTGTACGCGACATAAGTAATTACATAGCTACATTTATGGTGATGTATTTACTTAGCTGTCTACTTTTGATGGTGCCATTCATGGTTCTTGGTCTGGTTATAGATTTTGTACTTGGATTCGTATTTGGCATAACTCAGATTGGTGGGGAGACAAATGTATTAGGCGCTCCTGGAATCGGTATGTCGCTAGCTTTTATTGCTTCTTGTCCACTTGCCGTGTTTGCAACTATTTGGGCAGATCCCAAAGAGAGTAATATAGAACAAGATCAAGAGGTTTTGTCGCGTAGGATGGGTGGTCTCAACAGGTTTTCAGAGGAGCCGTGAGGTAGTACATGGTTAACAGAGAGTATTTCGAATCACAGGCTAATTTTATTGGAGACCGGGATGGTAAAGGATATTCTGGTATAGGTGCTCGTCAAGAGAAATCTATTTCAGGTGGCACCGTGGTTATTAAGCTTGGTGGTAGTACGCTTGGTAATCATGATACGACTGTCGAAGATATTGTGAACATTCAGGGAGAAGGAATCTCTCCAGTGGTGGTGCATGGTGGAGGAAAGATTATTACTGAGTGGATGAACAGGCAAGGTGTACGTCCTAAATTTGTTAAAGGTTTAAGAGTTACTGATAAGGGTAGTTTGGATATAGTTGTATCAGTGTTAAGTGGCTTAATAAATAAACAGATCGTAGCAGATATAAATGCTATCGGTGGTAAGGCAGTTGGCATCTCGGGGGTGGACGGTACAATTCTCGAAGCTGAAATCAGTGAACCGGAACTTGGATTCGTTGGGAGTATTGTTGAAGTTAACCCTCAGCCTGTAGTTGATTTAGTTACGTCGGGATATATACCTGTAATAGCTCCGATAGGATTAAATGTGTCAAAAACATCCCCCCATAATGTTCAACTGTTGAACATAAATGCAGATACAGTTGCAGGTGAAATTGCCGTAGCTCTTAAGTCGGAAGCTTTGCTTTTTTCTACAGATGTTGATGGAGTCGTTGATTCGTCTCATCGTCTGATATCAGTATTAACAGAACGTCATGCTAGAAGGTTGATAGGGTCTAGCGTGATTGCAGGTGGTATGCTTCCTAAAGTTGGGGCGTGTCTGCGTGCACACAACGAAGTAGGCTTTTCGCACATTCTGGACGGGCGCAAGGCCCACGCTGTTATAGATGCTTTAAATGGCGCGAAAATAGGTACTAGGTTTGCTTGAGAAGATAGGTATTAGAACAAAAAATCACTAGAGGTTATTTATGTCATCTGAATTTCAACAAAGGCCACCTGAATTTTCACTAGATATTGCATCATTACCTTCTCGTTTTGGTGGAAGGTTAAGGTGGTTAGTATTAATTGGTATTTTAGTGGCAGGATTTGTATCTATTTCCTATCTTCGCACTATATACACTGACCTTATATGGTTTGACCATCTTGGTTTTAGCGGTGTTTATACCAAAATACTTTTCACAAAGATTGTATTGTTTCTAGTAGGAGCTTTTCTATTTGGAGTTATTGCTAGTACGGCAATGTATTTTGCTCAGAGAGTTTCGAATGGACCTGAAGAACTGCCGTTACCAGTAGATACAAGGAATTTTCTGAGAAGACTTATCCGATGGGCAGTAATAATTGTGGTGATTGGGTTGAGTGTCGTATTTGGACTGATTCTTTCAGCGCAATGGGAGGTGTTTCTGAGGTTTGGTAGTGGAGTTTCATTTGAAACAGTAGATCCTCTCTACGGTATGGATGTTTCATTCTATATTTTTGCTCTACCACTATACAAAGTAATCCAAGGATGGCTTCTCGGATCTGTAATAGTGGTATTTATTTCGACTATTGGTAGATGTTTCGCTAACTTTAGTTTCAGGGGTGTAGGATTCACCATCACGCCTGGCCTTAAAGTTCAAATATCAGTTATAGCGGCAGTAATGATGTTTATAATCGCTGCCGGGCACTGGTTAGATAGATGGTTACTTGTGCTCTCCCCCGAAGGATTTGTTTATGGTGCTGCTTACGCCGATGTTGCAGTGCGCAAAACCGCAATAATGCTAATGGCGGTTTTTGCGGTTGCTGCAGGTGGATTAATACTGGTAAATATATACATACGTGGGACTAGATTATTGATTGGTGGGATAGCTCTATGGTTGGTGATGACAGTAGTTTTAGGGAATCTTTGGCCTAATGCTATTCAACGTTTCACCGTGAATCCTAATGAGTTTAGCAAAGAGGAATTGTACATACAGCGTAATATTGAAGCTACACGTGAGGCTTTTGGACTTACAGATATAGACGACAGACCTTATCCTGTCGAGCCAATTTTGTCATCAGAGTTACTTACCGAAAATACTGCGACTATAGACAATATTCGGTTATGGGATCGGGACCCGTTATCTGACGTTTACAGTTTTGATCAGATAATTAGACCTTATTATAACTTCGAGGAGGCTGATGTAGATAGATATGAGATAGGTGGAGTATATCGTCAAGTAATGGTCGCTGCCAGGGAAGTTGAGTTGGACAGGTTGGCTTCGGAAAATCCCGATTCTCAAACCTGGGTCAATAAGAGATTGAGGTATACTCATGGATTTGGCATAGCTATGAGTCCTGTCACTGAATTCACTCCTGAAGGTAGACCAGAATATTTTGCCAAAGATATACCATCAGACGGTAAAATCATTGTGGGATCTCACAGCTCTGAGAGTCAGTCTGACATTACAATAAGCAACTCTCGGATATACTATGGGGAACAGACTTCGGACTACGTTTTAGTAAACACCAACACACCAGAGCTAGATTTCCAAGCCAGTGATCAAACATCGCCAAAGAGTATTAATTATTATGGAACCGGTGGTGTAGATATTGGATCTTTTATTAGGCGAGCAGCTTATGCATGGCAGTTTGGTGACATAAATATTCTCATTACGGGAGAGTTAAATGAAGATAGTAGGATTCAGTATCGGAGGGATATACAAGATCGTATCACTACGGTAGCCCCATTCTTGTGGCTTGATAAAGATCCTTACATCGTTGCTACTCCAGATGGTTTGATGTGGATACAGGATGCCTACACTATTACCGATGGGTATCCTTATTCAGAGCCGGCGATTATTGGACAAGGAAATAGCTTTAACTACATACGAAATAGCGTTAAGGTAACGGTTGATGCTTTCAACGGAAGTTTGAAATTCTATGTTTGGGATCAAAATGATCCATTAGTTCGGACTTACTCAGCAATTTTTCCAGACTTGTTTGTTTCTGGTGATCAAATGCCCAAATCATTAAGTTCGCACGTTCGCTATCCACAGGACATGTTCGGTTTCCAAGCGGCCAAATACCTCAGGTACCATATGCAGGTTCCTAGAGATTTTTATAATAACGAGGACATTTGGAGTCTTCCAAGGGAAAAGTTTGGTCAAGGTGGGGAACTTACGCCAGTAGATCCATATTACGTGATAATGAAAATACCGGGTGAAGAAAAAGAAGAATTTGTTTTATTGCTTCCTTATACAAGGAATGAGCCGAATCCAATTATGGCAGGTTGGATAGCTGCTAGGAGTGACGGTGAGAGTTATGGGCAATTGGTAGCATTTAACTTTCCTAAAGAGAGACGTGTTAAAGGACCGGAACAGATAGAGGCGGATATTGATACCGATGAGGTGATTTCTGAGTGGTTTACACTCCGTTGTGAAGAGAGTCTAGGGTCTTCTTGTCTCAGGGGCAACTTGTTGGTCGTTCCGGTGGCTTCAGGTGATACGTATAGTCTGCTATATGCTGAACCGATATACCTTCAGGCTGAGAGTGTTGAGTTTCCTGCATTGAAAAAAGTGATTTTGGCTACGGATGAAAAGGTGGTTATGAGAGATTCGGTTTATGAGGCTGTCGAAGCCTTGACAGGGTTCACTCCAAGCTTAAAAGATTCTCCCGATAGTCAAGAAATGGATAGCTTAGGAGGTGATGACACCCAAATATCTATAAGTTCTTCAGATGGAGTTGAATCATCGATTAATAATATAACTGAGGCGATTAAAGGGTTGAAGGATGATATTTCCTTGTTGGAGGATTCGATAGATTCACTAAAAAGTGAATTACTTAATGACCAGCAATGATATATCTGTAGTAATAGTATCTTATTTGGTCGGTGTATTTTAGGAATGCTGAATGGCTTCTAGTTTTGTACCATGTATTTGATCAGGATAGGCGATATACTATAGATAATGTAATGTCTACAACTAGAGTGAGGTTTCAATAATGGGTAATGACTGGAAGGCTATAGAAGCTAAATACTACATGCAGGCGGTAGCTAGGCAGCCGATTGTGTTAGTTAAGGGCGAAGGCACTAGAGTCTGGGATGATGAAGGAAACGAATATTTGGACTTCACATCAGGATGGGCTGTTAATAATGTTGGACACTCCAATCCTTCTGTAGCAGATGCTGTTAATGAACAAGCGCGCACCCTTTTACAGACATCCAATCAATTCTATACTGTCCCACAACTCAAACTTGCTCAAATACTAGTAGATAATAGTTGTATGGATAGGGTGTTTTTTGGTAACAGTGGGGCTGAGGCTAATGAAGGGGCAGTTAAGCTAGCCCGAAAGTACGGTAAGTTAAATAGGGGAGGGGCATACGAAGTAATTACTGCATGGAATTCTTTCCATGGCAGAACGCTTGCGATGACATCTGCCACTGGTAAACCTCATGCTAAGGAAGATCCATTTCAGCCTTTTCCTGAGGGGTTCGTGACGGTAGATTATGATGACATTGATGCTGTCAAAGATGCGACGACAGATCGTACATCTGCGGTTATATTAGAACCGGTTCAAGGTGAAGGTGGAGTCAATATACCTTCAAAAGAATACTTGAAAGATGTTAGGGAATGGTGTGATAAACAGGGATTGTTACTCATTTTTGATGAGGTTCAAACCGGATTAGGCAGACTTGGCACCCTATTCGGATACCAATCTTTCGAAGTAGAGCCTGACGTCATGACTTTAGCAAAGGGATTAGGAGGAGGAGTTCCCATAGGCGCTTTTTTGGCTAAAGAATCAGCTTCTGTACTTGAGCCTAAGGGTGAGCATGGCTCTACATTTGGAGGAAACGCTCTTACATGTGCAGCAGCATATGCCTCTACTAGATACATTTTAGATAACGATTTATCGCATAACTCTAATGTTATGGGTCAGAGATTAATGAAAGGTTTAATGGAACTGGAACGTGATTGTGAACCTGTGACAACTGTTCGTGGAATGGGGCTTTTGTGTGCGGTAGAATTCAGTGAAGATGTGTCTGCGCAGGTAATTTCTTCTTGTAACGAATCTGGATTGCTTCTAAATATGGTAAAGCCAAATGCGATTAGATTAATGCCACCCCTGACTGTAAATGCATCTGAAGTGGATGAAGGGCTTGAGCGTCTTAAAGTTGGAATTTCAAAAGTTTTTGAAGGTTGAGAAACTGTTGTGAATTGGCGTGAACTTAAAGAAAAAGGTGTAAAGTTAATTGGCGGAGCTGTGTCTGGTGGATTGGATAGCTGCACAGTTACTCATTGGCTAAATGAGAAAGGGTTCGAGGTGCATTGTTATACGGTGAATCTCGGTCAGCCAGATGAGAAAAATCTTGATGATATATCGGACCGCATGGAATCTTGTGGTGCTTTAAGTGCAACAATTATCCCAGGTGAGGAAAACTTGGCTGACGCTGGGTTAAAAGTGATCCAATCCCAAGCTAAATATGAAGGAGGGTACTGGAACACAACAGGCATAGCTAGACCAATAACGGTTGCTGCTGTTTTACCAGAATTAGCTAAACAGGATGTAGAAGTACTTTTCCATGGTTGTACTGGGCGTGGAAATGATCAAGTACGTTTTCAGCTTGCATCCAACATCATTTCCCCTAGTACAGAAGTTTATGCGCCTTGGCGTGACCCGGAATTTGTGGAAGCATTCCCTGGCAGGCAAGAAATGATTAATTACTGTGAAGCAAACAGATTGCCTATAAAATCATCAGTGGACGCACGCTACTCTACAGATGCTAATTTCCTGGGTCTTACTCACGAGGCTGGTGATTTGGAAGATGTGTCCATATCTCCGGAATTTGTAGATCCGGAAATGGGCGTATGGCCTTGGGATGCTCCAGACAAATCTGAGATAGTGAAAATTCGTTGGGAAGGTGGAGTACCTGTAGAAATAAACGGTGTCAAATTTAATTTATTGGAAATATTTAAAGAAGCAAACAGAATCGCTGGTTCTCATGGTGTTGGAATAGGTACTCATGTTATAGAGAATAGGTATGTTGGTGTGAAATCTCGTGGAATATATGAATCTCCGGGTATGAATTTACTAGGAAGTGTTTATGAGTTTTTGCTCCAATTTATTCTAGATCGTCGCGGGAGAATGTTTTTCGAACAGATTTCATCCGTTATCAGTCAACAAATATACCAAGGATATTGGTTAGATCTTGCTACAACCTCTGCGTTGGCGGCTCTAGATCCTATAACCCGACTTGCTACAGGTACAGTAGCGGTTAAAGTTTACAAGGGTGGTGTGTATTTTGATACCGTTGAAGATACTTCAGAGGAGTTGCCATACTCCCTATATACAGCAGATTCATCGATGGAATCGACAGGATCTTATGATCATACTGATGCTGAGGGATTTGTAAAGATACTTGGAGTATCAGCAAAAAATATCGGTGTGAAGCAGTTTCCTAAAATGCGACGGTAAATTCGGTATATCTACATAGATCGTTGTAGTTAATAAATATGTTTCGTACTACTATAGATGAAGTCCGTAACCAAATCTTAAGTCTTGTCCGTGATGGTATAAATGAAATCCAGAGTATTATTGTCACTCGTTTCTGTTGCATATGTATGATTGATTGTGGAGGGCCAAATGATCCATGAAGGGCAACAATCCTTTGGAGGATATCTTGAGGATTTCACTGTAGGTGATGTCTATAGACATTGGCCAGGTAAGACTATTACTGAGTCTGACAATCATTTTTTTTCGCTCTTGACGAGGAATGACAATCCTTTGCATACAGATGAGAATTATATGTTTGCCCATCAGCACGAAAAGATCCTAGTGGTAGGGACGTTGATACTAAGTTTGGTGGTTGGAATGAGTGTCAAAGATACCTCAGGTAAGGCTATAGCCAATTTAGAGTATGAGAAAATTACTCATGACAGACCAGTTTTTCAGGGTGACACAATATATGCCGAGAGTGAAATAATAGATGTTAGAGAGTCACGCAGTAGGAGCGACCGTGGCATAATATACTTGGAATCCAGGGCATTTAATCAGTCAGATGAGAAGGTACTTACTATGAGGAGGCGCTTTCTAGTGCCTAAAAAAACACATGGATAGATCTACGGTCGATTACGCTGTTTCAGTTCACTTCGACTTTCGCTTGTACAGGCAGGATATAACGGGTTCAATAGCGCATGTTAGTATGCTTTCGAACCAAGGTATAGTACAGGAAAGTGATGCCAATTTGATTATAAAAGGTCTTGAGGAAATTCGTGAGGATATTGAGGGTGGTAGGTTTACGTGGAGAAATGACCTTGAGGATGTGCATATGAATATTGAGCGTAGCCTTTTCGATAAAATTGGTAGTGTTGCAGGAATGCTACATACAGCTCGCTCAAGAAACGACCAAGTTGCTTTAGATGTTCGAATGTATACAAAGGATGTTATAGATAATGTCCTGTCTTCGTTATCCAATTTGCGTCATAAACTAGTTGAGAAAGCTGAAACAAACAAATCAGTAATATTGCCTGGATATACTCATCTCCAAAGGGCTCAGCCTGTTTTGTTTGCTCACCATTTACTGGCTTATTTTGAAATGTTTGGTAGAGATATAGAACGTTTTAAGCAGGCTAAGTGTCGAACGGACGTGATGCCCTTGGGTAGTGGTGCTTTAGCAGGATCTCCTTATCCACTGGACAGAGAATTTGTAGCTAACACCCTTGGGTTTGGATCTATTTCGAATAACAGCATGGATGCAGTGTCAGACAGGGATTACATTATAGATTTTCAATCTGCATCTGCAGTATGTGCTGTGCATTTATCTCGCTTGGCTGATGAGATAGTGTTGTGGTCGTCCTCTGAGTTTGGATTCATAACACTAGACGAAAGTCACACGAGTGGTAGCAGTATGATGCCACAAAAAAACAATCCCGATCTTGCGGAGTTAACGCGCGGGAAAACCGGGCGTGTACTGGGTAACTTAGTGAGTCTGTTTACGATACTCAAAGGACTCCCGCTGACGTACAATCGTGATTTACAGGAAGATAAAGAGGGGTTATTCGACACTGTGGATACTATCGTACCATCACTTAATGTAATGTCAGCAATGATAGAAGGAATGGATGTTGATGATCAACGAATGCGTGATGCCGCAGAAAATAGTCAATCAATAGCAACTGATATAGCGGATTACCTTGTGAAAAAAGGGATACCTTTTAGGGAAGCTCACGGTATAGTATCTGAATTATCGCTGTATGCATCCGAAAAGGGGTCAAAATTTAGCGAATTGGCTCTTGAAACTTATCGTAATTTTTCACCACTGTTTGACAGTGATGTATTTCTAATGTCAGTGGATTCTTCAGTGGAGTCTCGTAACGTTCCCGGCGGAACGTCATTGACTCAAGTAGAGGGAGCTTTGGAGAATGCTAGGGCTAGTCTGGAGATAGATGTTGACTAGTGGTGTAGAAATAAAGGTCGCACCTTCCATACTGGCTGCAGATTTTAGTAGGCTTGGGGAGCAGGTAGCGGAGGCTTCAAACGGTGGAGCTGATTATATACACGTGGATATGATGGATGGCCATTTTGTTCCACCTATCACAATTGGTGCTCAGGTAGTTTCTGCTATAAGGCCCTGGTCAGAAGTTCCAATAGAGGTACATATGATGGTTGAAGAACCAACTAAATTTATACCTGAATTGGTTGATGCTGGAGCCGATACGGCTGTTGTGCACGTTGAAGCCTGCAAGGATTTAAGAAGTACCGTGGATAAAATTGTTTCATCCGGAATCAAGGCGGGAGTAGCTTTGAGTCCATCTACCTCTGAATTGAGTCTTCAAGGAGTACTTTCGAATCTCAGCTTAGTGGTCGCTATGACTGTTGAGCCCGGTTGGGGAGGCCAACCTTTCATACCTAAAGTACTGGATAAGGTTACAAGAATCAGGTCAATGATTGATGATGGGGGATATGATGCTGAACTGGAAGTAGATGGCGGGATAAATATTGAAACCGCTGGATATGCAGTGAAGGCTGGCGCAGGAATTTTAGTGGCAGGCACAGCTATTTACGGTTCTGGAGTTCCTGTAGATCAGGCTATAGCAAATATACGTCAGTCAGTACACAACATCAATTGAGTTAAGTTTCCAGGGCCGTTTTTAAGGATATAATTGTTGAACTAATTTCATTCTCCCTATGTTCCGTTGATAGGAACATGGCTTCGTACGGGGAAGGTGGCAAATAGACATTTTGATTCAACATCGAGTGGAACAGTTTAATGAAAATATCTGTTTTAGACCCTGATGCAGATTTCCAACTTGTAACTTCTGACTCACTGAAGAAGATTGTCATCATTGAACCAACACGATTGATTTTCACAGGTAGCTTAGACTTTGTGAGTAAATTATAAATTTCACGCTCAAGGTATTGAGACATACACTCTAGATCATCGTATATTCCTGACATCTGCAGAGCTTTTAAAGTAGCACTGCCTGCAGACATTGCTACAGGGTTACCAGATAATGTACCAGCTTGATACATTGGACCCAAGGGTGAAACTTCCTGCATTATTTTGTGTGAAGCTCCATATGCGCCGACAGGTAGGCCTCCACCAATTATTTTTCCGAGACATGTAATGTCAGGTTTGATGTTATAAAGTGATTGGGCACCGCCGTATGCAACTCGGAATCCTGTAACTACTTCATCAAATATTAGTAGCGAACTATTTGAGGTTGTAATATCTCTTAATCCTTCAAGAAATCCAGTGACTGGAGGTATTACTCCCATATTGGCTGCGATTGGTTCTACAATAACGCACGCAATTTCATTTTTGTTTTCAGTGAATAGTGATCTAACTGATTCTAGGTCATTGTAGTTAGCAGTCAAAGTATCGTTAGCATTTGAATAAGTCACACCACTACTACTAGGAGTGCCATGGGTGGCTGCACCAGATCCAGCATTGACTAGTAATGAATCAGCGTGCCCATGGTATCCTCCCTCAAATTTGATTATTTTGTTTCTATCCGTGTGTGCACGAGCTAATCTGATAGCACTCATTACAGCTTCTGTACCTGAACTTACGAAGCGGATCATGTCTATTGATGGGAAGGCATCAATTATCATTTTGCCAAGGTCATTTTCTGTCTTGGTGGGAGCTCCAAAGCTTGTCCCTTTAAGTACCGAGGATGTTATTGATTCGACAACACTAGATGCGGCGTGTCCAAGTATCAAAGGACCCCATGAAAGAACATAATCTATATACTTGTTATCGTCAGCATCCCAGACATAAGGCCCAGCCCCATTTTCTAGAAAAACAGGATTTCCACTGACGGCATTCCAAGCTCTGGCTGGGCTGTTCACTCCACCGGGGAAATACCGAATAGATTCAGTAAATAATTTATTCGAATTTTCAGTTTTCAATGAATTAGCCTCACCGTGGTTTGACACTTGGGAATATGATAACACTGGTTAGATGAGCGGACTAATTATGTTTGTTACTAAATCTTGTATCTGCAATATGAGGCCGTGGTGTAAACTGCTTAGACTATCCCAAAATGAATTCTGGGCAGGAGAGGTTGATATATGAATCCAGAAGATATTTGTTTCTTGGACGCTATAGATATAGCAGAGTTAATTCGAGTACGTGACATTTCACCGGTAGAAGTAATGCAGTCACATATTGACCGCATTGATAAAGTGAACCCAATAATTAATGCTGTAGTGACCATTGATCCTGACGCTATGGAAAATGCTAAAAGAGCAGAGTCGGCTATTAGTCGTGGAGATGTTTTAGGTCCTCTCCATGGTGTTCCATTCACGATAAAAGACTGTTTTGACACAAAAAATCTTAGAACTACTAGAGGATCAAACCTCTTTGGGGATTTTTTACCATCGTGTGATGCGACTGTAGTAAAACGATTGAAGAAAGCAGGGGCAATTCTAGTAGGTAAAACCAACACTCCTGAATTTGCAATGTGGTGGGAAACAGACAATGTTATATTTGGTAAGACAGAGAACCCATGGATGATAGGTAGAACATCTGGTGGATCCAGTGGTGGTGAGGCATCAGCGATTGCTTCTGGTCTAACTCCGATCGGAGTGGGAAGTGACTTGGGGGGATCAATAAGACAGCCCGCGGCTTTCTGTGGGATATTTGGATTTAAGGCTACTCACGGCCTGATCCCATTTACGGGACATTGGCCTGATATAGCGGCTAGACATTTCCATGCTGGTCCATTAGCTCGAAGTGCTCGAGACATCGAACTTTTAATTTCAGTACTGTCCGGTCCAGATTTTATAGATCCGTATAGTTTTGTCGGGATCTCTGATACTGATATAGAGACTTTTAGTACATTTCCAAAACTAAAAGTAGGCTGGTGCGTTCAAGGCCCATTTTCACCACTCGATAAGGAAGTTGCAGCAGTTGTTTTGTCAGCAGCAAAGGCGCTTGAGGATATAGGATGCCATGTTGAGGAGGCAGATTTGAATGAATGGGAATGTTATCCTCCTATGGAGATTTCATCAACTCTGTTGAGAGTAGAGGCTGACCATAAAATGGTAGAGGTAATTAGAGGCAAAGAAAAACATCTGGCACCATCCATGCAGATGAGATCCACATTTACCAAACCATCAATTGATGAATATGTTACTGCTATTGAAAACACCGAACGGCTGAAAAAATCTATGGCTCAATATTTTTCTAAATATGATTTGCTATTGTGTCCGACGTCCCCCGTTAGTACTATACCCCATGGTTCAAAGAAGTTGGAAATTTCAGGACACTCTATTCCTGCACGAAATACTCTGCGTGACACCATTCCTTTCAATTTGACTGGGTCTCCAGCAATATCAGTTCCTTTTGGAAGGGACGCTGATGATTTACCAATAGGTATTCAACTCGTTGGACGTCACTTGAGCGAGCCTGTTTTGCTAAGAACAGTATTAAATCTGGAAGGTTTTATACGAAATGGTAATCGTCGTCCAGTATTTAATTGATTAGATATCTATGTAGGTCTCTAAAACTTTGTTGGTCGAGACATAATGCTTGCGAGCATATATAGTGGATGCTATATTGCCGTATCAACACTTTGAATTAACGAGGATTGATTTGTAATGTGTGGAATAGGCGGAATAGTTTACAGAGACGATGCACCTAGAGGATCTCATCCTGTGGGCGATGGTTTAATAAAAATGCTTCAGTCGCTGGCTCACCGTGGCATGGATTCGACAGGCGTTACGGTATCAGGAGGCGTGTTTGAAGCGTCACTTATGGTACGCCTGTGGGTCGAGGATGGATACATTTTGGAGTCTGTATTTAGTGACGTAGGTAATGCTGTCAAAGAAGTAGGAGGAGTTATAGGATTTAAGGAAACAAAAGGTAGGTTCCTTAGGCTTGGAGTTACTTCTGAGTGTGATGTTCGTGCTTTGGCAGATGTTCTTTTCATGCTTGAGGGTGTTGTCGTTCACAGTATAGGTGAGAACTCAGAAGTGATTAAAGATATAGGTATGGCTATAGATATAGATGGACGGCATAATGTGAGTGGTTTATATGGAACTCATGGCATTGGACATGTGCGTATGGCAACTGAAAGTATAGTTGATATCACTCATTCGCATCCTTTTTGGGCATACCCATTTCCAGATATATCAGTGGTGCATAATGGTCAACTTACCAATTACCACAAGCTTAAGCGTCATTATGAAGGAGAAGGATACCAGTTTCAAACTCAGAATGATTCGGAGTTGATAGCAGTATATCTAGCTGATAAGTTGTTTCAAGATAACAGCCTTGAGGATGCATTAATCAGTTCGCTTGATGATTTGGATGGCACATTCACATTCTTAGTATCTACAAAAGATGCTATTGGATATGCCAAGGATCGTTGGGCAGCGAAGCCACTGGTCACCATGGAAACTGATTCAGTGGTGGCCGTTGCTTCTGAAGAAGTCGCACTTAGGAGCGTTTTTTCAGATGAAATACGACGTATTGAGCCGCAACAAAGTGAGGTAATGACTTGGCAAGTATAGGTGTTATGGATGCAAGTGAAATGACCACTAGAGAGCTGAATGCTCTACTGAAAAAAGCTTCTAAAACAGAGGATTTAATAGAGATCACTAATCCTGGAGCTAGACATAATATAGTAGTAGGTATATTGGATGAATGTCATATTAAAATTAATGGTAGTGTAGGCTATTATTCAGCAAGTCTTTTGGATGGGCCTACTGTAGATATTGATGGAAATGCTGGTTGGGCTCTTGGTGAAAATCTGATGACTGGACGAATCAATGTGTCTGGGGATGTGGGAGCATCAGTAGGAGCTAGTATGCGCGGTGGAGATCTTTTTGTAGGAGGTGATGCTGGTGCCAGAGCTGGTATATCTATGAAAGGTGGCACTCTTTTAGTCACAGGAAATACTGGATTTCTGACTGGATTTATGATGCAAAAGGGACGTATTGTGGTTTGCGGGGATGTAGGAGATGCGGTAGGAGATTCTATGTATGAAGGTATTATATATGTTGGTGGAGAATATGGTTCATTAGGCAGTGATGCTGAGGTGGCAGAGATTGATGAGGATGAACTTCTTGACCTGTGGTCATTACTAGATTCAAATGGTGTTAAAAGTAAGCCGGATTTTAAGAAAATTATTTCTTCTAAAAGGTTGTATCATTTCGATTCTTTAGAAAGACTTGAGCTCGCGTCTGTATAAGTAATAGGAACATAATGACAAATCCTAAAAGTTATATTTTTCCACAAAGAACAATTGATGATATACATGCCAAAGCAGACCTTGGGAGATACCGTATTCGCGGTTTCAGCACATCTCAAAATGTAACTCATTTTGACGACCTCACATTTTTGTCTACGGGCCTTACCCGCTTTCCTCTCGAAGGTTACAAAGAACGTTGCAATACAAAAACTATTATCGGGTCACGTTATGCATCCACCCCATTGAGTTTAGATACTCCTATATATATTTCTGGTATGAGTTACGGGGCTTTGTCTGCCAATGCAAAGACTGCATTAGGTAGAGCTGCGGCAATGACTGGTACAGCTAGTTGTACGGGTGATGGAGGGATGCTACAGTCGGAACGTGATGCTTCTGAAAAATTGATTTACCAAGTGTTACCAAGTAGGTATGGCCTTAACCCTAAGCATATGGTTCAAGCTCAGGCAATAGAAATAGTAGTTGGACAGGGGGCAAAGCCCGGGACAGGCGGCATGTTGATGGGAGTTAAAGTATTAGATGAAATAGCTGAAATGAGGGATTTGCCACAGGGTATCGATCAGCGGAGTCCTGCGAGGCATCCAGACTGGCTTGGTCCGGATGATTTGGCAATGAAGATAGAGCAACTCAGGGAAGCAACGGACTGGCGAATTCCGATACATGTAAAGCTTGGAGCTTGCAGAGTAGATGATGACGTGAAGTTAGCTGCAAAGGCTGGTGCTGATGCTGTTGTAGTTGATAGCATGGTGGCAGGAACAGGCGCATCAGCAGAGGTGTTACTAGATCATAGTGGTATCCCAACTGTACCAGCGATTGTTATGGCGAGGGAAGCACTACGGGATATAGGACTGTATGGGACCGTTAGTTTGATTGCGTCCGGTGGAATAAGAAGTGGGGCTGATGTAGCAAAGGCACTGGCTCTTGGAGCTGATGCAGTAGCAATTGGGATAGCCTCTTTGGTGGCGCTAAATTGTAACAGGGAAATTGAAGGATCAGATTTCGTTAATGAGATTGGAGTCCCTGCAGGTGAATGTAGCCATTGCCATACAGGGAAATGTCCTGTAGGTATAACTACTCAGGATCCAAAATTAACAAAGCGTCTTGATCCCAAAAGTGGTGCGGAAAGAGTAGCTAATTTCCTAAACGCTATGACAATGGAATTATCTCTTCTGACTCGTTCATTGGGTAAAGGAAATGTTCATAGTCTAGAGCCCGAAGATCTTGCGGCGTTGACCTTGGAGGCTTCTGCTATGGCGAGAGTTCCTTTGGTAGGAACTAACAAAGTTTTTGGTGAATTATGATTTTAAATTGTACGCAAGCGTTCCATAATTTTTCAGTAAGACCATTGTTGGGTCTTATGTGAAGGGGGAATTCTATGGTAACTCGGGAACAGATAAGAAAGCGAATAGAAGAGGATAAAGTTGAGTATCTTTTGGTTCAATTTGTAGATATAAATGGTTCTCCCAAAGTCAAAATGGTACCCGTTTCTCACTTAGACGATGTGGTCGATGAAGGAGCAGGATTTGCTGGAGCCGCGGTTTCTGGTTTAGGTCAGGGACCACATTCGCATGACATGATGGCTAGGATTGATTTGTCCACATATAGTGTAGCACCTTGGACTGATGGGGTAGCTAGGGTTGCATCAGATCTATATGTGGATGGTGAACCATACATGTATTGCGCCAGACAAAATTTTAAGCGTGTGTTATCTATAGCTGAAAAAAAAGGATATATATTTAATGTTGGAATTGAGCCTGAGCATTTTCTGGTCACAAAGGACGAAAAAGGTTCCATCAACGTATATGATCCTCACAACGTGGATACATTGGACAAGCCTTGTTATGACTTCAAGGGAATAGCAAACGTTATGGGGTACTTGAGGGATTTGATGGAAGGTATGACGCGTGTAGGATGGGATGCCTACCAGTCAGATCATGAAGATGCAAATGGTCAGTATGAAGTGAATTTTGTTTATAGTGAAGCGCTTAATACTGCTGACAGGTACACATTTTTCAAGATGATGACTAGCCAGTATGCGAGGAGGTATGGTGCGATTGCTACGCATATGGCAAAGCCGTTCACTGATCGTACAGGAAGTGGTGGTCACATTCATTTCCATATCTCCGATTCTAATAGTGGGGACAATTTGTTTTTGGATGAGAAGGATGCTAGAGGACTCGGATTGTCTAAGTTTGCGTACCATTTTATTGGAGGAATACTTGATCATGCGCCTGCTTTGTGTGCTATTACGTCTCCCACAGTTAACTGTTACAAACGGCTTCAGGTAGGAGAAGGTTTAATGGGTGCAAGATCGGGTTTCACCTGGACTCCTGCATTTATTTCGTATGGGGATAATAACCGTACTCAGATGATTCGTACCGCTGGGCCCGGACATCTTGAGGACAGAACTGTGTCTGCAGCTTGCAACCCATATCTTGCCTTTGCTGCTTACTTGACAGCAGGACTTGATGGAGTGAGTAGAGAAATTGACCCGGGAGAGCCCAATATAGGTAATCTTTATGATTTGGGGATGGATGAAATACGTAACAGAGGGATAAAGACTTTACCTCAAAGTCTAGCTGAGGCTGTTTCGGAGTTGCGAAATGATGAGGTTGTAAGGGGAGGCTTGGGTGTTATAGGTGAAGAATTTATAAACATTAAAGAGGCGGAATGGAGAGATTATCATGGTGAAGTTTCTCGGTGGGAGATAGATAGATATCTTACTATGTTTTAGTATGTCACAAATGAATTCATGGAGGATTCTATAAATCTTGGCATTCCTTTTAAATTGCCCAAATTGTGGAGAACGTAACGTCGGAGAGTTTAGGTTTGGAGGGGAGCTAAAGGTTCGACCCGAACCGAATTCTTCTAGGGACGCATGGACTGATTATATCTATTTTCACAGGAATGTCGCAGGGGATCAGAGCGAGTGGTGGTATCATAGTTTTGGTTGTCGTAAATGGATGGTGGCTTTGCGTAACACTGTCACGAACGAAGTCAAGGACGTATTGTTTCCAGAGGACGTTAGTTGAATGTTACCTAAACAGACTCCTGATCGTTTACCGAGTCATCCTACCCAAGAAATTGACCGTTCGGTCAGTGTGACATTTAATTTTAACGGACGCACCGTACACGCATATAGCGGTGATACGTTAGCCTCTGCCCTATATTCTTCAGGGGTACGTATATATACCAGGAGTTTTAAGTATCATAGACCTCGCGGACTTCTCTGTTCTGCCGGTCGTTGCCCGAACTGTATGATGACTGTTAATGGGATACCAAACGTTAGAACTTGCTCTGTATTAGTTGAAGAAGGCATGGTAGTTAAGCAACAAAATGCATGGCCATCTACTGAGCATGATCTTTTCTCAATATTAGATCGTATGGACAGATTCTTGCCGGTTGGATTCTATTATAAAATTTTCCACCGTCCGAAACAGTTGTGGAATATAGTGGGTCCGATAGTCAGACGTATGGCTGGCTTGGGGTATGTTCAAACTAGAGTTGTTGAGGAAAATAACTATAGCCATGAAACCAGACATGTAGATGTTTTAGTGGTAGGTGGTGGTGCTTCGGGTATGTCTGCAGCACTTTCGGCATCCAGACGAGGGAAGCAAGTAATGCTGGTAGATGACCAGCAACTCTTGGGTGGCAGATTGCGTTTCGATGGCAATTTATATGATGGAATTCCTGGCGTTACGTCGGACGTTGGGTATGAAATTGCAGATAATTTGTCTAAGCTGGTTACTCGTAACAGGAATATTGAAGTGATGTTGGGAACAACGGCGTTCGGACTCTATGAAGGCAATCTAATTGGTTTAATTCAAGGTCGCTCTAAGGTCAAGTTGAGGTCAGGTAAAGTCATACTTGCTACAGGAATTTACGAACAGCCTTCGATTTTTGACAGGAATGATTTGCCAGGGGTGATGTTAAGTACTGCGATTCAAAGATTAATACATCTGAAAGGGATAATTCCTGGACGGTCTGCTGTAGTCTCTACATGTGATGACCAGGGATATAGATCTGCTTTAGATATGCTGAAAGCCGGTATCCGAATCGTAGCTATTATTGATTCGAGGGAACGGTTCCCAAATGAATTGTTAGCGGCCCGTGAACTGCAAGAAAATGGAGTGCTAGTCCTTATGTCGCATATGTTGATAAGAGCAGAAGGTACTAAGCATGTAGTTGGTGCGGCGGCATCTCGACTGTCTGATGGGCATGCTACTACTGAAGAGAGGGAGTTTGACTGTGATTTAATCGCTATGAGCGGAGGTTTTCAGCCAGCTGATTCTTTGCTAAGACAAGCTGGTTGTGAATTATCCTACAATAAATCGATTGACAGAATGGTTGCATCTCCAATGCCGGATAAGTTGTACGCGGTTGGGAGAGTGATAGGGAATGATAATTTAGGTAAATCAATAGTGCACGCCCGCAGCGTTGGTTCTGGGGTGGCTGAGGTGAAGTCTGCTGATAATGCATTATCTACTCCAGCCAATTTTATGCACGAGAGTCAGGATTTAACAGAAATCAAAAATTGTACAGCTCCTTCACCAATTGATTTGAGTCAGGGTGCTAAACAATTTGTTTGTTTTTGCGAAGATGTAACAGCCAGGGACATTGTACGAGGGATTGATGAAGGATTTGAAGATATAGAAACACTGAAGCGATATACAACCTCTACTATGGGGCCTTGTCAGGGCAAAATGTGTCACAAACATTTTGCAAACATACGAGCAAAATCTTTGGATAATGTTGACAGTGCTGTTTACACTACAGCCCGACCCCCAGTTACACCTATCCCATTAGGGGCGCTCGCGGCGCAAGTGCATACTCCTATTAAGCGTACTCCGTTGGACAGGAAGCATAGAGAATTAGGCGCAAAGATGATTGAACTTGGTCCCTGGTATCGCCCTCACACCTATACATCATCCAGTAATGAGTGTCTCTCCGTTAGGAATACAGTAGGTATTATTGACGTCAGTACTTTGGGTAAATTGGAGGTTGTAGGTCAAGATGCTAAGACATTACTGGATAAGGTTTATACAGGCAATTTTTCTACACTTAAAAAAGGGCAAATTAGGTACGGGATTTTATGTTCTGAAGACGGTACGATACTAGACGATGGTACTGTTACA
Source organism: uncultured Chloroflexota bacterium (assembly GCA_913051545.1). Lineage (GTDB taxonomy): Bacteria > Chloroflexota > Dehalococcoidia > Lucifugimonadales > CAJXCD01 > CAJXCD01. The sequence goes on from CAJXCD010000012.1 coordinate 28,737, forward strand.
AGAATCAGTGAAGATCGGTATTTTGTTACTACTACAACAGGCAACATTGATGTGATAGAGGAGTGGTTTAAATGGTGGACAGTAGGTACCGGATTATGTGCCCATATAACTAATGTTACAAGCTCTTATGCTTCTATAAATGTAGCAGGTCCGATGGCAAGAGACACCCTAAGAAAGCTTACCAAAATTGATCTTTCCTCAGACAGTTTTCGCTATATGTGGTCAAGGCGAGGCATGGTGGCCGGGGTTCAAACTCTCTTTTTAAGGATCGGTTTTGTAGGCGAGACTGGTTGGGAACTTCATTTTCCTGCCGAATATGCTGAACACATGTGGGAATCAATTATGGATGCAGGTAAAGAGTACCAGATAACTCCCTTTGGAGTAGAGGCTCAACGTATTTTGAGGCTAGAGAAGAAACACTTAATTGTTAATCAGGATACGGATGCTGTCAGCACCCCGTTGTCTGGTGATATGGCGTGGGCAGTCAAATTTGACAAGGATGACTTTATAGGGAGATCTTCTCTTATTTCTGCTAGGGATTCAGGCTATAGTGAGAAATTAATTGGGTTTAATATGAAAGGTTCCGAAGTACCGGAAGATGGTTCACCTATTGTTTCTGAAAACCTTCCAGTCGGCAGAGTCACTAGTTCAAGACGAAGTCCAATTACAGGTCAGGGCTTCGGTCTAGTTTGGGTGCCAGCTGATATGGCGGAAGAGGGAAAGGTCGTACATGTAAGGGTAGGGGGAGAAAATTTGCCTGCGGAACTAACTTTCATACCGGCATATGACCCAGACGGTATTAAGTTGCGGGAGTAGATGAATTTGACTACGAAACCTATTGCATTAAGTAGTATCCAAGACAGTCATTTAAAACTAGGGGCAGTGATGGAAGAGAATAATGGCTATCTTGTACCACTGCATTATTCTTCTAAAGATGTGGAAGTGAAACAGGCTTATCAATCAGTTGGGATTGTTGATGTGAGTTTCGTTGATAAATTCAATATAACAGGCAAGGATATAGAAATATTTCTTAATAAAGTATTTGCCGGATTGGCAATGCCAAATGTCGGTACCGCTAAGTCTGTTGAGGTAGGATATGGGACCGATACTATCAAGGTTAACATAGCTAGACTGGCTATAGATGAACTGCATGTGTCCACGAAAAATCATTACGATGATTTTTCTGAATTCATCAACGTTTCAGAAAACGGATGTTTACATGTGACGGACATTACTTCCGGTCTTTCAGTTTTTAGAGTTATTGGGCCTTCATCTGTCAAATTACTCAGCTGTCTTACTGAATTTGATTTGTCACCGCTAAAATTTCCAGACATGTCGTGTACGCGCACCCGATTTGCGGATGTGCAAGCTGTCATTTTAAGGACAGATTTTGAAGAATTGCCAGTATTTGAACTGTATGTGACAAGAGAATATGCACAGTATGTCTGGGATTCTATATTTTACGTCGGAAAAAAATTCGATTTAACGCCTATAGGAATTGAGGCAATGAATGAACTAAGTGGGTAAATTTACAAATCATTATATTGCTTGAAACCCATAGATATTTATCAGTGAATGACCTTACTTTAGAGTAAGGGAGGACAAATTGTTACAGCTTTTCCAGAAAAAACGAATGTGGCGCAAATCACCATTAAAGCGTCACTATGATGTAATTATCGTGGGAGCAGGAGTACATGGATTAGCTACGGCTTACTATTTAGGCAAACTAGGTATTACAAATGTGGCTGTTTTGGATAAGGGTTATATCGGCGGTGGTGCCAGTGCAAGAAGTACGGCTATCCTAAGGGCGAATTACCTTACTTCTCAAGGGATACCATTTTTTCGGGAGAGTCTGAAATTATATGGTGATTTGGCTCAGGAATTGGATTACAACATGCTGTTTACCAGATCCGGACGTTTCGATCTTGGACATACCGAATCGGCCGTTTTTGGTTTGCGAATGAGATCTCAGTTCAACCAGATGCATGGTGTAGATAGTAGGTTGATAGGCCCGGATGAAATAAAGAAACTTATCCCAGTATTGGATATCAGGCAGGGAAAACATTTGCCAGTTATGGCCGCTTTGTATCACCCTCCGGGGGGCGTTATAAGGCATGATGCGGTTGTTTGGGGGTATGCGCGTGGGGCCGATCGAATGGGAACGGAGATTCATCCTTTTACAGAAGTAATTGGCATAAAGAAGAATGATAATAAGATAATAGGTGTTGAAACTACTCACGGTTTCATATCAGCGGGTAGTGTCGTAAGTGCTACAGCTGGTTGGAGCTCGACAGTAGCTGCACTAGCCGACGTTAATTTACCAATAGTTACGCATCCACTTCAAGCTTTTGTAACTGAGCCGTTGAAACCGTATATAGATGCCACCATATCTTCAGCTAACCTACATGTGTATGCATATCAAACAGATCGAGGTGAGGTTGTTATCGGAGGTGGAGTTAATCACTACCCCAGTTATAGTCAGCGGTCTACACTTGACATGCTTGAGACACTTTCGGGTCACGTGTTAGAGCTTCTTCCAGCATTGAGAGACGTTAATGTTATGAGGCAGTGGGCAGGTCTTTGTGATATGACTCCAGACTACGCACCTATAATGGGTAAAGTTGATGGATTGGACGATTTTTTCATAAGTTGTGGATGGGGTACTTGGGGCTTTAAGGCTGCTCCGATCGCAGGTAAGTGCATGGCGGAAATGATATTTACAGGGAGAGTGCCGGAATTGATTCAGCCATTTTCGCTTTCGCGTTTTCGAGAAGGCAAACTTGTTAATGAAAGGGCATCAGCCCCAGCAGGGGCTATACATTAACATTATTCCAATTAGGTGATCAGTAAAGAAGGACAAGATTAATTATGGCAATGAGGGTTGAATATGAAACGAATTAAGAGATCAGATGCAATGGAATATGAATTTGACCATAGGCATGTCCCAAAGCTTACGGTTAGTCAAGGGGAAAGCTTTGTAGTGGAAACCGAGGATGCTGGGTCTGGTTTGATACGTTCTTCAGATGTTGCACAACACTTAGATGGTTTACCGACTCGAAAATTTGATCCTCCTAAGGGCAATCCAATAGGAGGACCAATATATGTTGAAGGTGTTGAAAGAGGAGATGTGCTTGAGGTGGAGATTGAAAGTATAGATGTGGATGATCAGGGGTTTACTACTTTAAGGCCTGGCGTAGGTCCTCTTGGTGATTCCAAAAAATGGGATTCTTTGACTGGACCTTTCGTTCATATAATAAAACATTTGCCTGGTCCAAGTGGAACTATGAGAGATGGAACAGGAATTTTTAATGAACAGGTTACCTGGGATCTTCAGCCGATGATTGGGACTATAGGTGTTGCGCCTGATAGAGAGGTGGAGACGAGTGCGGTAGGACAAGGTCCATGGGGTGGTAATTTAGATGTTCGCGATGTTAAAGAGGGTACTCGTGTCTACATGAATTGTTATCATGAAGGTGGCCTTTTGTACGTTGGGGATGTTCATGCGAGTCAAGGAGACACGGAATTTTATGGCACTGCTGATGAGACTCGTGCAGAGTTGAAGTTAAAGTGTAACGTAATTAAGAACAAGAAGCTTCCATTCGTGCGGCTTGAAAAAGAAGACTCGATAATTTCCCTGTATTCATATAGGCCTTTAGAAAATGCAGTGGAATCTGCGATTATAAGCTTGATGGATTGGATGGTAACTGAATATGGTGTATCTGAACGTGATGCGTATATGCACACATCCATAAATCCGGAGTTTAGAGTTCATGTCTATCAGATGGTTCGACTTGGAAGACTTCAGTACACGGCAGGAGCTGAAATACCTAAGCGATATTTAGTGCCAAGTTAGCTTAGGCAGTATTTTTATTTAACAAAATCGAGATGTCATTTCTGATTGGATGAAAGTTTGAGAGTGAATTATATTGCATACTTTGGCGAATTTGACACCGAAGTATTCAGAAGATAACCTCGCGTAGATTGAGTTACCGCATGGGTTTTTGGAGGGATTAATAACGTGGCATACAGTGGTATTAAGAATTGGTTGGACAGTAGTCTTAGAGAGATACGTGATAGTGGGCTGTACAAAGATGAGAAATTGATAAAAGGTTCCCAAAATTCTGAAGTTAATACACTTGATGGGACAAACATTAATTTTTGTGCGAATAATTACTTAGGACTTGCTGATAACGTTGAAATTATGGATGCTGTAATTAGCGGTCTTGAGACACATGGGTTTGGCATGGCTTCAGTCAGGTTTATATGTGGTACGCAAGATATACATAGGGAACTTGAAGAACGCATATCACGATTCTTGGGAACCGAAGACACTATTTTATATAACTCATGTTTTGATGCAAATGCTGGGTTGTTTGAGACTTTGCTGAGCGCAGAAGATGCTGTCATTAGTGATTCATTAAATCATGCGAGTATTATTGATGGAGTTAGATTATGTAAGGCTCAAAGAAAAGTCTTTAGACACGCAGATATGAGAGATTTGGAAGAAAGGCTCAAAGAAACTCGGTCTGCTAGGTTTAGGATGATTGCTACGGATGGAGTTTTTAGTATGCAAGGAGACATAGCACCTCTGAACGAAATATGTGATTTGGCTGAGAAGTATGATGCTATCGTAATGGTTGACGATTCTCATGCAACTGGTTTCATGGGAGTGAATGGCCGCGGTACACCTGAAGAAATGGGTGTGTCTGAAAGAGTAGACATAATCACGAGTACTATGGGGAAGGCTTTGGGTGGTGCCTCTGGTGGTTTTACGTCAGGAAGAAAAGAAATTGTAGAGTATTTACGTCAGAGGTCAAGGCCATACCTATTTTCAAATACAATTGCTCCTCCAATAGTAGTGGGCGCTTTGAAAGCTTTAGATCTTATTGAAAACCATCCGGAATACAGGAAAAACCTGATGGATAATGCGAAATATTTTCGGTCTCGGGTATCTTCGCTTGGTTTTGAAGTAATTCCTGGGTATCATCCGATCGTACCTGTAATGATTCGTGATGAAATTAAGAATGTAGAGATGGCAAATGCGATAAATAACCGTGGGATTTTTGTTGTAGCTTTCAGTTTCCCTGTAGTACCTAGAGGAGAAGCTAGGATTAGAGTCCAATTATCATCCCTGCATACTAGGACACAATTAGATAAGGCGATTTCTGTGTTTGAAGAAGCAGGTAGAGAAGTTGGTGTGATCTGAAATTAATCGGTGATTGTAATGTTGGATGATTACCTTCGGGGATGTTGTGCTTATGACACGTGGTGATTTTGAAGATAAAGTAGTAATAGTTACAGGTGCAGGTCAAGGTATGGGTCGCGCTGTTTCAGAGCTTCTTTCATCTCTTGGAGCTGTTATTGTAGTAAATGATATTAGGAATGTAGCAGCTGAAAATACAGCTGATTACATAAGGTCTATAGGTGGCCAAGCTGAGGCGCTTCAAGGAGATGTTAATTCAGCTACAGACGTAAAGCGCGTGGTTGATTTTACAGTTAAGAGGTTCGGCTCGGTTCATGTACTTGTAAACAGTGCGGGTGTTTTGAAACCAACTGCTGTTGAATCTATTGGTGAAGAAGAATGGGATTTTGTTGTCGGAGTTAATCTTAAGGGAACTTTTCTTTTTTCTAAGGCGGTATTGCCTTCTATGAAAGAATCAGGATGGGGCAGGATAGTCAATTTTTCTTCCACGGCAGGGAAGAATGTAAGTACTATTGGTGGGGCCCATTACACAGCTGCGAAGGCAGGGGTGTTGGGGTTTACGCGTCATCTCGCTAAAGAGGTAGCTGGGGATGGCATCACAGTCAATGCAGTTTGTCCAGGGCTTATAGATACTGAAATGGTTAGATCCACCATTGATGAGGAAGATATTGCTTCTTATTCTGATAGCTTTCCTGTATCTAGGTTAGGAAAACCAACAGAGGTTGCAAATTTAGTAGCTTTCCTAGCTTCGGATAGAGCTTCATATATTACTGGAGCATCTTTGGACATTAACGGCGGAGATCTTATGATATGACCTGTTATCTGTGCGGGGCTAGGTTAAAATATAGAAACTTCACGTCCGCTAAAAATCCCTAGGTCAGGGTCTACGTATCCACGGTTATGATTTTTGCCTCTAAGGTACCTAGTTTCTAGTTCCACGTTTCGTACTTCAACTTGTTGATCCATGAGTTCATCACGCTTATTCAGAGTGATTTTAAGTGTGTTATTCCCTTGATTAGGCCAATACTTATCAGGCAGGCGGAAGATGTACCAGTAGCCGTATCCACCAACTGCTCTAGGTGTACTTATTCTGTAAATCTCACTTATTTTACGTAAGTGTTCATCAGGTAGAATTTGGCCGTTAATCTCGAAGCTAATGTTGTCCAATTCGTTCGATCCAACGACTTTTATTCTAAGTATTACTTCGTGTAGCCTACCAAGTTTTTCCCACCTTGGTAGGTCGTCGGTAAAATTAAAATGTATATCTGATGGAGTGTCTACATCAAGAGTTGAAGGTAGTTGCATAGGTGTACTAGGTTCAGTTACGGGTCTTTGCCAATCATGGTTTAGAGATGGGATGTGATAATACTTGTCTTTGGGTGCCATTATGTCGGGGTGTAATACTTCACGTAATTTTTCGTAGAATTGAGCTTCATATGGCCAGTTAGCATACCAATGATCTAAGTATAATCCGTCAATGCCTTGTGACCAATAGTTGCATGCTATTGCTCGAACAACTTCTATTGGAGCAAGTGATAATCTGTCAGAGTCAACATGGCTTTGAATTGTTGCATGCACTCTACAATTTGTGCCTTCTGCAGCCTTCACTAACGATGTAAAATCCGCCGTTGGATCGGTTATTGACGGGCCTGACAGTCTTTGTCCTATTAAGACATCTACAATGCCCTTTTCAGCCCAGTCTTTCACGTCGAGGCCTACAGATAGACATGCATCTATTGAGTGAGGTATTCGTATTGCCAACTCTCTTTCAGGGTTATTTTTCTTCACTGTTTGGTACACTTTTTCTATCCATTCAGTCATAACTGGGATTCCTTTTTTGACTTCAGATGGATGGAAATAGTAGGGATAGAAATTCATCTGAAGTTCTAGACCATCTACAGGATAGTTTTGTAAGACTTCATTGATCAGTTCGAATCGTTCTTTTCGTACTTCTTCATGCATGTAGTCATGACATTTTGCGGCAACATGATCTGGGTCTAATTTTCCTTTGGCTCCAATTGAAAGATGAGTATTGTCAAAGAAAAAATCTGAACATCGCACGTCTTGACCGCGTTCTCCGCTGACCTGTTGTGCCAATAGATTGGGGTAGACGAGAATTCCCTTTTCGTGAGCACGATCACATATTATATGAAGTGGATCGTTCCCTTCAGAGATTAGCTTCTGAGAATTCTGATAAGCTCTTCTAAAAACAATGTGATTCCAATTAGACACGTTGTGTCCCCACTGCTCACCTATTTTGGTGTCGTGTAGCATGGTACGACCCTCTCCTAGGGTTAGCATTATGGCATCTACACTGGTTCCCGCTAGTTCATCAACGGCTGCTTCTATTTCTTCTCTGTTTATGGGAGGTTCATATTGGTATATAAGGGTGTGGCGCGAGTCATGATCGAACATCAGTCGTGGTTTTGACATGATGACTCCTTCAACTATTTTATGTGTTTGATTTACCTGTTTAACGGTGTGCCTATGAATTAAAGGTTATCCTTCAGGACCATCGTAAGGACCTAGGTCAGAGTCTACAAAGCTACGGTGGAAATTTTTACCCATCAAATATCTTGTTTCCAACTCAACAAAATGTACAGTTGGAGAAGGTAATACGTGTGGATCACGTTTTAGGAGAGTAAATTCGATAGTGTTTTTGCCTTTAACGGGCCAATATTCTTTTTCGAGTCGGAATATATTCCAGTATCCGGACCCGGCACCTCCTCCCATACGTGGACCAGTCATTCGATAGAGTTCATTTATTTTTCTCAATGATTTTTCTGGTAGTTTCGTTCCATTCAATTTGAATTCTACTTTATCGATTTCTGTGTTATGGGAAAGACGTATTCTTAGGAGTACTTCATGAACACGTCCTTTGGAGTTCCATAAGGGCAAGTCATCGCTGATTTCTAAAGTCACACTCGCTGGGACATCAACATCTAGATTGAGTGGGAGCTGTAGGGTCTCATTTGCCATTGGTTTAACCCTTCCCCCCGTAGTAGGAAGCACATAGTATTTGTCTTTAGGTGCCATAATGTCTGGATGTGCTACCTCACGTAATTTTGCGTAGAAACGTGGGGTATATGGCCATGAACCATACCAGCCAGTAAGGTATATCCCATCTATTCCTTGTGCCCAATAATTGCATGCGGCTGCACGGATAACTTCTATAGATGCCGTCCCTTGCCGGTCTGAAACTACTCCAGCTGGCAAGCCGGCAATAATTCTGCACTCAGAACCTTTGGATGCTTGGACTAACGGTCTGAAGTCGGCCATGGGATCTATAGTGTTGAGGGGTTCCGCAACGATAGCATCTACTATACCGGATCGTATCCATTCTACAGGGTCTAATCCTATCGAAATACAGCTGTTAATATTAGTTGGGATTCTAACAATTAACTCCCTATCTTTATTGCTAGTTTTAACCCGTTCGTATATGTCTGATATCCATGACGTCATAATCTTTCGACCAGATTCTATATTGTTAGGATGGAAGTAATATGGTGTGTAGCTAAGGTGTAGTTCTAATCCATCAATTTCATAATTATTGAGCGTTTCCTGTATAAGTGCAGACCTTTCATTACGTATTTCGGCGTGTTTAAAGTCGTAACAATTAGTGGCTGGATCATCTGGATCCATGTCACCGACTGATCCTATATGCAAGTCTTTCATACGAGCCTTGAATCCTGCACCGCCAGTTTTCGAAAATTCATTGCCTTGTTTTTCGTCTATCCAACTTTCTATAAACCTCTCTCGGCCTCCCTGTTGAACGAATATCGATGGGTAGATAAGTATGCCTTTCTCTCGGGCACGATCGCAGATGATTTTTAGAGGATCGTTACCATCAGCTATAAGAGCATCTGCGTTCTGTCTTGCCCGCTTCCAAATTATGTGTGGCCAGCGATTTATTCCCTCACCCCACATTCCGCCAACTTTCGAATCATGAAGTAGGCTTTGGGTATCGCCGAGAGAAAAAGTCAGGCCTTCTACAGGAGTCCCTGTTATTTCGTCTACTGCCGACTCGTATTCCTCTTTTTGCATGGGAGGTTCATACATGTATATGAGCGGATGTCTAGCGTCTGTATCAAACATTATCCTTGGTTTAGCCATGTTATTATCCTTTTATTGAATGCAGTTTTTGTCTTAAGATGTTGACCTGTCGTACGGTCCAAGGTCTTGGTCTACGTACCCCCTGTGGAAATTTTTACCCATCAAATATTTAATTTCTAATTCCACGTCTCTAAGATGGGTTTCTCCTCTTACTTTAGGATCCTTATCGATTAATGTGACTTCAAGTTGGTTTTCTCCACGGTTAGGCCAATTAGCGTTATCAAGTCTGAATATAAACCATTGACCTCCCACTCTATACCTGGGAGCACTCATCATGTACATACGGTTAATTTGACGGAGCAGAGATTCTGGCAACTTTTTCCCATTAAGAGCGAATTTAAGGCTGTCTTGTTCGGTATAACCATCAATTCTTATACGGAGGATTATTTCATGAAGACGTTTCATACTATTCCATCGATTTAAGTCGTCACTCATACGGAAATTCACAGTTACTGTTTGACTTACTTCGAGGGATTGAGGTAATTGTTTTTCGATTTTTCCATAGACTTTCTCGTTGACAGGCTGCATAGATTGAGTAGGTACAATATGTATTTTGTCTTTAGGGGCCATAATGTCTTCATGTGGCAATTCTCTCAACATTTCATAGAATTCTGCTCCGTATGGCCAGTATGCAAACCAATGTGCCAGATATAATCCATCTACCCCTTGTTGGTAGTAATTTGATGCAACAGCACGTACAACTTCTATAGATGGTAACTTCATGCGGTCGGAATCTAACCCACTGTGGATCGCTCCATGGATACGGCAGTTTGTCCCCTTTGCAGCTTCTACCAGAGGTCCAAAATTAGCAGTGGAGTCGGGTGGTCCGGCTAATGAGAATTGTTGGCCTACCACTACATCAACTATACCTTGGCTTATCCATTCCTGAGTGTCTAGGCCGCCTTCTAGAGCAAGTTTTGTGTCAAGTGGCACCACTACGGTAAGTTCTCTGTTAGTGCCGCTTTTTTTAACTTCTTCATACACTCTTTTAACCCATTGAGTCATCGTTTTCTGGCCTTCTTCCACTTCGGAAGGATGAAAGAATATAGGTGCAAAGAGGTTGAAATTCAGTTCAAATCCATCAACTGGGTAATTGTTTAGAACTTCCTGTACGATATTAAATCTCTCATCCTGAACCTCTTTATGTTTGAAATCCAGATAGGTTTTTCCTGGAAACGTTTCATCTAGATCACCATTCACGCCTATTTCCAAATGCCTATTTTCAAATCTAAAATTTGAAGATCTTGGGTCTGTGCCAGGTTCTGTATAACTTTGTTGTAGGATTAGGTTCGGGTATAGCAACAAGCCTTTTTTGTGTGCCTGATCACACACAACTTGAAGAGGATCGTTGCCTTCAGATATCAATTTTTCTAAATTCCTCTGAGCTCTTTGAAATACTATGTGTGGCCACTTCTCTACGTTATGTCCCCATTTCTCTCCAACCTTTGTGTCATGGAGCATGGTTCGTCCCTCGCCAAGTGTCCACATAATGGCGTCCACTGGGGTTCCTGCTAGCTCATCTACAGCTGCTTCTATCTGTTCTTTGTATATTGGGGGTTCATACAGGTAGATTAGCGAGTGTCTGGAATCATGATCGAACATTAGCTTGGGCTTATGCATTTTGGAGACCTTTCATGAGAGGTGATATATTTACATATTCTTCATACACGTAATACAGAAAATTCATCGTTATTTTTTAATCTTTACATCGCCACAGGGTGTTTTCTATAAGTTCTTTAGTTTTAGATTCGGAGTTTAATGTCGTCGTATCACAGTGTCAACCGACCGATTGTTTATAATCTAAGGGTTGTCCTGTGTTAAAACTCAGCTAGGTGATATAGTTTCTCAATTAATATATTTTAAGTTGAGTCTAGAGAATTGGATGGAGGGTAATAGGATTCGATGAATAAGACCAAGGAAAAAATAAAAGCGGGTATCCCGGTTATAGGAACCTCCGTTACTATTGATAACGAAAAATCAAACCTGATAATGGCAAATTCTGGATTTGATTTTTTATTGTTAGATATGCAGCACAGTACTATGACTGTAGAAGTTCTGGACCGAATTGTAGGTAGGCTTTTGCAGGGAGATTCCGATGTCATAGTTAGGGTGCTGTGGAACGATGGGCCACTAATTAATCAGACATTTGACATAGGTGCGGATGGGGTTATTATTCCTATGGTCAATTCTGCTAGGGAAGCAGCAGATGCCGTTAGATTTTCTAAGTATGGCCCTAAGGGAACTCGTAGCTGGACTCCGTTGCGCCCAGAAAAATATGGTGGTTCGGATTCATATTTTAGAGTCGCAAATGATGAATTGTTAGTGTTGCCACAAATAGAGACTACGGAAGCGATAGAGGAATTGGACAATATTCTTGCAGTCGATGGATTGGATGGGGTTTTGATGGGGCCAGGTGATCTAGCCATTTCGCTTGGTCATTCTCCTGATATGGGTTACAACATAAATGTTCCAGAAGTTATGGAAGCAATGGCTCAAGTTCAGGTACGCTGTGAGGATAAAGGTGTTCCATTTGGAACATTTACCGGCCCGATGGAAAATGCGGAATACTGGGTTGGGCGTGGTGCCAAGATTGTTATCACTGAGATTGACCTTTCGTTTCTGGAAAGTGGTGCTGCCAAGGCTAGAGATCGTATATATTCCACGTTGGAAGGAAAGTAGAATTTAGAATAGTAAGGGGGAATTGATGTCAATTTCCCCTTACTATTGAATTTTGTTACTGGATACTGAATCCAAGTTGCACGCTTAATGAAAGTTCTAACTCTCCTCCACTTATCGATGTTACAGGATCTGCAGCTGCTCGCATCATCATTCCTTCCATCGCATCAAAACCTTGAGGATAGGGTGAACTTGAGCTGACTTCAGAAATGAATACTAGTTGTCCGACAGAGACTCCTGATAGAGATGCAAAATGATTAGCTTTGGATCGAGCATCACTGACGGCATCTTCTCTGAGTTTATCCATGAATGGCTGGGTGTTTTCTACAGTAAAACTAATTCCATTTATTCTAGTGGCGTTACCTCCGGCGTTTGCGACATCATCAATGATAGGCCCCACGTCACTGATATTACGAACTTTTATTGATGAACTATTACTTACGGTGTAGCCGATTAGTTCTCTGCCTCTTTCGAGGTAATCGTATCTTGGCCATATGTTGAATGAAGTGGTTTGTACATCCTTATCAGTTAGTCCCTTAGCTTTCACAGCTGACACTACTGCTTCCATGGCAATTGCAGATTTTCTACGGGCTTCTGTTACAGTCTTAGCTTCAGTCTCTACGCCTATATTTACCAGAGCTAAGTCCGGTTCCAAAGTTATAGATCCTTTTCCTGTGACCCATATACCTGCTTGAGAACTACTGGATTGTAGTAATGATCCTGATTGCACATCTGTGTTTGTTTGACCGGATCCGATCGCCACCTTAGCAGCATTGGAACTTCCTTGAGGTTGACTTTCAGTAGAAGAGACTACGGAACTTGATGAATCGGATCTATTTTGTAACTGTTCAGTATTTGAGAAGTCTGCCGCCTCTCCATTTGTACAAGCCAGTAAGGTGATTCCTGTTACCAATGACAAAATTAACAGACAGATAAATTTAGTTTGCATTTTTCTACCTTTCTCACTTAACACCTCGACGGATATTAAGGGGTTATCACGGCTATTATATATTGGTATTCAGGAAATAGGACCATATTATTCAGAATATAGATTAATGTCGCAGGTTATAATGTGTATATTCTACGAGAAGAGTATTTTAATACTTAGTAGTTATGCGAATAATAATTAGAGAGCTTTTTGAGACAGTTATACTGGCCGTATTAATATTTATGGCGTTGCATATGACTGTTCAGAATTTCAGGGTGCAGGGTCCTAGCATGAAGCCTACGCTGGAAATTCAAGACCATGTTATTGTTAATAAGATTGTCTATACGCAGATTAGACCCAGTACCATCTGGGATTTGATACCATTCATTAACTTTGATGATAAAGAAAGCATTTTTCCTTTTCATCCGCCTGAAAGAGGGGAAGTGATAATTTTTAGATTCCCGGGTGACGAATCGAGAGATTTTGTAAAGCGAGTTATCGGTTTGTCTGGAGATACAGTTGAGATGAAAAGGGGTCAAGTTTATGTTAATGGGGTAGCTATTTCTGAACCATATTTGAAGAACAGAGGTGATGCCAGTATGTCACCGGTAGTTGTTGAAGAAGGAACGTATTTTGTAATGGGAGATAACAGATCCGCAAGTAACGATTCAAGGCACTGGGGAAAGAGAACACCGGTACGAGCAGAACATGTAGTAGGTAGAGCATGGATTAATTTCTGGCCGATTAGTCGGTGGCAAATCTTGTCCTCACACGAGTACGATTAAAAGCAGTGGTAATTTCCCTGTTATATAAAATCCCTCGGGAGTGACGCTATCCATCATTTTTCGATGATTAGGGCTTGTGGATGGTACCACTACAGGGCTATTATTGATAACTGTTGGGTACGCTTGAGTCATAAAGGCTTAACGTCACATTAATTTCTACTAGGGCCGGTAGCTCAGTCTGGTCAGAGCATCGGACTTTTAATCCGAGTGTCCTGGGTTCGAATCCCAGCCGGCTCATATCCCCTAGGCCGCATGATGTAGGCGTTAAGAGCTAGTTGTATTTATTCTTGTCGCTGCCTTGTATAGCCTGCTGCTTAAGTAGCGCAGACGGAGTGACACTGCCATGGATCTCGTCGAGGTTGTTACACTAATTCTTCTGTCATTATGTAACGAAACTGGATGGACATTTTTTTTCGGTACTAGTAGACTGATGATACAGAGGACTTAGCTAAGCTATCTAGGAGTACATGGTATGCTTGCTTACCTGGTAAAGAGATCTCTTTTAGGCTTATTTACATTACTTTTCG
>CAJXCD010000013.1 GCA_913051545.1 uncultured Chloroflexota bacterium
ATCATCTTGCCGAGCAGCTTCCTAACCAGAGGAAAGCGCGTCTTGAGGGAGCCGACGACCACGATCCCGAGAATCAAGGGGATACCGGCCTCTTTGATGGCGATCCACTGGACGTCGAGCTTCAGGAGGCCGACGCCCCCGGTAAGCAGGATTCCGACGAACCCAAGTGCCGAAAAGAGGTTGAAGTTCCTCCGCCTAGTGAAGTCGTACAGACCATATGTCACGGGAAAGGCAAGCGCAACCAAAAGACCATAAACCGGCCCGAGCCTGTCCTCGGCGCTAAACCTCATCAGTATGATCACCGGTATGAAGATGTTCAGCCCGAGGCTCAGCAGCGGATTCTCTGCACTTTCACCCGCGTCTTTCTTTGCACCCGTCATGTCCTGTGCTTTCATCCGGAATTCCCCATATCAAGCTGCCTGAACAATACCTCAGTAGATGTATTCATAAGGGTTTTTTTCTACTCCATCTCCAGACAGTATACCTAAGGCAGTCAAGAGAGGGCGTGCGTAGGAATGGAAACTCTCGCTACTTTGTAGTGTTGTTTTCTGCCCTACGTTTAATCCCGTTGTTTCGGACGTTTGCCTCGTCTTGGAATCATGATGACGCCGAAACTCATCTCATCCATGCCTTGGGTCGACTGTGTTGGATTTGACTCCTCAGCCTTCTCCTTCTGCGTAGTGTAAGCGTCTCCTAGTGCTTCCTTCATATGCCGGTCGAAGTCCTCTAAGTTCATTGTCCTGCCTCTCTTTTCTTCCCACCTCGGATCATGTAAACGAGAGGCATAAAAAAAGCCCTCCGGTGTACGGAGAGCCGTACCCTTTGTCCGTTATGGACCTCGTCGTTTCCTCAGGGCACCTTTAGAGTTAAGGTTGCCGGGCAGGGTCGCTGGCCTGAGGGCCTCTCCTACCACTCGAGACGGGTATTTAGTTGTTACATTTCAGATTACCATGTGAACCAGTTCGAGTGCAATACTTCAGTCCTACTTATTCTTGTAGACATCCTGTGTCTTTTTATATTCATCAGTATGAGGTGAAGCGTCGGTGCCACAGGCGCTTCGGCAATCTACACAACGGTGCTCATAGAGCCCGAGACGATTGACGAGGCCGTTAAAAAAAACGTCGACTATACCCCACCGGGGCAGTAGAATCACAGTCAGGCTGCCCACAGCGCACAATTTACCTGACAAACCATCTCACTGCCCGGTTCATTTTAGAGTCTTTGAACTCAAGCGTGTAAGGGTCGACCAACCGCAGTGCGATATGCCCATCGGTACGTGCGACAATCCACCCAAAATCCCATCCCTTGCTCCTGTATTCCATTGGAATAGAGGGTGCGACTCTTACCATTGGGTGAGTTGCGCCTATGAAAACCTTTTGTTCAGTGTAGTAGTAGCACGAATTTATCTGGATAAACAACTCGTGTGGTAATGCATCCTTTGTACTCTCTGCCAAGTCACTGCACAGACCACTCACTGCAACCTTCACCTCACAGCCCTGAGAAAATGCGTTTCCCAAAGCATCAACAGAACCTGTTTCGACATTGCCATCAGCGTCATGAGATAGAATCTCCTGCCAGTCACTGCGAACCCAGTAACGAAAAAAGTCAAAATCATAAACAAAATTGCTACTGGGCGAAACTGTTTCGCGATCCCACTCATCAAGCTTGTGGTACTTCGGCATACTTTCAAATTCCAATCTACTGTCAGGTCCGAGCTTTCCACCAGTCGGCCTTCCGTCCATATGCGGGCGTGCAATAGCCTGTCTCCCGTCTTCGTTATACATGAAAAATGACATTGAAGGACTGCCGCCAACAAAACCGTCGGGAAGGCTTACAGGCTGACGCAATGTCATTATGCCTGCCACCCATCTGTCATCCACAAGGTATGTAGCCCTGAATTCTGCAACTTCCCGGACAATCTCCGGGTTGTCTGAACTCACATCAATATGCTCATTGTGCCTGAATTCGGTATAAATCCTCATGTCGGCTCCGCCTCGTATTGCATCACTGAGGGCAGACTGACTGCCTTTTGATATTGAACGATCGCTGTTAAGCTCAAGTGCCGCTATCCAACCACCCATTTTTCATTCCTCCCTGTCTTGCTCAGTGTATTTAGTTCAAATATTCCACATTAAGGATGACATCAGAATATCATCGATAAAATCTGTTATCGATAAATCATGCATCAGTACGCCGGTGAATTATCGGTGTCACACAGCCCCCAAATTATCTTCATTTCCCGGAACCATTCCTTCGTGTTGTGCAGTGGTGGTGGTGGCATCGACGCCACCTGGTGAGCAGACTCGATCTCGAACGTGAACCTCTCCGGTGCCGGAGCTCCCAGGCAGTATACCCAGGTCGCCCAGGTAAGGGACTCTGATGGAAAGGGTATCTGGTCTGGGATAGCCGATACGAACTCACGTCGGTTCTGGTCCGAAGCCCTATGGGCTGGAAGGATGGCACGCCCGACAGGATTCGAACCTGTGACCCTCGGTTCCGAAGACCGACGCTCTATCCACTGAGCTACGGGCGCGTATCAAATACAGACATAGTCCTATTTAACAATCCCGTGTATTTCAATTTAGATTACCTATAGCGGGATCACGACTATTTAAAGAGGTTGTGGGGTGAGCGAAGGGATTTGAACCCTCGATCTCCAGGGCCACAACCTGGCGCCTTAACCAACTTGGCCACGCTCACCACGACACGGAGAAATTTTAGCACCGAAGATTCGGGAGGGTCAATTACAAAAAAGGGATTATTGATTCTAAAAACCTGTCAACCTAATCAATCTATCCTTACCCATGGGTCAACGCATCTAACAAATCTTCTACTAGGATATCCTGTTTAGTGTGATGTCTTAAAGGAAGACCAGGATCAACGCTGTATAGATTCTTGCGTCCACTTTTACTGCGCTTAATATATCCAGCTTCCTCAAGGTCTGAAATTATCTTATGAGTCGTACGCTCAGTTATGCCAAGATGATTCGAAATCTCCCGAGCAGTATGGCTGGGATTATGAGAAACATAACTCAATACTAAGCCATGATTTGTGATGAATTTCCACATTGAGTTAGCCATATCCACAATATCCCCTCAGATATGTACCAAAATTGGATATTATCATATGAAAACTAATGCTTCAACATAATACATTGTATAAACGTACTATTATTATGTATTGGTTTCCTTTAACATATTTCATCAGTTAACGTTTAATTATTAGTTACCTTTGATAGCTTATTAGATTTGAGTTTCTTGTTGATTACTAAGGAGAATACTGTGACCAAGAGGACCATCAGCAATGCTGAGGAAAAAATTTTAGAGAAGGCAGCCAAATACCTGCCAGGTGGCAGTAATGGGAACACCATAACTCAAGATATTGTCATACGAAATGGAAAGGGGTCGCTAGTATGGGACATAAGTGGAAACGAATTCATAGACTATTCTCTTGGTTCTGGCCCTATGTTAATAGGACATGCTCATCCTGAAATAATTTCAGCAATTTCTGAGCAAATCTCTAAAGGGTCAACTTTTTTCGGACTCAACGAACACGCCATAGAGTTAGCAGAGAAAATTGTACAAACTGTACCCTGTGCTGAAAAAGTGAGGTTTGCAAGCACTGGATCCGAGGCTACTTTCCATGCATTGAGGGCGGCCCGTGCTTATACACAAAAACAGAAAATACTAAAGTTTGAAGGTGGATATCATGGCATGAGTGATTACGCCTTAATGAGTATGGCACCTTCAAAATCAATTAATTATCCTCAAGCTGCTCCGGATTCGCCTGGAATACCTGATTCGATCCAATCTGAAGTACTTATAGCCCCATTTAACGACCTTGAATCGACAACTAATCTGATACGACAGCATCAAAACGAACTTGCCGCAGTTATAACTGAGCCTTTTCAACGAGTAATAGCTCCAATCCCAGGGTTTCTTGAGGGACTACGAACGATAACGACTGAATATGAAATACCACTGATATTTGATGAAGTTGTAACCGGGTTTAGATTCGCATTGGGAGGAGCCCAGGAATACTACGGTGTCACTCCTGATCTAGCAGCTTTTGGCAAAGCAATGGCGGGAGGGTTCCCACTAACCGCGGTTGTCGGCAAAACCGAAATAATGGATTATTTCGACTCCGAAAGTGGATCCGTTACAAACGGTGTTCTTCAAGAAGGAACATTGAACGGTAATCCAATAGCTGCTTTGGCAGGTCTTACCGCCATCAACATACTTAGTCGAGAAAATGTATACGAAAACCTATTTGCGATTGGGAACAAAATTAAAGTCTCCCTGCAAGATATGTTAGATCAAGCAGAAATCCCAGCGAATGTAATTGGGGAAGCTCCTGTATTTGACGTCTACTTTACATCTAATGACATATTTGACTATAGGTCCTCTCAAAAAGCGGATAAGGATAAACATGCCAAATTTACTTCACTATTGCTTGAACGGGGAATATATAAAAACCACAACAAATTCTATGTATCAATCGCCCACAGCCAGAAAGATGTAGACAATACTTTAAACGCTTTTCAATCTGCTATAGAACTTATGTGATAATAAACTATTCCCTTTACTACAATGCAAGTATTTCATCATGGCAACCTTGACAAAATCATTGTTTGGCAATATCGTTCTCGCTATCTGAGCATTTGTGCTTTGCGTAATTTTAACGCTGACCCCCATGTCAGTCGCGTATCTGCAAATAAAGGCCACTAGCCTTAATTTATGTGCTCTTGGAGTAAGATCTCTTGAAAGTTGGCGGAACTACCATAAGCATAGTAAGTGACGGCACCTACCTAATTGACGGAGGATCCCTATTCGGTCAAGTTCCTAGATCATTTTGGGAACAGCAGATTAAACCTGACAGGAAAAATCGAGTTAAAGTTGGTTTGAACTGTCTACTAATTCAAACTCCTACAAAGAACATATTAGTAGACTCAGGAATGGGTTCCAAGCTCTTAGCAAAACACAGGGATACCCATGGCCTGAATGGGAACAAGCTTCTCAAAGGATTGAAAAAAGAAGGTTTGACAGCACGTGATATAGACATCCTGATCTTGACACATTTACATTTTGACCACTGTGGAGGATGTACTAAACTAGATCGATCTGGTACACCTGTGCCAACATTTACTAAAGCAAAGGTGATGGTACAGCGTTCGTGCTGGGAAGAAGCAAACGACCCCCTGGAACGTAGCCGTTCCCTATTTGACAAGGAGGATTTCGCACCACTAGAAGAATCGGGTGCATTATCCCTTCTGGATGGAGACTCGGAAATTGTCCCAGGAGTTAAAACAAAAGTAACTAATGGTCACTCACAAGGACATCAAATTGTTTTAGTAGAAGCAGGTAGTGAAAGAATAGCTTACCTAGGTGACCTGATACCGACACCATATCATGTTCCACTGGAGAGTATATCAGCTTACGACCACTCACCGAACGTTACGCTAGAAGCCAAGCGAGAGATCGTAAAAATGGCAATTGATGGAGGTTGGCTGCTGGTATTCGGGCACGCACTGGATCCTCGTGCGGGATATATAGAGCAGCGTAACGGAAGGTCCCAATTATTCCCAGTAGAAGTCTAAACAGGACATCCATTACTTTGAATAACCTCACAGATCACTTTATCTTCGTTGAATGAAGTGAGGGTCGCTTTGGTTATTGAATTACCAAGAGATGCATCGCTATCAGTTGCCACCCTGATGTAGTTGTCTGTAAGACCGATCCACAAACCATTTGGGTCATCCCGTAATCTATGTTCCCACAAAACCGACCTTGTCGTTCCCAGAGACATTTCTCGAAAATCATGTGATTGTTCCCTAGCTAGTGATATTAACCTATTTGCCCTATCCTTTTTCACATGATTATCGACCTGCAGTTTGTTATGAGCAGCACTCGTACCGGGGCGAATCGAGTAGGGAAATATGTGCATGTCAGCAAATTTTATTAACTGACAAAGATGTAAAGTCTGATCAAAATCATCATTTTGTTCATTTGGAAATCCAGCTATAACATCTGCTGTTACTGATGCTCCACTAACGTTTTTGCGTATCAAATCTACCGCTTTTAGATAAAGTTCTGAGTCATACCTCCTCCGCATTAATTTCAAAATTTTGTCACTACCACTTTGGAGGGGTAAATGAAAATGTGGGCAGAGTCTATTGTCTGACCAGAGATCCAACAATTCTGTGTCAATCTCCTGTGGCTGTAATGATGATACCCTTAAGCGCGGGATGTCCGTTTGGGACAGAATGAGACCGATCAGACTTTTCAAATCTGTCCCTGGTAATTCAAAACCATACGAACCTAACTGTGTACCAGTTAAAACAACTTCCTTAAACCCAGACTTGCTAGCCTGTTTCACTCTACTAACCAGTTCATCTGCAGGAACACTGCGTTCCCTTCCTCTAACCTTGGGCACTATGCAATAAGCACATACTTGATTGCACCCATGCTGAATTTTTACCATCAGCCGAGACTTACTAACCGTATCTAATCCTAACTCTCCATATCCAACATTCTCTATCGGATTAGTAAATCCCATAAACTGTACAGCTTCCTGCACAATACTGGATTTGTCTGAATTACCTAATACTATATCCACATCTTCGATGGATCTTAGTTCATCAGGAGCCCTCTGAGCATAACATCCAGTAGCTATTACTGTTGCGGAGGGATTTAGGCGCTTAGCCGATCTAATAGCATTTCTGGCCTTACGATCAGCTATGTGAGTTACAGTACAACTGTTAAGTAGATATAAGTCTGCAGGTTGACCTAGTTCTACGATCCTGAATCCAGACTCTGCAAATTCAGCAGCCAGTTCCCATGAATCAGCTTGATTTAATTTACAACCGTGTGTCTCTATAGCAACAGTTGGAGAATTCAATTCAAAATATAACCCTCGATATTTGTATCCATTTCCATCTTACAATTATAGAAACGAATGTGTAGCAGCGTCAACGAACCAAATATGTATACCGAAATAGTCGTGACACTTGTAACGCAATTACATAGCTAGTACATTCGAATATATTAAAGTAAACAATTCGCGATTTTTCGTTATATAGTAGACTAAACTATTAAATCAAACTGTTAGAATTAATGCCTATTTGCAATGGAGAAACAATGCCTAACCAAGACATAACTGTGTATGGAACCAAATGGTGCGGTGACTGTGTACGCTCAAAGAGATTTCTTGACTCAAATCAAATCAACTACAAATGGGTAGATATTGAGGATCAACCTAAAGGTAAAGCATATGTACTTAAAGTTAATAATGGCAAGCGAATCGTACCCACTATTACATTCGGCGATGGATCCTTCCTCGTAGAACCTACAGATGCTGAATTAGCAATCAAATTAGCTAATGGATAGCACCATTTTGATCATACACGATGATTTGTACCTTTATTTGTTGCAACTGATATAAAATTCCTTAACTCTAACGTGAATTCGGAGTCATGCTAATGCACGATATAGTTTCAATTGGTGAATGCTGCGTAGAACTTTCTTGCGACGGTCCTTTATCAGAAGCAAAAACACTCTATAGAGCATATTCAGGAGACGCTCTAAATGTTGTTTATATGGCTACGAAACTTGGCAGTTCTTGTGGATACGTAACTAAGGTGGGCGATGACCCTTTCAGTGAAAATTTCATTAAAGAGTGGAACAATAACGGTATTGACACGTCGGCGATACCTAAGGTATCAGGTTTTACAGGATTAGCCATTCTATCGATTCTAGAAGACGGGCAACGTGAAATATACAATTATAGAGCGGGTAGCGCAGCTAGCACCTTAACACCCTCTGATCTCAACGAGGACTACATAACCAACTCTAAATTTTTACATGTCAGTGCGATAACTCAAGCTATTTCGAAATCATCCAGAGAAACTACTTTAAAAGCTGTACAACTAGCCCATGACAATGGGATACAAGTTTCTTACGACACAAATTTACGTCTAAGACTATGGACTATCGAGGATGCCAGAGACGCCCTTAACGAAGTACTCCCATACACAGATATTATATTCCCTAGCCATCCGGAAGAGACCACTATGCTAACTGGTATAGATTCTATAGAAGGAGTAGCAAACTATTTCCTTACGAAAGGCGTTAAAACTGTGGCGATCAAATTGGGAGCTAGAGGGTCATTAGTAGCCACCAATGATATGAAGTGTAAGATACACGCCATCGCTCCTCTAGGTGTTTCAGATACTACAGGAGCAGGAGACGCTTTTGATGGAGGTTTTCTACATAGTACTATATCAGGATCAGACCCAATCGAGGCTGCTAAACTCGGAGTGACATGTGCAGGTCTGAAGGTAGGAAACAGAGGAGCTATATTGAGTCAACCAACCAAGAAAGAAGTACTTGACCACATCGGATCTGTTCAAATAGAACGCATTGAGTGACCTCAATACACTTTGATTTCATTCATACACCTAGTGTAATCTCCTATATTAGGCTACTAAATATCCCAAGGATTTTATACATATGACCACAAATCAAATCGATAACAAGGTAGTTGTTACTGGAATAGGATTAATTAGTCCTCTTGGAACTTCAAAAAATACTACCTGGGCTAACCTACTTTCAGGGACCTCGGGAATAGATCACATAAAAGCTTTTGATGCTGACGCAATGGAAACAAAAATCGCTGCTGAGGTAAGTGAGTTTGATCCTATCGATTACATAGACAAAAAAGATGCTCGGCGCATGGATAGATTCGTGCACTTTGCCATAGCAGCATCTCTTGAAGCCGTAAACCAAGCAAACCTTCGGATAGATTCGAACAATGCGACACGAATATCAGTAATGATCTCAAGTGGTATTGGCGGAATTATTACTTTATCTGAACAAATGGGTGTAATGTCTCAAAAAGGACCGTCCAGAGTTAGTCCTTTTCTCATCCCAATGATGCTACCTGATATGGCCTCAGGACAAGTATCTATGGTTCTTGGTGCGAAAGGGCCGAGCTTCGCCACAGTTTCTGCTTGCTCCAGCGGTGCGGACGCGATTGGCCAAGCATTGTCACTCATCCAAACTGGAATCACTGACGTTGTTATAGCAGGAGGAGCTGAGGCAGCAATATGTCCTATAGGAATAGCCGGATTCAATTCTTGCAAGGCACTTTCTAAACGAAATGACGAACCGCAAAAAGCGTCTAGGCCATTCGATGCAGGAAGAGACGGATTCGTACTTGGAGAAGGCTCAGCAATACTAATACTTGAGAACTCGTCGATGGCAGAAACGAGAGGTGCGACTCCTATAGCAGAACTTGTAGGATATGGTGCAACTTCAGACGCACACCATATTACTCAACCTGCTCCTGAAGGAGAAGGAGGCGCTCGGGCCATGCAAATAGCCCTTGAAAACGCTAATCTATCCCCAAATGAGGTGGACTACATTAATGCACATGGAACATCCACACCCATTAACGACAAATTTGAAACATCCGCTATGAAAACGGTATTTAGTGAACATGCTTACAAAATACCTATTAGTTCCACAAAATCCATGACAGGACACCTACTGGGTGCCGGTGGCGCTCTTGAAGCGGCTATCTCTGTAATGTCAATTAACCAAGGAGTCATTCCTCCCACCATAAACCTAGAGACCCCAGACCCGGATTGCGATTTAGACTACACTCCACATATACCAAAGAGGGGACGAGTTCGCACCGCAATGAGCAATTCTTTTGGGTTCGGAGGACATAATGCTAGTCTGTTGTTTAAAGAATCTAAATGATAACAAAATCCTACTTTTAACTTTTAGTGATCACTGAATAATTTTAGTTTACATTTCTTATATCTAATTTATCGTGAAGAAAACATGGACCATCCTTCCGTCTCCGCCACCTGGGGTAGCAGAATCCCTAGGCGTATCCTCATTTCAAGCACATCTGTTATTTAACCGAGGGATCACGAGTCGACTAGAGATGGATTCTTTTCTAAATCCAGATGAATCTTTGTCTCACAGCCCATTCTTGCTACCTGATATGAGAAAAGCTATTGGCAGATTGGAAAAAGCAATAAACTTCTCCGAGACCATCGGAGTATTCGGTGATTTCGACACGGACGGCATATCCGGCACCGCCTTAATTGTATCTGCACTGCGAGGAATCGGATCAAAAGTAATTCCGTATCTTCCAAATCGAGTCGAGGAAGGTCACGGACTTAATGAATACGCAATAAGAACGCTGAAGTCACAGGGAGTATCTCTCTTAATTACGGTTGACTGCGGAACCTCATCACATGAAGAGATAGACTTAGCATTGTCTCTTGGAATAGATACCATTATCACAGATCACCACAACACTTCATCACAACTTCCAAATGCGACGGCCGTGGTCAATCCTAATCGATCAGATTCACTATATCCGTACGATGGACTTACCGGCGCTGGTATCTCCTTAAAATTGTCCGAAGGCTTATACGAAATACGAGGAGAAAACAAACCCCCTCATTTGTATGAACTAGCAGCTCTTGGAACAGTATCAGATGTAGGCCCAATAACTGGTGAGAACCGATTTATCGTCAAACAAGGACTATCTAGATTAAACAATACAAACTACCCAGGAATACATGCTTTAATTAATCAGATTAATTTAAAATCGGGTGATATAGACACTGAATCTCTGTCGTTTGGAATCATACCCAGACTAAACGCGTCGGGGAGGTTAAGTACCGCTCAAACCAGTTTAGACCTACTACTTTCAGAAAATATGGATACGGCACTACCACTAGCTATAGAACTAGATAATCTGAACTTGGAGCGACGGGAATTAACAAAAGAAGGTGTTGAAAAAGCGAAAAAACAATTAAAAAAGTCTAATGAAATCATACCACCCGTGATAATTGTCCAAGATGACCAGTGGATACCAGGAATATTAGGACTAATAGCTAGTAATCTTTCTGAATCATATCATCGTCCTGTGATCGCGATTAAAACCGAAGGGGTCATATCAAGGGCTAGTGCACGCAGTATCCCAGAGTTCGACATTATTGCTGAATTGCTTAAGAGTTCTACATCTTTCATTAAAGTTGGAGGGCATCCCATGGCAGCAGGATTTACTATCGAAACACAAGAACTGCCTTCACTTAAATCAAATCTTACGACCATCGCTTCCAAAAGATTGAATGACAAAAATTTACTCCCTGAAATAAAAATTGACTGTGAAATACCCCCAACCCTAATCTCCAACGACACTTACAAATTTATCGAATCTCTTGCACCATTTGGTCCTGGAAATATAAAGCCAATTTTCTTAACCAGAAACGCTGTGATGCTTTCATCAAAACGGGTAGGAAGTGGAGGCGAACACTTAAAAATGTTGGTAGGGCATGGTACAGATACATGGAATGCCATAGCTTTCAGACAAGGGGGAGAGATTCATACACCGGGGACGAAAATAGACCTTGTATATTCAATACAAAAGAACGTATGGAAAGGATACGAAAAGCTTGAGATGAACGTCATAGATTTTCGTATCAATGACTAAGCCTCAGTCAAATGCTATTACAGTCATTATCAAGAGCTATCCTAGACTTTATCTATTTTGACGGCGTCTTTGAGCTCTAGTACCGCTGTGTGCAGGAGCGGTAACTGTACTGAAAGCACGACTGAACCTTCCTTTTGCAACCAGCAAAGGGACAGTGATTACCAAAACCAATAAGGCGATATAGTGAGCCTCTTGCATTCCAAATGCCCAAACCCTATCTTCCCTAAAAAAGGTTATAAGAAATCTGCCCACTGAATACAAAACTAGATACAATGCAAACAGCATTCCGTCAGGCTTAATCCGACCACGGAATTTCCATATGACCACGAGAGCAATCATATTCCATACCATCTCAAACAGGATTACAGGCTGCGAACCATTTTCAACTCCATTTGCACAAACACGTGCATTAGACAACTCGTGGATCCATCTAAACCCAAAGAAATCTGCCGCTCTAGCGCAATGCTCGCCATTTACTATATCGCCAAGTCTACCTATGGTCTGAGCATAAAGTACTGCTGGAGCAGCCAGATCAGCAATTACACCTACTGGGTACTTAAATATCAAACAATATCCAGCTCCAGCCAAGAATCCTCCGAGAATTCCACCCCATAATGCAATTCCTCCATTCGCAACATATAGTATCTGAATGAGGTTATCTTTATATAAGTCCCAGTTATCTAAAACGTGGACCAAACGTGCCCCTACTATCCCACCAGCAATTGCCCAAATAGCAACGGAATAGATAACATCAGAATCCAACTTATTTTCAGACTCAGATGTCTCATTACCAGTAAGGACAACTAAATTTGCCCACCTACCAACAAGTAGGACCGCAGATGCCACAGCAACAAAACTAAAAAATCCGTGCCAACTGACAATAAAAGCGCTAACAAAATCGAAACTAAAAAGGTTAGGGTTTACGTTTATATCTACCACTAAGTACTCCTGTTAATTACTAGTGAGATTCTATTTACGACTGTCATCAGTGTCAAGCTAGAAAACTAATCTTAATATCCAGTTGTTACTTACTGGGAAGGTTTTGGAAAACCTTCCCAGTAAGTATTTAGGCTAATATACACCCTTTTTATGTAGCAATAAATATGGTTCAAAATGATACAATTTCGATTAATATAAACTTAAATATTAAGGTTGTTGGAATGGATCATGGTATAGAAAAATTCCTCGATTACATGACTGTGGAGAGGGGTGTGTCTAATAACACTTTAGGAGCTTACAGAAATGATCTCTGTCAGCTTGCTACATATTTTTCTGACGAAAATATGGGAACGTATGGTCATACCAAATGGACTGACATCACCGTTAACAACTTTTCCAACTACATACTAAATCTTCACGAGAGAGGATACTCAAACACGACCAGAGCCCGTAAAATAGCTTCTGCTAGATCCTTTTTTAGATTTATGATCGAAGAGGGTTTCGTGAAAAATGATCCCACTGAAGACATTAACTCCCCGAGAGTTGGACGTTCCATACCAAAAGCTCTATCTATTGAAGAAATCAATAACCTTATTAAAGTAGCGGCAAACCAAGATTCTCTTGAATCCTCTAGAAATCTAGCCATGCTAGATTTAATTTACGCCAGTGGCTTGAGAGTAAGCGAGCTAACTGGCATAGATATTTCAGACATAGACTTTGAATCCGGCTTCGTGAGATGTCTAGGGAAAGGATCTAAGGAGCGATTAGTTCCGATCCATCCAGGGGCGATACAATCTCTCAAAAAATATCTCGATAATGCTCGTCCTGAATTAGTTAAACCCGGATCAGGACGTGCATTATTTCTGAATAGATTTGGACACCGTATTACTAGACAGGGATTCTGGCTGATATTACGTGCCATAGCGAAAAAAGCAGGTATTAATAAGAATATTTCACCACACACGCTAAGACACTCATTCGCAACCCATCTACTTCACGGCGGGGCACCATTAAGACACGTACAAGAACTACTAGGGCACTCCAGTATAACTACGACTCAAATCTACACCCATCTAACTAATGAACATGTCCGAAGTGAGTATATGAAATCACATCCAAGAGCACTCTAAAACAAACTTTTAACTTCCACTTATGGCACAACCAACTGTATAATACTGCAACAACCGGAGGATCATAATGCCCAGTAAATCCAAGAAAGTAGCATCTAAGCAGGTAAGCCTAAAAAAGAAAAAACGTCGGGAAAAGGGGGCTGGTCAAATATTTGACTCAGGCCCAACCGAAGCTCAGATACGTGAGAGGGATGAACGTGCGTCGGAAGTAAAGTCTTCAAGTACCTCAGTATCAGATAAGTCATCTTATTCCCAACCCAAACGGAAATCAGCATCCAGGCACGAATCAGATGCTACTCCGCTTCCGTACCCCTATTTAGGATCCGAAATTCGAAGAATAGCAATAATGTCAACTGGGATACTGATTA
This sequence comes from uncultured Chloroflexota bacterium, assembly GCA_913051545.1. GTDB lineage: Bacteria > Chloroflexota > Dehalococcoidia > Lucifugimonadales > CAJXCD01 > CAJXCD01. The sequence continues at coordinate 13,952 of CAJXCD010000013.1, forward strand.
TTTTAGGCACGACTACATTTATTATCGGGAGTTAATAATTTCCGCTGTATAACAATTTCAGTTTTTGTGAACAAGAAAAACTGGCCTATCCCTATACTCCTCCTAGCATTGCATCATGAGTCCAACGAAGCTAACAAAAACCAACTTCGCTAACCAGCTAAAAGCAGCGCCGATGAAAACAGGCGTTTACATAATGCGTGACCATGATGGAACTGTCGTATACGTAGGTAAAGCAAATTCACTAAAAACCAGGCTTAAAACTTATTTTTCTAACCCACTGAAGTTAACACCTAAAATACGTAAGATGGTATCAGTAGCGTCAAACTTTGAGTACATCATCACAGAAACTGAAACCGAAGCTTTAATCCTTGAAAACACTCTTATCAAACGACACCAACCATCCTATAACGCTCGTCTTAAAGACGATAAAAGCTACCCATATATAAAAATAGATTTATCGGAGGAATTCCCACTTGTATACATAACTCGTGAAATTCCAAAGGATGGTTGTAGGTATTTTGGGCCTTTCGCTAGTGCTGGCAGCGTGCGAAAAACGTTATCATTACTAAAGAAACTATTCCCTTACAGATCCTGCACAAAATCAATTACTGGAACTGACTCTCGCCCATGCCTTGATTTCCATATAAACCGGTGTGTTGGACCATGTATAGGAGCTGTAGACCAAAAAGAATACTCTGATGTAATCAATCAGGTAATCCTGTTCCTAGAAGGAAAAACCGAACTTATAACTCGTTCAATCCTGGAACGTATGCAGGACGCTTCAAATTCATTGGATTTTGAAAAGGCTGCAATACTCAGAGATCAGTTCAAAGCAATAGAAAAAATACAGGAAAGACAAAAGGTTCTTAGTACAGGTTCAGAAAACATGGATGTAATTGCCACTGCACCACATAATGAAGAGTCATTAGTGGAAATCTTTTTTATTCGAAATGGCAAACTTGTAGGACGCGACAACTTCGTTATGACCAGTACAAAAGACATGCAACAAAATTCAGTTATAACTTCATTTGTGCAGCAATTCTACAGCAAAAATCCTTATGTGCCACCGACAATTTTGCTACAGTGCGATATCAACGAAAAAAATACTATCAAAGAGTGGCTCGAAAATAAGAGGAAGGGTACTGTCACATTACACGTTCCACAAAAAGGGAAAAAGAAAAAATTGGTCGATATGGTAACGGAAAATGCTGTGCAAGGGATTAAGCAACTGAAGGTACTTAATTCAGACCGAAAAAATTCGGGATCAGATATGTCAGAAATCCAAGAAGCGCTGAGCCTACCAAGTCTGCCTAGAAGAATTGAATGCTTTGATATTTCAAACATCCAAGGAAGTAGCGCAGTAGGTAGTATGGTGGTGTTTAAAAATGGTAAACCGAGCCCAACAGACTACAGAAAATTTAAGATTAAACAAGTAACAGGAATAGATGATTATTCCATGATGAAGGAGGTTCTGACACGCAGATTCAAGAGACTACAAAATTCTAACTATACTGAATCACCAAGGAGTAAAAATTCAAACTCCTCCACTATGCAAAATAGTTGGAAAGAAATCCCAGACCTAGTAATTATTGATGGAGGGAAAGGCCATCTTTCGGCAGCACTCCAAGTATTCCTTGAACTCGGAATTGAGCATATACCGCTAGCTAGTCTAGCCAAAGAGAATGAAGAAATATTTGTTCCTCAAGTATCAGAGCCAATACTGTTGCCAAGAAATTCACAAGGGTTGTTCCTTATGCAAAATGCCAGAGATGAAGCCCATAGATTCGCAATAACCTTTCACAGAGAACGGCGATCCAAAAACAGTATGCGTTCCAGAATCGATGACGTCAGTGGTATAGGTCCAAAGCGAAAACGCTTACTACTAAGGAAATTCGGGTCTCTAAATGGTATAAAAACTGCACCCGTAGAAGAAATAGCCGCAATCCCAACAATGAACATTAAACTAGCCAATTCTCTAAAAACGAACCTATAGCCAAATCAATGATTGATTTACACTAGATTACATCTATTCTACTTATTTACAGAGATTGAATCACGTGCAGCGCCAGCCGAGGAACCAACGGCATTGTATCCCCCATCCACGCAAATATATTCGCCTGTCATAAAGCTTGCCTTATCACTTGCTAAAAATAGGATTACGTTTGCAATTTCCACTGGGTTACCTATACGACCAATGGGATGTGTAAGTGCATATCTACCCTTTATATCATCCAGATTTGCACCTTCGTTCGCAGCTAAATCCCTAACCATTTTCGTGTCAATACCGCCTGGACATACAGCTAAAACTCGAATGTTGTCATCGATGTAATCAAGAGACATCTGTCTAGTTAAAGACAGTAAACCTCCTTTACTAGCAGCATATGCAGGAACTAACTTTTTTGAACGAATGCCCTGAACACTGGCAACGTTAATAATTGCTCCTCCTCCAACTTTTCGTATTTGAGGAATTGAGAATTTGGACATCAAGAAACAACTCTTTAAATTAACGTCTATGATACGATCCCAAAGACTCTCCGGAGTATCCTCCACGTTTCGGTACGAGTCTTTAGGCTGGATGCCAACGTTATTAACTAAAACATCTAGGGAATTAAATTTATCTATAGTCCTAGATACAACTTCATCACATTTAACTGAATCTGAAACGTCTGCTAAAACAAATAAACCACTGGATCCAATCTTTTCTATTTCAGAAACCACACTCTTACCTGCCACATCATCAACATCTGCAATAGTAACGTTGGCACCCTCTCTAGCAAACTCCAAGGCCGTACTTCGTCCAATGCCATATGAGGCACCAGTAACAATAACACCCTTACCGTCAAATTGGCCCATTTGTCACATTCTGCATGTAGGACTGACGTACCAGATTACATGATCACTCATCATTTTTATCATCAAGCATCTTACTAAATGGACTTAAAAGCTTAGTGAACTCCATCGGCAATACAAACTTAGACGCCTCAGTAGCACCTAGTTCTTTCAATGTATTAAAGTACTGGAGACTCAATGTATTTGAATCTATCCCTTTCGCAACACTGTGAATCTTATCAAGTGCTGTGCTGTATCCCTCCGCACGTAGAACGGCTGCCTGCTGGTCTCCTTCTGCAGTCAATATCTCTGCCTGCCTTGCCCCTTCTGCCTTAAGAATTGCCGATCTCTTTTCACCTTCGGCTACAGTAACTGCTGCTTCTCGAGTACCTTCAGCTTCCCTAACTACAGCTCGACGAACTCTCTCGGCCGACATTTGCCTATTCATAGCCTCTTGTATATCAGGAGGCGGCTCAATCTCTCTAATTTCAACGTTGGTTACCTTAATCCCCCATCTTGCAGTCTCAGAATCCAATTTTTCTCTCAATGTTGTATTTATACGCTCTCGTTGAGACAAAACGTTGTCAAGGTCTATATCTCCAACCACAGCCCTCAAAGTCGTAGTTGCTAATCCAATAACCGCAGCTCGGTAGTTTTCAACTTCAAGCACTGCACGATCAGCATTTTCAGTAGTCACCCTCATGTATATCAGGAAATCTATAGCTATTGGGGCATTATCCTTGGTTATATTAGTTTGCCTGGGGATATCAATCACTTCAGTACGAGTATCTATCTTCACACCTGAGTGCATAATGGGAATTAATACAACTGGCCCTGGCCCTCTCATTCCTTCAAAATTACCCCATTTAAACCTTGCTATACGCTCGTAATCTTTCAGAAAATTTAATATCGCCATTACTAACCTCCTAAGTTCTCTTTAACTAGTTTAATTGACTCAACATACTCCATTTTACAAAACATCTTCACTCCTGACTGGAGACTTAAAAACGTTCAATTTTAGTCCATCTACACTTGATACCATAACATCATTGCCTTCATATATGATATCTTCAGAATCTGACACTGCGCTCCAATCTTCACCTGCTACATGGACTACACCCTCAGGATCCAGAATTACCTTTACAACGCCCACTTGACCTACAAGGTCATCAGATAAAGTCCGACCGGTAGTACCTGAACGTTGAGCACCAAGTATACTTTTCAAAACAAAAAACAGAGTTCCCGCTGTTACTACTGTTACACCTATAACTGCAAATGGATTAACCCTTAACCCCGGTGTTTCAATAGGCTCAGTCGCAAATCCAGGCAGCCCAAAATCCCCGAAAAGAAATAACCCTCCCAGGGCGAAAGCGATAACTCCAGTGACTCCAAAAATGGAAGAGCCAGGGATGTTTAATTCCAGGTAGAAAAGGATTATTGCGATTAAAATCAACCCTCCTCCCACCCAATTAACTGGCAGTTGGTTCATCGCAACGAAAGACAAGGCAAGACAGATTACCCCAGCAAAACCAGGCATAATCAACCCCGCACCCATAAAAAATTCAATGAATATACCAATAACTCCGAGCGCCAATAGTAAATATGCTACGGTTGGGTTGGCCAAAAAACCAAGGAATTTTTCTAGGACAGTCTTTCGTATTTCAAAAGTCTCCATATTCAGTGTGTTTATAGTAAATAATTCACCCCCCTCTAGATTGCCATCTCTAACCCTACATTCACCACCTATACAAACCGTAATTCCATCCAATTTTCTAATCAAATCTTCAATATTATTCGCTACGATATCTATAATATTTTTTTCTAAAGCCTCTGAAGATGAGTATGCCATCGCTTCCATAACAGTCGTCTCGAGCACTTGTGTGTTCCTGCCTCGGATTTCAGATATGCTTCGCAACTCTGCAGCCGCGTCTTGTCTCGTCTTTGACTCAATTGTAGGAGGAAGATCTTTACCTAGTCCAACCGGAGATGCAGCACCAATATTAGATACCGGCGCCATTGCTGCTACATGAGCAGAGGCAGCGATGAATGTACCGGCAGACGCAGCGTGAGATCCATTTGGATATACATAAACTACAACTGGTATAGGTGATTCGATTATAGAAGTAACTATGTCTCGAGTTACATCAAGCATACCCCCCGGGGTATCAAGAGTTACAATGATTAACTGAGCTCCCTCCTCATCAGCCTTTTCAATACCTCGCACCAAAAAACGAGATGTCACAGGGAGAATTGGCTCGTCTATTTCCAGGATCGCAACGAGCGAAGATTCAGCTGATAATACGTTAGGCAACATCAAGCCGCCAAAGCCAACAATCACAAACAGGAGTGCAACTATGTGTCTCAAAACGCCTCCTGAATACTACATCCTAAATACTGATATTAGAGAACAACCTCAGAATAACTATCTAAGCATCCACATTTCATAAACCATTATACGAAACATATTTACATGTCTTCGATTATAAAATAGCAAATCATTCTATTAAGCAATCACGGAGATGGTTAATTCGGACTTCATCTACCCCAATTAACTTCATATACGACTGTATTCCACCATACTTATCATCTAGGTAGGATAATGTCATCAACATGGCTTCTGGCGGGCAAAATTCTTCCTCGTATTCTTTCCATGTGTAATTCTCAGGAGTCTCTCCAGGTCTAGGACTTTGAACCACACCTTCAAAATAACGTTCCATTAAGTATTTTGCTGACAGAGAATAGTCTTTAGCTATAGTATCGTACGAAACCCCTGCGTTTCCCAGTAACATAGCTGATATTATTCCTGTCCTGTCCTTACCACCGGCACAATGGTAAATAGCAGGAACTGACCCAGAATCAGACAGTGTAACTAAAGAGTCCCTAAACTGATCCTGACACTGATCCAAAAAAGTACAATACATTTGAAGTATGCCTTTCGCAAATTCCCCTCCACCCTCCAAAATATCAACGGCTGAAATATTGCTGTATCCATCAAAAGGGACATCTCCTATAATATTATGTTCCTTGAAGGAAATCTTAGATGAATCCTTAAAAACGTTGGGTAATGCTGTCTTCTCCGCACTTGTCCTGAGATCTATAACCGTTCGAATTCCCAATTGCAGAATAGAAGACTGTGACTCTTCTGTTAAATTGTGCATACTCCCTGACCGTAAAAAAGTGCGCCATTTCGTGATCCTACCGTCACTGGTCTCATATCCACCCAAATCTCTTACATTGTAACTACCTTCCAGCTTCAAATACCTGTCTAAACTGTTCTCATATTCCACCAGCGAAATCTCCTTAATTTAAGTTGACTAAGTTGCCTATTTGGCAACGGCAACAACCCAGTCTACTGAAAAGACTATCACACCTAAATTAATAAACAAGTAATGAAATATTTATCTATTGTTGTATTTGAATTTCTTCCGTGATTTGAAGTAATGCCTGGAACGGTACAGTATGGTAAAGTTCTGCCTACACATACCACTTGTCTTAAGTAATCAGTAACGTCGGAGGAAATAATGGGCACACAAAATAACCATACGAGTGTGGAGCGCATAGGATCTAGACTAGAACTGCTGCTAGACGATCATTTGATAGAAACCATGGATTCAGTGCGATTTGTACTGCATAAACCAACACCTAATGATATCGCCATAGAGCATGATATGCCATGGGAAGGCAATATCTCCTATTACCACACCGTTTTCAAAGATGGCGACACATACAAGATGTATTACCGCGGAGCTGACACACCGGGTGATAATGAAGACAACATCTATGGTTTCGCTCACCCAGTGGTCTGCTACGCTGAAAGCAACGATGGTATCCACTGGGAAAAGCCAAATTTGGGAATTGTAGAATTCAATGGATCAAAAGATAACAACATAATCGTGGACTGGTTAAGAGGACACACTATAGCTGCCTTTAAAGACCCTAACCCAAATTGCAATCCTGATGAAAGTTATAAAGCTATAGTAAAACGCTATGTCGAGGGCAAATACGCCGGTGGCCTCTATCCACTAAAGTCACACGATGGTATCAATTGGTCAATGATGACTGAAACCCCAGTTATAACTAAAGGAACACTGGACAGTCAAAATCTTGCATTTTGGGACAGTGAGAAAAAATGCTACGTGGCATATCACCGGGAAATGCGTAAAGAGCCAACATCAGGATCAGCATCTAATCAAGGAATGATTAACAATATATCAAAAGATAAAAAAATTCTTACGCCCGAAGAGGCTGAAGACGACAGAACTGAAATACTTGATCCTGACAGTTGGACAGGATTTCGTGACATCATGATATCTACATCAGACGATTTCATTAATTGGACAGACTCAGAGCTGTTAAGTTATCCTGGATCACCCTCCGAACACCTATATACCAACCAGATAACTCAATACCACCGTGCACCACATATTTACTTCGGTCTACCTAAAAGATACGTCCCGGAACATAACGCTCCTTCGAATCTGACTGAGCCAGACACAGGATCCTCAGATATACTTTTCATGTCTAGCAGAGATGGTAAGGATTTCAAACGCTGGGGTGAAGCACTCATACGACCAGGACCTCAAAAAGAACGATGGGTTAACAGAAACAATTTGGCAGCCTGGGGGATACTAGAAACAGCCTCTCGGATCCCGAACACCCCCAACGAACTTTCCATATATTCAATTGAGGGCTATAAAGGAACAAATGGGGCAAGGATGAGAAGATACACCCAGCGCTTAGACGGATTTGTTTCCGCCCAAGCTACTCTTAATGGAGGTGTACTCACCTCCAAAACTATATCCTTTGAAGGGAAATGTCTTAAAATCAATTATTCAACATCTGCTGCTGGCAGTATTCTTACTGAAATTCAAGATAGGAATGGAAGAGCTATTGAAGGGTTTGAACTCGCGAATTCTGTAGAACTATTTGGAGATTCAGTTTCCCAGAAAGTAACCTGGGCCGGCAATCCGAATTTATCCAAAATTGAAGGGAAACCAATAAAATTAAAGTTCGCAATGAAGGATGCTGACCTATTTTCTTTTAAGTTCCATAAAGATTAGGTCGAATTATAAGCCCTTCAAAAGGTTTGATTCATAATTTTCGGCACTATCTCTCTTTGGGGTTAACCCAACGCTGTGCTGATTGTTTCGCCATCAGAATATTTCACCCATTCACCTTGACTATATACTGTAACGTTTCCTTTCCCAAACACCGTCCATCCTAGAGGCATACTAAGTAATCCTGTCTGTGAATCTATCCCAAAACCAACAATACCCTTTATGGATTCTTCAAAAAACTTTCCTGCTAAAGTATCTGGATCCCTACTCTCATGATGAGGGAAAACAACCACATTTCCGGCCACACCAGTCCCTGAACACCAGCCTTCGAAAGACATATATCTACCTAAAATCATAGCCCCAGCACTAGAACCAGCTACAACACCTCCCCGGTCTAAAACATTATAAATCTGCTCCAAAAAAACGGAATTTTCTATGACGTCAATAAGATAGCGAGGATTTCCACCTGTGAAATATACGACATCTGATTCGGTCAGAGGTTTCAATAATTCCTGATTGTTAGAATCTGCCGAATTCAATACCATGAGTGATGATGCATCTGCATCAAGATTAGAAAAATAAGATATTCCATTGAGAGATGCGAGTGTAGGGTTTTCTAGCGCCGCTGCGGTAGGTACGATCAAAATTTTGGGGGAACTCTTACCAGTTGATTTCAAAACCGCCCTGTCGACAGGTTCACACTCAGGTCTAAATTCATCTCCACCCAAAAGAGCAATCTTTCGCAACATCACACCTCTGAAGAACCGCCTCTTGCACTTCCAGTCAACCTTATCCTTGGGTCGACCACAACCAGTAATAGATCCGATATTAAGGTACCTATGACAGAAAGAGCAGAAAACATAAGTACAGCAGCACTTACAAGTGGGCCATCCTGATACATTACAGATTCTACAAATATTGGTCCCAAAGTAGGCAGACTCAATACTATAGAAATAATAACGCTGCCACTAACCAAGCTTGGCAACATTCCACCTATGCCACTTATGAACGGGTTTAGAGCGACTCTAACAGGGTACTTTAATACTACTCTCCAGCCAGCCAGTCCTTTGGCGGTTGCAGTAACTACATATGGTTTACGAAGTTCATCCAGGAGATTATTGCGCATTACACGTATCAGTCCAGCCGTACCAGCCGTACCTAAAACTATCCCGGGTATTATTAAATGCTGAAGCATATCAATTAGCCTTGCAACAGACCATGGAGCGGTAAGATACTCGCCGGAAAATATCCCTCCAACACTATGATCAAAGTAAGCAAACGCTATGTACATTGCAACCAGCCCCAAAAGGAAATCTGGCACTGCAAGACCTGCAAATCCAAAGAAGGTGAATATGTAATCTCCCACAGAATTCTGACGCACTGCCGAATAGATCCCTATCGGTATAGAAAGCACCCATGTAATCACTGCTGTAAAGACAGAAAGGTAAATCGTGTAAGGAAGGTATTGGTTAATCACCTCCCGTACTTCATAACCCTGTTCGGTAGCAGCAACAGCCTCAGTGTATGAAGTCCCGAAATCTCCACGGGTAAATATTGGCACTACCCAGTTAACCCATTGAACAATCAGTGGATCGTTTAAACCCCACTTCTCCCTCAACTCAACTTTGTTTATAGTTTTTTTGTCGGTAGCGACCCCCATAAGCAAGGTGTCATACTGGTCGACGATATCTCCTTCCGGAAGCTGGACTATAAAAAATGTAGCAAATGAAATCACCGCCAAAGTCAGAGCTGCCAGAAGAGTTCTGCGAACTATATATATAAGCATAAAACCATCTCCGAAAAATAAATCCCTAGGCAATACCCTATCTAATTTTTACACTACATACTCAATTTAGGTAATATTAAGCGAGGATACTATCATGTATTTATCCTGTTGGCACCAATTGAGGATGAACAGTTAGCATTGTATATCAGAAAGGAGGTCACAATGAGTGATACCACTCAACACTTAAAAAACATACGCCATATCAAGATATGTTACAGCAAGAATACTTACTGTGGACATCCTCGCCAAAGCGGCATTTTCAACTTTGGAAATGGAGAAATTGCCGTCATGCACGCCCATGCCCATTCTACTTATATGACTCAGAATGATGTTAGCCACTCATTCACTACGGGATATTCTAGCCGGGCAAGAATTCTGCTACAACGCTCTGTCGACCATGGTGAATCATGGCCGAGTGAACATAAAGTTACCGTATGGGACGAATCAAGATCAACTGAAGAAAAACGCGAAATCTTATATAAAACTGACAGCCTTGAAACACCACGAGAATATATAGACCTTAACAACAAAAACTCGACCATATTTTTTGCCAGACCTGTTACAGGAGAAAAAGTGTCCGATCGAATTGATCCATTGGAATGCTTTTCATTTAGATCCGAAGATAAGGGTAAAAACTGGGAGACAGTTCCAACTAGGATTAGCCCACCTTATGGTATGGATCTAATACATTTTGACGGAGGACCTCTTGCAAAATTCTCAGACGGCACACATGGAATTGTGGGAACTGCCTCTACATCTTCATTTCCACGGATACAGGCACTAAAATTCTATGCCACGGATGACAATGGTCTGTCTTGGAACTATATATCTGAAATTGACCGTGATCCGACAGGACAAGGTGTGTCTACGTACGGAACTCTGCTTTTGCTACCTAATGGGCGCTTACAATGCTACATGATTAACCTAGAGGGATTTCGAAATTGTATTCAAATGAACTATTCCGATGACGGAGGATACAGTTGGAGTAATCCGACTCCAGTCGTAAAATGGGGAAAGTCCCCCTGGTTAAAACTCACAAGAGACCATGTTTGGTCAGGCGCCAGGAAAAATTTTCACAGACTGTATAGATCACCTTGGCCAATTCAGCTGAAAGATGGAAGAATAGTCATATTGTATGGGAGACGTAAACCTCCATATGGGATAGGTCTAATTCTGAGCGAAGACCAAGGCCTAAGTTGGTCAGATGAAGTGGTTCTAAGAGCAGATGGTAGTAATTGGGATCTAGGATACCCTGTAGCAACTGAACTCGACGACGGGAGAATATTCACAGCTTATTATTACATGCAAGAAGACGGTAATGGTTTTGGAGGAACACGACATATAGCGGGTAGTTTTTTTCAATTATGAAATAAGTGCTCGATACCAATAAGTACAGCCAGTCTAATACGCTATATCAGAGAAGCTTTCCCCAACAATCCATTTTCGGTTCAGGCGGCATTTTTATCATCCTGCTCTCTAGAATTGATTGGGCTACCGCTTCACTGAACTGCATGTACCTAACCCCTTCTTCAAAATCTGGATAAACAGGTACCCCACTGCGAATCGATTCTATGAATTCGCTATCAGTAGTTCGGTCGCGTTCTTCATGAGATGGTATCTCTATAGGATACATTTCTGTCTCAGACTCAGTCATACCCCAGACTTCTTCACCTCCAATAGTACCGTCGGGACGCTCAACCAACATGTCATATTTTAAAGACCCGCGCGTCCCGAAAATTTCTACTGTATTCCCAAGACTATTAGTTACTCGAAAGGACAGATGAAAACTGGCTGTTATCCCTCCTGGCAATTCGGCCGATATAGCTAAAGATTGTGGTACAACATTCAACGGTTCTCCAGTAACAGCTGCTACTGAAACAGGAGGCGCCATCCAGCGGTTACAGACTTCCCCTAGAATCCCAAGCATCATTGCATTAATACCAACAACACTAGGATCATCCATAAACCCCCCACCTCCAGGGCTTGGTCCTACCGACGTTACTCGTACATCAACTATGTCACCTATAAACCCATCTCCAATCAGTCTTCTCATAACCCTGTCACCCTTCAAACCGAAACCAGCGGGGTATAGTGCTGTGACCAAATGGGTATTTTTTGAAGCCTCAAGCATTTTAAGAGCTTCACTCAAATTTCTAGCCATCCTTGCCTGGCATAAAACATGTTTCCCTGATTCTAGTGCAGCTAATGTGGCAGGAAGATGTAGAATAGGCGGTGTGGCTATAACAACGGCATCTACATCAGGAGAGTCAACGATCTCTTCCCAGTTTTCAACTACGGTCGGAACCCCAAAATCACTTGCTGTTTTATTGGCATTATCCATAGTTCTAGACCAAAGCTGCGTCACACTTACATCCCTAACCTTTTGTAATAGGGGTATGTGTCGATCTCTAGCAATGGAGCCTGCCCCAATTATTCCAACGCGGACAACATCTGCCATTTCTAATGCTCCCTAACGATATATCCGTTCATATAATTAGATATCTCTTAATACAAATTTTTAATCTTCAAACCGTGTCTGATTAAGAATTTTGATTCGATCTATGATTCAAGATCCTTAAAATATCTGACTGATTAAAATACGGCTCCATCTGCTTAATGAATTTATCTAATGTTTCCTCTACTGCAGATCCAGTTGTATCAATTGTAAATTTATTCTTTATGCTGGAACGTTCATATTCTTCTTCAAATTTATTAAGCACATCCTTTATGTCTCTTTCTTGTAAGACAGGATTATAATGTGGAGTATGTTTCATACGGTTCAAAATGGTTTCAGAAGATGCTTTTATCAAAACTAAGGGCATATCTGGGGCCAAGTCTGCTATGTCGTGTTCGAAGTGTTCCTGATTCGCTCTTCGCTCCACTTCATCGTTGTAATAATCGAAATACATAGGTGCATAAATCGCATTTTCGATGTGTAGTCCAATGGACAAGTAGTCGGGACTTTGTAAAGCACCGGGCGCTATATGATATGTTATGTTGTGCCTTTGAATCATTTCCTTGGTCTTTGGACTGAGAGCTAAAATTTGCTCCTGCTCCTCAGGGGTAAAAAGGTTGTAGTCATCTAGACCAGGGTGGCCGCTAGTATGTGGGATTTTCCAGTGGTCATGATACGCAATCAGACCCTTACCTTCACCCATAACTTTATGACTCCAAGTACGTATACCTTCAGCTAGAGTAGTAGTACCTGAATATTCACAACCAATTAAAATTAATCTCAAATTACCAGCTCCTTAATTATCGCTGTCATCTTAAACTATCATCTCTTGAAAGTGATAATACCAATTGGTTAAAAATTAGTATACCTAGGCATACCATCAATACCTACACATTGACACCACAGTTGGCTGCCAATAAACTCCTGTATACCATATACCAGTATCAACACATGATACCTTAACCCTTTTATGAAATAGGATCGAACATTATCGATGAACATATTTTTTACAATAATTCTCTTCGCTTTGATTTTCGAATATGTGTTAGACATGATTGCCAATTATCTTAATTTAAAATCTATCAAATCCGTGGTACCAGAAGGCTTGTCCGAAATATATGAACCTGAAGAATATCGTAAATCCCAAGATTACTTACGTACTACCACTAAATTTGCCTTCCTCACCAATACTTTTAAATTGACACTCTTGATAGGTTTCTGGTTCGTAGGAGGGTTCGGATGGCTAGATGAATCAATACGAGAACAAAATTTTCATGTAATAGTAAATGGGTTGCTTTTTATATCAATTCTCCTATTAGGCCAACTCGTATTGACCATCCCTTTCGAGATATACAGTACGTTCGTTATTGAAGATAGATTCGGTTTCAATAAAACTACACCTTCAACATTTGCTTATGATCGTGTAAAAGGACTCCTAATACTCCTTATCATAGGTGGGCCTCTCATAGCAGGCATACTATCTTTCTTTGAATATGCGGGTTCATTAGCATGGGTCTACTGCTGGATAGCAGTCACATTATTTAGCCTCGGGCTACAATTTATCGCTCCTACTTGGATTATGCCAATATTTAATAAATTCACACCGTTAGAAAAAGGTAATCTAAGAGACTCGATTTTTGAGTACGCAAATACAGTTAATTTTTCTATAGACAACATACTTTTAATGGATGGATCAAAACGATCTAACAAGGCTAATGCTTTCTTTACTGGATTTGGAAAACATAAGCGGATTGCCCTATTTGACACCCTGATTGAGAAACATTCCGTATCGGAACTGGTGTCAATAATTGGTCATGAAATTGGACATTATAAAAAAGGTCATATCATTCAAAGGCTGGTATTTAGCATAATACACAGTGGAGTAATATTTTTCCTATTATCAATATTCTTAAACAGTACAGAACTTTATGATGCCTTCTTCGTCGATGAGCAGTCGGTGTATGCAGGATTACTGTTCTTTGGCCTACTCTACACACCAATAGAAATTATATTAGGCCCTATCATGCAAGGACTGTCACGCAAACATGAATATGAGGCAGATGTATGGGCAGTTGATACAGTTAATGACCATGAAAGTCTCTCTAACGGTTTAAAAAAATTGTCTGTAGATAATCTTTCAAATCTAACACCACATCCACTGTATGTATTCTTGAATTATTCCCATCCACCACTGCTAAAACGACTCCAAGCTATCGAACTCAGGGCTTCAAAATAACTAAAACATAGTCCGATTCAGGAATTAAAATATCTCGCTTAACTACGTGTTTATGGTAATAAAATTTCAGCAAAAACTGCGAAATGGTCAGATGGATATACGCCATCTTCGTTGGATCTGTTAAGAGTTACAAAACTTTCTAAAATATTTTTACTTTGGAAATGCGAACTGAGAAATATGTAGTCGATTCTACTTGCTATTTCAAGGTATTTTGATTCAAACCTATCTGTCTGACCTTGAGATTCCAAACTGTTTTCCTCCATCAGGCGTACCTTTGGGTTTAAGATGGAATCGGAAGTGAACCCTGATAACCCTGGATTTTTTTCACGAAAAGCATCTATGAAATGGTAATCCAAAATTGTTCTAATTTCGTTTGAATTTTCAATCGAATTGAAATCTCCTAGAAGTATTATAGGATGCTCGTTATCTGTTTCATTCCTGATCCAGGATATTGCCAAAAACAATTCCTCTTCTCTTCTTTGCGATGCCTCTTTAGCTCTATTATCAAAAAAATCATATTCGGAATCAGTTATTTCACCTGCATTTCTTAATTCAGACAGGTCATCAATATAAGTATCACCGAATGGAAAACCGGCATGTAAATGAGTGTTCAGTATATAAATTTCTTTACCTTCAACTCTAATTTTACCGATGAGAGCATACCTTGTTTCCGATAACTGGAAAGATACTTGCGTGTTCTGAATACTAAACCAGGGGCCGGATAGTCTAATTTTCCCCACCAACTCTAAATTTAGTTCTTCCCTAGCAAGTAAAATAAGTCCTTCACTAACGTTTAACGGTATCCCCCACCCAAATAGTTTTACACCTCCATTTGCTATCTGGTGGATTTCATCGAAACCCAAATCAGAGGCAATCTTGGTAGCATACTCAGGAAGAGGATTAGCTTCTTGCAACGCTATTACATCCGGATCCAATCGTTGCAATTCCTCTAGCAATTGGCTATACCTCACTTCTCTCCTATCAGAGGTTTCATATTCACCAAGTTTCAAGATGCCTTCATCTGTTACAAGACCATGCCAAGCGTTGAATGTAAGTATCTTTAGGCTAGTAGATTCTGAATCAACAGCCTCTGTTGTCAGATCTCTTTCTAAGGCAGAGTGATCGTAATAAATGGGACTTGTTAAAAACAAAATATTTACTACAATTACAACTAAAATCAATACAGCACACGCCAGTACTATCTTGCGATTAATAAGCAGTGTGATTATCCAATGTAGACGATCAATAACTAGCTGTTTTTTCTTTTAGAACTTACGTGATCATAGCGCGCCTGAGCCCACTTAAGAGGTACAAAGATCCAGATTCCAACTAATATGGCCGAAACTATAGAGCCCGAGCGTAGTTTCCGTAGTGAAGTATTGAATATAAATCGTCGATCTATTTTTTCCATCGCCCTACATTATATCCGAAATAAACTAAATTGGTTTGTTCTAAGCGCCTGGATTACCCTTGATGCGATTTTTCTCCTGAGACTACTATCAGCTTGTGACATTAAAATCTCTATCCGTCCTAAGAAATTTAAAAAAGCACCAAGTTGAAAAAGCCGTAGTTAGATGCCAAATTGCGTGAGGCTGTATTAACGAATCTGGATCGCAGTAATAACTGTCTGGATAACCCTGCAACCAAATCATATACGCGATCAGGAAGCTGAAAATGCCACCAAATGCCCAAGGGCTATAAGTTCTTTTTATACGTGGTTGATTTGGTGACAGTACACCAGGTATCCAAAACAAAATTACCCACCAGTGCTTATCAATATCCAAAAAGATGTCTGAAGGCATGATACCGAAAATAGCCGCAACTACAAATCCAAAAAATCCTGAGATCCACCTCATTTTTGGTGTCCAGAATTTAAACAAGACTTCCGAAATTATCCATAAAGCTATAGAAACATCAAAAACATCTAAATTAATACCTAACTTGGATCCGAATATCCACCTGGTCAATGAGTAAACTAATACTATCGATGTATATACTGTAAGAAACCTTCTTAAACTCCATCTCCCCATTTCCTTGAGGTTGATTAACCAAGGCACAAGAATATACATAACCATAGACTGGTTATCTGCCCACCCTCCCCAACCTGTGTGTGTTCCGTGCATCAACATGGAGCCGATACCCAAATAAATAGTGGCTCCTGCATATAAAATAGCTACAGGAGTAAATCCATGAAATTGATTCCGATCGCGTAAACTTTTTTGATCACGGGATAAAACTCTTATCATCAATAAACCGGCAAACATGAAACCTATATTACTTAAAGCATTTACAGGTTCTCTGAAAATACTACTGCTAACTCTTTCACACCACCCCGAAACACGACCAATAGAATCTTGTGACCCTGATGGAATAGTTACACCTAGAAACCCAAGACTTGCATAGAGGATAAGAAATACAACGCACACGGAAAGCGCAATTGGGAATATCCTTTTCCCCCACTTATTTTCCGAAACTATTGTGGTATCCATTTGACATGTATCGAAATGTGATTCATAAAGACTATTTGTATACCTATTTTGCAAATGAAATGTTATCGTAAGTCTAACACCACTGGAATAGCCGATAGAGATAATCAATGAGTTGGCGAATACTCGACCACATAACTTTATATAAAGAACAAGGGTTATATGCGGCACACCCTAATATAATTCGAGCTCCATCCGGGGACTTAATAATCCTTTTCCATAGGTCGCCGTACTTAGGATATCCCCACCATAGCCACCCACTGTTTGAAGTATTCAGTTGCCGTTCAATAGACGAGGGAAAAACCTGGAGTCAAGCCTTGCCGGTAGTATCAGACCACTTAGGAGGCATTATAGACTTCGGCACACATACACTCTCAGACGGAAGTATTTTCCTACATGCTTCAACCAATGAACTAATCCCTGCAAAGAACATCACTGAAATAAGCTTTAGCGAATCTCCTCACTCTAAGGCTATAGGAAATCATGAAGATTCAACCTGGATATCAAGACCAGGCATACCATTTTGGGTTCGTTCGAAAGATAATGGGTACAGCTGGAGCTCACCTGTGAGATTCCCCGCAATAGACAACGCCGTATGGGGGTATCCAGCAGAACATTCTGGAGTATGTCGTAGCGGACTTCTGTCACTTCCAAATGGTCGATTACTTATGCCAAGTAAAGCCACAGATAATCCGGGCGGAGAACAGCCATATTTTGGAATGATTCGTTTCTCAGATGACATGGGAGAAACGTGGAAGTACGGTGGTAGGATTGCTGAAGATCAAATAGCACATTTTAGTGAACCTACAATTCATCAAACTCCAAAAGGGAGAATATTGGCATTATATCGTTTCCACCCGGGGCCAACTACAGGAGCCAAGTGTCTTGCTTTAGTGTCATCAGAAGATGAAGGTGAAACGTGGTCCAATTGGGAAACCACATCAATTTCGGGTAGCCCCGGGCATATGCTCGGACTTAGAGATGGACGTATATTCATTACAGTCGGAACCCGATGGAAGGGGCAACGTGGATGCACTGCTCGAGTGACAGAACCTGAAGGGACAGATTTGAACTCTGCTACTGACTTCATAATACGAAGTGACGCCCAAAATTCGGACTGCGGATATCCGTGGTCAGTAGAACTTAATGATGGCAAAATTATGGTTGTGTACTACTATTCATACAAAGATGGATCATGCGGCATTGAAGGAACAATAGTAGAAGAGTTTTAGCAGACAAGACGCGTGTTGATTATCGATACTTAGATATGTGTCATAGTCAAATTGAGTGAATACGGAACTAATCTGAAAATTATCGTATCAGTGTTGTCCATAAGTTTCTGACGATCACAAATTTGGGATTTCGTTCATTGTAAATCAAGTTCCGTCTATTTCTTCAACCCACCAATGATGCTCATTAACTCTCTTACTCTCAGCATCGTATACAATACTGGACTGTATCAAGAGACGATTCGGTACTGTTTGATCGTATTTACCTATCACTTCATTCGCTGAATATGCGTCATAACCATTCGGGAAGGGTTTACGATGCAAAATAATGCCATCGTCCCAATGGATACCATCTGGTGATGAATACAGTACCAGATTCCCCGGATCATGACTCATACTGCCGCTACGTCCGTGCAGAAAGTACAAATTGCCTATTTTGGACGAAAGTTGGGGGTTACGGATAGCACGAGCGAATTTTGTGGTTTGTACCTCTGACCATGTTCGCCCTTCATCGATGCTTATAACATAATCGATGTTGTATTCATCGATAGGTGTATCAGTACGGTAAGCGTATGAATAAACTATGATTTCACCCTGATCAAGCACGCCAGCCGTTACATAGTAGTTCCGACAATCAAATGGGAGTAAACTGCGTTTTTCAAAAGTTTCACCATTGTTTCCAGAGACATATAGACTGTAAGGACCATCACTATAAGTAGGCGACCCACCCATAAACACCGCGAAGATTTGGCTGTTATGCACAAAAACCGCATCCAAAGTAAATGAAACTTCTTCAACGTTAGCTCCAGTATCCAGAGGGTATGGATCGCTCCAGGTATAACCCTGATCATGACTCATAAGGTAGACAGGCGTAAATTTTTTGATCCACGGCTCTCCATCAAATCGCAATATAAAAGCTATGAGCGTACCGTTAGGTGCAGTAGTTACTGCAAATACCAGGGCAGAATAAAGATCGTCACCTTCCCATGCACGTTTAGAATAGTCCAGTATGCTCGGTGAACTCCAGGTCTTTCCCCCATCCTTTGACCTTCGGTATTCCGACCACCCCCCAACACCGTGACCCGCCAGAATTTCTCCAGATGTGTTGGGGTAGAAAGATACGATATCACCATTCTGACACTCGGTAATACAGTTGCCTCCGTGACCTGACCTGCCAAATTTTTGATGATCTACAAACAGTAAACCATCGTTGGGAACACTGTCAGGTAATATCTTGAACTCATTCGATGAACTTTCACTCGCAACTGCCATTGCATATCTCCTAATCGTGGTACATAGTCGAACAGTATATATTAACCATTTTGAGAAATCACAAGATCAGTCATGCGTTAAGCTAAACTTCGGAATATATGGTCGCGGTATATAAAAGTTCTCTAAACCTATCGTAAGCAGTATCACATCCTATCAAATAGCAAGTTTGTAACTCTGAGGATACTTTTCGTGTGCCACTAAGTACAGGAACTCTGAGATTTCCATTCTGGACCGCTAGCGAAGGGTTTTCACTAGGCCAAACCTTGTGACCGGTGACATTCCAACCTTCTAGGGAAACACCCTCTATTGGTACATGGACAAAATAACTTGGATCTTCCAATCTCGCACGCGCCCTAACAAATAACCCCATCGGACGTCCCTGTGATTTCTCCCACAGGAACAACCTAATATCACTCTCCAGTGAGAGCCTTTCCCTAAAATCCGCATCAAACAATATTGGTGCACCACTTACGGAAAGATCAAAGCGGTTCTCGATAGGATTTGTCCACCCTAAATAATCAGACAGCATCGATTTCCAATCGACCGCACACTGTTCAAAGCCTTCACCAAACGCCTCTGATTCAACAGTCGAGGGATCAACTTCAAAACCTCTTTTACGAAATTCTTCTTTAATCTCCATGGCATACAGTCGATTTCCCTGGACAACCTTCAATGCTGCAGGTCTCCAATTATATCCACTCACTTCACATGCCTCCCGTATCTCCTTAATCATATCTTCTCTCTCTGACACTGGGAGGATATCCCAAAACTCACTTCGCCCTTCCATATCTTCGTCTTCCAAGAAGTGTCTAATAGGATCATCCATCTCTTCCAACTGCTCTGGCTCCCGATAAACATCGGATTTTATTACTAGACACCTCGTACCCAAAATACGTTCCGCATAACTTATCAACTCCCGCATTTCATTTGATTTCCCTATCGGATAAATGATCAACACGTCGTCTTCTAGCATCTTGCTAATAAATTCTTTTTGCTTCTGATTAACGCGCTTTTCCCAATTTGAAGCTGCATAAAAATCCGAAAGATTCCCACCGTTTTGGACAAAAGATTCTGGGGGACCGTCAGGAAATTCAGCCCAACATGTAGGGTGAATCATAAAAAAAACTCTTTGAATATTTATCATAAACTCTCCTAACTAGATAGACGAGGAAGGGATACATAGCGCTATATCATGAATACTCAAATATTTATATGTCCAAACCCCCGTCACCACCAACACCACCATCCCCAGTCAATCCATCTTCCTTCTTCATGTTAAAAAACTCACCGAAGTAGGACTTTAACATACGACCGACAAACTTAAATATCATTCTAAAGGGCCAATAAGCTATAAATATTGCTTTCAAAACATAATCCACTCTGGTACTCCACTAAGCCACTGATACAGATTAAGGTTTATCTAAATATGCAGAAAAGATGTTTGATGCGATGCAATTTCCTGGATCTTCTGTTCCACAAGTCCCACTCACCTTAAGTTCAGAATTGGCAATTATTGAAACTGACATATCTAGCTCTGATGAATAATGCATCCATGCAGAATAACCGGCCCCTCCACCAAGATGACCGTAGGCAGTGATTGTTCGATCTCCAGTCAATTTAAACGTTTTTCTTGATACTAGATATCCATACTGCTCTGGGATAATACCTGGTCTTGTTGAAGAGGACCATGGAGGAATTCTTTTTTCGGAAAAAGAATTCAGCAACTGGAAACGGATAGGTTCTGAAATCGCTGATCCGTTAGTACTATATAGTTCGTATGCCCAACGAGACATGTTCTGAGGTGTAGATACTATTCCACAACATGCATAACGATTTCTACCTATAGCACCCACATAGTATCCAAATTCAAATGGAGCAGCATCAATAATATTTCCATAACCGGAAGACCATCTCGATATGTCACCATAAGGCATAGCCATAGCAGGTATGGTTAATTTATCGCCCGGATCATGGAGAATGTCTGAATGCCACTGAATTCCTTCTTCGGGCAAAGTTATAGCCGTAATCGAAAGAGGATCATAAAATGTTTGCCTGTATAGGTCAGCTAGTCCTTGTCCAGAATGGAATTCAGCTATCATGCCTAGAAGCACGACATTTGTGTCATTGTACTCAAAAATTCCCGGTTCTGAATACACAGTTTCCACTAAATTAATTAAATCAGCAGGTCTCCATGATGAGCTCTTAGCCAATTCGCTTTTACCTTGCATATTGTCATTGAAGTTTGGTAGCCCTGTAGACATTGTCAACAATTCCTCTACCGTAACCTTAGTATTAATCTTGTCGGTCGGAAATGATGAAAAATCTGGGTGTCCCGAAAGAACAGTTTCCAGTGAATCTGATAATTTGTATAATCCACGGTTGATTTGGACTAATATCAACGCTGATAAAACCGTTTTAGAAGTGCTGCTAATCATCATCGGGGTATTGACCGTTAACTCTGTAGACTCACTAGATTTACCGGTAGCATAAGTCCAAAGTAAGCCATCCGTGTATATGGCCACTGACATACCTGACTTATCTTTGATAGCTGAAAATTCTTGATCCACTATCGACTGAAATTTTGCCTGGATATCATCAGGGAACTGTTCATAATCAGTAGCCAGGGTAAATATAGTCGAATAAGCTATGTCATGTGACTCTGAATTATTTGAAGATCCCACATCAGTCGACTCAACTTTTTCTTCAACCGCAGTCATTTTTGTTGCGGTTGGCTGTACTACAGGTTTCTTCATTGGAATTTTGGTTGCAGTTGGTCTTACAGTAGGCTTTCCCACAGGACTTGAAGTACTAAAGGATTCAGATGTGCCTTTACAACCGTTGATCACAAATAATGTGGAAACAAGCAGTAAGGCCACAGCTACTGTATATCTTATTCGATAAAACATGCATCAATTATACACCCGTGTGTATTGACAAAGCGTCTAATATAACCCAGTGAAAATCACTATTAATTCAGAAATTTTAAATGCAGAAAGCGCCCTTTTCAGCTACCTGAAGGACGCTTTCTAACATCAACCATTTACCTTGCAGAGCACAGCATACGAAAAGTGCTCTGCAATTCGAGAGAATTCTTGAATTAACTCTCGTTTTCTCTGAGTTGGAATACTCCGGCTACAATAGTATTGAGAACCATTACCCCAAAAATTAAGAAACCTATATTTTGTGCAAGGGTCCAAGGCATAAGAAGCAGAATAACAAACAGTGCTCCAAATACAACAAAAATCCAGTCTACAATGATGTTCAATTTCTTCTGCTTAACCAAAACCGTTCCCAGCACGATGAATCCAATACCCCAGAAGAAGAACAAACCTGCCCACAATGCGTTGCCTACAAGCGACATTGTAAGGGCATTGCTAATTTGTACTGCAGCATCCAATTTATCATCTTGTAGAGATCCCAATGCTGCCCAGTCTGTCATTGTCCCTGCCATCGCAAGCGTTGTAAGTGCTATGAAAATAACAGTACTAATACTAGCTAAAAGACTACCTGGTTTACCATCGCCACGCATCGAGTCACTCAGCAAAACAGTTCCAATGAAAGCGAATACAAATCCTAAGCTACCTAAGATAGTAAATACAGAACTCAGCCCTATCTTTGCCTGCATTTCACTCACGGCTTCCGCAGGGGTTTCTCCCTGCCCTATCAGAAATGCATCCAAAAGACCTCCGAATAGGAACGCAGAAAGAGGCCCAATGATTAATGCCCAACCGATAAAATTCTTGGTAGTCATATACACTCCTTTATCTCTTCATTTGTAAACCATACCAAGACCAAATCAGATACGAATTTTACATACAATAGATTCCAGTTCCAAGATAATACATGGTCTGTTTTTATAAAAATTGCAAATCTCATCCAATATCTATGTCACTGTTTATATGGGCGTATACCCTAAAGTAAACATACAATTTACATCACTAATACCACCGGAATCGTAAACGAACATTTCCCATAAGTCACATATTGAAAATCCATGTGTGCAATAAAGTATAGAGAATGCTGTCAGTGGACTCGGTTGCATTACACAGCTTTTTAATCACAATTTTATCTGTTAGAGTGTGGCCATCTGCTAGATAAATTGCTACCTGAGTTAAAACCAAATGGGCAAACTGAGCGAACACAATACAGATCATAGCAGACCACGAAAATTGAAGCTGATACGTCAAAAATGTTAGCTAACAGGGAGCGCACTGGGCTCCAGCGAAACGATGTGACAAATGATAGCTGAATATAAACAAAAAGACCTTTCTAATATTCTCTGTGTGATTAACGATGCTTCATTAAAATATAAAGGCGTTATTCCTGATGATTGTTGGCACGAACCTTATATGTCAGAACATGAACTAATCAATGAATTAGATAATGGCGTCCGCATGTTCGGATATCACAAGCATAATATGCTGGTCGGTGTGATGGGAATTCAGGAATTAAAAGATGTTACCCTAATAAGGCATGCTTATACATTGTCTGATTATCAGGGAACATGTATAGGAAAATCGTTACTGCAATATTTATTTCAAATCAACAAAAGTTCTAGTTTGTATGTTGGTACATGGCGGGATGCGACTTGGGCAATCAACTTTTATATAAAAAGAGGCTTTGTTCTTCACAAAAGAAAACAAACTGTTCAGTTACTTAAAAAATATTGGACAGTTCCATCAAAACAAATTGATAATTCAGTAGTGCTAGAGAAATCAATTAATACATAGAGGTAATGTGCACTCTTAAGGCAGCTACCTCTAATAGGCACGGTATATGACTTTGGGATCTACGACACAGAGATCACCTCTAGGCATACTAACATTGTTACCGTATGACAATTCCGTAACAACACCTCCTTGCCGGAGGAAAGCCTGTTTGTCTTTCTGATGAAGCTTTCTAGACATACTCCGTACATCTCGTCCTTGAAACACCCGTGTGATGGCATTACCTACCACACCTAACCTCACAATGCCTTCTGCCTCCATCGCTCGTCCGAGACGATTGAAATCATTGCCTGGGAATGGAGACTCTGGCGGACACTCAAGGTTGACCAATTTACCTATCGACCCATCAGGACACCGCATTTGGACCTCAACAATCCTACCGGGCCTATATGTAACGCCGCATTCCCATTCCATTAAATGTACAAGAGTCAACCTCTTATACGGAACTCCTAGAAGCATGAACTCACCCCCGTAATCAATTACTTTAGACATAGGACCATCAGGTAACCAAGGTGACAATCCGACATCTTTGGCGATAGCATCCGCGAGTCGTCCCATAGCCGACACGCTGTGCCATCCATGAATACTGCGATGCGCTTCTGGTCGCCTGCGTACTGCTTCAGATATTGCTCCAACCATGGAGGGCGTGCTCGAAGGATCAAATATGAAGCTCGGATTCATCGCTGATTCATCAGTAAACGTAGGTACCACTAGCGTGCCTTCTGGTCCCAACACCTCCAGCAGCGCATCTACTACAGTGTCTGCACCACCAGTAACGTACCCGATACTACTAAGCGAACTATGCACCATCAAGAGTCCACCAAACGGTATACCAAACCGATGGAAGTCTTGAACTAGATCTGCACGTGTAATCTGCTTCTGAAACATGCTAAAGTTGAACGGGAAAATACGTAATAATTACCAGTAATCACACAGACCCACCACCGCCCCTGGCACTACCTGTAAGTTTAATTCTGGGGTCTAC
>CAJXCD010000014.1 GCA_913051545.1 uncultured Chloroflexota bacterium
CTTGTCCCCGAGTTTGGACTGCCGACGCAGGATTAGCCACTAACTAACGCTTTCCAGAATTGGAAATAAGTTGCATATGGCTCAGACTAGTTTCTAGTAGGACGATTACCTGGTTATTGTTATATGGTCGGTAATATTACTAATCTAGATGCTTTCATACGTTAATATTCTCAAAATATTTTTTTGAGAGGGAGTTCGGATAATGGGATTTAAGCTTGGGTATTCTACCTATGCCTTGAAAATGATCGACCCATTTGATGCCATTCGAATGATTAAGGATACAGGATACGAATTCTTAGAATTGTGTTTAAGCGAGGATTGTATTACTTCGCCTGCCTCCTTTCCAATTGATAAACAGATTGACCTGCAGAGGTTTTGTGAAGATTCAGGATTCCAGTTCCCGATCTTTTTTGGAGATATAGACGTGTGTGCAAATGCTTCAGATAGGGTAAGTATGCTGGAGCTTACCAAAAAGAAATTTGAAATGGCACATCAAATTCAGTCCGACTATTCCAAGGTTATGATTACCACGACGCCAGGTCGTTCTGCACCCCCGTGGGAATCAGGAAAGGAGCGGATTCGAGACGCATTTCATAGCATGGCTGATTTGGCTTCAAAGAACGATGTGATATTGGCTGTAGAAGCTCATGCTGGCACCGATTTCGAAACTCCTGAAAAGGTAGTTTGGCTTATAGAGCAAATTAGTAATCCGAATCTTAAGATTGATCTCGATATTTCACATTTTGTGGTTGAGGGAAGTCGTATTGGTCACAGTGTGAAACTTTGTGCTCCTCATACCGTAATGGTTCACATAAAAGACGGAGAGAAAAAATATGATGAGGTTCGGTTTGATTTACCGGGCAGTGGGAATATAGATGTTATTGAATTCCTTGAAGCACTTAGATTGAACGGTCTAGAAGAGATGCCCGTATATGCCGAAGTAAGCGTACAGCAATCTTCTAGGAAAGATTATGATCCATTGAAAACAGCAGAATTTTGCTTCACTGTTTTGGATGACGCTCGTAAAAAGCTAGAGAGTTTTAACTGATTCAAGATATCATAACGAGTGGTTTCTATTATGCCGTTGGAGGTTAATTATTGGCACCAATCCAGTTGTTACAAGTAGGATGCGGTGGCATGGGCCTACGTCATATATATGGGTTGATTGAACTCAGGGAGAGAGGATTCGATTCATTTGATCTCATAGCGTTATGTGACAGGAATGCTTCTTCAGCTGAATACGTTGCCGGTGTAGCTGAAAAAGGTTTGGGAATTAGGCCGCGAATCTACTCAGATAGCAGAGATATGTTGGATGCTGAGCGTTCAGCAGAAGCGGTGAATATTGTTACCGATACAGCGGCCCATCATGAGTTGGCGCTTCTGGCTTTCGAAGCAGGATTACACGTTGTGGTCGAAAAGCCTATGGCTCTAACGGTTCGGGCTTGCCGTACTATGATTAGTGCTTCTAAATCTGCAGGTCTGGTTTTGTCGGTCTCGGAAAATTACCGTCGTGATCCTATTAATAGAATGACCAAAGCTCTTTTGGAAAGCGGGATTATTGGGGATATAAGATTATCTATAAACCTTTTTACTATGGGTGGACCAGACGTTCGCCAGGCTGCAGCCTGGCGACACCTAAAGAATAGGGGAGGTATGATTCTGGACTACGGTGTCCACGTGTCTGATTTAACTCTATACATGCTTGGTGATGTTGAGAGGGTCTATGCGGAGACTCATTTATGGCAAAAGACCCGGAAAATCGCTGAGCCTCCAGATAGGATGAGGAAATTCTACCAGCATCGTGTGAAGGAAGACTTTGAAGAGGAATCTTCTATCATAGAGGCTTCCTCTGAAGATACAGGGGTAGCTGTTTTACGGTTTATATCTGGAGCTATCGGGCAAATAACATATAGTGACGCGTCTCCAGGTGAATCATCGGACACAGATATTATATATGGAAGTAAGGGTTCGTTAAGATTATCCGTTAGTAGGTCAGGTCAGCCAGTAAAAGTAACATTTCTTGGCAGAAGTGACCCAGTGGATAGTAACGATCTGTTAAATGAAATTCCTAACTTCAGGCTGGACGAAGTAACGTCCCGTATCTTTGGTTCCGGCGACAGAATATACCAGTATGATTCATCCTTTGATGAATCAGATCGTAAATTAATTGCTGTAGAGCTTCAAGATTTTTATGGTGCCGTAACTAGTGGGCGGTCTCCAGAGGTTTCTGGAGATGTTGGTCTGGATGCGGTAGCTTTTTCATATGCAATTCTAGAGTCAGGGCATTTGTCTAGACCGGTGGTTTTTAATGATGTTCGTCAAGACCGAATCAATTCATACCAGCAGGAAATAAATGAAATAATAAATATCTAATATAAATCAGGGCTTTTTGTTTAACTAAATTGCGATGCTACTCTACCAATGCACTGCGTATAGAGTCTATTTGAGAACCATTTAAGCCGGCTTCCTTTACGTATCCTTCTATACTCCCATAATTTTCTTTCATATAACGTATCGTGAGTGACATTGATTTTGGGTGACACCTTTCCGATAAATAAGTTTCTATGCTGTAACCATCTGGTATTGTTTCATTCGGTCTGTCTTCACTGAGATAATGATTTATCTGATATCTTGCCGTAAGTGCAAAGTCTTCCGTAATCATATTTTCCGGTACTCCAGCTATCCCTAGAAGCAAAGCCGAGATTATGCCTGTGCGGTCTTGACCTCCTGCACAATGGTAGATGGCAGGGAGGATATTTGGAGAGGCTAATGTCGAAAGAATCTGGCCGATGCTACTCTTCCTCTGGTCTAGGATTTGAGAGTAGCTTTCCGAAACATGCTTGGCATGCTCTACATCTGGTGGTTTTTCGAGGAACACCATGTCTCCGACCATATCTTGGTGGTGGTAGTAAACAACTGAAGAATCTAGGAATACATTAGGTTCCGCAAGAGTTTCTGATATCTTTCTGAGGTCTACGATCGTTCTTATTCCGTAGTCTATCAGGGCCTGCTGGGATTCAGACGATATCCGACCGAGACTTTCAGACCGTATAAATGTTCGCCGACGGGTTATTTTGCCACTCTTGGTGGGATAGCCGCCGATGTCACGTATATTGTAGATATGTGGGAGGTTTAACCCTATTGATTGGGGTAAATTAATCACTTTGGTCTTTCACCATTGTAGGAAGTTTAACATTTCTTGCAATCCACTGTTATCATACCCATGGTTAATGTAAGTACATATATCTGTCATGTTTAGATATACTGGTTACATACGAGTCATATTTTTCCAATGACGGTTTAATTTCCTAGAGGTGATAGCAATGCTTACTCAGGGACAAAAGAGTTTCTTTGATACGTTTGGATATCTGGTCTTGAGGGAGGTTTTTACTAAGGATGAAATGGGGACCATCAAACGTGAGTCAGAGGAGATATTTCAGGATGGCTTAGGTAATCGGCTTGATACAGGACGAATAGCACTACAGCCATTTTTTGAGAGACGACCATTTTTAGCCGGTCTTGTTGCTGATGATCGAATATATAGTATCGGTGAGGATTTGTTGGGATCTGGATTTTTCTTGTGTGGCACTGAGGGAAATTTGCATTCTGGCAATACGGCATGGCATGGTGCGGGGATGTGGGACGAGTCGATAAAGGCAGTAAAAATTGGGTTATATACTGAAAGTTTGACCGCTTCGGC
This sequence comes from uncultured Chloroflexota bacterium, assembly GCA_913051545.1. GTDB lineage: Bacteria > Chloroflexota > Dehalococcoidia > Lucifugimonadales > CAJXCD01 > CAJXCD01. The sequence goes on from CAJXCD010000014.1 coordinate 3,701, forward strand.
TGGAAGCCTGAGAGTGGTACCTGGGTCTCATCGCAGAGGCTCACCCGATCTATTTGAGTCTCTGCGGCACAGTACACCCAAAGATTTGACCACATCGTACGGAGTTCAACAGCCTGATATTCCGTGCACGGTATTAGATACGGAACCTGGTGACTTAGTGGTATTCACTGAGAACATTCTTCATTCTGCATTTGGCGGGCACGAAGGCCGTCACCAACACGCGGTCAGTTTTATCGAAAATCCTGACACACCGTCTAAAGAGAAAGATCTAAGGGATTTTTATGCGTCTTCCAAATACTCATTGCGCCCGTCCGAATCATATGTCAAAAGTGAAAACTCTAGGATACGTAGTTTAGTATCAAAGAACTTGGAATTGGGATTTGACGTCATGGAAGGTGTATAGGGATTTTAGATTTTACCCGTCTCTAGAAATATGCCAAGCTTTGTTTTGGAGATTCCTGATATTCCAAGGTCATGCAAGGTTCTTCCGGTTGACCAGGCATCTGAACCCATGACTACTGAACCTACGTCTACGAATGCTTTCATGATAGGCGTAGGTACGTTGTATTGTTCACCTATCTGACTCCAAGTAACAATTCCATATGGAATGTCTTCTGACATCCAACGGTTGTCTAGGGTACCTGGTGCTTTCAATTTAGATAACATAAGGCTGCCATTTATTGTGGACCATAGGTCACCCTTCGGCCCAAACCCTGCCTGATGGAATCCTTCATTTACTGGAATTAAATTGTATCCCAGCGTTGTGCCTATTGACCTTCGCTCGTCATCTACTTGCATTATCACTTTCGCCACAGATGATGACACACCTTCGGCGTAGAAATAAAATTCTCCGCGAGAGTATTCTATGCGACCAGCGTTCATCAACACACCAGCGGGATGTACTACTGGGTTCATAGATGATAGGCCACATGCCATAGCATCTTTGTATGGAGTCATACCAGGAAATAGTGGTTCAAGCATTTCTACAACTTGGGGTGTTTTTATGGATGGTAAAACACCGAATCCTAGTCCTGTAATTATTCCCAATATGGTTGCCGTATCAGGAGCAGTTCTACGACATACGTAAGGAGCAGTGTCAACTTCTGCTAAAGTAACGTCTGTGCAGCCTGCCTCACGTAATACCCTTGACCATTCCAAGGATCCAAGTGTTCCTGGTATTAGAGTTACTGTATGACCTTTTTTTAGATGTGGAGCACATACTTCTGCGAATCGTTTGTGTGCGTATGCAGGTACAGTTAGGAGAACTAAGTCTGAAAAATCGAGAGCTTTCTGAATATCACTGGTAATTAGATCAATTGTTGCGTTACCTTGTTTTGCTACCCCTTCAAGTTTGATTGTGCGTTTCTTTTCAATAGCCTTGAGTGAAGAATCGAATTCTGGTAGTTCATAAAGAGCGACACTGTGGCCCTGGAGAGTAAGATTAGCTGCTACTGAAAAACCGGTGTTCCCAGATCCTAGTACAGTTACTGATTTATTTGACATTACTTAAACCTCGGAGATGTCATTCTGTAGTTATTTAGTTATCAACATATAATGACATATACCCTTGAGTTTACAGCAAGGGTACACGTGATTAAAGTTTTGTCCTAATTGCCCCACATTTTGAACATGAATCGGATTGACTTGATTCATATTCGGTACCACAAGCAAGGCAAAATTTCGCAGGTTTTTCGGCGACAGTATCTGGCACGGTATCTTCTTCATTAAACCTTACCAGATTGATTTCATCCAATTCTACCTTAGTGGGTTCAAATATACCTGGCCCACCAATAGTTGAGAGTATCTCTGAAGGTATGGTCATGTTTCCAGTCTTGTCTATTATTATTTTTCTGGTATCAGACAGGTTTGATACGTTAATATTCGATCCGTGTTCTGCAACGAAACGACCATCTATAAGTTCTAATGACCTGTCAGAAAATTCGGTGACCTCCCTGCTGTGAGTAACGACCAGGAAAGAAACATTTACCTCTTCAATAATTTCTCTGAATAGCTTCAGGATATCTCTACTTGTCACCAGATCTACTGATCCGGTTGGCTCATCTGCTAATATTATTTTAGGTTTTGTGATAAGTGCTCTCGCGATTGCTATCCTTTGCTTTTCTCCTCCTGATACTTGGGGAGGTAGCATCTTGGCCTGGTCTTTAACTCCTAGTCGTTCCAGCAATTCCATTGCTTTGCGCCTGGCTTTTCCCGGACTTACTTTTAAATACTTTAAGGGAAGAGCAACGTTGTTAACTACGTTCATGTAAGGCAGCAAATTAGAGTCTTGAAAAACGAATGAAACCGTTCTCTGGCGAAGATGAAGTAGTTCCTGTGCATTAAGTCTGGCGATAGAATTCCCTTCATAAAAAATATCGCCAGCTGTCGGTGTCATTAGTCCACCAAGGCATTTCATTAGTGTCGATTTGCCAGATCCAGATGGCCCTACAACAGAAACGACCTCTTTTTGATGAACCTTAATATATATGCCGCGTAAACCTACTACATTCCCGTCTACTGCCTCAGTTTCATACACGTGGTATAAGTCATCTGCCCGTAATATTTCCTTACCATTATTTAGTTCAACCATTATTCTTCCTTAAGCACGGTAGGCAAATCACTTCTAACAGCTCTGAGAGTTGTGAATAATAGTGCTATGAGTACTGCTACAAATACCAGTCCGTTTACTAGTAACACTTGTATCCAAGGCCAGACGAGTTCACGTGCGATGACCGTTTCTGATTCCAACAGGAGTTGAAAGAGTCCACCCAGTAGAGAGAATAGTCCTGTAAATGCTTCTGCTAGTCCCAGTCCAAGTAATCCTCCTAAAACGAGGCTTAATGTAAACACTGATATTATTTCAAATATCACTAATCTACTAAGTTGTGTTGCACTAGCTCCGATTGACTGCAGTATGGCTAATTCACGCCTCCTTCTTGCCAATATCAGAGAAAGAAAAACCAACGAAGAAGCCAGTGCAGCAAATGCTGCTACTATATACTGCAGGCTCAAAATCCCTGGCGTTCCAAATATCAACCCACCGTTTCTTTTAACTTCATCGTATGCTTTTGACCAGTCTTCTACAGATGTAACCGTTAGGTTGCTTTCCAATTGTTCGCTGAGTGCTTCGAGCGCATCTAGACACGAATTCGCTTTTTCATCACATAATTCTACGAACCAAATGATGGCTTTATAGTCAGCGTTGTCATTCAAATTTTTGAATGTAGAATCATCTATTAAAATAAACGAATTAGACTTATCTTGAGGTACACCTGGGATCCAGTTATGTCCTCCAATGAAGCCAACTGTAACCTCATTTTGTGTTACCACCTCAGATTGATCCACATAAGGGTAGGTTAGAGTAATGGAATCGAAACCTACTCCATCGTCATCTTCAAAGGCGTTAAATGGTGAAATAACTCCGCTGAGTCCCCCTTCATCACTTTTGACGGCCAGGTCTAATGTTTCAGCTGCATCTACGCCTGATGTAAAACCAGGTTCAGACAGTTTGGTTAGGACACTTAAACCACCTTGTACTGATTGATCATTCCAGTGGAGAACGTCTCTGTGATTGCTAGTTAAGACGGCAATATCAATGCTGTAGCGTTGCCCTTTTATACCGACGGTATCGTTGTATAGTGAGGCTATATTTTTTGGGTAGGGAACCTTTACTAGAGTGATATTGTCTATAGATGAAGTGAGGAGAGTATTAACCTCTTGATCTGACATCGGTGTAGATAAGTTGATTTTTATATCAGCACCAACACTGGAAGAAGCAGATCTTTCATCCACTAGAGATCCTGTGTAGCCTTGAAAGGCAGCCATTGTAACTATTGAGATTGTTAGAACAACAATTAGTCCTAGTTGGTTCATTGAGCGATTTAATTCAGAACCCCTGATCCCAATCCGGACATCTGATAGTATTTTGGTTTTCCCTAGCAGGAATGTAGTGACTCTAGGAGCGTATCCACTAAGTCTGGCAAAAACAACGGAACCGCCAATCCATAGTGTGAAGGGCCCTAAACCGGAAATCAGGCCCGTAATAATCGATAACTTTAGGTTCATGATGTTGATTGCTACAGCAGATAAGCCTAACAAAAATAGTAGTATATGTATCAGGAAGATAACTCTGTTTCTTTTAGGTTTAATTTCTTTTTTGATACCCTCTTCTATATCCATTGAGAGGAAACGCTTAGTCTTAACGAATCCAATCATCATTGACAATCCTACTGTGACGACGAAAATTACGATTGTGGGGATTACGGAGACTTTCGGGCTTAGGGCAAATTCACTTTTTTCAAATTCCATAAATCCAACAGTGTTGGCAATAAATTCTGCAGAGAGAATTCCTAGAAAATAGCCAATAGTCCATGCAACTGTACTGATTATAAATACTTCCGATAAAATAAGACCTAGAAGAGACTTGTTAGTACCTCCGTATACCCGGTGTATAGCGATTTCAGACCTTCGCTGTTCTAGTGCTAAATTCAATCCATACACGAGCACAGCTAAAGATAGGAATATCGCAGGAATCATCAAAATGTAGTCGAATATTTGTATTAAGACAACAAATATTGATATATCAGATAGGTAGCCGACAATTCCATCCTCATAATTAATTTCTACGTCACCGTAAGTAACAGGGTTCGAAGGAGATCCTTCCATTGATTTTTCGAGTTCATCCAACCATATTTCAGCATCTTCTATGGAGCTTGAAGGTATTAATGAGCGATCAATATTAAAAACTAGGAGAGCATGGTCCGTGTCCATCAGTTCTTCAATTTGTTTCGAATTAAGAGACGCAGTTGTAAGTAATATTCGTCCAGAAAGATCGTTACCTCTCCAGTTTCCCTCTGAGGGTTTGTAAATACCTGTCACGGACACATTTTCTAAAAGGACTTTTTGTCTGCAAAACTGTGTGTCCCATTCTCCTTTGTCTAAGTATGATTCGTTGCCATTCTCTGAACTTTCACATGTAATTTCTTGGTCTCTTTCCTGCTTGTCGGTTACAAATGAATATGTAAGATTTAGTGAGTCGCCAACAGCTAAATTGCGAGCGTTTGCTACTCTTTGAGGTATTAGCACACTACCTGAAGTATCATCAAAAGTACTTGCAAACCAACTGCCGTCAACGAGTTTTTCGGCGTAAATGTTCCCGAGCTGTCCATCGATGCCACCAGGCTCAAGGAACATTACTGGATTTCTATTGGGGTTATCTTCTATTTCGTCATCTTCAACATCTAAGGTGTCTATACTCTCTAGACGTATATCCTGCGCAAAATATCGAGCTTTAAATTCTGCTTCCCATCTGTTATCTGCATAAGCATATCTATAGTAGCCTTGTTGAGCGAATACTAGGGTACAGTCCGTAAACTCAACCCTATTAGTAAACTCAGTACATATATCAGAAAACTCACCCGTGACACTTGTACGTGAACCAGATTTATAATCAGGTTCATTTTTAAAATAGACTACGCCATCATATGAAATATTTTTAATCGTCTCTTGCATAGCTATCTGTGAGAGGCTTGTCCCGTAAGCCAGTATCGCTGTAAGTACAAGAGTAGAAAGTAATACACCTGCGAATACCGCAAATCCCCGGTTCCTAGACAGCCATGCACTACGTACGCTAATTAGTAAATTATCTGCCGTTGATGCAAAAATCATAGGTTCTTAATTAACCCCCTCTTTTAAAGGGGATGTCGGTAAAAGCTGACCATTTTTCAGCAGAAGTATTCTGTCTGCCTTAGATGCCAGTACGGGGTCATGTGTCACCATTAAAAGTGCAATCGGATTGTGAGAATCATGGCATAATTCCTGGAAGAGATGGACTATAGTATTACCGCTTTCGCTGTCTAAATTCCCCGTTGGTTCATCAGCGAGTAGTAGAGGCCTATCTCCGGAGATAGCTCTTGCGATTGAAACTCTCTGGTTTTGACCACCTGATAATTGTTGTGGAAAAAATTTTAGCCTGTCACCTAAACCAACCCTTTCTAGAGCGTTTTTGGCTTTCTTTCTTGCTTCTGATATAGAAGCTCCTGATAGTGTGAGAGTAAAAGCTACGTTATCTTCAATACTGAGGTGTTCGAGCAGGTTGAAATTCTGAAAAATCCATCCAATTGAGTTACGGCGAAGATCATTCAAGTGAATGGGGTTTTTTGTCCCATATTCGTGTTCACCCAGGGTGATTTGACCTGCATCAGATTTAAGTAACCCACCAACGATATTGAGTAAGGTGGATTTACCGCTACCAGATGGTCCCATTAATGCTACAAGTTCTCCAACCTCGACAGAAAGATCGACGTCTTTCAACACATCGAGACGATTTTTGCCAATTTTGAAGCTTTTACGTATTCCGGAAGCAGAAAGTAAACAACTCGTCATTTAAGACATATTCCTTAGTAATTATCATGTACCCTGACATTGTAATCTTATACATATTATGAGGTCTAATCAGGTGTTAATCCAGTAGTTTAGAAGCGAGTTGTTCTAACGCTCTTGCTTCAATGGGCGGATTTGAGATTCCACTTCGAACGTCTCTGAAATACCGTTCAAGAGGTCTGTTTCTTTCCAATCCGGCTGCGCCAACTATTCTCATAGCTATGTCAGTAATTTTAATAGCTGAATTAATTGAATTCACTTTCGTAATTAGTATTTCAGGCAGAAGTTCTTTTCTTTCTTTTGGATTGTTTTCCCAGTCTTCAGCACATGAAAATAGAGTTCGTTTAGCACTTAGCATGATGGATTCCATTCTAGCAATCTGTTCCCGAACGTGGGGTATTTGGGATATAGGTGCGGGCGCTCCGGTAGGTTTGCGATGTTTTGCGAAATCAATAGAATAATCTCTGGATGCCTGTGCTATTCCCAGGTTTGCTGCACTTAATAGAAGTGGAAACCATGCGGCCCCAGAAATATCCCCTCCTTTAGTCGGAGGAGTATTTGTCCTGAATATAAAATCTTTTGGGTCTATTAGAACGTTGTTGAAAAGTACATCGTGAGACCCGCTGGCTCGCATTGATAATGAATCCCAAGTTTCTTCAATAGATACACCATTGGTGTTCATGTTCAGGATTATTCTTGCAGTATCTCCACTTCCGTCTTCCACGGCTGCCAACACTATTGCATAAGTAAGTCCTGGTGCTAATGTTGACCATGTTTTGCGCCCATTTAATATCCATCTTCCATCACTTGTGGGTTCCAATGTTGTAGCAGGCCTACCGCCACCTCTAGGTGATCCTAAGTCAGGTTCTGAGGCTATGCTATTAATTAGTGCTCCATTTTGCACGATAGATTCGAAGATAGCTTTGCGTAATTCTTTAGGCCAGTTTTGTGTTTCAGCTTCAGCACCAACAATCATGTGATGCATGCCTACGGATACTGAAGTGGATCCGTCTCCTATTCCAATTTCGTATTGAGCTAATACGAGATCAGTAAGTCCGTGACCGTATCCTCCTTCCCTTTGGGGTACCGAAGCTTTCAGGTAGCCTGTCTTGCGCATAAATTCGAAGTGTTCGTGTGGAAATGATGCGTTTCTGTCATGCATAGGTGCAGTAGACTTGATGTCATCGGCTATCGTTTTAGCTAGGTCAACCAGTTTATGTTGCTTGTCACTTTTTGGCCACATTTGTACTAGACACCTGATTAATACTTTATTTTAGACATTATAATAAACGTATCACAGAGTGGGCTGGTTGTCTCAAATATAAAATGAGTCTAGGCCATACTTTTACAGGAGGATTCATATTGGAAAAAATTAGACGTGACTACAAAAATATTTACCCTTCCAGTCCAATTTCTACTAGAGGTTTAAGAGTTGGAAACATGCTCTTTATTTCTGGTACAACTGCGAATAAATCAGAGGCTGAATGTGGTCCTGCGATGCAGCAACTTCGAGTTATTTTGGACAGGATTATACGTATGGTTGCTAATGAAGGTGGTCGTCCATCCGATATCGTTAGATTAACAACATATGTGACTGAAATCGCGGATTGGTTTCCAGTGGAAGGAGAGCAAGTAGAAATTTTTAACGAGCTTTTTGGAGGCCAAAAACCAACTAACACTATTGTCGAGGTAAGTCGTCTAGGATTACCTGGACTGGTTATAGAAATAGAAGCAACAGCTGTTCTGGATTAAATTCAATAGATTTCTCACTGATGCATGTTGAAAACAGAGTATGTGTTTATTCGTGTAGATATTGGAATCAGTGTTGTCAAAACACTGATTGTTAGGCCTGCTGTCCTAGTTCATAGTACAGTGTTGATTGAAGGATTTACCTCTCAATATAAGTAGAGAATTATTATGACAAGCCTTTTTGATATTGAAGCATTAGCTAAACGTAACTTGCCTCCTGATTATTGGGATTGGATATCCAGTGGATATGGAGAAGGGATGCTTGTACGCAGGAATCAAGAGGCTTTTGAAGAGATAAGAATTAGACCAAGACCAAGAGTATTGATGGATGCTTCTAAAATAGATACTTCTACAACTGTGCTGGGCGAACGAATCGAATTACCGGTTTTTGCTTCACCAGCTGGTACCCAGTGGATAGCTCATCCTGATGCTGAAGTAGCCGTAGCTAGAGGGGTAGGATCAGCAGGGACACTTATGAATTTAGCTACTGGGTCACATAATACTACTGAAGAAGTTTCGGAGGCGGCGCGAGGCCCTTTGTGGTTTCAGCTCTATCATTTAACTGACAATATTACTAGATATATGCTTCCTAAGGTCGAATCTTTGGGATATTCCGCAATATGCCTGACTCTGGGTAGACCAAGTGGTATGAGAAGGGAAAAAGGTCCTTTTAGTGACTATTCACCATCAGGGGATATTGCCTGGGGAGATCTCATAGAAGTTCCTGAATTAAGGCGCCAAATTGATAATTTGGATCGATCTTCATACAACATTTTTAATTTGGAGACAGTAGAGTGGATAAGGAATATAACATCCCTTCCATTAGTAATTAAGGAAGTTATGACTGCTCAGGATGCTCGTAAGTGTGTGGATTATGGTGCGTCTGGGATAGTAGTGTCAAATCATGGAGGCCGTACTTCTGATAAAGGTAAGGCATCCATAGAAGCCCTTTCTTCAATTGTTAAAGAAGTAGGGGATGAGATTGAAGTATACTTAGATTCTGGAGTTAGGAGTGGGTCAGACATTGTTAAGGCACTTGCAATGGGTGCAAGGGCAGTGGGAGTAGGGCGTCCAGTAATTTGGGGTTTGGCTTTGGATGGTCATAACGGCGTGAATAGAGTATTTGAAATATTGCGTGATGAATTTGAACGAGCAATGTCTATATGTGGATGTATATCAGTTGCCGATATTGACACATCGACAATAGTGTCCCTCAAAGGAAACGAGTAGGCATAGTAGATATGACGCTAAAACCAGACGAATTTACACAGCAAGCTCAGGAGGTAATTGGAATATCTCACGAGGTGATGCGGCGTTACCAGCATGCTCAATGGGACTCTGAACATGTTTTGATGGCATTGGTAGAACAGGAACAAGGTGTCCCGGCTGAAGTTTTTAGGGAACTAGGGGTTTCTCTGGAGAACATGCATAATCGATTGCATGAACTTTTACAAAAATCTCCTAAGGTATCCAGTCATATAGATCAGATATATGTTGCACCAAGAGCAGCACGTTTACTTGAAAGAGCTAAGGAGGAAGCAGACCGATTAAACGATGAATTCGTGGGTACAGAACATTTACTAGTAGCTTTGATACAGGAAGATCAGGGTGATGTAAAAACCCTATTATCTGAAATGAACATTGATTTGGAGAAAATATATCAGTCACTTCAGAAAATAAGGGGTGGACATAGAGTTACTGATCCCATGGCAGAAAGCAGATACCGTTCACTTGATCGTTACAGTATAGATCTTACCAAGTTGTCTCGAGAAGGTAAACTTGACCCAGTAATCGGTAGAGATGCCGAAATTGGTAGAGCTATGCAGACTCTTATCCGTAGGACGAAAAACAATCCTGTGCTTGTCGGAGGCGCAGGTGTTGGTAAAACAGCGATTGCTGAAGGGTTAGCACAAAGAATAACCGTTGGAAATGTTCCTGATGAGCTGGAAGGCCGTCGGGTTTTAGCACTCGATATGGGATCACTGGTAGCAGGATCAAAATTCAGAGGTGAATTTGAGGAACGCTTGAAGTCTGTAATGGAGGAAATTAAACAGGCAAAAGGCGAAACAATTCTATTCATAGATGAAATTCACACGGTAGTTGGTGCAGGGGCTGCCGAAGGAGCAATAGATGCCAGTAATATGATGAAGCCGGCTTTGGCAAGAGGTGAACTACAGTGTATAGGAGCGACCACTGAAAGTGAATATCGTAAGAACATTGAAAAAGATGCGGCTTTGGAGAGACGCTTTCAACCTATTCTAGTTGAAGAACCAGACAATGATACTTCCGTTAAAATGCTTCAGGCACTTAGGCCAAAATATGAAGCTCACCACAAAATTAAAATTGAAGATTCTGCTATTGAAGCAGCAGTAAAATTGAGTCAACGGTATATATCGGACCGATTCTTACCAGACAAAGCGGTTGATCTTATTGATGAAGCATCTAGTAGACTTCGCATAGAGAATGAGTTGTTGCCCAAAGGACTTCAGTTAAAGGAAGCAAGATTGAGACAACTTCAAAATGAAGAGGAGGCAGCTTCGAACCGGGCAGATTATGAAACTGCTGCCGAAATCAGATCTTCTAGATTAAAGGCTCAGCAGGATTACGATTCAGAAAGGGAGGAATTCCTTAGCAAAGAGGATATACCAATGGTTGTAGGAGATAAAGATATAGGAAATCTTGTTGCTACATGGACTGGTATCCCAGTTGACAGGTTGCTTGAAGGAGAGGCTCAGAAACTGTTATTTATGGAGGAGAGACTACATAATCGGCTAGTTGGTCAGGAAGCGGCGGTGTCTGCTGTTTCGGAGGCTATACGTAGGGCAAGGGCTGGGATGAAAGATCCTGGTAGACCGGTTGGTAGTTTCATGTTTTTAGGACCTACAGGTGTAGGAAAGACTGAATTGGCTAGAGCGCTTGCTCAATATCTTTTTGATGACGAACAGAACATGATTCGTGTTGACATGTCTGAATACATGGAAACCCACAGCGTATCTAGGCTTGTGGGGTCACCTCCAGGGTATGTTGGTTATGAGGAGGGAGGACAGCTTACCGAGGCTGTTCGTAGACGACCTTTCAGAGTAGTTTTGTTTGATGAAGTTGAAAAGGCTAATCCTGATGTATTTAACATTCTTCTACAAATATTGGAGGACGGTAGATTAACAGACGGGCAGGGGAAAACTGTAGATTTCAGCAATACAGTCGTAATTATGACAAGTAATCTTGGAACAGGACAGATACAACGAGAAGCAGTTGGGTTTACAAACGAAAATGGTGACAGCAATGATTCGATAAGAATCAGGGCTGCTATGGAAAAAGCCCTTAAGACGACCTTCAGACCAGAATTTATTAATAGGATAGATGAAATAATCATTTTTGAATCGTTAAGTGACTCTGAAATCCAGAAAATAGTAAGCTTAATGTTGGATGAAGTCGAAGTTAGATTAAGTGAACATCAGATTAAGATGTTAGTCAGTGATGCCGCTAAGAAATGGCTTGCTGAAGAAGGATATGATCAGGAATTTGGTGCTAGGCCTATAAGGCGTGTAGTCCAGAAACATGTTGAAAATGAGCTTTCGAAACAAATAATTGCCGGCGGTTATACTTCAGGTGACACTGTCAGTGTAGATTGTTCCAAGGACGGGCTAATATTTTCAAAAAATGGCAGTTAAATTTAGATACTTTGGTATCGTCTTTAATTATTATTCGCCCTTACATATGAACCTAGGCTAGCATGTCACATCACCAGCATCTTCACCTCCGAAGTGGGAGAGTCGCTCCTCTGAACTAATTCTATGCGTTTCCTTAGGTATGTAAGTCAAAGTCATAGCACGTCTCTGGGTTGATGATCTGTTGGCTGGAGTTCCATGATGCAGCATACCGTCGAAAAATAATATCCCACCTGGGTTCAATGGCACCATCACATCTCTAGTCAGATCTAGATGTGTGTCACATATCTGAAAATCTCGTTGTACGAAATGAGGTGTCGGGCCTTCGTTGTGCGTACCTGGTTTTACGTGCATACATCCGTTATCCCGAGTCGCTTTATCTAAAGCTATCCAGCAACTCGCTATTGGAGTTCCTATAGGTACGTCAAAAAATGCGTGATCCTGATGCCATGGTTTTTCACGCCCAATTCCTGACGGTTTCAAAAAAGCCTGGGAAACAAACAATTCAGGATCAGACCCAATCATTTTTGATATGATGCTGAGTAGGATATTGTCATCAGATAATGTCTTGAGGCGTGGGTCAAATTCCACGAAATTATTTAGCTTTCTTACCCCTTCACGCTTGTTGACCGGAGATGTTGTTTGTCCTTTATTTAGACTACCTTCATACTGCACCCCAGTGAAATCGGGGTTATTCCCGTCAATTAGGTGATGTATTGCATCAAGCCATGATTTAACACTATCTTGAGGGAAGGCATTTTGGACTACCAGAAATCCATTCTCCTTATAGTAGTTAATGTGTTCATCTGTGACATCATCAAATGTAGCTATTCCTGTGGCTGTGTTGTCATATCTGTATAAAGATGGGTCGTAGTACTCATCCTTAAACTGGTCGAAGGTAAATGCCTGCGCCTGTGTTTCCAAAGTATTCTCCTTATCAGTAGATATGCACTTTCTCAGTGTTTTCCCATCATTGTGTGAATTTGTCAAGTTCAATGTAGAATGATTTGTGAGGTTGAAGTAAAAAACAACTGTAATTTAGACAGGAGATTATTATATGAGTTGGGTAGCATCAGATCATGACGCCGAATGGCCATTTGAATTGTTAGGCACGTCATTTGAACTAGATAGTAAACTTAGTGCTCTACTGGTTGTAGATTTACAGCAGGAAAGTTTGTATAAAAATTCTGACACAGAATTTGGTATCAAATACCCTTCAATAGTTGAATACTGGAATGATCGTATGACCCAGTTTGTTATGCCTAATACGAAAAGGCTCATAAAATACTTCCGTGAGAACGGCATGAGGGTTGTGTACACGAGAAACGGTAATGTGACTCCTCATGGAGACGAATTAACTGAGCGTCTTAAGGTCAAGATTAAAGGTTCCAATATTTTTACAAAAGTAAGTCATGAAGCTAATTATAGAGGTACTTCTGCTTATGATGTTTCTAGAGATATATACCCTACGGTAGATGATTTAGTAGTGGATAAGCTAACATCCAGTGCTTTCCACAATACCATGCTGGATCACGCGCTCAGGAACATGGGTATAAGGGATATAGTTACTGTCGGTATCCTAACCGATGCGTGTGTACTTGGCACTGCTAGAGTTGCGGCAGAACTTGGGTACAATTCACTGATCTGTGAAGATGCATGTGGTACAAATACCCAGAGAGCCCATGACGAAGCCTTGTTAGTACATGCTCGCATACTTGGTAGGGTGTCAACTACTAATGATGTAATAAGTGAGTTGAATCGGTCAAAACGATGAATTTTATCGATTGACCTGTAATGGTTTGATCAGACAATCGTAACAAAAGATAAAATACAAGTTGTGGAATCGAATATCAGGTAGCAAAAAGACTTTTAATGGATGCCTTCAAGATATTTTCTAGGGTTGATAACGGTAAGTTGATCAATGTCATTATCTGTAGCACCTATTTCTTTCAAGTACGGGAGAACGTGCCTTGTAATAAATAGATAGTTGTCAGGGTTGTATTTGTCTCTGGATTCCCTGGCTTGTGCAGAATGAAGTCCTATTGAAGAATCCCAGTCATGTGCTAGCATTATTCGATTACCCCATCCGTGGTCGATAAGTGATTTTACGACTCGACTCCTCTCCTTCCAATACGGTATGTCAGGACCTCCCCCAGGATATCTATCCATTCCAAGCCACACTCCCTTTTCAAGTAGTCCTGTTAAATATGATAAGTCTGTTGTGTCATTACTGTGCCCTATGCATACCAGATTCATGTCTAAATCTTCTTCCATGAATATATTTACTTGTTCTTCCCCGACTCGGTCTAGAGCCCAAGTGTGCGTCATGATTGGGATACCAGTTTGTTTTGAAGCTCTAGCTGCTGCTCGTAAAACCAACTCTTCCCTCGGTTTGACCCCTCCTTTATCACTTGCCACTTTGATTATTCCAGCCTTTATATTCGTTTCTTCTATGCCCTTTTCGATTTCACGTACGTACATGTCGGCTATTTTATTTGGATTCAGTCCTTCAAAAAAACTAGGGACATCCAGCCAAGTACCAGTACAAGTTATTATGTTTACACCTGATTTTTCTGAAACTTCTCTTTGTAATTTTACGTTACGGCCTTGGTCATGTGGGGCGACGTCCATTATTGTTTGCAGGCCTTCACTCTTAGCTTCAGAAAGATCTGACACTGCTCGATCCAAAGTGGCATTTATATCTAAAAATTCTGGAAATGTGAAAGGGGAGCCACCAAATCCATTTGAAATGTGTTCGTGACTTAATGTAAATCCTAGCTCGGAGCTTTCAACAGGTCCAAGTACGGTGTTAATTCTTGACATCACATATATCCATTTTTATTTCACTTGCGAATTATCTTAACCAGTGGAATTAAATCACTCCACATCACAATTATCAATTTGACAACTAAATCGGTATTACGTCTCGTATATACATCGAGATTTGTTTATACTAAACACAAATTTTAGTATAAACAAACTCTAATATTATAGATAAGGGATATTACTATGCTAACAAAGGATCAAGTATCACAATTTGAACTATTTGGATTTGTAGTGCTCAAGGATATTTTTGATGATTCTGATTTGAAAATGCTTCGTGATGAATTCAGCGTTGCTGCTGCTAGGTATGAAAACGAAGTGGGCTTGTTTAACGGAGAAGAGGATCACACTTTCAGTATGATGGGGGAAGACACGCCTTTTTATTCACATCTACTGGAGGACCCTAGATTCTATGAACCTGCATCCCAGCTTTTTGGAGAAGATATCATTGCACTGGAAGTAAACTCTTATCGGTATACGGGAAACACGCCATGGCATTACAATGACGGTTCTCCGAATAGATATGGGTATGGTCCAAAATATCAATTTCCAATATTTGAACCTGTTACTGCTGAGACTGGAGCTCTACGTATGATTCCTGGCTCTCACAGGGATCCTTGGCAGTCAGATTTAACTAAGTGGTGGCCATTAGCTAAAGGATCTTCGCGAAGTGATGTTGGGATAGAGTATTTAGATAAAATACCTTACTATGCAGCCGAATGTAATCTTGGTGATGCAGTTTTGTTTGATATGAGAATAGTACACTCAACTTTTGGTGGAGCTGTCGATCGTAAGGTAACTGCTGTTACTTACTATAATTATCCAGAGACAGCGGAAGAGTTACATGTCATGAAGAGTATAGCTCCCGGATTTGTCAAGAATCCGCAGCGCTGGAATAAAGTCCAGTGGGAAGAGTGGTTTTCGAATCCTAATTCGAGCGCGTTACGTCAGAGTTGGATAGACTCATGGGAATTACTTGCTACAAATCCTGTGCAAAAAGGCATTGCTTCTCATGACGGACCAAAAAAGATGGGTAGTATGTGAATTAGACATGATGGATTTAGTATATCGGTAGATTGTTTGATGTTAATAACACTCAACGTATGATCGCAAGTGACTACATGAATTGTTTCGTAATATCCGTTATGAAAGTTTGGATGAATTATGCTAAGCCTAGAAGAATCTAAAGCTGAATCTTATGACGGAATAGACCGATCGGGCGATCGAGCCGTACGGATAGCTAAAGAAGTATTTAACAATCCTGAACCAGGGTATCGTGAGTATAAGACCTCTAGTCTTATAGCAAATGAATTTACTGAGATGGGAATTCCTTTCGAAGATGGAATTGCAATAACAGGGGTTAAAGGCATAATGGATACCGGTAGACCTGGGCCTACAGTGGCAGTTATCGGGGAACTGGATTCACATATAGTTCGAGGTCATCCGAATTCCAATCAAGAAACAGACGCTGCTCATGCATGCGGTCACAATACTCAAATAGGTATGCTAGTAGCCGTAGCTAAAGGCATCCAGTCTTCAGGGGTAATGGATACACTATCAGGCAGGATAGCTTTCATGGCGGTCCCCGCTGAGGAATATATTGAAATTGAATACAGAAATCAATTGAGGAAAATGGGTAAGATTGAATTCCTGGTTGGCAAATCAGAATTTATTAAATTAGGTAAATTTGATGATGTAGATATGGCGATAATGACCCATACTGATGAAGAACGTCAATCAGGAAAATTTTCTATTGGCGGCACTTTTAATGGGATGATTGCTAAGTTAGTTCATTTTACAGGTACGTCTGCTCATGCTGGATCCTCACCACACCTTGGGGTAAACGCCCTCAATGCTGCCACGATCGCACTGCAGGCTGTACACGCCCAGCGAGAGACTTTTCGTGAAGAAGATTCCATTCGCGTCCACCCTATCATTACTCGTGGTGGTGGTGCGGTTAGTGCGGTACCTGATGACGTACGAGTTGAGACATTTGTTAGAGGGAAAACTATAGAAGCTATAATTTCAGCAGCTGAGAAAGTAGACAGATCTTTTAAATCAGGAGCATTAGCTATGGGTGCGGGTGTGAATATAACTACGATCCCTGGTTACCTGCCTAAAAGTAATGATTCTGATTTAGAAAAACTTCATGCAGAAAACGCGATAGGATTGGTGGGTGAGGGTGAGTTAATTCAAAGAGGTCATGAAACAGGATCTTCGGATATAGGAGATCTTTCAAATATTATGCCTATTGCCCATCCTTTTATTGTCTCAGCTTCAGGCAAAGCTCATGGTGTGGATTACATCGTTGAAGATTATGAATTGGCCGTTCTTACTTCCGCAAAAGCTATGACCGGTACCATTATTGACCTGCTCTCGAATGGCGCTAGAAAAGCGTATTCTCTTAAGGAATCTTATGATCCGCCATTGTCAAAACGTGACTATTTACAGACCATCAGAGGATTTGCCAGGGAAGACAATTTCGTTTTTTAGGTTAAAATCAGATTAGCTCGAAAACATATATATATCACAAACACTATTTTCCGTATGTAAATATAGAAGGATGATTTTAGTGACATCTCGGCCATTGAGAGTTGGTGTTATAGGAGCAAGTGCAAAACGTGGTTGGGCTCGTAATACTCATGTTCCGGCATTGCTTGCGTTGCCTGATTATGAGTTAGCTGCGGTGTGTACTTCCCACAAAGATACGGCAGAATCTTCTGCTAAACACTTTGGTGTTTTGGAGTCATATCATGATCATAGGTTGATGCTGGAAAATGCTGACTTGGATGTCGTTGCAGTATCTGTAAGGGTACCTTTTCATTATCGATTAACCATGGATGCACTGAATGCTGGCAAACACGTTTATACGGAATGGCCACTTGGATCCAATTTAGACGAGGCTATAGAGATGGCAGAATTAGCCAGGGTAAAAAACGTCAGTACGATGATTGGTCTTCAGGCCAGGGTATCACCAGTTTTTTTGAGGGCAAGAGAGTTGATTGACCAAGGTTATGTGGGGAAAATATTGTCCTCACGCTTAACACTTATTAACCCTGGCATACTTTCCAGAACTTCCACAGATATATGGCAAAATGATAGATCAACAGGGGTTAACACATTCACGATTTCATTCGCACATCCTATTGATGCCTTATGCATGTGTTTGGGAGAATTCAAAGAGGTATCTGCAATTCTTTCAACCCAAGTTAAAAAATGGCAAGCGACTGACACAGGGAAAGAAGTAGATGTCAATTCTCCTGACAACGTAATGATTTCGGGTATCCTAGAAAGTGGGGCAGCTGTTTCAGTACATGTGGCAACGATTCCATGGAATGGCAGTGGGTATCAATTTGAAATCTATGGTACTGAAGGAACCCTAGTGCTAGATTCTCCTGCTCATGCTCAAATGGGTGGTGTGAATATAAGAGGATCAGATTCGGAGAAACGGAAATTAGAGGTGATTGAAGTTCCGGATGGTTTGAGTTCTCTACCTGATTCTGTTCGGAGTGGAGTAGTTTCTAATGTTGCTCACATGTGGAAAAAGTTCGCTAATAACATATGTGATGGAGTTCCTGTAGAAACGGACTTTGAGTTAGCTGTACGTTTACACAGGTTTCTGAACGTTATTGAACGTGCATCTGATACAGGTATGAGACAAACTTTGTGAAATTCTCGAACCAATTCATTTACAGACTAAGGTGCAGGAACTTTGACAGCATTTCCATCCTGAACTGAACGATATGCGGCAAGTACTACTGAAAGGTCTACTAGTCCTTCGTGTCCAGACATACTCGATTCTCGGTTATGTGTTATACAATTCTGAAACTCTTTGATCATTCCTCTCACACCTCTCCATGATTGACCAACTTCGATTTCAGTTTTGCTATCTATTTTAAACAGGGTCAATTTGGAGTCCTGTGGATCGAAGCCAATAGATCCGGTGGTGCCAGTAATTTGTACCCAGTTATGATGTTCCTGTATAGGAGTCCCTCCGGAGTAGTGGACTAGACCTGTCACATTTTCAGGTAAGTTTAGAATTGCCATTATCCCGTCTTCACCTTCGTGGTTGGGTATCACTTTTGGTGATTCAGTTACAGCATAAATCTTTTCAGGCACACCGGCCAAATATATCAACATATCGACATAGTGGATGCCACCGTCTATGAACCTCCCTCCACCGTTACGTTCAATATCTGATCTCCATTCTCCAACGGCTCCAGAGTCGTATCCCTCGTGTTGCGTTCTAATCATTCGGAGCTCACCTATCGCTCCTTGCGAGATCAATTCTTTAGATTTTTGTATCAACGGAAGAAACCTGAAATTCTCGGCTATCATTAATTTTACATTTGCATCTCGGGCACTTTTAATTATCTCTTTGCCTTCAGATATTGTTCTGCCGATCGGTTTTTCAAGCAGTATATGCTTCCCGTGTTGTGCCGCTAGTTTTACATTTTCCACATGAACGTCGTGAGGGGTAAAAAAATACATTGCCTTAATACGGGGGTCTTCCGCCGCTTCTTCATAACTGGCAAAGTAGCCGGAACCTCCATAATCGGCATTGTACTTTTTTGCTTTGTCGGGGCTGCGGCTAGCAAAATATAATTGCACAACATCAGTCATGTCGTGGATATCATCGAGAACTATTTTGGCATATCCACCGCATCCAACGATACATAGTGGTAAGGGGTATTCTTTAGCCACAATTGTTGCTCATATCGCTATAGGTCATGTAAGTGATTTTAAGGATATACATTCTGGAATCCATCAGTGTCCACCGTGGGCCTTGAGTATAAAACGGAACTAATTTCTAAGTCCTTATTAATGTAATAACTGTAACTACCTGTTCCGTTCTTGCTGTTATCAGGAGATGCTGAATTAGGGATTTCTTTTAGATACTGTTTCTCTACCAGGAGATCGATATTTATGAACCAGTTTCGACTGTCAACTACGTAATCAATATCCTTGTTACTCATAGAGCTAGTGTTCCAATGGTCCACAGAAGGTGATGGAGAGGCTTTGTGGTAGAAAAGCTTTTCATCATTGGTATTTCTAACTCCATCTCCGTCTATGTCCTCCCATGTAGGGATTCCGCCTTGTAAACGACCGCCTCCAGGATGTGATTCCATACTTAGAGGGACGAGTTCATTATTTCCTGCATCTTCTTCTTTCACTGCACTTCGAGATCCAATTCTAAGCGCAGCATAGGTGGCTTGGTTACCGTGTGGTATATCCCATCCGTCTGATCCAAACATCAAATCGAATTCTGCAGGAGGATATCCTGTGGCATACATAAGGGCTGCTTCTCTAATTAAAGTGCGGTCTAAGGCATACATCTCCTCAGGTGATTTAGGAATCAGTCTTGGTGTAGCAATTACCAGTATCAGGATTACTACTATCCCTGACACCAATATCCCTATGTTTAAAGGAGTCAGATATTTTTTGAATCTGCTCTCTTTTTTTAGTAATTCTTGCTGTGCTTGGTATTGTTCTTTTAGGCTTCCCATTCGATCACCCTCTGGTATCTTAATTTATGGAGGTTGTTTATCCGCTCCTTGCACTGCCCGTGAGCTTTATTCGTGGATCGACCACTACTAAAAGTAAATCCGATATAAGTACACCAACAACTGCCAGGGTGGAATACAGAAAGATTATGGCACCGGTTAGATTCGCATCCTGTTTTTCCAAACCGTCAAGCAGTATTGGTCCGAGTGTAGGAAGACTAAGTACTATAGAAACTATTGCATCAGCGCTCAAAAGAGCAGGCAGCATGCCGCCGATGCCGCTAATGAATGGGTTTGCAGCAACCCTCACCGGATATTTGACTACTAACCTCCACGTGGGAAGTCCCTTGGCCCTGGCTGTAACTACGTACGGTTTGCTAAGTTCATCTAATAAATTATTGCGCATAACTCGTATCAAGCCAGCGGTACCTGCAGTGCCTATCACGATTCCAGGAACTATCAGGTGTTGAAGTAGGTCGAGTAATTTCCCTATGCTCCACGGGGCAGTGATGTAATCTCCAGAAAATAATCCTCCTACTGAGTGGCCAAAGTATGCAAAAAGCACATACATTAAAACCAGACCTAGTAGGAAATCTGGGATGGCTAATCCAGTGAACCCCAGGAGAGTAAAAACATAGTCTCCAATTGAATTATGTCTCAAAGCTGAATAAATACCAACAGGTATAGCCAGCACCCACGTGACCATTATCGTAAATATAGATAGATATATTGTAAATGGCAGTCTGGATGTGATCAGATCAACGACGGGACCTCCCCCTGCCCGGTGGCCGGCGGAAGTATATGCGAGACCAAAATCTCCCTCAAATATGATGTCTGAGAACCAATCCCACCACTGGACAATAACTGGCCTATTTAGTCCCCATGATTCTCGTAGTAGGGCAATTTGTTCTGGTGTCCGGCCTATCGGAGCTCCTCCTGCCGTATGCCCTCGGATAGACATATTGATATATGCATCAAGAGCGTCACCTTCAGGCAGTTGAACTATCATGTATGACATAAACGAAATCACTAGGATTGTGAACCCAGCGAGAAGAATTCGTCTAACTAAATATGCGGTCATAGTTTAGTTCTCCTAAGTGATTTGTTATGGATATTACACTTATTCAGGTAATAAATCACTATTAGTCATGTTATGGATATCATCGAGAACTATTTTGGCATATCCACCGCATCCAACGATACATAGTGGTAAGGGGTATTCTTTAGCCACAATTGTTGCTCATATCGCTATAGGTCATGTAAGTGATTTTAAGGATATACATTCTGGAATCCATCAGTGTCCACCGTGGGCCTTGAGTATAAAACGGAACTAATTTCTAAGTCCTTATTAATGTAATAACTGTAACTACCTGTTCCGTTCTTGCTGTTATCAGGAGATGCTGAATTAGGGATTTCTTTTAGATACTGTTTCTCTACCAGGAGATCGATATTTATGAACCAGTTTCGACTGTCAACTACGTAATCAATATCCTTGTTACTCATAGAGCTAGTGTTCCAATGGTCCACAGAAGGTGATGGAGAGGCTTTGTGGTAGAAAAGCTTTTCATCATTGGTATTTCTAACTCCATCTCCGTCTATGTCCTCCCATGTAGGGATTCCGCCTTGTAAACGACCGCCTCCAGGATGTGATTCCATACTTAGAGGGACGAGTTCATTATTTCCTGCATCTTCTTCTTTCACTGCACTTCGAGATCCAATTCTAAGCGCAGCATAGGTGGCTTGGTTACCGTGTGGTATATCCCATCCGTCTGATCCAAACATCAAATCGAATTCTGCAGGAGGATATCCTGTGGCATACATAAGGGCTGCTTCTCTAATTAAAGTGCGGTCTAAGGCATACATCTCCTCAGGTGATTTAGGAATCAGTCTTGGTGTAGCAATTACCAGTATCAGGATTACTACTATCCCTGACACCAATATCCCTATGTTTAAAGGAGTCAGATATTTTTTGAATCTGCTCTCTTTTTTTAGTAATTCTTGCTGTGCTTGGTATTGTTCTTTTAGGCTTCCCATTCGATCACCCTCTGGTATCTTAATTTATGGAGGTTGTTTATCCGCTCCTTGCACTGCCCGTGAGCTTTATTCGTGGATCGACCACTACTAAAAGTAAATCCGATATAAGTACACCAACAACTGCCAGGGTGGAATACAGAAAGATTATGGCACCGGTTAGATTCGCATCCTGTTTTTCCAAACCGTCAAGCAGTATTGGTCCGAGTGTAGGAAGACTAAGTACTATAGAAACTATTGCATCAGCGCTCAAAAGAGCAGGCAGCATGCCGCCGATGCCGCTAATGAATGGGTTTGCAGCAACCCTCACCGGATATTTGACTACTAACCTCCACGTGGGAAGTCCCTTGGCCCTGGCTGTAACTACGTACGGTTTGCTAAGTTCATCTAATAAATTATTGCGCATAACTCGTATCAAGCCAGCGGTACCTGCAGTGCCTATCACGATTCCAGGAACTATCAGGTGTTGAAGTAGGTCGAGTAATTTCCCTATGCTCCACGGGGCAGTGATGTAATCTCCAGAAAATAATCCTCCTACTGAGTGGCCAAAGTATGCAAAAAGCACATACATTAAAACCAGACCTAGTAGGAAATCTGGGATGGCTAATCCAGTGAACCCCAGGAGAGTAAAAACATAGTCTCCGATCGAATTTTGTCGTAAAGCTGAGTAGATCCCAATAGGTATCGCAAATATCCAAGTAATTATTATCGTAAATATAGATAGGTATATCGTAAATGGCAGTCGTGAGGCGATCAGATCTCCAACCGGACTCCCGGCCAATTTTAGGCCGGCAGAGGTATATGAGACACCAAAATCCCCTCGGAATATAATATCCGAGAACCAATCCCACCACTGGACAATAATTGGCCTATTTAGTCCCCAGGATTCTCTTAGTAGAGCGATCTGTTCTGCTGTCCGGCCTATCGGAGCTTCTCCTGCTGTATGACCAGTTATCGTTATATTCAGGAATGCATCAAGAGTGTCGCCTGGAGGTAGCTGAACTACCATATACGACATGAATGATATTACTAGTATCGTAAATACTGCTAGAAGGGTCCTTTTAACCAAATAAGTGGTCATGTGCCCACGCTATCAATCATTTTTAAAAAATGCAAATTGAGAGGTAGTGGCATGGAAAATTGTTCAAGTAGATTCGGCTAGGTTAATTGTGCCAGAATACTTGTACTCAGTTAGCATTAATATCATCATTTCTCCTGCAGTGTAATCTGGGGTATCCTGTAACCCTCAGCGAAATATTAAAAATGATTTTTAATCTAAGGGAAGATATATGACCTTTGAAGAAGTGATTATAGTTTTGGTACGTTCACTCGGATCCCTTCTAGTCCTAAAATGGGCTTTCGTTGGAGCGATAATTGCCATACTAGTTGATTTTTCCGACCTATTTATGATGAATCTCCTAGATTTTGGAGGCGTTCAAAATTACCAGTCTTTAGATAAATTCACAGATCTGGTTTATATGGCCACTTTTTTAGTAGTCGCACTTAGGTGGTCAGGGGTAGTTCGCAACATCGCTATTGCACTTTTTGTGTACAGAGTGGTAGGGGTTATAGTATTTGAGATTGTTTCCTGGCGCGGATTATTGCTTTTTTTCCCAAACGTGTTTGAATTCTGGTTTCTATTTGTTGCAGGTCTAAATAGGTTTAAACCCAGATATGAGATTACATACCGCCGAGCTGTTATTTGGCTTGTTCCCCTGTTGATTCTAAAAGAATTTCAAGAATACGTGTTGCACTGGGGAAAATGGTTGGATAAATATAGGGCCGTAGACGTAGCAGCAGATTGGTGGAATTTTGTTGTAGGGGTGTTATGAATTGTAGTTATGATTGAATGTCTTTGGGTACTCCATATGATCTGGCATTCCCTGGCCATCCAAGACCACCAATGATACCGAATTTATCGATTTCACCTCTTAACCAGAAGTACAGCTCAGCTGTGTCATACATGTCTTTCCACATAGGTCTATAGGTTGGTTTAGGTGACTCGAAACTTGCTGTAGACACGTCAAAATCTGGATTGACTATCCAGTCACGAGTTGGTTCAGTCCGCCGCCAGTAATTGTATTTTAAATTATTTCGCAGACTTGAGACACTCGATTCTGATCTTCTATGCCACAATCCGTAATAGGTTATGAATATAGAACCCGCAGGAGCTGAAGCATAATACGATCCCCTAACTCTACCCATCTGTTTCATTGCATCCCTGTGAGAAGAAAGAAAGTGTGAACCCGGGAGTAACTCAGTTGGGCCCATTTCTTTAGTGCATTCTTGAGGGAGATAGAAAACTTGCAGATAGTTTACCTCTCTAGCGTACTTGGTACCAGCGTCAGTATGCCATTCTTGGGAAGGGGAGGGTGTAATTATTCGGTGGTTAGCCATACTGATAGGAAGGCCGAAATTCTTTCCAAGCAGTGACCTTATTATCCCTGTGGCCTGTGGGTTTTTTATCACCCCATCAACAAACCAATCTTCACTGAGTAGCTCACGGGGTTCAGGTCCATCGTGTTCTTCGACGAATTCAATCGTTCTGAGATTTACTTCTTCACTTACGACGCCTTCTAGTTTCAAAATCCCTGATTTGCAAAAATCGATTACCCCCTGATCATCCAGGGTAGGGTCGCAGTCATATGTAAGTTCTGAGTCGTGATTCATACTTATAATTTCACCTAGTTTTAATTATTATGAGTCCAACTTCGAACAACCGATTCTGAGTCAGATCCTTCAGGAAGCTTGTTGACTACATATTTCATATGGTCACCTTGATACCCGGGTTCCAAATCGTCGGTTTCAGACTGCAGTAATGAGTCTAGTTTTTTGAATCGTTGCCATAAAATGGATGATTCATCGTTAGAAAATCTGTCTGAGAATTCAGGTCCCCAATTCAGGGTTATAGGATGCAAACTTTTCGGACGATTACGGACTACTTTAGGATGTTCTAAAGCAAATTCAGGATCCTTCAGGATTTTTGTGTGAAGCGCTATTTTAGATAGGTAGATTGTGAGTGCTGTTTTGCCATGACGTCCAACGTTAGGTTGCAGGTTTTCGAGGCCACGTCGGTATCCTTCAGCATCTTTATCTATAGCGGATCTCAAAACCGACTCAGTGACGTTTTGTTTATGTTCTGATCGCCTGACGTCACATGTAAAAATATCTTGTGTGGATGGCATTAAGCTATCAATAAAATTTAGGTCACTATAGGATGAAAAAATGGCATGGCCTCCATGCAGCGTTCTTCTTTTCTTGGTTGTATAATTACTTCCCCAGTGAAGAAGAAAATTGCTATAGACTACCCCGTCACCAGCTTTTAACTTAACGGGAACACCTCCAGAAATTGGATTCTTGTCATCTTTTCGCAGCTCATTATTCTCAGTAATTGTATTTATTCGCTTGTGGCTTCCTGGTACGACCCAAAGTACATCGTCATCGTATAGGGCTACATTCCACTGGACATATTTCGGTCCATTTTCATTGAAGTCATTTGCCAAAGCTTCCATAGGAGCCATGTCGTGCACATGTACATCCCTGTGCCATCCAGTGCCCCCTGGGTGGTCAGAAACAGGGTTTACCATCATCCACATTTGCGTGATGTTTGGTTCCGGATTACATAGAAGTTGGCTGGCTATATCTAGCGTCCCTTCATCTGCCCAAAAATCTTCAATTATGGGAGCTGTTTCCCTGTCCATTATTTCGTGGTCTCGGAACGTTAAGCGTGGTTGATTTGCAGTCTCGTAAGCACCTCCAGGTGGTGCCCCCGGCTCGCGGTCGCGAGCCCAAATCACTTTTTGTCTTTCCAACGCAATTTCACAGCTGGTGCGCATGGTTTCCAGCTTTCTAGGATTAAACAAGCCTGGTATGATCAGGTACCCTTGTTCCATGAACTGGTCTTTGTTGAGCTTCATGTGTACTCCTATACCGGCTATATCTGCATGGCAAATTAAATGTGTACTGTGAGTCGATATGCCGGCATTATAGTGGAAACTATAAAAAATAATCCAACTTAATGAAATGGATGTAAATCCCAGACTATCAGTACCCAATTTTTTTATTTACTATCCCTTCCATTGGCGTGCCTTTCTGGAATTCCCTTAGATTATCTAAGAACATCTTCGATGCGTCATTTGGTGTGACGCGGCATGTCGTTACAATAACGTTGTCGCGTTTCCAGAAGTCCGAATTAATGGGTGGCATTTCTAAATCTGGATCATGCCCGGAAGGTTGTAAAGATACCCCGGCAATCCAATTTTCTTCGATTGCTTGCTGTAGGTCTGGATAGTTGAATACTGTTAGCCTTCCACTGATATCTATCAGGTAGGAAGTTTTTTTCATCTGAGAGAGTAAAGATTCATTTACTATTCCTTGAGTTTCCTTGGTGTTCGGCACTGCGATTACTATAAAATCTGACGTGGAAAGCAGTTCCGATATATCATCTTTGTCAAACATTTTATCTACACCAATTGGAGTGTCAGTTCGTTTGTATCTGCTAGTTCCAAGAACTTTTAGACCTAGGTTACTAGCTCTCTCAGCCAAGGCCTGCCCCATGTTACCAGTGCCTATTATTCCGAGAGTTTGTCCCATTATATTTTCAGGAGGATATTGATCGCCAAGTCCACTGAAATAATTTTCATCTTTAGGTTCGATGTTTCTTTTAAGGTGAAACTGTTTCGAAAATAATAATATTGACGCGAGGGCAGACTCAGCTCCCGAAATATTATAAGTAGATTTTCCGCAGGTAAATATGACATTACTGTTTGCGAATTCTGGGAACAGATAACTTTCTACACCGCCTGTCCCTGTATGTACCCATTTCAGCCTTTGAGCTGAACTAAATATTTCGGAATCCCATGGCCCTATCAATGCCACATCAGCATCCTTTATATGCTCAAGTATTTCCTCTCGTTTTTTACACTCGACAAAGTTTACTTTACTGAATTCTTTTCTGACTTCATTTGTAAAAACACCTATCCAATTCTTTGCACTGATCATTAATTTAATGGAAGGCACTTGATTCATTTTATATACTCTCTTTCAAACTGATCTGTAGCCTTTTAATTATTAACCAACCATTCAGCCTGATTATTTCAGTATTTGCAGCGTCTATATTAGGTGCGGAGGTGAGTGAAATTCAACTTCCAAACCTTATCATTTTTGATATCGAGTAAGTGCATCTATCATATTTTGTATGTAGGATCTGTAGAGATCACATTTTGAGAGAAAATACTTGCGTGATTTTAGATAAAACAACATGAATTGAGATGTAGATGGGCATTTTATGGTATTAATTTCCGCATAAATCTGAATAAGTTTTTTTGCGGCATTCTGTTAGTACAGAGTGTATACTGTTGCGGGTTTTTATATATACTTCTTAGTTTCCAAATACAGAACGTTTCTTAATGGATATAGAGTAATGATAGGAGTTTTAAATGAACGAAGAAGAACGGTACTTATTTGACCTTAACGGATATTTAGTGGTTGAGGACGTTTTAACTTCAGAGGAGATTGATTCTTTGAACGAGGCGATAGATTCATACCCGGAAGGTGCCGTTCAGAAAGAGTCTCCTGGGAAAGAATCAGATGCTTTGAAAGGCAAAACAGTTAGGGAAGATCTTGACGAAATGTTGATGTGGCCTAAGCCTTGGTGTCAGCCATTTAGGGATCTAATCGAACACCCAAAAGTAGTACCGTACTTAACAGAACTACTGGGTGAAAAATATCTACTTGATCACCTTTACGGGATTATGATGTCAGCAGGTGCTGAAGGGCTACATTTACATGGTGGCGGATCAGAAATGTCAGACCTTGCTGTAACGCAATTTTTCTATC
The DNA here is from genome assembly GCA_913051545.1 of uncultured Chloroflexota bacterium. GTDB lineage: Bacteria > Chloroflexota > Dehalococcoidia > Lucifugimonadales > CAJXCD01 > CAJXCD01. Next base: position 31,695 of record CAJXCD010000014.1, read on the forward strand.
GATATCATCAGGGTACAATGCGTAATGGACTGACTGTAGCCACGTTTATGTTAGCAGATGAAGGTCCTGGTGATGGTGGATTTATGTGTGTGCCTGGCAGCCATAAATCCAATTTCCCTATGCCGGAAAAAATGGCTACATTAGATAGGGATTTAGGGATTACCAAAGAAGTGACAGGAAAAGCTGGGTCTGTCATATTATTCACAGAATCTTTGGCGCACGGCACATTGCCATGGCAGGGAACTCATCAGCGAAGAGCAGTTCTATACAAATATACGCCTGGGACAATGCATTTAGCGCAAAACTACTTACATCAAGGTGTTGGGGATGTTTTGGATGAATTTACACCGGCGCAACGTGCCAGGATGAACCCTACCCCAAGTAGACCTTTGTGAAGTGCTCTTACCGTGATGACACTATCTTTAGGTAATTGGAGGCACTACATTGACGGATATAACTTTGGATGAAGCAAAAAATATATGCAATGCAGCTATAGGTCATGCAGAGCGCATTGGAATAAAAATTGCTGTATCTGTAGTAGATTCAGCTACCAATTTGGTTTCCATGCAGAAAATGGATGGCACGATGATATTGTCTATAGATGGTAGTCGAGGTAAGGCGGTAGCGTCTGTGATTTTTGGTCAACCCAGTGGTGAACTTGAGGATAGATCAAAAAGACCTACTTTCAGGGCATTGGAAATACAGTGGGGTGGACGATTCATCATGAGTCAAGGTGCGCTACCTATTATACGAGATGGTGAGATTATCGGGGCATGTGGGGTAGGAGGGGGAACACCACAAGAGGATGAAGAATGTGCTGCAAGTGGCTTGGCAATTTTGACTTAAAATACATCGTAATTATTGGTTATTAGGGGACATGTAAATGGATAGTACTGATATTTTAGAAATAGGTTCCCGAAGAGAACTTTTCATTGATTATTATTTAGTAGATAGTATGGACGGCGTTGAGCTTAGACTTCACGAGCCACGTGATGAGGGGGTAGCTCTTCAGCTTGATCAGCCATGGGAGGCTCCATACCCCTGCTATTTTACTGTTCTTAAAGAAGAAGATCGTTACAGGATGTACTACAGGGGACGTCATGGACTTTCTGGGGGGGGCGGACCTAGTGCATCTACCTGTTATGCTGAGTCTTCAGATGGAGTCGTTTGGGAGCGGCCCCATTTAGGTCTGGTTGAAATAAATGGTAGCTATGATAACAATGCTATTACTACAGGTGGCAATTTCAGTGGTTATTTTAGCGTAACGATGGATACTCGTCCTAGTGTTGATCCATCTGAAAGATTTAAAGCACTGTCAGGAAGCCCACCTTCAGCATTTGTATCTGAGGATGGAATCCACTGGAATAGACTTACTCAGGAACCAGTTATGTTCCACGATAAGCCGGCCTGGGATTCTCAAAATGTAGCGTTTTGGTCTGAGAGTGAAGGCTGCTACGTGGCTTATGTACGTGAGTACAAGTTACTTGGCGACACTGTAGAAGAGAGTTCCCTCGAGTATAGGAAGAGATATGGTAAGGACGGACACGGTATACGCTGGATTTCCCGTACGACGAGTGACGATTTTGTTAACTGGAGTCCTCTGGTTCAAATGGATTGTGGCGATACCCCTGATGAGCAGCTTTACACTAACGGTACCCATCCATACTTTCGCGCCCCTCACATATATATTTCGTTAGCAAAAAGATTTATGGATGGCAGGAAAGCTTTATCTGACGAACAAGCTGAACAGTTGGTTCCAGATATAGGACATAGGTGTGATTCAAGTGATTCGGTATTTATGACCAGTAGAGGAGGCAACCGGTACGACAGGACCTTCATGGAAGGCTTTATACGTCCTGGGCCGAGCCCTAGAGATTGGATTTCACGTGACAACACACCTGCTCTCGGGGTTGTGCCTGGTGGAGCTAGAGATATGTATC
>CAJXCD010000015.1 GCA_913051545.1 uncultured Chloroflexota bacterium
GACACCGCCCTCTCAAGGCGGAGATCACGGGTTCGAATCCCGTACGCGCTACCAAGTATGCGATAACAATATTAACATGATTTATTTTACATGTTTTGTTAAATCGATTACATAACCCTATTCGTATCTTGACACACTTAACGTATGGAGCATATCCTAGTACCGTGAACAACTTATTTAGTCCCATAGATTCGTACCTTTATTGCACCTTTATTCGAACCCAGAGTGTCGGTCTAGGGAACGTGTGTGAAATCTGAACATCGTAATCAACCTAAAAGTAAATCCCAACCGGCAAAATGGTTGGGATTTTTTTTGTCAATTAACTATTCATAACGAGAGCACTTTGCAAGGGAGGATTCATCGATGGAAAAGACAACAACTCGGAACATTAGGGTAGAAAGCATGCAACCGCTTGATTCACCATCTGAGTTCGTAAAAAAACTACCTGCCAGTACCTCAGTAGAGAACACGGTGTTAGAAGGTAGATACCAACTTGAACAATTAATCCAGGGTTTAGATCAGAGACTCCTAGTTATCGTAGGGCCATGCTCTATACATGATGAAAGTGCCGCACTAGAATACGCGGAAAAACTACACGATTTGGCTAAACGATTAGATGACCGTCTCCTAATAGCTATGAGGGTATATTTTGAAAAACCACGAACAACCGTGGGTTGGAAAGGTCTTGTGTACGACCCTAATCTAGATGATACATTTGACATTTCTGATGGGTTGAATCGCGCAAGGAAGTTATTACTTGAGATTGGATCTATAGGATTATATGCCTGTACTGAATTCTTAGATCCAATTGTTCCTCAGTACATAGCAGACCTAGTATCTTGGGCTGCTATAGGAGCTCGTACTACCGAGAGCCAGACTCATAGGCAAATGGCAAGCGGTCTTAGTATGCCGGTTGGTTTCAAAAATGCGACCGATGGAAGCACCCAAGTCGCTGTAGATGCAATAGTCTCCTCTATGTCTTCCCACGGTTTTCTTGGAATTGGCGAAAATGGACAATCATGTATGGTACGAACCACTGGAAATCCATATAGTCATATGGTGCTAAGAGGTGGTAGGAATGGTCCAAACTATGACAAGAAATCAATCGATGATGCACTTTCACAACTTGATGAATCTGGAGTCAGATCAAATTTAATTGTTGACTGCAGTCACGGTAACTCGAATAAAGACCATACAAAACAGCCCCCTGTTTTCCGTGACGTTGTTAAGCAAAAAATCAATGGACAAAAGGGTATTTTGGGATGCATGATTGAAAGTAATCTTTTACCAGGGAGCCAGAATTTAGGTTCTGACCCATCTAACCTCAAATATGGAGTATCAATAACTGATGCCTGTGTTGGCTGGAAGGAGACAGAAGAATTACTTATGTGGGCACATAATGAACTATGACGGTTATGCCATTATATATATGGCGTAACATGCTTAAAGTCTGGCACGTTATGTTCAAGCGTTATGGTACCGTTATCTCTTTTGTAAACAATGTTACATAAATAATTATCGTCGTCCGTGGATGGATAATCATCGCGAAAAAAGGCACCTCTAGATTCCTTCCGGTCCAGGCTACCTAATAATAACAGTTCTGCTGTAAGCAACATGTTCTTTGCTTCAAAGCTATTGACTATCTCTTTACCTGAGGAACCCATAAATGTGGAGTTTGCATCACTTATTTTTCGTATTTCCTCTAAGCCTTTTTTAAGACCTGCTTCATCTTTAATAACCCAACCAAATTCACGTAATACGTTTCTGACAGAGGCCTTTACATGGTCAGGATTAGATCCGCTTTTATTACTGACTAAAGATTTGGATTGACGGACTAATTCTGACTCCAGACTAGTGTCAACTATCTGATCGTTCTGATGATTAGCATAGTTAGAGGCGAACACTCCAGCCCTTCTACCAAAAACGAGTGTGATCATTGATGTGTATCCTTCTGGCCTAGCTAAACCATATATTCCGCCGGCGACAGAACCGGCCGCGTATAAACCAGAAATATTGGTTTCGCAACGACTATTGATACGAATACCACCAATAGTGGTATGAGCAGCAGGACTTGTCTCAACTAAAGTAGTTCTCGGATCAATGTCCTTATTTATTGCTGAAACTGGGTCATACTTCATTCGTTGCCGAAAGTGTTTCAAAAAATTGGAAGCTACTGCTTCATCTCTTAATGGCTCTCTTAGGTCAAGAAAAAGGGTTCCTCGTTTAGTAGCCCCACCTGCTTTCATCTCTTTAGCGATCGCGTACACTAAGTCCTCTTTTGCTACATCAGGGGAAACATTAGTGCCATAGTTTTCTACAAATGCCTCACCGCGTGCATTGATAAAGGTAGCCCCAAGAAGATGACTAGTAGTAGAAGCGACAAACTGTGAACATTCCATATCAATAAGATCCGCTCCTGAGGTGAATGCCGCTGAGTGTCCGTCACCCGTTTCACCCACAGAAACCGTAGTTGGTGAAAAAATCTGGCTGTAAGTACCAGTTGCTAAAACAGTTGCCTTAGACCGAAGTGTTATATATGTTCCACTTTGTATATCAATACCTAATGCACCTATCACTTTCCCATCTATACAAGTCAAATCTACCAAGGCAACGTTATCTAAAACAGATATTTCTCTAGCCCTTACTTGCTCAATTAAAACATCCATCATTGCTATACCGGGGGGAGACCCATATTCATGATTGGATGAACGACTAGATGTAAATGTAAAGTTTCTAGGATAAGTATGTTCGGCAGATTTATGTGGGATTATATCTCCATTTTCGTCTCTTAAAAATTCTATCCCCCAGTCGGCCATCTCTGTCACTCTATCTAGGGTTTCATCGATAAGGATACGGGCCAGATCTTGGTTAGCTAGAAACCCACCATAGGAAACTAAATCTTTTAAGGAGATATCATTGGAATCTTCATCCATAGCCCACGGACCAACAGCTGCACTGGTACCTACGTAAAGAGTACACCCACTGTTCCCGAAATTTCCTTTTACAATCATTTGTACAGAAGCACCTTGGTCATAGGCTTCTATTGCTGCTCTACAGGCAGCTCCTCCACCCCCAATAATAAGAACATCAGAACTGAGGATAGTAGGTTTTGTATCGATTATAGAGTTATTCATTAATTAAACCTATTTTGACCGAGTCTTTTTGGACTGTGATGGAATGCGTCCCTTATTTCTATAATCCGGTGCATCAAGGTATATCAGTTCTCCTACAGAGGGATCTTGAATACGAGAGCTAATAGGGCCTTCCGGTCGTGTAGCATCCACCATAGTAGTAATAACGGTCGGTAATCGCAAGTTATGTCTATGGACAATAAGTTGGTGTAATTTTTCGTCCGCCCATGAACTACTACGTTGTTTACCTAAGTCATCCAAAATGAGTAATGGGGCATCTTTAATTTCGTCAAAACGCTCATCGTATGAAACTGATGAGTTCATACCGTAAGCTGACCTCAAATGGTCCAGCAAATCAGCTACTAATACGAAGGTTACTGAATGTTGTTCCTTCATCCTATGGGCAGCAATTGCGATTGCTAAATGAGTTTTACCAACACCTGTACCACCAAAAATTGTAATCCATCCATCAGGGTCATCAGCATACCTTTTGGCAAATTTGTATGCGAATTCAAGACTAGATTGTTGTGATCTATTTGGATTGTTTCCGCGAGTATCAAAGGTATCGAAGGTCATTTGATCAAGTAATCGTTGCGGGACCTGTCCAATAGCCAAATTCCTACTGTGTTCAGGACCTTGAAACTGAATCACTTTGCTTACTTTAGAATCATTCAACCTACTAGCCAAATACGGATCCAATTCTTCAGGTGCTCCTGAAAGAGTTATCACGGTAGGAAGTTCTGCATTTATTCTGTGATTAAGAATTTGGTGGAGCTTTTCTTCAGCCCATGGAGTCACACTTTGAGATGCTAGACCATCTAATATGAGTAATGGAGTAGATTTAACCTGGTCAAACAATTCACTATAAGCAACGTCACTGGTGGGACTAAATGCTGACCGTAAATGATCCATAAGATCTGGGACATGTGTGAAAAACACAACTCGCCCTTTTCGTATGCATTGGTTTCCTATAGCCGCTGCCAGATGAGTCTTTCCACTCCCGTGTGGACCGCAAAAAACTAGCCACCCTTTTGGGTCTTCTGAATACCTTACAGCCTCTTTGTATGCTTTTGAAAATAGATTTGTATTAGCTAAATCCTCAATCAAACCCTCAGTGGTTATTGATTCAAATGTAAATCTGGCTAGATGTTGAAGATTGCTATAGCGTAATAATTTATCGAAGCGTTCATTTTCAACGACTTGAGATTGGCAATCACATGTGATTACGCGTCCAAAATCTGGGTCACCTACTGGCACATCTGTTGTAAACCACCCTCGACCACCACAGGGTTCATGTATATCGACATGGTCAGTGGGGCTAGGCCGAGAAGCGTAAGGGTTATTCTCCGAGGTATCTCTCACGGCCATCCGTTTTAGAATATCTCCCAGTTCTTCCATCACTCTTACCTTCGTTCTCCCATCTCTCTAAAATTGCACATACGTACCTCCAACTTCGTTTATTCTGAACAACTGATTCTCTAAATGCATCTTCTATCCATTCTTGCGGGTACAGTTCCTCTGCTTCTTTTAGTTCATCAGAAATAATTGAATTTAGCATCCCTATATTATCTTCGTATAGTGAAAATATATTTGGCCTAGAAACCGGCATAGAATTCAACTCAGTTTTTAACATGGATTTAGAAGATACAGATTTAACCTCACCTATAAACCTACGTTCAGAATCTGTGTTGAGTAAATATATGGAGTCATCAGAATTCCCTTCGTTTATATCAGCGGCTATTAATATGCCATGATCAACCGCTTTTTGTAGAGCTTCACCAATTGCAATATTCGGTGTATCTGATGTTCCTCTAACCGCACTAATCAGAATAGGGTCAGAAAACAATTCTTGTCTAGATATCGATCTAGGAAACCCTTTTTTCTGATTCATTAGCCATAAAAACCGAAGTACGCACTTTATTTCAGCTAGATCATCCATACCTTCCAACAAAGGACCAAATATTTGATTTGGGACAGGAGTATATCTCATTTTTCTAGGAAATCCCTCAAACCCCATGTCTAAACTAACTCCCTCGTACCTACATTCTGTTGCAGGCTTTCAAATTTAACTACGTCATTACGAAAGAACAAGGGGACGCTACCGGTCGGGCCATTACGGTGTTTAGCTACTATTATCTCAGCTATATTTCGAGGATATGGTTTTTCAGGATTGCGTTTCTCCCATTCGGTTTCATCAGTATATACGTCTTCCCGGTAAATAAATGCGACAACGTCAGCATCCTGTTCGATGCTACCACTCTCCCTAAGATCTGATAGGAGCGGCCTATGTGATGGCCTCTGTTCAGGAGCTCGACTTAATTGAGAACAAGCCAAAACTGGAACATCCATATCCCGTGCCATCCCTTTGAGTGATCTAGAAAATTCCCCCATCTCTTGTACTCGTTGATCACTACGACCACTCCCTCCTGTCATAAGCTGAAGGTAATCTACTACAATCAAGTCCAGGCCTCGTTCAGCTTGTAGCCTACGAGCTTTACCTCGCATCTCAACCACTCCTTGTACGGGTGTGTCATCTATGTATATTGGAAGTTCTGACAAGAATCCGATCGCATCAAGTTCGCGTCGATGTTCATCTTCACTAACCATTCCCAGACGTAACCTATGACTGTCTACCCTAGCCTGTCCTGATAACATGCGTATCGCTATTTGTTCTGAACTCATCTCTAGACTAAATATACCGACCGAAGAACCTGACTGCGCTGCGAATTGAGCTATATTGAATGCTAACGTACTTTTTCCTAAGCTAGGCCGCGCAGCTAAAACTACCATGTCAGAACGTTGCAACCCTCCAAGTAACTTGTCCATTTCAGGAAACCCTGTGGGAATTGGAGCCAGATGTCTTCCATCCGTCAGATCCAGACTTGCAGTTTCCTCCATATATGAATCCAGAACATCCCTAATATGGACAAAATCCCTGGTGCCACGACCAGCCCGAACCTTATACAGTAGGTCTTCCGCCCTAGACAAAGACGCATCAACGTCTGTGGTGCCATCGTATCCTATTGTGGCAATGTCACCGGCAACTGTGATCAACTGCCTCATTACAGAATCCTGTTGGACTATATGAGCATAATGCTCTATATGTAGTGAAGTAGGGACCGATTGAACTAAATAACCCAAGTATGAGGAACCACCAACTTCTTCTAATCTGCCTATCAGAGAAAGTTCATGGGCGACACTGACCTGATTTATAGCCTCATCTCTTTCGAAAATTGAACTACATGCGTCATAACACCATCTATTCTTAGCTAGATAAAAATCAGATGACTTCAGAAATGACGTGATTTTTGACAGAGCATCACCGTCAATCAATAAAGATCCTATGACAGATTCCTCCGCATCGGGATCATGAGGTAATAGACGTTCCGCGTACAACTTAACTCCTTGGGTATCTACAACTACTGTCGGTTTTGCTGATTAAAACCTACGCCTAAACGCATTTAACGGCATTCTAGCCTATTCTAGAATCAGATGCATGAATTACACAAACTTGCTAGCGGTAAGTATCATCTATTTTGAAGATTGATCCTCTGGAGAATCATCACTTGATTCATTAGAACCAGAAGCATCTGTTACTTGCTGATCTACGGTAGGGGATTCAAGTTCTGACACCGCTGTTTCATCAGCTACTAATACTTCCTCTTCAGAGTCATCTGGTTGGTTACTCAATTGAGCAATAAATTCTTCAGGGTCAGTACCAGTTGGGTGAACCGTTAGATCTATACTTGCAGTAACACCCGGATACAGCCTGACGTTTAATTCATGTTTCCCGACAGTACGAATAGGCTCAGGTATTGTAATCGTTCGCCGATCAACGTTACGGTCAGTCAGATCAGAAATCTTATCAGCCACTATAGTATTGGTAACAGATCCATATAGCCTGCCACTAGCACCAGCTCTCATCTCCACACTCAACTTAGCACCATCCACCTGCTCCGCCAATTCCTTCATATCCGCTAGAGTCTTTAGTCTTTGCTCGTCAGCTTGTTTACCTAGTTTCTCAATCCGCCGAAGAGAATCTTTGGTAGCAGGAGTAGCTAAATTTTGAGGAATCAAATAATTCCTAGCAAAACCATTTTTTACTTCCTTTACATCGCCGCCATTTGCAACGCCTTGCACGTCTTTCAAAAACACCACTTTCATGTAATTAATACCTCTTCGAAACTATAGTGAAAACAAAGCTCGCTAATTATATCACGGTAGCTCCTAGAAGGGTGCATCAAACTTTGACCACCCCTATCATTGACAATCATTCAAGTTGAAGGATAAAATTTTCTCGTGTAATCTGGTATCAGAAATGAGGGACAATGTTACGTATTAGATTGAGAAGAGTAGGAGCGAAAAAACAACCCAGCTACAGGGTTGTTGTGGCAGATTCTAAGTCAGCTAGGGACGGAAGCTTCGTTGACTATTTGGGGCACTATAATCCTCGCACAGAGCCCTCAACAGTTGAAATAGATGAAGACAAAGCACTCAAATGGCTGCGGCAAGGGGCTCAGCCGAGTGAAGCAGTTGAACGAATATTGAAAAGATTAGGAACCCTAGACAGAGTTAAAGAAACATGAAAGAGCTAGTAGAATATATTGCGAAATCTATAGCAACCAATCCAGACGAAGTAATAGTCACACAAACCGATGATGGGGAAAGGGTGCTCGTAACATTAGAGGTAGCACCTAATGACAAAGGCAAAGTAATTGGCCGCGAAGGTCGCGTTGCTCAATCCATAAGAACTTTGCTTAAAGTGGCAGCGGTTAAGCAGGGAACCCGCGTAGTGCTCGAAATTATATAACTTCCTAATTGCCCGTAAATGTCCATCTAAAAAATCGTCAGGCCCATGCCCAAAAATACAGCCTATATAAATAACGTTATTGTTGGAACTGTTGTAGGAGTGTGGGGACTTAAAGGATATCTTAAAGTTAAGCCATTTACTGATAACCCTCACCGCTTAAGTCCCGGGAGTCAGATGTTACTTGGAGAATCTCTAGCTACTATTTCAGATATAAAAGATTCCGGATCTAAAACCAAAATCAAATTTGACATTGTAAACGACCGAAATCAAGCAGAATCTTTTGTTGGACACGATCTCACTATCCCCGAATCCGAATTAGAAAACCTCCCTTCCAGTACTTATTATTACTTTGAAATCATAGGGATAAAGGTACAAACTGAAGACTGTAATCCAATAGGGAAGGTATCAGAGATATTACCAGCTGGAGGAACGGACGTGTATGTAATAAGTAGAGGACAAGAGAAAGAAATCCTCCTGCCAGCAACCACACATACAATTCTAAATATAGACACTGAAGAAAACATTATGACGGTACGACTCGCTGACAAACCTTAATGGTTCCATTTGGATCCACCATAATATATATAACTTAATCTTGGAGGATAACTATGGCTACAAATATCGGTATTGGGCCAGATTCGTGGGGAGTCTGGTTTCCAGACGAACCGAACCAAATTCCCTGGCAAACTTTTCTAGATCAAGTTGTAGAAGCAGGATACGAATGGATAGAAGCAGGACCATACGGATACCTACCTACTGACCCTGCTGTCCTTAGAAATGAATTGAATAGCAGAGGTCTAAATATTGTTGCGACTACAGTCATGGACGGACATCTTGAAAACCCATTTGACTGGCCGAAAATTGAAAAACAGACACTAGAAGCTGGCGAACTTGGAGCGAATATGGATTCCAAGCATATGGTTCTGATAGACGATGTTTACTTAGATCTACATACAGGAGATCGAATTGGTTCGAGTACGCTAGATAATGGCGATTGGAACAGATTAATCGATTCTATAAACAAAGTAGCGGTAATAGCTAAAGAGAAGTTCGGAATTCCTTTAACTATACATCCGAATGCTGAAACTCACATAGAAACGGAATCGCATCTTGAATTTATATTAGAACAGACAGATCCTGACCTAGTTTCCCTTTGCATCGATACAGGACATCTGGCATATACGGGTGGAGACCCAGTATCCTTTATCCTCAAAAATCACGACAGAATATCCTATCTTCATCTTAAAGATATAGATGGGAGCATATTAAAAGATATCAGGAAAAATAATCTACCTATGGTTCGTGCAACAGAAATGGGTGTTTTCAATGAACCACCTGGTGGCTTAGTTGATTTTGAAAAATTAGCTAACGTACTCAATACTATTGGATATGATGGATGGGCTACGGTTGAACAAGACATGTACAAACCAGCACACGACGTCCCATTGCCTATCGCTAAAAGAACTAGGAAATATCTCAAAGAAGTTGGAATCGGATAGATTAGCACTAACTCATGAATAGTTACTAAGCTTAGAGTAAAGACCGCCTTTATCTACTAGATACTCATGTTTTCCTGTTTCAACTATCGTGCCATTATCTATAACTATTATCCGATCTGAACTTCTAATAGTGGATAAACGGTGAGCTATTATCACTGCAGTCCTACCACGAAGCAATTCATTTAATCCTCTTTGTATCAAGATCTCAGTTGGAGTATCTATATTGGCAGTAGCTTCATCGAGGATTAGCACTTTAGGTTTCGCTACCAATGCTCGTGCAAAACATATAAGTTGGCGCTGCCCCAAACTAAGATTTACGCCTCTTTCACTGACATGGGTATCGTACCCAGTATCTAAATTACTAATAAAATCATGGGCACCTACCAACTCAGCAGCACGTACAACTTGATCACGTTGTATATCTTTCCGGTTATATCGAATATTATCTTCAATAGAAGACGAAAACAGAAACGGTTCCTGCGGTACAAAACTAACAAAATCTGAGACAGATTCTAAATCGACATCCCGGATATCCTTACCGTCAAATAGTATTCTTCCATCTGTTGCATCGTATAACCTCATCATAAGAGATACAATCGTAGTCTTTCCCGCACCTGTAGGCCCTACTAATGCGACTGTCTCACCCGCATCTATATTTAAGTTCACATCAGTTAATACTTCAGATCCAGAGCGGTAATGAAATCCTACGCCCTCAAATCTGACATTACCACTGAAATCGACTAGTTTAGATGCCCCTTCCTTGCTACGGATATCAGGTTTGATATCGAGTAGCTGAAAAATACGGGATCCAGAAACCATTGCACGCTGCAATTGGCCATATTGCATCGTAAGATTTCTAACTGGATCGAAAAACCTTTGTATGAATAGCGCAAATGCTACCAACACACCAACATCGGAAGGTGTTTCAACCATGATGCCACCAAAATAAACGACAAGCGCAAGTGATAGTGCTGTAAGAACCTCTACAGATGGTATAAGGGCTGCAGAAAATCTACCTGCCTGCAGATTAGCATCCAAACTATCATAGTTCGCACGTCCAAAACGACGTATATTAGTTTGTTCTCTACTCATACTTTGCACAACTCTTACACCTGAGATATTTTCCTGTAATCCAGAGTTCACTGAGGCGACCGTCTTACGTACGCGAACAAATGCTTGCCTCGCAAATTTTTGCCAAATAATTAACGTTACAAAAAGTAACGGAACCACTGACAATGTAATTAAAGCTAATCCAACATCCATGTAAAGCATAACGCCAACAATCCCGGCAAGAGCTAAAATATCACCGAAGGTCACTATAACTATGGATACGAATTCTTGAAGTTGTTGTACATCATTCTGAATTCTAGACATCACGCTCCCAACTTCGTTCCGGTCATAAAAAGACATAGACATCCTTTGAAGATGTTTGAAAAGATCAAATCTTAGTGAATACAAGATCTGCTGACTGACAAAGGCCATGATTCGCAGGTGAGTGTAATTAGTAATGTACTGAATGACCGCTATGACTACATATACTGCCACAAGTCTATCTAACCCTGATAATATTTCTGGTGTTGACAAATCCTGATTACTTATATAATCACCAATTATCATTTGAACAAACCAGGGGATAGCCATAATCGTCCCCGTGTACGCTAATATTGTGATGAACGTTATTAACACCTTGGGCCAATAGGGCTTAACGTATTGCATAAGTCTTACTATTACTTCATGGTCATAAATACGGTCTCCCTCTTGTTCACTGTCCAAGCCAGACCTACCCCATTGACGCATGCCGCCCATTCCACCAGAAATCATTGTCGAACCTCACTAGAATTAACATTTTCCGATGTGGCAAGTTGTTCCTGTGGTTTCAACTGAAGCTCATATGTCCGTTGGTAAAAACCATTCTGTTCCAATAAATCATCATGCGTCCCACTTTCGACTACTCGTCCTTTATCTAATACTAAAATCAAATCAGCCTTACGAACCGTCGAAAGTCGATGAGCAATAACAAATGTTGTGCGTCCCTGTATGACTGATGATAAGGCCTGCTGAATATGGTACTCCGTTCCTACATCAACACTCGAAGTGGAATCATCTAATATTAGTATTGGTGGATTCAGAAGCATGGTTCTTGCAATCGCTAATCGTTGTCTTTGGCCTCCTGAAAGTGTAATGCCACGTTCACCCACCCATGTGTCATAACCCTGAGGGAAACTCTCGACTGAATCATGGAGTTGAGCGATTTTAGATGCAGTAATAACATCTTCAAGAGGTGCATTATCTACACCATAGGCTATATTGTCCCTAACCGTGGCCCCAAATACAAAAACATCTTGAAGCACTATACCAATATTTTTTCGCAAAGAATGAATTGTGATATCTCGTATATCATGTCCATCTATTTGGATAGACCCGGAGGTCACTTCATAAAATCTTGGTATTAAATGAACGACAGTACTTTTACCTGAACCTGAACTCCCTAAAATAGCTACGAGTTGTCCAGGCTGTACCTCGAATTCAACATCTTTAATAGCTGCACTTTTCCCATCATATGCTATAGATACCGAATCAAATTTTACGTGCCCTTTAATAGAGGAAATCTCTATTGCTCCTGGGCGATCTTTGACGGGGGATTCCGCATCGAGGATTTCAAAAATTCGTTGGCCAGATGCAACAGCTCTAGTAATGGTATTAAGTAACCAACCTATCATACGTATTGGCATAGCTAAGAGTCCCATCCACAAAATGAAAGCTCCAAGCTCACCAAAAGACAAACGGTCATTAACTACTTCTCTGCCACCAAACCACAAAATCACTCCTGTAGCTAAAGTAAAAATAAGAACCATTAGACTGCTATGTGAAGCAAACAGCCTAGTAGCTGAATAGGTTAGTTGTGATACCGCACTAGCCCTATTAGCAAACCTCTCTGCCTCATAAAAACCTCCACCAAACCCCTTAACGACCTTCATCCCCGTAAGATTTTCTTGTAACACCGTGGTCATATGTCCAGTTTCAATCTGTACATTCATCCATGTGCTTCGAAGAAGTTTTGACATATGAATAGCTCTGAATATAACTATTGGAACAAATACCAAGCAAATCAATGCTAGGCGCCAGTTGGTTACCAGCATTAAACTTGACACACCGAAAAACATCACTATCGTAGATAATCCTCGGATCACTCCCATGCTCATAAACCACTTGACAGCATCTATATCAGAAGTTGCTCTTGACATAAGATTACCTGTCTGTTGTTTATCATGAAAAGCAAAACTTAGCCCTTGGAGTTTAGTGAATATATCGTTCCGTAAATCAAATGCGGATCTTTGAGAAACCGACTCAGACAAGTAACTATGGGCATAAGAAAAAAGTCCACGTAAAAGGCTAACGAAAACTATTAATAAAGCTAAACGAAGGAGATCACTTTTTGAACCCGAAGACACAGACTCATCTATAGCAATTCCAAGCAAACTAGGAATGACCATCACGGTAAATGTTGAAGCCACCATGGTTAGTAACGCCCCAAAAAAGTGTAATTTGTGACGCCACCCATAACCTATTAATCTAGCAAGAATCTTTGAAGATCGATCCGTCTGATGCATTCTTATACACCGAGAAAATCCTAACTATAGTCCCAATACAGATAATTAACGAATTCGCTCTAAGTATTTTTTAGCATATCACGTATAGAAATCAATGTGTCCATATCATTTTGTGGAACTGCGAGTGACGGCGGTCTTGGCCAATCATTATCAACCCACGTTCGTCCGAAAAATTCTTTGGGCGTTTCATATCTGGGAATAACATGAAAATGATAATGTCTGTCTGCCATCATAAGACATAAATAATTAATTTTATCAAATCCAAAAGTGATACTCAGCATTTCTTCAAGCCTACCGACTACCTTTGGGAATTCTTCCAATTCAGCATTTTGAAGGTCAGAAGCGCTTAAGAAATTTCGATTTGCAGCCAAAACAAGGCTACCGAGAGTAACTTGGTTTTTTCGGACTAGTACCGACCAGTAGTCCGTCTTAAAAACCAAAAGATTCTCACTGTCAAATTCTTCTGCAAAGGGTTTCCATAAATCCATACCTATTACTCCAAATCAAGTTATGCACAAAAAAATTCTTGAAATCTTAGGGTACACGGGAAGGGTACTAACGTCTACCAAGATTCGTGATGCGTATATTATTAGAATTGTATGAATCTGTATCATCAAGATATGATATCTATATCACACAGTATTTGGTGAAAAAATGTGTATGAACAAATCGCCGTCAATACTTAGATATTTTGTCAGACCAATTCTTCTACCAAGAAAAGATTATTAAATATGGCATTCATGCTACCTGTCCATATTTCAAATAGCGTTGACCAAATAAAGGTTATTGGTGCAAGAGTCACAGTCGTTAATTTGAGAAACAACGTCATACTAGTAGATACCGGATTCAAGGGTAGTTTAGGACTCATTAAATCAGGGCTTACACGTCTAGGACTTTCGTTAGAACAAGTATCAACAATTGTATTAACTCACTACCATCCTGACCATTTTGGTTCTCTAGAAAAAGTGGTTGCAGCGACGTCAGCCTCTGTTGCCGTCCATGAATCTGAAGTAGGGATTATTGAGGGATCTGAGAAGACACCTAGCCCATTTGCTAATCCTTTGTTGAGATCGGTCACTGCTCCATTTATTAGATTCACAGCAGGAGGACCAGTTAGAGTTAAGCACCAATTGAGAGATGACAGTTATATTCCTGGGAGTGAAGATGTGAGAATCATTCATACACCGGGTCACACCGCCGGTAGTATTTCTCTCCTAATTGAATCCGAAAAAGTACTTATAGTTGGAGATGCTCTTCAAAATCGATTTAATCGCATCAGTGGACCATCAAAACTTGTGACCAGAAACTATGCTACTGCTCTCCGATCACTAAGAAAACTTTTGGATTTTGATTTCGAAGTTATATGCTTTAGTCATTTTAGACCTATATACGGGGATGCCCACTCAGTACTCAAGGCATGGCTTGACACGCAAGAGACGTAGATGAACATCTGAAATTTGATACCTGTGCACAAAAGATCCTTAAATGGGAATAACACAAAGATTTCGCGTCCACAACCTGAATAAACCTGCATGGTGGGGTGGAAGTAAACACACAACATTCACAGTAATAGTGTTCGTCATCCTAGCTTCCTTAGACAATGCAGCAATAAGTGTAGTCCCTCCATTAATCAAAGTCATTGCTCAAGACCTAGCCGTCTCGGAAGGGTCTGTGGGGATAGTTACAGCTACGTCCATATTCGTCACGTCTATTACTGCGATGCCGTGGGGTTACATGGGAGATTTATGGAACAGGAAAACCCTACTTCTAACGGGCACCATTATATGGACCTCAGGTTCTTTTTTTACCGGTTTATCAACAAATTATTTGGGATTTTTATCATTGCAAATAATCACTGCAATTGGGCTTGGATGCATACTGTCAGTAGGATTTAGCGTTATTACCGATTTCGTTTCCCCTAGAAGGCGCGGTCTTGCAATGAGTTTCTGGGGTATCTCTCAGGGAATTGGATTGATCGCAGGAAATTTTCTTGTAGTATTATCTGGCACAACCGACTGGGCAATACCATTTTTCGTTGTATCAGGGGCCGGAGTAATATTTGGTTGTTTTTACATTTTCGCCTTTGACCCTAATCGTGGTAGATCAGAGCCAGAACTCACACAAATTCCAAATAAAGACATACCATACAAATATCGTATCTCTAAATCAGATATACCAGATCTTGCGTCAACTGAGACCAATGTATGGCTTATCTTACAAGGATTCACGGCACAATTCGCATATGGATCCTTAGTATGGATACCTGTTCTAATGCAGGGTAAGGTTGAAGCCCTGGGATACTCCACTGATACGGCAGTATCGGTTGGAACTTTGTTCGCAATTATTTTCCAGACTGGGGGCTTATTCGCAATTCTGTCAGGACATTTAGGAGATTCATGGGCACTGATAGATCCCAGAGGCAGAGCCTATATGAGTGCTATAGGCATTTTAGGCGCAATTCCATTTTTTTTGGCCCTGTTTTTTTTACCACTCAATGGCCTACTGATACCAGAACATCCCAATCTGCAAGATTTGTTTACCAGTGTGCTAAGTAGCTTCTTCAATAGTCCCTTGATTACTCTAGCCTTCTTCCTCTCATTAATGGCATTGGCACTTACTTCAGCTGACTCCCCAAATTGGTTTGCAATGATCAGCGACGTTAATCTTCCTGAAAGAAGAGGAACCGTATTTGGTATAGCAAGTTTCACAAATGGGTCGGGTAGGGCACTAGGAAATGGACTAACAGGTATGGCATTTGATTTTTTCAAAGGGACCGGACGATTCCCTCCTCCATGGAATTATGCAATATGCCTATCTCTGTTCCAGGTATTCTTCATTCCAACAGGATGGTGTTATTTTCAGGCTAGTAAAAGTATTAGTAAAGATATGTCGAATGTTAAAAGCACTTTGAGGTCTCGAGCACAATCTGGCTAGAAAATCAAAATTCTCTATATTGAATTAATGATTTAACCAAAATTGCTATTGCAGCCAATAGGACTGCGATAGATGCAACTAGATTTTGGTGTATCAACCATCCTACCGCAGAGGAAGAGATGAAGAAAAAAGCACCGGTATAGCCGGGGTTTTTTGAAAATTTCATTATTGCCACCGTAGGAAAAGCTACTATAAGTACTCCTAAAGGTAACAAACCTAAAGTAGTTCCCATTGCTAGTGCCATTCCTGTCCCAACTGATGATCTCCAAGGCGCTGGTAATATATGGCCGCCTATAACACCTAACATACCAAAAACAGCCATCCAAGTAGATCCAAGCAGGTATATAGGGATAGTTACTATTAATCCCTTTGCTAAATCCAAGAAGAAAACCGCTACACCATAAGCTGGTCCAATTTCGCGGTAAATATTGGCTGCTCCTGGGTTACCAGTACCCAGGGATCGTATATCGACACCACGGAAACCAGCGACTATGTCCCCTAAGGAAATCGAACCTAGAATATAGGAACCTACAAACCACAGGATTAATACGATATCTATATCCAACTCATAGCTCCTACAACCAGACTGTACAGAAATTGACTAAAGTAGCACATGAAAAAATATAGAGTAAAGAAAATTATCGTAAATCAGACCGTAGTTTCTCTGTAGCTGACAGATCCAATTCTAAAGTTTGGTGATTTATTACAACCCCATACTGTGTCCGCGCCTGACTGACACTCAATTTTTCATTCCAGACGTCATCAAAAACCATTTCGGGAACTCTATCGTACGGGTTTCCCCATCCCCCTCCACTAGCCATTACATGCCTTATAACATCGTCCTTTTTCATGGTAGCAACGCCCATTGCGGGAAGAGTTATATCGTCTGTTTCTGGATTTAAAATGTTCAAAGAAGGATTGCCCTCTTCACCTCCATTTAGGCCATATGGACGAAACCTTCTTTTATCAGATCGTAATTGCAATACACCTTCTTCAGCCAAGCATCGTACTTCACGCACCTGTGACAAGGAGCCTCTAAACTGACCAGCTCCTCCCGTATCTATAATAAGACCATATTGCTCAATCCGAACCGGTGTCTCTACCTCTGCCAACTCAACCGGAGTGTTGGAGTTATTCGACCCTGGATGAGTCAACCCCTCTGGTCCATCGCAGGTTGGCCGAGCACCCCTTCCACCAGCGAACAAGTCTATGAACGCAAATGGTTCAGAACTTGAGTCATAGCCTCCGATACTAACTATCGTATTACCACCTTCTCCATCAGCAGGAATTCTGTCAGGAGCAATTTGGGCCAAAGCGCCAAAAAGCGCATCCATAGCCCTAAACCCAGTTATACCCCTTGCTCCACAAGCAGCTGGTAAACTGGCATTAACTACCGAGGCTTCAGGAGCTATGACATGGATCGGTCGAGAAAAGCCAACTGTGTTCGGTATACTAGGATCCATTAGCTGTCGTATCGAACCATAAGTAGCTGATTGAGTAAATGGCAGGGGTGAATTTATCCCAGCCTTGACTTGGGGAGAACTACCACTAAAATCAACTACTATTTCATCACTCTCCACCACAAGTTTAACCTGAATTTTCACAGGGCCGGTATCAATGTTATCTCCATCAATATAACTGGCAAATTCATATTTGCCATCAGGCATATTAATAATCTCATCTCGTGCTAACTTTTCGCTGTACTCTATAAGTGCATCAGTGTGACGTCGCATTTCATCTGCACCGTAATTCTTTACAAGTCTCAAGTATTCACGCTCTCCAATAATGGTAGCTGCAACTTCAGCCCTGATATCACCTAAGACGTTTCTGGGCAGTCGTACATTAGTTGCAATCATCTCGAAAAGGGTCTCGTTGGCAACCCCCTTTTCGTAAAGCTTTAGCGCGGGTATGCGTATCCCTTCCTGAAATATTTCTGTCGCATTAGTTGAATTGCTACCGGGTACTATTCCTCCTACATCAGTATGATGGGCGAGAGTACAGGCAAATCCTTCTAAACGATCACTTTCAAAAACAGGTCGAATTACGTAGATGTCCGGTAAATGAATCCCTCCGGCGGTATAAGGGTCATTGAGTATGAACACATCCCCTGGATAGATTGAGTCCTTATATTTATCTATTATTGACGCAACGGCGGCAGGAAATGAGCCAAGATGTAACACTATACTCAAACCTTGCGCAATCGTGCGACCATCACGGTCACAAAATCCTGTGGAATAATCCATAGCATCTTTTACTATTCCCGAGTAAGCTGTTCTCATAATAGTTAATGCCATTTCATCCACAAGAGAGTCAAGTCCGTTATTTATGACCTCAAACGTGATTGGGTCAATATCTCTAGGCAACATCGCTAACTCCAGTCATTTGCAAAATTTTCCACCTTCGAAACCATACCATGCTACGAACCATTTATGTGATCCCTTTATCGTCTTTCAGATAGCTCAATCTCAAGGCCTGAGTGCCATCATCGTCAATCACATAAGTTATAGGATCAATGATTACCCCATATGTTTCCCTTGCGTGAAGAAAACTCACCTTCTCATCCCATACATCCTGACGCACCATTCCTGGATCACGGTCTAAAGGATTGCCCCAACCACCACCACTAGCCATTTTATGTAAAACAACACTATCCTTAACCATCTCACCTACACTCATAGTGGGAAGAATAGCTTCATCTGACCCTGGATTCAATATGTTCATTGACGAAGCTCCTTGGTGTCCACCATGCAATCCATATGGACGAAACCGTCTTTTATCGGAGCGAATCTGAAGAACAGCTTCTTCAACCAGGCATCGCACTCTCCTTGTCTGAGATAATGATCCGCGATATTCCCCTGGGCCACCAGTGTCCTGCAACATCGAATATTCCTCAATCCTTATCGGCAGTTCTACTTCCGCAATTTCTACTGGAGTGTTTGATATATTACCTCCAGGGTATGGAACCCCTTCAGGACCATCTCCATTAGAATGTGCCCCACGTGCCCCACCTATAAGGTCAACATAAGTAAACGGAATCCTTTCCGAGTCATATCCACCTATACTGATAATTGTATGACCTCCGTCACCGTCAGCAGGAACACGATCAGGAGCAGCTTGTGCTAATGCACCCATTACTGCATCACTAACTCGGAAACCCGTAATTCCTCTAGCACCACAAGCAGCTGGATGACTGCCAGCTACCACACTACTAGGTGGTGCTTTGACTTTGATTAAATGGTGATAGCCAGATGTATTCGGAATGGTGGGATCCATTACCATACGAACCGCTCTGTATACAGCAGATTTCGTAAACGTTAGTGGAGAGTTTATACCTGCTTTTACTTGGGGAGAAGAACCATGAAGGTCAACGATCATTTTTTCTCCGCTAACAGTCAACGTAAGATTCACGATCACGGGACCTTCCTCGATATTGTCTGCATCAATATATGCAGTAAAATCAAATCGGCCATTCTTCAATGCCGATATTTCAGAACGTACTAGATGTTCTGTGTAAACGATCAGTGCTTCTATACATGACCTGAGTTTTGTGATTCCATATTTTTGTGCCAGTCCTATATATTGTCTCTCACCTAAGTTAACAGCAGCTATTTCAGCCCTGAGATCACCAATAACCTTTTTAGGCACCCTAACGTTAGTGGAAATCAGATCGAAAAGGTCCTCGCACGGAATCCCTTTCTCATACAATTTCAACGCTGGTATGCGTAATCCTTCCTGATATATCTCGGTAGAGTCAGTAGAATTACTGCCCGGCACTAAACCACCTACGTCACTATGATGTGCTGTTGCACCAGAAAACCCCTCCAACACTTGATCAACAAACACTGGCTTGATTATGAAAATATCAGGGAGATGTATCCCTCCAGAACCATATGGGTCATTGAGAATAAATATATCACCTGGAAATATATTGTCCTTGTATTTTTCTAAAATGCAATTTACTGCATCTGGAAATGAATTAAGATGCGCAACTATTGTTAAACCTTGGGCAATAACACGACCTTTTTCGTCACAAAATACGGTGGAATAATCCATGGAATCTTTGACAATCCCGGAGTAGGCTGTACGCATAACGGTAATTGCCATCTCGTCAACCAGTGCATCAAGTGAACTACGTACAACTTCAAAGGTTATTGGGTCTATATCCTCAGGTAGTTGAGGCTGTCTCGATATAGTGTTCATCTCCGTCTGAGAACCTGACCAAAACGTTTAGTTGAAAAACGTCCATCCTCCATAGTGAGACCGCCATTAACTATTACATGATGAACACCATCCGCGAAATGATTTGGGTCGTACAAAGTGCCGTTTTCTTTGAACGTTTTCGGATCAAATACGGTTATGTCTGCCGCGCAACCAACATCTATCCTACCTCGGTCTGATATGCCAGCTTGTTTAGCAGGGACAGTCGTTAACTTGTTGACAGCCTGCTCCACAGTGTATTCGCGGAATTCATTAACGAATTTATTGAAAAACCACGATGCCCAGGTGTATGCACCTAAAAATACTGTTTCGGAAAGCGGTCCGTCTTTACATAGAGCCGTAGCATCAGATGCGGGTGTGCAAAGCGGGTGAACGAAGGTTTGTCTCAACCACTCTTCTTCATAAGAATGAGAAATTATTAGGGATCGGTGAGGATCATCTTTTTCCGACAGTATTACATCAAAAATAACATCAAATACATCTCTGCCATCGGACACGAGTTCAGCGAAAGATTTGCCCACCATCTCAGGAGATCCAAAGCTCGTATATAGAAAAACTCTATCCCAACCAACTGTATTTTTGCCTGAGACTATACTTTCATGTTGCTTGAGCAACTCTCTTGTATTTTTATCATTAAGTCTTTTCTCAAGTTCCTTTGGACCACCTTCAAATGCCCAGTTTGGTAAAGCTGCTGTGATGTTCATAATCCCATGAAGCCGAGTATGCGCGTCGAAACCAACGTCCATGCCTGCATCATGAGCATCCTGAACAACATCCATCACCTTCTGAACAGAACCAACGGGGCTGCTTCTCCTAGGTATTATATGAGATAGTTGAAGCCTGACTTCACTAGCTCTGGCGACACGTATGCCTTCCTCTATAGCCTCTACCGCAAATAGATCTTTATTTCTCTCATGGGTCGAAAATAATCCACCGTATCGAGTAACTATCTTACAAAGTTCTATCATTTCTTCTTCAGTAGTAGCTCGTTCACTAGTGTATTCCAATCCATTAGAAAGACCCCAAGCACCAGCTTCCAAACCCTCCTCCAACATTTTCACCATCTGTTTAAATTCGCTTGAAGATGCCTGCTTTTCTGGTTCATCCATAGCAGCTATTCTTAGGTTACCGTTTGGAACAAGTGGTATGACATTAACGGCTGGATTAGCACTTTGAAGTGTTTCAAAAAACTCTGCCGTTGTATTCCATTGAATATCTACATCAGGAGTATATCCGTAGATATTGCCAGTAAACCTCGCTGGGTCAGTTATTGGAGCACATCCATGACCACAATTCCCGATTATCTCTGTTGTAACGCCCTGTGAAACTGCGCTTTGGGCTCTCGGGTCAACTAGTAATGTGAAGTCAGAATGGCTGTGAATATCAATGAACCCTGGAGCAACCACCAAACCTTCAGCATCTAACTCCTTATGCGAATCTACCCCATCGAAATTCCCAATTGAGGAGATTTTATCGCCTTGAATCCCGACATCTGAGCCGTATCCTTCACATCCGGTACCATCTACGACAGTGCCGTTTTTAATAATGAGGTCAAACATACTACTCAATACCTACATCTATAACTATGTGACCCCATTTATCTAGAGATGCATGACAATCCGGGAATACTACGACGGTAGCATCGTACTCTTCGATGATCATTGGACCACTCATGAGTTCAAAAGAAAGGTCTGATCTTGATACTATCGGGGTTTTTAATAGTCCGTGATCCGGTCCGAAATACACATCCCTATTGGTATGTACTGATGATTTGGTGTCTGACGTAGATTGAACTGGGATACTGCTACTTGATTTACCTAAAGCTGTCATACGTAAATTAACAATTTCAACAGGTTCATCTACGGCCATATGACCATATGTTCTTTCATGTTCATTGTGAAAAGCATTGACTAATTCAGAGACGTCATCAACAGTAATTTCTTTTCCGGGAGCTTGTATAGAAAGTTCATATGCCTGGCCCACATATCTCAAATCAACTGTTCTACGCCAGGTGATGTCTTTAGATTCATATCCTTCGCTGGTTAAAGTCTTGAGACCCTCTGATTCCATATCCTTATACAACTGGTTAAGTGCTGTCGTATCAATCCCATCAGCCTTGCCAAAAAATGTCTGTACAAAATGCTGTTCCGGCTGCGCTACCAATAGCCCTACGGCGGAAAATACTCCTGGAGCAGGAGGTATTATCACTTTACCTATTCCTAATGATCTGGCAATTTCAACAGCATGTATAGGGCCACTTCCTCCAAATGCCAGCAGTGTGAATTCTCTAGGATCTCTACCTCTGTATGTCGACACAGCTCTAATTGCTCTTATCATAGTTACATTAGCTACTGTATGAACCCCATACGCAGAGTCCAACAATTCCATTCCAAGAGGATTAGCTACTTTTTCTGAGAGAGCAGTCCTGCCAAGATCCGATTTAAGTTTTACTTCACCGCCGGCTATTGAATCAGGGTTTATGTACCCTAGGACTATGTTGGCATCCGTTACTGTCGGTTCGGTTCCCCCAAACCCATATGAAACTGGACCAGGCGATGCCCCGGCACTCTGGGGACCAACCTTCAGTGCTCCACCTCGGTCAATCCATACAATACTTCCTCCACCTGCTCCCACTTCAGCCAGATCAACAACAGGGACTTTAACCGCGTGTCCACCTCCCTTTACTAACCGACTGGATAGTGAAATGCCAGCACCTACTTCATGCTCTGTGGTCCAGTTAAGCTCACCGTCCTCAATTAGGGAGGCCTTTGCGGTGGTACCACCCATGTCGAAAGTGATTAGATTCTTCAACCCCACCCTGGAACCTACTTCGTGTGCTGCCACAACTCCTGCAGCTGGTCCAGATTCTATAATCTGCACAGGTGTTTCTGAAGCTCGGGCGGCTGACATAACGCCGCCATTAGATTGCATAATTCTTACTGGGGATTTCACACCAGAATCATCAAATTGTTTGACTAACGAATCTACATAGCCCCTGACAATCGGACCCAAATATGCATTTACAACGGTGGTGCTTGTACGTTCATATTCCCTAATCTCAGGAAGCACATCCACTGATAAGGTACAGAAACGACCTGGAAGATGTTCCTTTATAAGTTCACCTACACGACGTTCATGTTCGGGGTTACTGAAAGAGTGCAGTAAACACACTGCTATAGACTGGGCATCGGAATCTTTGATTCTCTCAATTGCTGACATGATTGAATCTTCATTTAGAGGAGTTACAACCTCTCCTCCAGAACCTACACGCTCGTCAACTTCCAACCTTAGCCTACGCTCGACTAAGGGTTTAGGCGGCTCGTACAAAAGACTGTAAAGATGAGGTACCCGTAAACGACGAAACTCTAGGACATCTCTGAACCCCTTGGTTGTAATGAGTGCAGTTTTTGCACCTTTGTTTTCCAGAATGGTATTAATTGCAACGGTGGTACCGTGAATGACTTCCTGAAGTTGACCGCCATCTAATTTAAGTTCTGATAATAACTGTAGTGTCCCACCAACTATACCTACTGAATAATCTTTAGGAGTTGAAGAAACTTTCTTTGTCCAATATTGCCCATCTTCCCCCAAAAGTACAATGTCAGTAAAGGTTCCTCCAATATCGGCACCTAACCTGTATAATTTTCCTTGAGAACCGCTCAAATTGATTCCTCCGAATTCTATGGGTTTAACCACGCCTTAAAACTGAGGATTTTAACCGACTTGTACTCTACCATGGAAATTGGTATTTGGACAGATATAGAATTGTTATTATGCGTTCTTGTGTCCAATGGAATAATCTGATATTAAATCATTATGAAAATGTGTAGATAAAGGAGATGACTCCAAGTGGATATAGTAGGTAGCAGGAATTTAAGGAAAGTCTTAGAACAAAAGGTGCGGGCACACCCAAAAAACACCTTCTTAATATTTGAAGACAATGAGGAGAAGATTAGTACTTATTCGTACAAAGAGTTTGACAATAAGGTTAACCAGACTGCAAATGCCCTAATCTCGCTCGGAGTCAAAAAAGGGGATAAGGTAAATTTACACCTTACTAATTGCCCTGAGTTTATGTTCTGTTGGTTTGGTATAACGAAGATAGGTGCAGTTATGGTGCCAACCAATCCACTATCACCCCCTGATGAACTAAAGTATCCGGTACACCATTCAGAAAGCGTTATTACCATTACCCAACCTGACCTTCTACCAAATGTACTTGCGATTAGAAAAGAATGCCCATATATTCAAAACGTGTTGGTCATAGGAGAAAAGACTGATTCTAAAGAAGCAAGGTCATTCGACAAAGAGATAGAAAACCAACCGGAGCAATTAGCGGACATACCTATTGAACCTCTTGATGATGCAGCTATTTTATATACGTCCGGAACTACCAGTTTGCCAAAAGGGGTCAGAGTCACTCACGCAAATTATGTCTTTCTTGGAGAGGCTATCTCTAAATCGATGAGATTAGGTCCAACAGACAGGCATCTTGTAACTCTTCCATTGTTTCACGCTAACGCTCAATACTATTCATTCATGACCACCTTGACGGTCGGAGCAAGTGCCGCATTAACTCCTAGATTCAGTGCTTCAAGATTTATGAAACAAGCTACAAGACACAAATGTACTGTAACGAGTCTATTTGCAGCCCCAATGCGAATGATACTAGCCCAACCCAGAGACACTGCAGAAGGCGATAATTCATTCCGTCTGATTATATTTGCTCAAAGCGTTACGCAAGAGCAGCTTAAAAAATGGGAGTCACGATTCAACGCGCCGCTACTACAAATCTACGGAATGACAGAAACTATGGGACAACCCCTTGTAAACCCTCTAGATTACACTCGTGACAATATGTCTATAGGATTTCCTGCACTGGGATATGAATGTAGGGTAGTAGATTCAAGTGGGAAAGAGGTAGGGGAGGACATACCGGGAGAACTCATAGTAAAAGGCACTCCAGGATCAACAATAATGAAGGGATATTTCAAAGACGAGAAAGCCACGAAAAATACATTAAAAGATGGGTGGTTATGGACAGGTGACGTGGTATCAGTAAATGAAGACGGTTACTTTCGTTTTGTAGACAGAACAAAAGACATGATAAAACGAGCGGGTGAAAATATAGCTGCAGGAGAAGTGGAATCTGTAATTAAGCAATACCCGGGCGTTTCAGACGCAATAGTAATCGGAATCCCAGACGAAATGAGAGACGAGTCAATCAAGGCTTTTGTAATATTGGATAAAGGTGCAACGGTTACTGGAGACGAAATAATTGATTACTGTAAAGAGCGTATGTCTAAATTCCGCGTACCTGAGTTCGTAGAATTTAGGGATGATGTCCCCAGGACCTCGGTGGGGAAAGTTCAGAAACACTTGCTTCGTCAAGAGGAAGAATCAAAAAGGAAAAACCCATAAATACTTGGGCTAATCTTTACTTTGACATAACCTACAACTAATGTCCAAGTACCTTAAGGGGTCCGGATATGGCATCCGCAAAAGCTCCTCTTTTTAGATTAACGTCAACTCCTGTAAACATTATCCTAACACCCAGATCTGCGAGATAAGTTGCATCTTCAGGACCCGAAACACTTGAAGAGATAATCTTTCCGGCATCATGAGATTTTCTCAAAACCTGTTCTGCTTTAGTCGAGATTTCCTTTTTGCCATCCTTATCAAACAAACCCAAGCTTACTGCCCAGTCTTGATGTCCAACTGCAATTATGTCAACACCATCTACTTCGAGTATCTCATCAAGACATTCATACCCTTCATCCGACTCTATCATCACCATTAAATTACTGCGTTGATTAGCTAGGAGAAAAGTTTCTTTAGGGTTAGGTCCAAGTGAAAACCCGGTGCCTGCACTCGTAGATGATACGCCCCGTTCACCTACAGGAGGGAATTTGCCTAGCCGCTCAAATTCGTACGTCTGAGCAGGGGAACGTACATCAGGTAGATTTACAATGTGTATTCCACCATCCAGTAATCTTTGAACGTAAGTCCGATTTAATTCAGGAATCCTAGCAAGTGAAATCATTCCCAAATGCGTCGTCAGCCGCCCCAGACTTATTACTTCCTCTACTGACTGAGACCCATGCTCAATGTCGAACCAAACAATTTTGTACCCTTCCTGTGCAAGTAACTCAATGTCAGTACTAGAGATATCACGGCATATGACACCAAAAAGAAATTTATTCTCATTAAGGAGTTCATTAAGATAGGTACTCAATATTTACATACCTCCAACCAAGATGCAGAAACCATTGTTAATTAGAGCAGTCTATTGATGGGAAATATGAGTGTCAAGTTATATTGAAATAGTTAGAGATTTTCCTATTGTGACTGTCATATATAAATGTACCTTTGATTCCATATTTACATATGATGTTTTCATTGCTGGACTCCCTATAGATTGTCTTCAATTTCTATGATGCGATCAATCAGTTCAGTAGTGATGGTCTCGTGGTAATTGTCAAAAGGTATAGACAGTGATCTTGTGTTGGTTGTTTGAAATAATCCCCTTTTATTACAATAGTGCTTAAAGAACTGAATAGAGATATCAATATGCTGAAAGGCAAATGCCAAAAATGGCACAATAGAATCGAATAGATTAATTGCTTCTGTCCTTTTACCGCTATTGTATAAATTGTATATATGAACAAAAGGCTTGTTGATTGCAGTAGTTGTAAAGAATGACGTACCTCTATCTAATGCTTCAATAAATTGAGGGAGTGACCAACCGATACCTACTGCAAGATTATTGTCTGTCGATTCTAATATCTGGGAAATTTTGTATCCTGCTGGAACAGTTTCGAGCTTTAGGCATCTAAAAGAGTCAACTTCCTGCCACAGATCTTTGATTGTATCGATACTCATTCCAAAACCTGACCAATGTAAGTCTTGGATCATCAGCATTGGTGGCTCGGATTTAACCACGTTGGAGAAGTAACGTTTAACTGCCCACCTGTTTTCTATAATGTCCATCGGTACTGCACAAAGAACTCCATCGGCCCCTGAGTCTATTGCGTGTTCTAAAAATGCTCTAGAACGATTTGGTTCTTGGTGACTTATTCCTACAATTACTGATATTTTGTCTTTACCAATTCCAATCACTTTTTCTACAAACTCTTTACGTTCTGCATCAGATAATTGAGAAACTTCACTTGCAACTGCAGGGACTATGCATCCTGCTATACCGTCATTTATTCCTTGATCGATTAATCTTTTTACAGAATCATAGTCAATGATATTAGTATCAGTAAATGGGGTGTTGATTATTGGCACAATTCCCTTTAAAGGGTACAAGCTTTTATCCATTTTGTTCCTCGCGATCAAATTGGACGATTTGTAAGATTCATGAGATAATTTTATATTCAGAACGCCTGTCTTACAACAGCCTTGATACCCAAAATACCCACCCGACAACCGGTGCTCGCTCTTTCTAGCGTTACGGAAGTGACTCCTCAAGTTATAATACTGACACACAGGAGGGAACGATGACTAAGGAGAAAACACTCAGACAGCGTATCTTGGATGGAGAAGTGCTGGTTGCTTTGCGTGGATCGGTGCACACAACCAAGAGTCAGCTGGCCGATATTTGGTCAACGGGCCACTACGACTATATCTGGATCGATAGTCAGCATACAGCTTTTAGCGAAGAGTCGTTCGTAGCTTATTGTACCGCTGCTGAAGAGTTGGGTATTGACGTGCAGCTTCGCATTCCCCACACTCGCCACGCCTATTTGGTAGGGCGTTATCTGGACCTGGGATTCAGTGCGGTTCTAGTGCCAGAAGTGATGGAAGAGGAGACGGTTGATGATGCCGTTGCCTATGCCTACTATCCGCAGATTGGGCGGCGGGGTTGGGGTGGAGAGGCACGACGAGGTATGCGTGGCGTGGCGCAAGGGATGGATCGGCTGGAATATGCAGCGTGGTGGAACGACTATGTAATCTTGAGTATTCAAGTGGAGTCGGTAGAAGCGGTGACCAACATTCGGAAATTGGCCAAACCAGGGGTGAGCGTCGTGACATTTGGACCCAATGATCTCTCTTTCAACCTAGAAGGGCATGTAGGGTATCCGTTGGCAAGTGTGGACGATTGTATGCGCAATGTGGCGGCTCAATTAGATGGCACGGGTATCCGTCTCGCGATGGGTACGGGAACCAAACCCGAAGAACGGGAAAAGTATCTAGGTATGGGGATCACACTGTTTCAAGAAAATGCGCCCGAGTAGGTGTTGTCAAATAGGTAAAGGTACACGCGACGACCTTTGAAATAAAAAGGACTCGTGATTTATAGTTGCCCAGATGTTTTTTCATGCAAAACATATAGTGGTATTGGCACTCGCCCTAGTTGCGGTGGTGGCGTGTGCTGGTCCGTCTGAGGCTGACATTGAAGCCACTGTAGAGGCTAGGGTACAGGAACAGCGAGATTTAGATGCTACGGTTCAGGCACAACTAACACCTACACCCCTGCCGACTCCTACATGGATGCCAGTGCCTACAGCTACCCCGCTCCCGGAATATGACACCAGCGAAATTTCCCAAAGAATCAGCCAACATCTTGAGTCTGCCAAGGATATCTCGTCTATCTTAAACGATGGTGATTTCCCATCAGAATCTGAAAGGATAGCAAAAGGATTAGAAGCTATAAGTCATCTGGATCAAGTCATTAATCTGGATCCACTTCTTCACTATGCTTATGAACTTAAAGGGTTGATATACAAGGACATTAGTATGTGTGAGGATTCAATAATTGCTTCTACTATGGCTATAAATCTAAATCCTAAAGGTAGAGACGGGTACATAGACAGAATGGAATGTTACTACGCACTTGGTGACTTTGACCTGGCTCTAAACGATGGATTAACAATACTGGCGAATTTCTCACTTGACGAACCTTTCGAGAAATTTGTTGAGGAATTAAGAGAGTTAGTTGAAAAGGATAAGGTTCAACATCCATATTCAACGTCTACTCCTATGCCACCCACGATCCAATTGATTAATCTCTCTAGTTATCCTACAGATGATATTGAGGAGTGGATGTCTTTAGCAGAATCGAAGATGAAAAGTCGCAAATCCAGAATATTCACATTTATATACCCCGTTGGGGAAATGAAAAAACCTGAAAAATCAATAGTTGGTACTAATTATGCTGCAGATGCAGGATACCGAGAATACGAAGTTTTGTTATCTCAAGATGACATAGACTCTATACTGGGTGAAATAGAGCTGTGGCTTCAAGGAGATTCTTGTGTCCATGAGGAAACAAAAAGGGAAGCCTTGTCTGACTATAGGATATTTCTCGAAAAAGGTGCGAACTCTTCTTTCCAACACACTTTATGTGAAACAACCCGTGTTGTTATGATGGCGATCAGGGCAGGGATGCGGGATCGTGAACCACTAGAAAATTTCCAAGTGTTTTTGGAACACGAGCTTTATCATGCATTCCAGCAAGATTTAGATGACGGAGGTGAATGTCAGCGTAGACAAAACGAGAGTGGATACCGAAATTCAGTGTGGGTGGTTGAAGGAGGGGCTCATTATTTTGCAACATGGTTAGTAGCTGAAATACATGGCAGAAAAAATTACCGCAGTCAAATTCTAGATATTGCTTATCATACTTTGGAACGCGAAGGAGAACTGGTTTATGATCATACGCCGGACAAATGGGGTGCAGCCGCTCTGAGCTTAATGGTTGAACACGACATGATAACTGAAGAGTCTATTTTAGATGGGAGTCTTTTCCACAATTGTGCTCGTGAACTAGAATTTGATCATAACAGCCCAGAAATCCAACATATAAAAAATTCGTGGTATCTAATTGAGCAAAATAATCGAGTTTTTCAATTTAAACAAGAGGCTTTTGATACCTATGATTAGTCCCTACCTAAGAACATCCTTATAAGCCTTAAAAGCATCCAAGCGGTTTGAAATTCATTTATGGTTCAAAGAAGCCAAAAGACATTCCACTAGCTGAATTATTTTGTCCCGAACATTTCTTGTCGCATCCATTCCCATCCCCGACGGATCAGGAAGCCCCCAGTCAATCACTTCTCTAATATTCAAGGATGGACACTGGTTAGAGTCGACATTGCATCCCAACGTGATTACAATCTCTGATTGTTCAACCATATCGTTTGTAAGTTGCTTAGGGGCAAGGCCAGATGTCTGAATGCCTATTTCTGCAATGGATTCAATCACGTTTGTATTTAGTCTTTGGGCTGGATTTGTTCCAGCCGAAAGAGCAACGAGTTCCATGTTCCTATTTTGTGCAAAGTGATTAAAAGCTGCTTCTGCTATTTGACTCCGGCCAGAGTTGTGAACACATACAAACAAGATGTTTTTCAAAACAAAAACCTTATATCGATCATATTATTGTTTGATCCGGCTGTACCTAATCCATGACGGAAGTTCCAACTGTCATACTTCTTACTCAATGCATGATTCAGCCTAGGCTGACAGTATAAGCCAGCAGGTCAAGATGGCGTGGGGTATGCCTTAGCCGGTCTTATATATACAAGCAGATATCTATGACAGACTTTTGAAATTAAAAGGGGCTTATCATGGTAAGTGAATGGTGGCTGTTGGCTGGTATTTAATTCTCTAAAAACGTCACAGCAGGTTGTGAAATCACGCCTGCCGATTGCATTCGTTCCGCTTGTTCTGGGGTGGTGAAGAAACCAAGGAATGCTTCTTTGGATGGAGCTGTACCTATGACAACCGCATTAGTAGGATTATCCAAGTTACGGTGTGCTTCTCCAACGATACCTTTTTCTGCTCTTATATCTTTGGCTGCATTAAACGTCTTAAGCCAACTGTCATAATCTTTTACATCCATTGAAACAATAACTCTTATGCTCATGAGCTCCCCCTCATTGAATTTGGAATATATGAATTAATCTATATAACAATACGGTTAAATGCAACCACTAATCTTAGTACCCATCGTGTTGCAAGTGTGGAATAATATATTCATGCTAAATGGGTTAACTATAGTGCCAGATAACAACATATACATTGGTGAATTGCCTGGAATGATAGATGCTGACCCAATTCCGCCCAACCACGGTCATAACATTAGTATTATTAGCCCATCAGGTGAAAAATTGGCTAGAATAGGTCATCCTTAAGAGGGAGAAGTCCCAGGAAAATTCATAGCCCTCATGGTATAGGAGTAGACTCACACGGAGATATATATGTAGGGGAAGTGTCATACACTACTCGTGGTAGTAAAATGAACCCCCACAGGAGTTGCGCAGTCTGAGCAAGTTACGAAAAATAAAATAGTTATGCAGTGTAAAAAAATGATTCAGTGTTCGTTAAGTGTGTTTGATGATAAAGGGAGAATTAAGATTTCATGACTAAAGAGACATTGAGAATCAATTCCAA
>CAJXCD010000016.1 GCA_913051545.1 uncultured Chloroflexota bacterium
AGGCGACGGGCGGATTCGAACCGCCGAATAGAGGTTTTGCAGACCCCCGCCTTAAACCACTTGGCTACGTCGCCCAAAAACTACTTAGACATCAGAAACTTCGCATCTACGCACCCTACATTATACTACTTGAGAATCAGCATGTAGCTAAAACATTTATTTTACTCGATTAGAACCCTAGATGAAAAATTTTAACAGTGCATCTTATCTATTGGTATAAGATCCGTCTTCTCTGTATAAACGCGGTGCTTCCCAATAACGATACTCTTGGCCAACTAATGCTGATTCGTCAATCTCAATGCCTAATCCTGGATCTGAAGGTACTGTGTAGTAGGTCCCTTCTAACTCTATTTGTTTAGGGAAAATTACCCTACGCTCTGGTGTTGAATCTGAATGATCTTGAATTCCAGGGATACTTCTACTAGGTGGTGTTCGAACCTCCAACCATGATGAGTTTGGCACCGCAGCTAACAAATGTACTGATGCAGCGGTACATAGTGGCCCAACAGGATTATGAGGCATCAAGTCAATATAGTGAGCCTCACACCATCCTGCTACTTTCATAGCCTCTGTAAATCCACCTATATTGCATATGTCAATCCTTGCGAAATTAGTTAAACCACGCTCAATATACGGAAGCATTTGCCATTTGCTTGACATCTCCTCACCTATTGCGAAAGGCACATCAGTCATAGAACGAAGAGTCGCATACGCGTCAGGTGTTTCATCTCTAATTGGTTCTTCTATGAAATCAAGAGTCGCACTAGGCATTTTCTGGCAAAATGAAGCTGCTTCAGCGACAGATAGTCTGTGGTGGTAATCAATTCCTAGAACTGGTCCACTACCTACGGCTTCCCTCACTTTAATAATCCACTCAGAGACATATGCGATCGATTCTCTGGGCTCAAATACTTCCGAGATTCCATCCGCAGGATCTGGAATACCGAAACGAATCGCCGGCCAGCCTTGCCCGATTAATGAACGCACATCATCTATCAGATCAGGACCATAAGATACATATGAAGTAACAAAACCCTTTACGATATCCCTGTGCTTACCACCTAGCAATTCATAAACCGGTACTCCCAAAACCTTCCCCTTTATATCGTATAAAGCTATGTCTATCGCAGATATAGCAGCTGTAAGCACTCTCCCGCCTTCGAAATACTGGCTCCGATACATTTCTTGCCATAAAGCGCCTGCATTCATGGGATCTTTACCTATAAGAAATCTACGATAGTGGTTTATTACACCTTCCACCGCCAACTCCCTTGTGGACATTCCAGATCCACCCCATCCAAATACTCCTTCGTCAGTCTCTACCTTTACCAAGGTCTCCGGACGTGTCCCTCCCCATGGCAAATAGGTCTTTATATCAGTGATCTTCATTACATCATCTCCATGCTAGGTGAATCACTTTCTTCTGAAGGCTTAGTTTTATCAAATTCTCTGAGCTCTAAAACCTTCTCTCTAAGTAATGAGTCATTGGCAAGCCTTTGCTCAAGATGGACCATCCGTTCAGGACTCGCTGTCTTAATCATAATGTCCCCATAGGCTCTAAGAGCATCAAAGCGCATGAAACCGCCTTTAGTCCCTGACATACGAGAAATAACTTCTCTCAGAGCTGGAAGATCCTCATCATCAAATCTCTGCTGAAAATTTACCGTAAACATCCTACGACTGGTACCACCTCCAAAGGATGCATGCTTGGTGCAAAGATCGAAAACCAATACGTCCCCAGGAGTAGTTTCAAGCGGGAATGCAGGCACGCGACTCTCGTGTAAACCCAATCTGTCACCGAGAGTGGCTTCATCCGGCTTACTCTGTAATGCATCTGCGAATCGGTCCCCTGCCCTATGACTACCGGGAATAACCCTCAGACACCCATCCTCGCTGGTGAGAGGATCAAGATAAAAGGCTATCTTCACAGCACCATATTTGTACTTAGTGGGATCTTCCATGACAGAGAGATAACTGAAATTTCGACACGAATCCGAATGCCAACTTGTATCTCCAACATAGTAATTTCCATCGCTCGTCGTATAGTTAAAGTCCTCACCTAGCAGGGAATCTCCTATAGCAGTAATGCGAGGGTCATCTAAAAGAGAAGAAAGGTACTCATTATCATCTATAAAGGGCAATATTGCTGATCTTCTCTTATGGTCGTGAGCACGGCCGCCGTAACCGCCGCCATGATCATCCCAAACCCCTTCAAAAGACTCCGTTATACGCTCTGCCTCATCGGCAAACAACCCGGGAAGTTTTATGAAACCAAAAGTCCTGAAAAACTGAACTTGCTGATCCGATAATTTCATTTAATACCTCTCTGTGAACTAAGCTTTGTGTATATGTGGTGCCGAGGGGGAGACTCGAACTCCCACAGCCGTTAGGCCACAGCGCCCTCAACGCTGCGTGTCTACCAATTCCACCACCTCGGCACAGGAAAAATCGATCAGCAACAACACAAACATCAAACTGCAAATCACTTTATTGAGCGGGACAGGTGAGATATGTTAGCACGGGCATTAATAGGTATTCCACTCATTAGAATGAAAGAACTAGTAATTACTCAATTCATAAAAAATCCACCACTGACATTGAGTGACTGTCCCGTAATATTTTTTGCGTAATCAGAAGCCAGAAAAGAAACTGCATATCCCATGTCATCAGCTGTTTGGTCTCTGCCCAATGGAGTACGAACTAAAACTGTCTCTTCATAAATCTCTCTGCCACTTTTACCCTCCCACTGTGGGCGGCTTTTCCCCCACTGTTCGGCAATTCGACCCCACATATCAGTCCATACCAACCCTGGGCAAATCGAATTTACATTAATGTTAAACGGAGCCAACTCTAGTGCTTGTGCTTGCGTCAAATTGATAACACCAGCTTTCGTAACTCCGTACGGAATATTAGTGAGAGTTCCTTGTCTTCCAGAAACGGAAGCTATATTCACAATCTTCCCGTATTTCCTTTCCTTCATCCCGAGAGAAACGGCATCCGTAACTCTAGCAATTCCCTTTACATTCACTTCATAATTAATATCCCAGTCACTCTCATTATGCCTGTCTCTTCCTTCCCAATCTGGTGATGCTATGATTCCTGCACAATTCACAAGTATGTCAATCCTGCCAAAACGATCTAAAATCTCCTCAACAGCTTTATCAACCGACAGTTGGTCGGTAACATCCAATTTTACTCCAATAGATTCACGCCCAATATCAATAACCTCTTGAGCGACCTCATTAGCCCCATCTTTATTAATATCTGCTACTACAACATTAGCTCCATTGCCAGCAAGCACTAGCGTTATACCTCTACCAATACCTCTACCTCCGCCAGTAACAACAGCGATCTTGTCTGTAACATCCATGTTAAATCTCCTCAGGTATCAAAGTTTTGCGGCGAAATTATAGCACGCTATAAAAATTATTGAGTTTATATAACTGACTGAAAGCGCAACTCCTATTTCAGCAATTAATGAGCAATATTTAAATATTCTGGTTGATTATGAATGTCACAACTAAATGTGTCACCTGCATCATCTTCTGGCTTGTATCCCAAAATTTTTTCAGCAGTCTCTATTTCATGTACCCTCAGAGAGTTACCGGACATGCCATAAACAATTGTAAATCCAACTGAGTAAGGCGCATCAATACTACGCTCTATGATCTGCGCTGCATCTCTATGGCTTAGCCACATGGACAAACCACCCTTCTGGCGTACCTGCCAATCGGGCTCTTGAAGTACGCCACCTATACGTATACCTATAAATGACAATCCGTACTTATCATTGTAAAGACTCCCGATAGATTCACCAAAAGATTTTCCTACTGCATAGTAACAACATGGCCTTACGGCGTTGGACGAAATTAAAGGAAAAGGTCTACGAACTTTATCAAGTTCCCCTTCAAAAATCTCCCTGTAAGGAGTCTGGGTTGCTGGAATGTAACCAACTACATGATTAGTACTGGCAAAAACCACTCTCTTTACGCCAGCCTCTCGACTGGCCTCCAAAACATTGTACGTACCAACTATGTTGTTTTTGAGGACTGAATCCCAGGGCGCTTCTCCTCGGGGATCCGCCCCTAGGTGCACAACAACATCCTGATTAGTAAAAGCTGGCCTTATTGCATCAAGATTAGAAAGATCTGCAATATGAGTTTTGAATCCCTGGGAGGGAGATAAATCTAAACCACTCATTTTGTATTTACTGCCTAGAAATTTGCCGACTATTGAGCCCACACCACCAGAAAGACCAGTAACCAATACATTCGTCTTATCCAAAAGTGCCTCCTTGTAAAAGTTGAAAAATGCATGTGATGAAGTCCGATTCCTAGAATAGTAATGACTATAACAGACTGTCGAAACAAAGGTATTAAATCACACAGACACAAAACCCAGAAAGATCACAATGAATTGTAGGGCTTAAAACCTATTGAATGGTCTGGATATTAACTAGCTAGTTAAAGTGACAGCAGGTTCGAATATGTCACTATCTAAAGTACCCTTGAAGCCCTCTACCATCGCAGCTATTCCATCAGAAGCCTCATTAAGTAATACCAAATCCAAATTCAAAATTAAGTCATATTTTGACATATCCAACATATCGCATCCAAACATCCTGCGAAAAACAGCTTGGGATTCTTTATCTGCTTTATTCAACATTTTTACAGATTCTTTATGGTTTAGGTCTATACCCTTCTCCTCCATATACCGCGATGCTCTATGGAGTTTACTTCCCGTAACAAATACGTTTAGGGGCCTTATAAAATCATGAGTAGTGACATGAGATCCATGACCAGATATAACTACTTTTCCATCGCTTGCAATTTTCTTTACGACTTTGGATAAGGTTTTTACGTACTTTTCGCAAGTCAAAGTGTCTTCATAGGACGCGTAGTCTACACCAGAGTCGAAGGGATACCAATGATGACTGGCATCATAAGCAGCTGACCATTCCATTGGAAGAACCATAGAATCGAAAAAGCGAGGCCAAAAAGACTTCAAGGTAGACTCTAAAGCTTCTATTTCTGCAGGTGTTCGCTTTAAGTGATCACACGTTAATTCCAAGATTTCATCGTCAACAAATCTATACCCTAACCTTCTCGCCAAAACTGCACCAAATTCATCAACAGCACTCCCTGGAAGCCCAGTTACAGTCACAACACAATCTCTAGACGAAACATCAGTAGAACGAGACGGTTTATCTTCACCGAATTTTCTAGAATGATACATCATCGCATCTATAGCAAGAATTTGAGCCTGTCTTGAACCACTCTCGTGCTCCGAGCAAATAACCCTAGATTCTTCTACTGAGAAACCGAGCTTGGCAAATAACCCCAGAGCAGGAATATTGTCAGAAGGTACATTCACCCACATCCGCTGAAGCTGAAATTCTTCGAATGATTTTTCCATTAGAGATATCAGAGTGGAGGTGCCATAACCGAGATGCCACAAATCCTTACGACCGACCAGTATCGATATCTCCGCTCCTCCTTCACCATCTTGTAGTATTTGACATTCACCAATGTGATCGTGGTTATTGGCGTAAATGGAGTATATATATCGATCTGAACGTATAAATTCTGCATCCCATTGAGAATCAGGTGCCTCGATCATGAACTTAGGATCATATCCACGATGAATCGCATCTCCACAGGCATATTGACCGAACCATTTGTAGGATATCTCCTCAGATTCCAGCCAGTGGCCTATTCGGTCGACATCTCCTCTAGAAATTGATCGTAGCTGTACTTCCGGAAGCATAAACGCACCTCGCCACACCCTAACTATGTTTGTAAAACCATCTCTCGTTCAAAGAGCATATTCACTTTAAATGACTACTCATATACCGTACCACATATGACGAATTTCGTCAATAAGGCATTTATCCATCCGATAA
Source organism: uncultured Chloroflexota bacterium (assembly GCA_913051545.1). GTDB lineage: Bacteria > Chloroflexota > Dehalococcoidia > Lucifugimonadales > CAJXCD01 > CAJXCD01. The sequence continues at coordinate 5,903 of CAJXCD010000016.1, forward strand.
TCGTAGGAAATAGTCCGAAAATGCAGTTTTTTTTTCTCATGTCTCCGATATCAGGAAAAGGAATTCCGTTCTTTTTGTACCTTTTATTAATATAATCAATGTCATTTACCGCCTCACGTTGACACCTAACAAGTAGTTCCGTTAACATCGTTGCCCGTGGTGCACTGTTGCTCTCTATGATGTATGTGAACGGCGCTATGACGAGGTGAGAAAATTCTAGGACTTTCTACCTTCTGCTAATTACTATATAAAATAAAATTGACTTTGGAACCGCGAGTGTTATTGGTGCGATAGTCGTACTTAAGAACAATAACTAAGGGGGAGTAATGATTAAAGTAGCAGGATCTACATTTGCGTTTGGTGACATGAATCTAGCAGATTCATGTGCCATCTTGAAGAACATGGGATTTAAATATGCTGATGTTGGCGCCAGTGGATGGAGTCTTTTCAAGGAATGGGTACCTCAGCAAGTTGTCACAGACATCGATAACCCTGATCGTGAAGGGGAAAGCATAAAGAAAATTACTTCTGACAACGGCCTGGAAATCGCAGAATTATTTATTTGCGATTTTGGTCATGCTATCAATCACCCCGACCCTGACAAGCAGGCAGAAACCAGAGAAAAATATTCAAAAATGGCCAAAATTGCCAAAGTTGCTGGCTTTAAAAGTCTGATGATGCTTCCTGGTGATGTCCATGGTGACGGCCATCCGTGGGCAGAAGACTTGGGCCAATCATTTGAGGAGGCTTTTCAGACCTCAGTACAACAGCATACAGCTATGGTAGACATTGCAGGAGAAAACGGTCTGGAACACAACATAGAGGCATGTATTTTTTCCATCGCTCACCAACCGAGCAATGCAATAAGACTAATTAATGCCGTACCTGGACTTAAACTTACTCTTGACTACGCACATCAGGTTCAACTTGATCTTGGACACGACGACATCGAGCCTCTACATGAACATGCGAGACATTTCCAAGCCAAACAGTCGGCGCCAGGAGAATTTCAGGCTAAACCCGACGAAGGGGTAATCGATTTTGGCAGAGTTGTCCGTAAAATGAAGGAGGATAAATTTGACGGGATAATATCTGTTGAATTTGTATCTTCTCCTGAAGTACTTGAAAAAGGATGGGACCTTAGATCAGAGTCTGCTCGGTTAAAAGAAATTCTGGATGAAGCAATATCAAAATAGTAGATAATTAAGGAGTTTACGTGGGCAAATACTACGACGAAGCACTTATACCTGACGAGATGCGCCGAAACTATGACGTCTATGAAAGAATAGAGTCACTTGGAATAGACCTCGGAACTTTTGAGGATAATGTAAGGTCCCTTAAAGGCGGTGTCATTGCTGGAACTATATTCCTAGAAAGTGGACTAATATGGATGTCCGGCACTGGGGGTGGCAAATTACCACTTAATGAGGACACCCCAGAGTTAAGGAAACACGGCATGGAAGGTGCTCGGGACACAGCTGACGCGCTTATAAAAACTTTGCACTGGGCTTTGTCTTGCGGAGGCGAGGGAGACCTGAATGACATCCTGTACACAGTGAAGGCCAGAGGGTTGGCAGTAACACCAGGAGGGGGATCTACACACCTGGGACCAACAGCTACCAATGGTTTCTCTGCAAGATGGCATTCAATTTACGGGGGCGGTCTTAGTGAATACGCTATAGACGGACTTGATCCTGCAGGCTTTGCTGGAATTCACGCCAGGACTGCAATCGGTGGTCACGATGGTCACTTCTCCATTGAGACAGATATGATCGTAGCTATACCACCCGCATTGGCCAGAGAAATAATTTTAAACCGAGGATGGATTTTCCCATTGCCTCCAATTTTTCTGGACAAAGTTAAGGCAAAACACCTACAGTCCAATAACAGCTGACTAGCCATTATGAGGACAAATTAATTGACAGCCTATTTAATCACAAAACGTAAATACTAATGACTACATCAGGTACGGCATCAGATGTTTTTGATCATCTAGGCATTAGGCCAATAATTAACGGTCACCACTGGCGAACTGTTTTGGGAGGCAGCATCATGCCTCCCGAAGTAGTACAGGCCATGACAGAGTCATCTGGATACTTTATCAACGTTGATGATTTACACATGAAAGCCGGTGAGTATCTCGCGCGCATCACTGGTGCTGAAGCAGGTATGGTAACTGCTGGTTGCGCAGCGGCCCAAGTCTTGCAAGCAGCTGCGTGCATGACAGGCATGGATGATACAAAAATCGTTCAACTCCCCGACACAGCCGGTATGCGAGATGAAATAATAATTCAAAAAGGCCACCGGAATCACTACGACAATTGTTACCGAATTGCAGGAGCAAAACTCGTAGAAATTGATACAACTGGCGACACGAATGGAGACAAGCTTAGTGCTGCAATTACCAAAAACACAGCGGCTGTGGCATTTGCCTGGCATGCACGTTTCTATGGGATCAAAATGGAAGAGGTTATTAAAATTGCACACTCATCACAAGTCCCTGTAATAGTGGATGCCGCTGCAGAATTGCCTCCCCTTGAAAATTTAACAAAATTCACCGATATGGGTGCAGATTTAGTCGCATTCAGTGGAGGGAAAGGTATACGAGGACCTCAATCCACAGGAATTTTAGTTGGGAAAAAATCTTTGGTTGATTCTGCTTTCAGAAATGCTATTCGAACTAGTATGGACAAAACAGGTATAGGCAGGCCTATGAAGGTTTGCAAAGAAGAAATAGTAGGACTAGTTAAAGCACTAGAATTATTTTTGGAAAAAGACCATGAGGGCGAGTGGGCTGAATGGCGATCAATGTCCGAAATTATTACTAACATGCTCAAGGACATAAAAGGTCTAAATGTTTACTTAAATGAAGGTCCCGTATACCCTGGTCCAGCCGCGCCAACCGCTACAATATTTTTTAAAGATTCCTGGAATGGACCATCACCTTCAGATATATCAAACTTGTTAATGGAAGGTAACCCACCTATATACGCAGGTACAGATCCTCAACCCAACGCTCTTTGGATAGCACCAGTAGCTCTACAGAGAGGTGAGGAGATAATCATAGCAGAGCGTCTCCGCAAAATCTTTACTGACACTCAATAATGATTCAAACCCACTCGCCCCTCGCCTTCGCATTGTTAACTAACATATCTGTACGATCTGAGTCCGTTAGAAATTGATCCATTTTATCTACGAATTCACCGAGTGATTCTTCCACGGTAGCCGTACTGGTATCAATTGTGAATTTGTTGCTTAAGATCGAAAGATCGTATTCTTCCTCAAACCTTCCCAAAACAAGTTCAACATCTTTGTCTTTAATCAACCCATTATGGTGAGGGTTATCACTCATCCTTTTTCTTATAACTTCAGGAGAGGCTTTGACTAAAATTAGCACAGAATTAGGAGCACGTTTCAAGATTGTTTTCTCTAATTTTCGAGCATAAACCTTCCTGTCAGCATAATCACCATCGCCTCCATAACCATAATAGAGCCCAGCGTATACAGCCTCGTCTATATGCATTCCTACGACATTGTGATGCCTGTAACCATAAAAAGCATCAGATAAATGGTACTCCATATGATACCGCTGAAAGCACTCCTTCTGTCCAGGCGTCAACGCAAGAAATAATTCCTGCTCTTTTTTATCAAAACCTGTCACGGTTGGATCCTCACCTGTGCCTGCTCTCCAATCGGCAATCATTTGTTGATAATACTCATCAGAATCAGACTTGGGATGTCCTAAATGTGGAATCTTCCAATGATCGTGAAATCCAAACGGACCACCCAAAGCACTTTTTGCCCAATCAGTTATTGCGTAAGCTAAGGTCGTTGTGCCTGAGTATTCACATCCTACCAAGATAGTATTCAATGTATTCCTCCTCTAATCAGGACCCAAGAGATGTTCGAGAGTCTAATGCCACACCTATAGAGTGTCAAATGATTGCGCATGAACTTTTTGAAGCCCAATCACCCTACTAATACACTTTGACTTAGTCTACACTTAGTTGACGTACCTAAATAACCGAGCGAGTACCGTTGTCTAAAAGATATTTCACACTTGAAGAAGCCAAACAGTTATTGCCCTGGATCAATCAGATCTTAGAAAATCTTGACGTGAAAATCACAGAGACTAAATTACTAAGCGAGGAAATCAACGATCTTAAAAATAAATTACTTACTAACGGACGCAATGTTGTGGAAGACAAACTTGATAAAGCCTCCCGAAAACTCAAGAAAGAATCTTCACTAATGGAAGATAAGGTAGGTGAAGTTGAAAAACTTGGCGTGCTAGTCAAACAAATATCTCCGATACTGATAGATTTTCCACACTTGATTGAAGGCAGAGAAATTTACTTATGCTGGCAAGAGGGAGAAGAAGATATTCTCTACTGGCATGAAATCTCAGATGGATTTAATGGACGACAACAATTATAAAATATACGGACAGATATCCTGATTAAATAGGAGCCTCATCAATAGCTATATATTTGTGTTTGATAGAATCACGTGTGACACTGACAACCCTATATCCTGAAGGGTCATTTCCCAAAGGGCATCCAACCGCAGATGAAGTTACCATCTGAATGTTCCCATCAATAGCATAATTATTCCTGTGCCAGTGACCTGAGAAAATGGCTGAAGCATTAGCGGACTGTAGCATATCCAGCATAATTTTCCGTCTGTCTTTAGGTACAACGATATGGGAATCTTCTTCGTCTGGATCATCTACAAACAGTGGGTGATGCGTAAATAACACGATATGTGTAACGCCCAACTGCGTTGCTTCCTTAAGAGTAGAATCGAGAAAATCCAACTGCCTTTGCCATTCATATGGTACCTCAGATGGATTAAATGCAATATTACTGTTAAGCACGATAAACCTGCTACCGTGTAGGTCAAAAAAGTAGTCATCCGCTCCAAATCTATCTCTATATTGTCTTAAAGACTCCTCAGTTAGTCTATTACCGATATCATGGTTACCGGCAACCCATTTAATTGGTATATCCTTGTGAAGCTGATCAGTTATTCGTCTGAGTTCCTCCAGTTGAGCAAGATCATTGGAATCTTGGATCATATCGCCACACATAGCTACAAACTTAGGGCGCAATCGGTTCACTTCAGATACTGCCCTAGTGTAAAGTTCTGTCTCCTTAACGAAGCCAGTAATTTTAGGGGAGGGCCTTATGATCAACCTCCTGAGAGCAGCAGCTTCTATCCTCTGCTTATCCGCCCCACTAAGCGCTGCAAACATACCAAACTGTACATCTGTCATCTGAACAAATATAAAATCTTTACTGTGTTTTGAAGTCATGTTAACTAACCTCTAGATATCACCGGCAAAATGACTTTTGAAGGATAATCCATACTATGATATATAATCTGATACGCCTTAATAACCTTGTCGGAAGACCATAAAGGATCTCCAGTATTTGGGTTGACATCAAATTGCGGGAAACTACTTGAAGATATATCTAAGCGTATACGGTGTCCAATTTTAAACAAGTTCCCAGTCGCCTGCAAAGATATTTTGAATTCTGAAATTTCTCCTCGCTCCATAAATACAGATTTCTCTCTTCCTAGTCTATACCTACCTCTAATTATGCCATCGCAAAGATTCATCGCAAATCCATTAGGATAATCATCGCTCGCAGGATAAACATCTAGCAGTTTAGCAGTGAAATCAGTGTCGGTAGCGGATGAAGAAGCGAACAATCGAACCTCTACAAATCCAGTAACTTCTATGTCTTCTTCCAACGGACTCGTTAGAAATACGAGTACATCTTGACGATTTTCGAGGGGCATATCATCTTTACAAGCAAAAAATAACTCTGGTCTGCCTGTTTGATCAAAAGCTCCACCAGCTAAAACACCCGACATCTTAGGATTCTGTACACAACCTCCAATAGTAGGTACAGGATCTTCCGGATCAAAAGTAAACTCACTGGTCTTGTCTCCTGAAATAGGTCGTTTAGTATCTAATATTCCATTAGCGTGTAAAAAGTAGTCTACCGAAGACGCTCCTATGACCGGCCATCTTTTTTCAGTCCTCCAATGCCCACCGTGTGTCATTCTGCCATCCAAATCACGCTTTCCAGTTCCGCCGCCCATTATAAAAACCTGAATCGGATCTCCATCCAACACATCAGTTTTCATACCTTTTAGAAAATGATCAAACCACTTAAGTCTTAAATCTTCTATGTTATCCAAAATAGCATCGACACCAAAATCCACTTCTCCTGACCACGATTCCAATAATGTTTCATGTCCGTGTAGCCACGTGCCTATAATCATACGAACAGGGGATGAAAGACGCTTCATAAACTCCATATACTTGGTGGTGGTAGCCCAAACATGATGCCCATACCAAGAAGTCAAGAGAAAAATAGGGATGTCAGGATACGAGTCTATATTATCTTCGAGATTTGATGCTGGATTCTTCCAAAATCCATCGTAATCCCCATGGGACGCAAAAGTCAGGAGAAAATCCTCATACGAAGGAGCTAGTGACAAAGGAGAGTCCCCTTTTTTCAATGGCAATTTGCTAAACCACTCTGGCACCTTATGAAACTCTTCTGTTAACTTACGTTTAACTAATGGGTCTGACTGTGCTTCCTTACCATCTCTGGCCATTCTGAAAGCATAAGGAAATAAAACCCCCGTATTAAAAGCTCCTCCACTCCTGATTGTATGTGTATGATAATTGTATCCAGAATCCATTATGAACTGGGTCTTTAGTCCAGGCGGATTTGTTACAGCTAAAGCCTGTTGAGTAGCTCCTGTGTAGGAAAGTCCTATCGTGCCTATCTGGCCATCACTCCAATCCTGTCTAACAATCCAATCTAGGAAATCGTATCCATCACGACCCTCATCTTTTGGATTTAAAAGAAAGAACCAATCACCTTCAGACTCGCCTCGTCCACGTACATCCTGAAGAACACAAACATACCCCCTACGTGCGTAAAATCTCCCAATGTTTGTGAGTCTTATACTAGCATTATCGTATGGAGTACGTTCTACTACAGATGGGAACCGACCTGAAACAGGAATCCCATTCTTGGAGGGAAAGTAAATATCTGTAGCTAACTTTACACCATCCCGCATAGGAACCATGACATTCTTCTTAAGAAAGGCTTCGTACTCTATATGAGAACCTTCATATACCATAACTTATACGAAAATACTCCATATCAAATACTCACTATCAATGCCTAAGAGAATCTGGATTCCAATTCACGATATCTGTCAAGATCAACCACCTTCTCAAACTCTCCAAATGAACTAATCCTATCGTATCCTAAAGTAGTTCCTGTACGCATAAGGTGACTGACCACTTCCTGTATAGCTTTAGTAGCTGCAAAAAGTCCTGACAGTGGGTATACAACCATCTTAAACCCTAAATCTTCCAATTCATTAGCAGACAAGAAAGGCGTTTTACCACCCTCTATCATGTTTGCAAACAATGGTTTTTCTATAGAGTCTGAAATTATTTTCATGTCATCGATAGACTCGGGAGCCTCTACAAATATTACGTCGGCTCCCTCATCAGCATAAATTTGTCCTCTTCTTATCGCCTCACCTAATCCTAAAGGCGCACGAGCATCTGTCCTTGCAATAATTATCAACCCGGAATCTGATCGAGCATAGACTGCTGCCCTTAGCTTTTCAACATGCTCCTCCATAGGAATAACTGATTTCCCTCCCATGTGACCACACCTTTTTGGCCAAACTTGGTCTTCCAGTATAATTCCTGCTGCTCCTACACTTACACATTCCCGGACCGTTCGGATAACGTTAACTGGATTACCGTAGCCTGTGTCCATATCAGCTACTACAGGAACCGAAACCGCATCCACTATACGCTTAACCCTGTCCAGTGTCTCAGTCTGTGTGAGCAGACCAACATCAGGTACCCCAAGAGATGAGGCTGAAAGACCAAATCCGGAAGTAAATACAACTGGAAACCCTTCCTGCTCTATAAGTCTTGCTGATAAAACGTCATGGGCACCAGGCAAAACAACAATGCCAGGCGATTCAATCAGATTACGCAGATCAGAAATTTTAGTCATGTAAAATTTATCTCCCTAAAAATAACTGACTCATTACCGATTAAAAAAGAAATTCTCCGCCGTTTTAAAAAGAAGGTAGTCTTTATCTGATTTACTCAGAAAATCCGCGTGTTTTCTAATTATGTCAATAGAGGCTGGATAATCAACGATCGGATTATCCATTTCAATAGGCCCCCCACTATCGCTCTCCCACATGCAACGGTCTGGGCCAAAAGATTCCACAAGACGTTTTATTATTGGAAGTACATCAAGATAAGGAGATCCAGTGTCATTACTCAAAGCATGCAAGGGTCCAACTTTAATCATGACCCGTTTGTGTTTAGCCATATCACATACCGCCTCTAAGGCATCTTCAGAAAAATGTCCATCCCTAATCCGCACACCAGACACATGATCTAAAATCACCGGCGTTTCTGGATGTTTGGTACACATCCTATCAACTTCAAGTATATCCTCAGTCCCTGCCAGGAAACTCAAGGCTAAATTATATTCTGCCCCCGCAGTAAACATCTTTTCGTGCCCTTCGTGATCAAGCCAATTAGGTCGATCGTTTAGTGAAGGCCTAGCACCATAGCCACCTCTAACACGAAAAGCGTAAATTCCTCCTTGGGAGAGAGCTAGCATGGTCTTGTCAGGGCTAGCCAAACTCACATCAGAAACAGCAGGTACAATACCGGTTCCCACAAACGTATCTGGTGAACTTTTTATTAGGTCAAGTATGTAAGAATGGTCTAACCCATACCAGGTCATCTGGACAAGATTAATACGTACTCGCCCTACCGAGCTACTATATGAGAAATGATCATCTGGCGTAAAGTGTGGATGCCAAAGATCTTCTTTAATAAATCCGGGAGCTAATGGATACGATTCAACATCATCAGTCCATACATGAGTATGTGCATCAACTATTCGGTTTTCTGTATGTGCTTCAGTCATTAATTCACCTCAATATAAACTCTTAAATTGACAACTCTGACTCTTTTGTACCAACTCTGATAAACTTTTGCCTTAATGATAGGTAGTGCAAATACTACAATGGCAACTACTATGGTGCAAGCCAAGTAAGCACACGTACAAATCACGTGATATCATTGGCGGAGTTTTGTAACTAGAGAGGCAATTAATTGAAGACCAAAAATGTTCTGCGAGAATTGATACGAGAAGACAAAACAACCTTAGGTACACATATGTACGTCCCATGGCCAGGGGTTGCTGAAGTTATAGGGTATAGCGGAGTGTTTGATTACATAGAATTTTCAGGACAATATGCACCTTATGACCTCTTTTCTTTAGAAAATTTTGGTCGAGCGATAGATATGTTTGATGACATGTCAGCAATGATGAAATTAGATCAAGAACCAAAAATTTACCTCGCAGAACGTGCAATAGGATCTGGCATCCAAAATCTTCTTTTCGCCGACATCAGGACCGTTGAAGATGCCCATGAGGCATACTGTTCAATGAGGCCTGAAACTCCTGAAGCAAAGGGGAAAAAAGGAGTCACAGGAACAAGAGATATGGGTTATGTAGCACCAGGAATTACCATGCAAGACTACATTAGAAATCTTGAAGAGGGTATATTGGCACTCATGATCGAGAAAAAACCTGCCGTTGAGGACCTTGAAAATATCCTGTCAGTTGGCGGGATAGATATGGTTCAATTTGGCCCATCTGATTACTCTATGAGCATAGGGCGTCCTGGAGAAACCTCTCATCCAGAAGTCAAGGAAGCCGAACGCTACGTCATTGAAACTGCTATCAAAATGGGCATCCGGCCTCGCGCTGAGCTAAACAAAGTAGCACAAGCAGATTCTTATCTTGAAATGGGAGTTAAAGATTTCACGATAGGAACTGATGTAAATACAATATATGATTTCTGCAAGAAGCAGGGCGGATCGTTATTAAAAGAACTGGGACGTTGATCAGTTCCATCACTATATTGTTTATCAGACCTGACTCCGAAAATTTCCCGGATGAATCTTATGGCAAATATAACTAGAATCAGATTTGCCCCGAGCCCAACTGGAGAACCACATATAGGCAATATAAGGACTGCCTTATTCGCCTGGCTTCTAACAAGGCACAACAACGGCAAATTCATACTTCGAATTGAAGACACTGATCAGGCTAGAACTGTTCCTGGTGCAGTAGAAAAGATTATAGAATCTTTAAAGTGGCTGGGAATCGACTGGGATGAAGGTCCTTACCACCAATCTGAAAGATTAGAACTGTACCGTTCTCAAGTACAATTATTAATTGACAAGGGGGCTGCTTACAATTTTGAAGATGAAAGAGGAGCAGCTGTCAAGTTTAATATGCCAAAAGATGGCTCTATTAAGGTCAAAGATTCAATACGTGGTGAAGTAACTTTCGACAACTCACTCATTGATGATTTCATCATAATGAAATCAGATGGTTTCCCAACTTATCATCTAGCAAGCGTAGTCGACGACCATCTCATGGGTATCTCCCAGGTTATTAGGGCTGAGGAGTGGCTACCAAGTCTACCAAGACATATATGTCTATATAGAGCTTTCGACTGGGAACCACCTGAATTTGCCCATCTCCCTGTGATCCTGGCATCTGATCGATCAAAACTTAGCAAGCGTCATGGCGCTACAGCACTGCTAGAGTATCAAGAAATGGGATACCTCCCTCATGCACTACTGAATTTCCTTTCCCTGTTAGGATGGTCACTCGATGACAAGAGTGAACTTTTTACAGTAGAAGACCTAGTGAAATTATTTACTCTTGAAAGAGTCTCCAAATCTGCAGCGATTTTCAATCCGGATAAATTGGACTGGATGAACGGTCACTACATAAGGCAAATGAGACCTGCAGAACTAGCGGATACCTTACTAGACCACTGGCATAAATATCCACCACCTGAGATTAATGTACAGCCTGATCGAGAATTACTCATTAGAATTGTACCGCTCGTACAGGAACGACTTAAAACCCTAAGCGATGCGGCTCCTTTAATACCTTTCTTTTTCACCACAGATTTTAACTATGAAGCTACGGAATTAGTGCAAAAGAAAATGGATATGGAGCAGACAAGACTTATTTTGAACGTTTCCAAAAACAAACTTCAAAACATCGATGAATTCAAATCCACTGAACTAGATAGTGTTCTAAGGACACTTGCTGAAGATATAGATGTAAAAATTGGTCAGCTTCTCGGAACATTGAGGGTAGCCACAAGTGGACTTAAAGTATCTCCACCGATCTTCGAATCAATGGAGATACTTGGGAAAGATCGAATTTTGAGCGATATAGACCGTGCCATCAAGAAATTAGATTCTATCCCAAAGAACATATAACCTACACCTATTTCAAATTATGCGATTAAGGTTCCTGTAATCATGTAGAATTTCAACTAATCCGGCAGTGATTTTAGAAGAAACGAACTCTTACTTAATGTGTAATTGTACAAATTAATCCAAATGACGTATATGCAAAAAGACGCTTCGACTTACCTGTATCTAACCTGGACTTCCAATTTTTCCACCATCATATTTTTGATTGCATTTTCTTTCCTATCAGTCAACCTGATTCCTACTAAATTATCTCCAATTGCTAAACAGTTTGCATCAACTTGAAATACAAGCCATCCCCCCTCAATCGAAGGTGAATTTAGTAATACATTGTTAACCCTGACCTCTATTTGATGGTCTATTCCCTTAGCAGGAGGACTGTTGTATAGAAAGAGCTGATCCTCCTTTCCTATCCGTTTAGGTATAAACCAATCGCGAATTACCGCACGCTGAATTTGGTGTTCAGCTTCATTTTCTGGAGATGATGTTGCTGAACATTTCAAATAATTTCCCTCCTCAGGATCATGTAACAATAAACGTAGATTAACCTCACTACTGAACATGTCATTTGAGTTCACATCGTCCCCAATGTAAACATTCAATATAGTATCTACTTTACAATCATTCGCCAGTGGCACAGGCAACTGAGCCAACATGTTACTGTTGCCGTACCAATATCTAGGTGTAGACCAATCTTCTGTATCAGGAACAACAGACGGCCCATGACCTCCTCCACGTCTCTGTATAACAAACGTCTTATCTAGAAATTTAAGCGATTCGGGATCTCCCATCTCCTGATAGGACTGTAAGTGTAATCTCCACCAAGGTTCAGATGACCAAGATCCCCAAACGTCAGGTTGATAGGCCCAGTTAAACGTCTGAATTCCATCTGCGCCTTGTCTATACCAATTAGAAAATACTCCACGGAATACTTCTACCGGCGGAGTACAATACCCATCTGTTGAATGATGATCATCCAATGCAGGGTAAATCTTGATTGAGGTACCTTTGATAATCCTTCGAAAGGCAGCGATATCCACTTCAAACGAACGACATCCTAAAGTAAAGATGTCAATCAATTCTTCACTAACCCAAGACTCTACATCTATACCATCAAAGTGGCACCCTATAATATTCTCTGGAATACGAGCCGCAAGGAGAAAAGGTCTTCCTCGATTCTTTTCAATCTCTAACGTCATAGATCGTATCTGTCTCATTAGATCAGTAAGGTGGTTACGATTAGGCCAGCCTTTCCCTTCAGGTGCAGCAACCCCTCGAGCAAAGTCCAACTCAATCCCATCGAAATCATAATTTTCAGCTACTTCACGCAAGTTACGAACAACATAATCACGTGAACCTTCCACAGAGAAGTCCCAATAACCATTTTCACCCCAAGGAAGGTGAAACAGCCAATCAGGGTGCTCCTCTTTGGCTGGAATAGTATATGGATGAAACTGATTTCCAGAAGATGACTTGTCTTCACTACTTTGAACCTGACCATCCATAATTACTCCAACGCCAGGAACATACCTAGGGTCATTATCAGAGCCATTCATACGATGTGAATAAAAAACTTCCTTGCCACGATTACGCGTTTCATCCAAGAATATACGAACAATATCTACATCATCTTCCAACCATTTCTTGAACCCAGGGTGATCATACTGGGGCAAATATTTACTAGGGTAAGGGACTACATTACCTTCTCCCCAATTCCACCAAATACTATCAATTACTGTCGTGACATCATCAGTAAATGTAAATCTTTCTTTTGCTAATTTATAGGGGTCTTCTCCCGGGACGGGATCGACTATCATGACATCGAAGTTAACAACAATTCTTCTGTCCCGATTAACAGCCTTGATGTGTTCCTTGGATAGTCTACTTGACTTATGAAACCCTAACGGCCCATGAGGTAAATGGTTAACCATGATTAAAAACCTTTCAGGACGAATTCGGTGATCAATTAATAATTAACTGTCCCATGTTGACAAGATGTCTTTTTCTTTGAATTAGGGAATACTTTATGTCTAATCCAAACCTAACAACTTAATTGCATTAAGTCCTAGGACCTTTTGCTTAGCTTCAGATGATATCTCAGCAGTGACTATTCTTCCTATCATTGCTCTGGCATCCAAAAGCGGCATATCAGAACCAAACACAACGCGGTCTTCACCAGCTCCATCTACCAAAAATTTAATTGTGTCATGTTCAGCATTTGACGAACATGTCTCAAGGTATATATTAGGACACTCGCGCGCTGCCTCAACTGCTAACTCCTGACCTGATCTAAAGTTACCTGAATGTGCCAATACCCAGTTAATATTCTGAAATCTTTCTGCCAAAGATATAAATTTTGTGGGTACGCTCAGTGTATTATCTTCAATACCATGAGAAGAATGACTCATAATAGTGACCTCACGATCATTACACCACTCAAATACAGGATTATATCCAACGTCATCTATAGGCTTACCATAATAGTCAGGATACACTTTAAGTGATCTCATACCCAGTACCCCAAATGCTCTCTCAAGCTCCGGTATAACTTCTTCCGGGTATAGTGGCGTGACAAAGGCCACCCCTATAAACCTATCTGGATACCGCTCAAGGAAACGCTCCGCAACGATATCGTTTCCTAACTCAGCCTTAGACTGAAAAATGCAATTGATATTAGATTTATCCACACCAGCGGCATCCATGATTTCCACAAATCTATCAGGATCATCATTGACCGCAAAACTCCCAAAACGACCCGCATGCGTATGAAAATCTATTACAGGTGTATTCACTTTATTCCCACCGGATATAAGAGACCCTCAAGATTGCCTTTGCAGATTGCTTCAAGATCAGAATCAGAAAGGCCATTTCTATGCAAATTGTACAGTTGGTGACCCATCGATGATTCAGGAAACCTAGATCCAAATAAAATGCGTCCTGCACCAACGGCATCAATAAGTCTTTTTACACCGTCAGTTATAACAAATCTGGAAATTTCGACGTAAATATTAGGCAAACTCTTTAATAGCGGCATTAGCCACGGTATATGTTGGTAGTGGATACCACAAAGAACAATCGGCAAATCTGAATGACCCGAAATAGTACCATGTATTTCGTTTGGATCAACACCTGCTACTTGAATCCAGACGGGAATGCGTTCTGACACTAACCAATCCAACCAAGAACCTACCATCCATTCAACAAACGGATATTTATTAGCACCAGGATCAAACCTCACAGATTTTACCCCTGCACTCAACGTGGATGACTTGAATGATTCTAAATCATCTATGCCTGGATTAGACACAAATTGTGGTATAAGTCTATTATTCTCTTTCGTTATATTCACAATGTCGTTATTCCCATCCAATGTGTCGCACTCGATGGCATGAGGGGAATATACTAGTGCTTTTTCTACACCACAAGAGTCCATTGCACCTATAAGTTCACCTACTGAGTCCATAACTACACGGCGAACCATACTCCTACCGATAGATACATTTGCATCAAACGCGGGAAAAGACGACTTGAAATCGAAATCCACATCTCCCATAACTGTTAAGATTCCTTTAATATCCTAATTCAGGTTCCTATGATAACTGATATTACCAGTTCCATCAGTCACTAGTATAATGGGCTAGCTTTATATCTGTGCAAAATACTACTATGGTTTTGGAAACAGGTTCAAGCTGCAAAATCAAACTGATACCAAAGTCTAGATTACAATTCATGACTCAATTAGAAAATATTTTCAAAAAATATAAACACGGCACTATCTGGAGCATCGCAGGTTCAGGTTACAAAACAGGAGTACCTGCCAAAGAAGCAGATATAGGCTGGCCATCAGGAATAGTTAGAAGACCAGATGGGGATTTAGTATTTGGTGATATGAGAAGCCATCGATTATGGAGAATAGACAGCAAAGGTATACTTCATAATTTTGTTGGAGATGGTATCCCAGGGACGTTGGGAGATGGGGGACATGCTTCAAATGCACGCGTCTACACACCACACGATCTATGCCAGGACGAAGACGGTAATATATTTTTTACAGAACTAGGATCCAGAGGACCTGATGAAGGCCCTAACACTGTAAGAATGGTAGATTACAAATCAGGGATTATTACAAAAGTCGCAGGATCAGGAAAAATCGGTAGAGGTGGAGAAGGTCTCGATGCTAAAGAATCAGAATTTGACACAACTTCCGGAATAGCTGTCGACAAAAATGGGAATATATATCTGTGCCACAAGTGGGATAGTAAAGTCACTCGAGTAGACGTAAATTCAAAAAAAGTTGAAACTATAGCTGGCCAACCAACCAGAAACTACCTTTTGGAAACAGGAAACAGCAGACCGTTCTCAGGTTCAAATTTCAGCTTTAAGGGATCTCACGGTGATGGTGGACCCGCAAAAGAAGCAGCACTTGGACTACCCGAACACCTTGCTTTTGACTCAAAAGGAGACCTGTATATCTGTGATAACGGCAACAACCGTATCAGAAAAATATCGATGGAAACTGGAATAATCTCAACTGTATTGGGGACAGGTGTCAGTTCTTCTTATGGAGACGGAGGACCAGCTGTAGAGGCTGCAACAGACACCCCTGACTCAATTCATATAGATAAGGAAGACAACATATATGTAGGAGAGGCTAGCGGTAACAGAATCAGAAAAATTGATAACAAGACTGGGACAGTTTCCACAATCGTTGGAACTGGTATACCAGGCTGGGGTAAAGAAAAAGAAATCGCCACTGATACTATGACCAATGCAATAGAGGCTGGCATATGGACAGATCCAGATGGCACCGTACTGTACAGTGACAGCTCGGGTCGAATAAGAAAAATAGATCCAACCACTAATCTCACCACTACAGTGGTCGGAGGCACAAGTATCCATGACGGGGATCTAGCAACTAATGCTTTTGTTAGCAACCCACGTGGTTTAGCAGTTGGTCACGACGGCTCAGTATACGTAGCAGACATGCAAAGCGACCGAATAAGACGTATAGACCCAAACACACTCCTGATAGAAACTGTTGCCGGAAGTGGTGGACGAGGGTTCGGTGGGAATGGAGGCCTTGCCACAGAAGCCTACTTTCTAAATCCATATGATGTGGCAATCGATGTTCAAGGTCGACTAGTGATCGCTGATACTCTTAATGCACAGATTCGGAGAGTTGAACATGACGGTACAATTGCATCAATTGCAGGCACGGGTACAGAACGTGCCGATCGGGGAGACGGAGGACCAGCAGTATCAGCAAGCTTCGTAACTACTCATGCTGTTGCATGCGGACCAGATGGCGAAATTTATATTGGAGACTCCATTGGACGTATAAGAGTGGTCAACCCTAGTACAGGGATCATATCAACTTTTGCTGGTATAGGTCTTACTGGTTATTCGGGGGATGGAGGATACGCAATAGAAGCACAAATAGGATGTCCGTCTTCTATCTCGCTTGATAAAAACGGGAATGTTTATTTTACAGACTTGACTCATCATGTGGTACGAAAAATAGACCAAGATGGAATAATTACCACGTTAGCTGGCACTTCTAATCCAGGATTTTCTGAAGGTGGGGAATACGCTGTAAAAGCTAATTTACGAAACCCTATGGGAATAACTGTTGGTCGTGATGAACGAGTATATTTCTCAGATTCAAGAAACAACTGTGTTAGAACAATAGATACGGACGGGAAACTACTAACAATAGCCGGTAATCCTATCGCTGGAGATGAAGGCGATGGTGAATCATCAACTAAACCATCCTTAAATAATCCCACAGGTCTGGCACTCTACGGTGAAGATATTCTTTTGATAAGTGATCATTATAATAATCGTATAAAGGCTGTAAAAATCGACTCTTAGCTTGCAAAGGAATATTACGATGGCTGGAATAGAAGAAAGAAACTATGGCTGCTCCAACGAAAAAGTAACATCTATAGGCCTAGGCGGAGGCAGCTTAAATAAATACTCTTATAGCGATGGAGTAGACACAGTCCGTCGGGCTCTTGAGTTGGGTATAACTTATTTCGACACTTCCGTACATTATGGACATGGTATAAGAAAATATGGTACCGGAGTCAGCCAAGCCATTCTAGGAGAAGCTCTTGAAGAAGAAAAAGAGGGTTACCTTTTAGCTACTAAAATTGGACATTTCTATACTTCTGATAAATATCGTTCCCAAGATGCTATTAGAACTCAAATTGAAGATAACCTAAGACTATTACGTAGAGACAGCATAGATGTACTCCAAATACACGAGGCTGATTGGCAATGGTGGTGGACTGATAACCCATCCGACAATCGCCAAAACACCTTATCAGATATTACTTTAAACTATTCAAATTCACCTGTAATGGAAGTACTTGAAGAATCAAAAAAACAGGGATTATCTAGAGCAATAGGAATAACAGGTAATAGCTCCATTAAACTCAAAAAGATACTCGATGAAGTTAATGTTGATGCATGCCTGTGTGCTTTCCACTATAACGTGTTCCATCGTGGTGTTAAACATGATCTAATACCAACAACACAGGATAAGGGCTCCGCCCTTATCCTAGGTGGTGTTTTTCAATGCTACAGAGAAGAATACGATTCCTCCCATACGCTAAAGTCCGACCACATTTGGAATTCTAACCCATCTTGGAATTTACTGGACATAAATAGCTCCTGGCTAACATCAAAAAATTCTTTATGGATGCCTGGTGAGTTAAGGAATAGAGTTGAGAGACTGTGGTATTTAAGGAATGAATCAGGTCTATCAATGATGGAATTGATTATAGGATATATGCTCGGAGATCAGAATATAAGTAGCATACTCATAGGTGCGGGTAAACCATCTGAAGTTGAACAATGCGTAAAAGCAGCGGAAAAGGGGCCTCTATCAAAAGATCTTCACTTGGAGATCGAACGTCTGGGCAACTAGCTAATGTCAATACGAATGGTGTCCAAGTCAATGTTTAAACTAAGATGAGGATAATACTCCCTAGTTTGGTTTGTTTGCGTTTGGAGAAAAAAGCCTCTTCCACGAGGAATACTCTTTTGGCACATCCCAAGGGATAGAATTAAGATCAGATCTCAACTGCTTATGTTCAACATAGCGCTTAGCAGTTAAATAGCTACTGGTTACCAAAGCGGCTCCGCCTAACGCCAACCCCAAAACACTCTTCTTGGATAAATTCATGTCCAACCCTTTAAGACGAAACTTACAACTTCAGCAAACTACTAAATACTACCTCAAATCGGTTCATCTGCCCAAAGATATTACATTAAATAATTGCATTATTCAAGTTTGTTTCTATATCCAAAAAATGACTTGAGATTTAGGCATTCGTTAAGGCAAATTTTACTAATTGGAAACTTTCTATAGATATACTATTACCATATATATAGAATTGTACTTAGGAACCATTCAAAGGCGATTTGCAATCATAGATCGGCATAATTCTTTCATTTGACTTATAATTATAAGCACATTAGTGAAGGTACACCTATAAGTAAATGAATAAAAACATCATAATAAAGTATATTCTTCCGGCCGCTGTAACCTTTACTTTGCTGGTTGGAGGCGCCATATTGGCTGTCGCAGTTACCTGCGGATTTGGGGAAGAACCCCCTCCAGACATAACTATTTTTGATGGCTACGATAATATCCAATTACTGGGTGAGTCAAACAGCCACCTACCTGTATTAGGAGATCTTGACGGAGACGGTGATTTGGACGCGTTTATCACTAATGTCGAGGAATCCAACACTCTTTGGCTTAATGATGGCACAGGAACGTTTGCGTCTGGTGGCGTTGTATTTGACAACTCTAGAAGCTGGCGTGTATCCCTAGGTGACCTCGATGGCGACGGTGACTTAGATGCCTTCGTTGCCAACAGCCCAGCGCAAGCTAATCAAGTATGGATAAATGATGGTTCAGCAAATTTTGATTATGGCGGTCAAAATCTTGGAAAATCAGATAGTTTGGGTATAGACCTAGGAGATCTCGATAGCGACGGAGATTTGGATGCTTTTGTTGCTAATTCTGGTTTCAACCATGTGTGGTTTAACGATGGACTAGGCAAGTTTACAATTGGTGGTCAAGCACTTGGAAAGAATGATAGTCGCGGAGTAGAGCTAGGAGATTTAGATAACGATGGAGATTTGGATGCCTTTGTAGCAAATGCTAATGGTGGAAACCGTATATGGATAAATAATGGCTCCGGTAGATTTACCGATAGTGGTAACTCCCTAGGAAACTCCAGTAGTCATTTTATATCTCTTGGTGATCTAGATAATGATGGTGACCTAGATGCATTTATTGCTAACTTTGATCAGCCAAATAAATCCTGGCTTAATGACGGATTCGGTAAATTCACAGATAGTGGCCATGTCCCAGATGAATCATACTCTGACAAGGTAGCCATGGATGACAGTACAGGTGTTGCATTGGGAGACTTAGATGATGACGGAGACCTAGATGCCTTTGTAACTAATTTTGGAGAATCTAATAACTTATGGATTAATAATGGTTCCGGAATATTTACCTACAGCGGGAGAGATTTCGGTAACTGGAACAGTATGGGAGTGGCGCTTGGAGATCTAGATAACGATGGAGACTTAGACGCCTTTGTAACTAACGCTAAAACAGCAAATCACGTACTGATTAATTCTTTCAAGTAGCTTTTATTTTGTTCTGAGGGCTTCCGTAGGAGATAAATTGGCAGCACGTAGAGCTGGATAAAACCCTGCTATCCCACCAATTAATATTGAAGATATGATACCTCCCATGATGGCATATCCTGGGATTACCAGAATCCAGTCCTTGATGATTGTGAACACTGCCGTGGCCAATATCCCAATCAGAATTCCTGTAACCCCTCCTATTGTGGAAAGTAATAGCGACTCTGTAAGAAATTGAGACGCTATATGAAACCGGGTAGCACCTAATGCTCTACGTAAACCAATTTCGTTTCGACGCTCGATGACAGCCATAACCATTACATTTGCGATTCCGACTCCTCCAACTAGTAGCGCTACAGCACCTAAACCTACAAATAGACTGGTAAACGTAGTAGTAGCTGCTGCTCTTGCTTCTAAAACATCAGAAGCTCTACTTACTTGAACTTCCTCAGGATTTTGAGGATTAACTGTTGCAGCCATAACAGAACGAACGTCGTTTACATGCTCGGGATATGCACGTACGTAAACCACATCTGCTGGATCATCGTGGTCCAAAAATTTCTCAGCAGCTCCATAGCCAATTATTGCTCCTCTATCTAAATCAGCAGCAAGATGTAATGGATTAAGGATACCTCCAACAGTGAACCATGTATCTCCAACTACGATTTTCTGGTCACCTAAAATTTCACTTATGCCGAGTCGCTCCGCAGCAACTGCCCCAAGCACTACTATTGGAAATTCTGATGTTGTGTCCGTAAGATAAGCACCTGCTTTAAGACTGCCTCTTTGAGCCTTTACTAGATTAAGGTCTCCTGCAAATATTGTGATCCCTCGCGTCCTGCCATCCTCTATCAGGTCATTCCTAAAAACTCCACCGGAAACCCTGCTAATCGTGGCTACTTCATATACTGGATCTATCCGCTTTATCATTGATGCTGCGTCAGCTGGAAGGCTGACCTGACCTGCCTGGAAACCTTCACCTGCCTGCACGGTAAGAAGGTTAGTGCCCAGTGCATCAAGTTCTTTAATTAAATCAGCACTTCCCGATTCAGACAAACCTAATATTCCAACTAAGGTGGCTATCCCAATAGTTATACCAATTGCAGAAAGAACTGCCCGAAATCTCCTTGTCTTTAACCCAGATCCACCAACCCGTATAATATCCAAAACTCCTAAATGGCTTACAGGAATATCGGGCCTGTTATTGAATTGATCAGTCATTAACACTACCTTGTTGAACATATGAATCACTTAAAATACGTCCGTCTCTTAATGTCACCTGCCGTTTAGACATAGCTGCCACATCAAGATCGTGGGTAATAAGTATCATTGTAGTACCTTCATCATTTAGGCTTACAAGTAATTCCATTAACGATTCAGTGTTTTTAGAATCGAGATTCCCTGTAGGTTCATCTGCTAAAATAAATGAAGGGCTGTGGACCAGAGCTCGTGCGATTGCGACTCTCTGCTGCTCCCCCCCAGACATCTCATTTGGCAGATGTGTTAAGCGATGTGAAAGACCCACTCTTTCCAACATTGCTTCAGACCGATCCCTTCTTTCAGAAGCTGAAATGCCAGAATACAGTAAGCCATTTTCCACATTCTCTGTTGCAGTAAATCCCTGTAACAGGAAATACTCCTGAAAAACAAACCCTATATACTTTGATCTCATCCCTGCCAACACTCTATCTGACATCCCTGCTGTATCTAGGCCGTTTATAAATACTGAACCGAATGTAGGATTTGTAAGAGTACCCACAATATGCAAAAAGGTAGTTTTGCCACTACCTGATGCACCAATTATTCCTAAGAATTCACCTCTAGACACAGAAATAGACACATCAGAAAGAGCGTTTACAGGTGGAGTCCCGGCATAGCTTTTGCTAACCCTTTTCAGTTCGACAGCTTTGGGTAAACTCTCATCGGCTAAAGCCATAATCACATCACCTATAAATTCATTTCGGCATAACCACTTCTATACCCGCTTCCAACCCCTGCCCAGTTACTTCAACCCACCCATCAGCATATATTCCTGTCTTAACTGGAACTAACTTGGTTATAGACCCAGATTCCTGTACTTCTAATGCGTATCCACCATCCAGTAGTGCAAGCAAACTTGTTACAGGAACGGACAGAACATTCTCGGCAAGTTCCTTGGTTATGGACACCGTTACAGTCGCACCCGTCCACTCTGGAAGACTCAAATCTTCTTCCATCGCTACCGAAACTTCCAGATATGGGTCACCCGATTGACCACTTTGTGGAAGAACCGCAACATTACCTATATCAATAACTCTTCCTTTAACCACACTTTCATCCGGTAGTTCAATGTTTACTTCAGACCCAACCTCTATAAGATCCTGACTGGATACTTCCAAGGAGGTACTTACTCGCTGAAGCGATTCCGTCCTTGTTGACACTTTTCCTAAAGGACTAATTTCCATCTGAGTCCTTTCAATTGGCGTCAAAGATACTGCTACACTATCCGTGGTTACATACGTACCAATACTGGGGAAAGATGAAGATGCTTCAAGAATCGATTTTCCTGGGGAAAATACCACCTCACCAAAATCAATTTCACCTTTGATTACCAGATTTAGTTCATTCTGCATTTTTTCAATTGCTTCCACAGTACCTATGTCAAATTTATTATCTACAGAAAAAGAATCACTGGAAACATATCCAAGAGCAAGTAAATTCTCTTCTAATTGCTTAATATCTTCCCCGGGGGACATACCCTCTTTAAAATCTCTCCACGCTGGTATATCTCCAAACATTAGTACCGTCGCAAATGACCCTTCTATAAGGTCGTCCTTTACAGACATTGCTATAGATAGAGAGGTTTTTGCTGCATCTAAGGATGCGTTAAGTTGTACTAATTGTTTTTCCGCGGGAGGTTCGTCCAACGCAGCACGCTGCTCCCGTGCCGACTTTAATGACTCCGTAGCTTGAGTGATCTGCTTCTCGCTCGGCAGTTCGTCTAACGCAGCACGCTGCTCCCGTGCCGACTTTAACGACTCCGTAGCTTGAGTGATCTGCTTCTCGCTCGGCAGTTCGTCCAACGCAGCACGCTGCTCCCGTGCCGACTTTAACGACTCCGTAGCTTGAGTGATCT
>CAJXCD010000017.1 GCA_913051545.1 uncultured Chloroflexota bacterium
GTATTTCCCCCTGGTGGACCACGCTAGTAACCTTACGCAACAATCATAGAACTACTCATGTACAAGATAATCATGTGTTAATTGTCTTAGTGAGCAACTGTAGGGGTAAGTAAGGGGTAGCAGGTGGATAGGTATTAGTATGTGTGTGTGGAAGGGTGTGTGAGGGGGTATGTCTTGGGTATATATATATAGGTAAAGATAACCGTGACAGACCTTTAAAATAAAAAGACCCCTTATTTGATTAAGCCCTCTTGACTGCCTTGGGTATACTTAGGCATGGCTTCACCCATAAGACATACGGGACTGAGGGTAACCCTATGGGGATTGGCCATTCTAGGATTCTTAATTATCAGCTTTTCTAACCGGGCTTCTATTCCACAGATCCTGTCTGCAGCATCCAGCGGCACGTTCACTGACGGTGGTCAAGAATTAGGTAGTTTCTTTAGCTTAAATGTAGCCCTCGGCGACGTGGATGGTGATGGAGATGTAGACGCTGTCGTGGCCAATGCCCTTGCCAACAGAGTCTGGCATAACGATGGGTCAGGTTCATTCTCACACTGGACACACAATGGGGCTACTTCAATTAGCCGAGCCGTGGCATTAGGTGATTTTTATGGGGATGGTGATTTGGATGCCTTCTTTGCCAATAATAACAAAGCCAACAGAGTCTGGTATAACTTTGGCCCTGGTTATTATGCAAATTCTGACCAATATCTAGGAATCCCCATAGAGGGACAAGAGACAGATAGCAACGGCGTAGCTGTAGGTGATGTGGATAATGACGGTGATCTTGATGCGTTTGTTGCAAACGATGGAGGAGAAGCCAACAAAGTATACCTGAACGATGGGGCCGGTGCTTTCACTGACAGTGGCCAAGAACTTGGTAGCTCCAATAGTTCAGAAGTAGCGTTGGGAGATGTCGACGGAGATGGGGATTTGGATGCCTTTATCGCCAATTACAACGTGGCCAACAGAGTCTGGTTGAACAATGGTTCGGGTACTTTCACCGACAGCGGCCAAGGACTTGGTAACTCATATAGCACCGGCGTAGGCCTCGCCGACCTGGATGATGATGGCGACCTAGATGCGTTTGTTGCAAATGACTACGGACAAGCGAACAAGGTTTGGTTGAATGGTCCTGAACCCACTCCTACTCCCACAGCCACACCTTCACCCACACCCACACCAACTGCCACAGCCACGCCTTCACCCACACCGACGGCCACACCTACGCCTGTGCCTCCAACACCTACATCCTTGCCTACTCCATCTCCCACCCCTACCCCTACACCAACTGCCACAGCCACGCCTTCACCCACTACCCTCTGGGCCTGGGGCGATAATTTAGACGGCCAATTGGGCAATGGAACCACGAACTTCCAAATAGGCCACACCCAAGAATCGACCGAGGCCATCGACTGGTCTGCAATCGCCACGGGTTATAGGCACACGGTCGCTCTCAAGTCAGATGGCACGCTATGGGTATGGGGCAATATAGGGTACTGCCCGCTCTCCTATGAGATTAGCCCGACCCAAGAATCGACCGGGGCAACCGATTGGTCTGCCATCGCAGCGGGACAGGACGAAACGGTAGCTCTCAAGTCGGATGGCACCCTTTGGGCCTGTGGCCGGAATGATAACGGCGAGGTCGGAGACGGAACCAAGGATGAAAAGCCTACCTTCACCCAAGAATCTACCGGGGCGACCAATTGGTCTGCCATCGCCATGGGGCGGTATCATACGGTGGCTCTTAAATCTGACGGCACCCTGTGGGCCTGGGGCGAAAATTACAGAGGCCAACTCGGCGACGGAACTACCGACGACAAGACCATTCCAACCCAGGAATCGACTGGAGCCACCGACTGGTTTGCCATCACTGTGGGCTGGGAACACACTGCCGCCTTAAAGTCAGATGGCTCCCTCTGGGCCTGGGGTAACAATAACTACGGCCAGCTAGGCGACGGAACCACCGATGGCAATAACACACCCACACAAATCGGATCGGCGACCACCTGGTCCGCCATAGCCGCGGGTTGGGATCATACGGTGGCCCTTAAATCTGACGGCACCCTGTGGGCCTGGGGCTGGAATCGCTACGGGCAACTAGGCGACGGAACCGCCGCCGGTCAAGCCAATCAACCCACCCAGGAATCGACCGCGGCGACCAGCTGGACCGCTATCGCTGCGGGTTGGTATCACACGGTGGCCCTTAAATCTGACGGCACCCTGTGGGCCTGGGGCCGGAATAACTCTGGCCAGGTCGGAGACGGAACCAGTTGGGACAAGCATTTCCCGACCCAAGAATCTACCGGGGCGACCAACTGGACCGCTATCGCTGCAGATTATACTCACACAATCGCCCTCAAGTCGGAGGCTACACCGACGCCAACACCCACGCCTACCTCCACGCCTACACCCACAGCCATACCGACAACCACACCTTCGCCCACCCCAACCAACACGCCCACACCGATGCCGACTGCCACACCCACTCCTGCGCCAACAAGTACGCCCAGCCCTGATGTTGTAGATGCACCTGGAACCTCCGGCCCTGGGATACTTTTATTAGTACTGGGAATGCTAGGGGTATTTTTAGTATTCCTAATTAAGAGTGGTCCACGTACAAACTCAGGCAGAGGTTCAACAATATGATATTGGGTCGGACAGGTAAATCAGTAGGATTGTTTATTATCCTTCTAGTTCTGTTTGAGGGCATCTATCTACTCACGAATCAATCCTGGGCTGTAGTCATGTTCGCTAAGACTACAGCTAACCTAACTGCAACGATTCTTTCTTTGTTAGGAGAATCCGTACGAGTGGACGGGGTGTCGCTATATTCCCCTCTACTAAATATGAGAATTGTTTCAGAGTGTACAGCTATCATTCCAACAATGGTGTTTGCATCAGCAATACTTGCATTTCCATCGAAGATATCCGTCAAAGTGAAGGGGATTATACTGGGAATTATCGCACTGAATCTAATTAATCTTGTTCGTGTGGTCAGTCTTTTCTATATCGGCACTCATTTCCCAAGCCATATGGAATTTGCCCATGTCATAGTGTGGCAGGCAGTTATGATTCTTATTGCTATCGGGTTATGGTCACTCTGGGCTGTGAGATACAGTGAAATCCGTAGTACGTAGAATTCTATCTGTCAGTATGGTTCCTGTGATAATTTGGGCAATCACAGGATTTACTTTTTGGTACTTTTTTGCATCTTCCTATGAACGCTTTTTGGGCAGTGCAGCCTGGGATATGTTTCCTCAAAAAGAGGTCTTCTTAAACCTGACTAACCATATTTTTACTATAGGGCTAAAAATACCAGCTGAGGGCACAGTCCCTAATTTAACTCTACTAGGTCACAACTTTGGGTTTGGCCTAATTATTACCGGGTCAATCATACTTGGAACACGTGGACGGCAATGGGTCTTACGCCTCGTAGGAGTACTCTTCACCTGGCTTGCTCTGTTCATAACACATATCGTCGTACTTGTGGTGGCTGCACACACCTACCAAAATGCGTCAATTCAACCAGAAATCCCTTTAGAGTTTTCTCTATTCATAAATTTGGTTCATCCAACAGTTACTGTTCTTCCAATAGTAATAGCTTTAATATGGTTTGTAGTCCCATTTAATCAGTACTGGAATCGATTGACACTAAGATAAATTAGCCTGATCGTCCTACTTCCACTGGAAACTTGGTAATCAGGTTCCATATTGGTGCTTGTTGTGATAGGTTTTACGAACCATTTATGGGGGTGATTTCTTATTGACTGCACACAACATTCCTTCTAAAGAGCAGGTAAAATCATACCTAACCGATAGACGAAATTGGGGTAGGTGGGGAGCCAAAGGGGGAGCTGGTGCAACCAACCTGATAACACCAGCTAAGCGTCTTGAGGCGACTAAGCTGATTCGAACTGGTAAAACCGTTTCACTCAGCATGCCACTTTCTGTAGAACCATCTCCTCGAAACCCCAGGCCGGTTCAGCACTACATGAAATCTGAAACGGACCCAAACGGGAGAGGTGGAGCATCAGATTACGTTGGTATCTACCAACATGGGTACAGCGTGACACACATGGACGCTTTGTGCCATGTGTGGGACAAGGATGGAATGTGGGATGGTAAAGACCCCCAGGAAGAGATTACTTTTAATGGTGCAAAATATGGATCTGTGGACCAATTCAAAGACGGTATAGTGACTCGTGGAGTGTTACTAGATGTCCCAAAGTACAGAGAAAAACCTCATGTAACCCTAGATTCACCTGTTCACGGATGGGAATTAGAAGAAATAGCATCTAGTCAGGATGTGGAAATTAGACGAGGGGATGCTGTTATTGTGTTTTGTGGAAGAAAGTCCTACATGGATACCTTCAGTGACGGATTTACTGATGGAGCAGACCTGCCAGGGCTTCACGGGTCATGCCTACCTTTCATACGTGATAACGATGTAGCCTTACTGGGATGGGACATGTTAGATGCCGTGCCAAATGACTCTGGCGTACCAATGCCTATGCACTCCATAATAAACTCATATGGAGTACCTATTCTTGACAATACTAGCCTGGAAAACCTGTCAGCTACATGTTTGGAAGAAAATAGATATGAATTCTTCCTTACAGTAAATCCACTCGTAATCGTGGGCGGCACAGGATCTCCGGTAAACCCGATAGCGATTTTCTAAAGACCGTACTTCCTATAAAAATACTTTTGGAGCGTATACTTGCATAAGAGCACTCTTAAAGAGTTCAACTGGAAAGATATCGGACTCATAAACAAACCTGAACTTCAGTACGCCTTGGATTATTGGAATAGCTTGATGTTAGAAGGTAAAGTATCTAATTCACAAGCTAAACGAATACTGAAACAACTTTCTCCTGCACAAGATATGCTTTTGTCTTATTTACGTGAAATAGAAAATAGTAAAGATATACAGGTTGAAGAGGTTCACAGGAGATACCCAGAGGTTTTCAAGTCGATTCACGTTCACAAAATATCTGAATTGATTGTACGTATGCATCCCTTCAATTTGCTAAAAGGGATGAACATTGGCCTGAATATTTCAGCATTAGAGTTGTGGGCAGGTAATTTCACAACAAAAGACGTTCTTTATAGATTCAGTCTAATTGAAAAATGGATGTCCAAATATCATAAAACTAACCATGACGGAAATATACTGACTCCAGTTATCATGAAACACCTCTCCGAGAAGGGGAAAATCGAATCTAAGTTATCTGTATTAGACGACCTGAAACAGAAAACAAGGAGTGGTAATTTTTCTATAGATAATGATTTGCAGAGAGATTTAGAATTCAGGCGATTTGTTTACGAATATACGCGTGTACTCGAACCTCTCACATATGTTCTTCGGGGCAAGTATCCTCCGATTATGACCGATAAAGAAATGTATTCTATTTTTGTTGATCTGCAGCCTATAGAACATGGGACTAAGCAAGAATACACACTCAATAAAAAACAACTGTCAGAATGTCGACGTGCCGCATTCGAGGCATACGAATTCCTAAGTTTTCTTAGAAAATTTCGTGATACTACTGACAGAGAGATCGTAGTTATAGGAAACGACAGGTTCGGCCGACAGTGGTTTGTGGAACCAATAGAAGAATATTTACGTAACGGATTTTCGATAAGGTATGACAGGGTTAGGTCCGGGACGTCTACTCGACTTAGTGTACCCGGTATATTGCCGCGAAGCTTTATTCATGAAATCAGTGAAAATATGCCGCACATTGTAATCGTAGATGGGTCTCACGCCCCTTCGGACACGGAAGTTATGCAACTTTCCAGAGCACTGCGGGATTATGCGAATTGGTTTGCTGTATTTAATGACCTGCGCGATGCCGAAGGTAATGACCTCTACAAGAATGAAGGTAGTTTTCCTGTCTTGCATTATGAAGAATTAGAAAAATGGCACGAGTATAACGCAGAAAAAGAAAGAATTCAGGGTTGGGTTAAACCAGGTCAAAACTACAAAGTTGTTTCCTGGAGTCCTGATATGAAAAACTATGTAATGATGGGTGACGAAAAGATAGCAACACAGCTGGTACAATTTTCGGAAACACGTCCAATGGTTATACTCGCTAATCCAATCATCTATAAAACTGAAGGTGAAGACATAGACAAAGTGCTGCGTGGTACCACACCGAGGTACTTTGATGATCCTGACCAGCACGTGTCGGATACGGTAATATTTGGTTTCGGAAAACACGGCCTTGAAACTACCCGTGATGGTACAAGTACTGAGAAGTTTGTTTCGATAGTGCAAGAGGAAATAAAGGTTGAAATTCAGCGACTCGAAGCAATGTCTTAGGTCAACGTCTTCCGCTGATCAAATAATACTAAAATATCAATCGATTACGAACATGGAGCGTCTTTTCATGTCAGAGTCATTACCCGAACAATCTCAGCAATATTCTAACCAAATAATTGGAAGCAGGATTGTTCATCATAAAGTTATTAGTTCAACTATGACTGAAGCTGAGCAATTAGCTAATCAGGATTGCGATGAAGGCACCGTTGTTCTAGCAGATAATCAAATATCTGGCCGGGGAAGGTTCAATCGAGACTGGATATCTGCACCTGGTAAAGATCTCCTGGTATCAATAGTCCTGAGGCCAAAATTGTCGCAACTACGATACGTCAATATGGCAGCTACAATAGCTGTTGCGGACATGGCCAAAAACATTACAGAACAAAGCGTATCAATCAAGTGGCCTAACGATGTAAGAATAAATGGAAAAAAAGTAGCAGGTATACTCGTAGAATCTGCACTCGATAACTCTACCCTTAAACACGCTATCGTAGGCATAGGAATCAACGTAAACTCTGATCCTGAATCTGATCCGAATACTGGAGGAAATTCTACCAGTCTATTTATGGAAACAGGTGAAGAGATCCCGATAAAAAGTGTCTTAGATTCCATCTTCTCTAGTATGAACGAATTGTATATCAAAATTCTGCAAGGCTGCTCTCTAACACAGATGTGGGCTGGCAACATTGACACAATAGGCGAGATAATTAATGTTAAATATGGTGACTCTTTTGTAGAAGGAATTGCGCGTGGAGTAGACCCAGAAGGGAACCTAATTGTTACAAAACCCGACGGGTCTGACATAACGCTTGTTGGGGGAGAGGTGACTCTGAAAGACGCTTTCACTGGTACTTAGGAATGAACACTTTATTTGATAAATTCAACTTAAGTGAAAATACCGCTGTTATTACCGGTGGCGGTACAGGACTAGGCAGGGAAATGGCACTAGCACTCTCGAGAGCGGGAGCTTATGTAATCATTGCCGGAAGACGTCAAAACCCACTTAAAGAAGTAGCAGATATCATTATCCATGAGGGAGGCAAGTGTCTACCTGTGCAAACAGACGTTACTGATTCTTCTGAAGTAAATCGCCTTTTGGATCTCAGTATAAAGAAATTCCGTAAGGTAGATGTTCTAGTCAATAATGCAGGTATCGTAGCAGGGCAGGGGGGAAAGCCAATCTGGGAAATATCTGATTCTGAATGGCGAAATGTAATAGATGCCAATCTAACGGGATCATTCTACTGTGCAAGAGCAATTTCACAACACATGATCGAGCGTGGAAGTGGAAAAATTATCAATGTGTCATCTGGTTTCGGACTAAGAGGCGGTAGAGATAACTACATGTATGCTAGTTCTAAGGGTGGTGTCATACAACTTACTAGAGCTCTAGCAACAAGTCTCGGTCGGTATGGCGTAACAAGTAACTGTTTAGTCCCCGGTATATTCCGTACGGAAGGGACAATTAAATCGCAGGAACAACTACCTCGAGCAGAATTTGTACCCGTAGGGAGACTAGGAATACCCAATGAGATAGGCCCCATTGTCGTTTTCCTTGCTTCACAGGCGTCAAATTATATGAATGGGTCACTATTTTCAGTAGATGGAGGCGCACTAGCAGGAGGATACGCACCCACCGATCATAAACCCTTTAAAGAACTTAGTGAAAATATTCTTCTAACTTAAGGTGTCAGTATTGAAATGAGTCAAAATCCGGTATCTACTATGTTTGATCTGACAGGTAAATTAGCCATAGTTACTGGAAATGGATCAGAGTTGACACCTTCCATTTCTGCAGCACTGTCAGAAGCGGGAGCAATGGTCGTTATTGCGAGCCATATTGAAACTGAGATTAAAAAAGCAACGGTTGCCGTAGAAGAAACAGGAGGCACCCCACTTGCGATAAACGTAGATTTATCAAATAGTTCGGAAGTGGAAGACATGTTATGCACCGTTCTTTCTCAAGCAGGTAAGGTTGACATATTAGTAAATAATTTAGGGATAGATTTCTACAAACCATTCGTCGACGTTACATTAAATGAACTGAATACTGTTATTGACCGCACATTGAGATCAACTTTTTTGTGTAGTCAATCTATTGGTACACAAATGTTGGAGCAAAATTTCGGGCGTATTATTCATATAGGATCTGGTCTCATGGATAGAGGTTTACCAAATGGTGTAGTCACTAGCTCTATATATGGGTATATCCGTCAGATGACTGCCTCGCTAGGTCTAGAATGGGCTACAAAGGGCATCCGTGTTAACGCAATAGCGACGGGTTGGATGCTTCCCAATTCGGAAGAAATACAAGATGATAGAACGAATATACCATCCAAATATATACCATTGAAACGGTATGGCGAATTCTCTGAGATAGCCGGTCTTTTAGTTTATCTATCTTCTGACAACTCTGATTTTGTAACTGGACAAGTTTTTCACTTAGATGGTGGCCTTATAGCACACGCATAGACACCCTAGCGTGTGTAAAAATCGAGAAATCCAATTTGAAAGGACACTTTTGGATAGTAGATGTGAAAAATATTTTTGTATGAATATAGTCGTAAATCCAAGTTCTAGGGAAAATACCATACATATTAGTGATTATGGAACTATAAAAATTAAGGTGACATCCCCAGCAGAATCCAATAAGGCCAACTCAGCAGCTATAGAATTATTGTCATAACCAATTGCAATACCCAAAACGAATATTCAAATATTTAGGGGAAAGACACAAAGGAAAAAACTCTTCAAATGTAAACCGTAAAACATTTATAGAGAGGATAAAACTACAGAATAGCCATTAGTATAGGGCGAACCAGCATATTTAGCACCACCAACGCAACCATAGGTGTTAAATCCAACATTCCAGTATCAGGCATTACCTTACGTATAGGACCGAGAATTGGCTCAGTAATTTGACGAAGTATTGAACTCAATGGATCCTCACCAGATGGAGACACCCAAGACAGCAAAACTCTGCCGAATATTGCAAAGCTAAGTGCCATTAATAAAAAGTCAACATATGTCGTAAACAATTCGCTCAATCCGAATCTCCTAATTCCTGATATTTTTTATATGCTGAGTTTACAGCCTCCAATACCGCTCCTCTAAAACCTGATTTCTCGAAAGATTTAAGGGCTTCAACTGTACCACCACCAGGAGAAGAAACCATGTCCTTAAGATGACCAGGGTGCAGTCCGGAGTCTTCGACCAACCGGGTACTACCAGAAACCGTCTGTAGTACTAATTCTCTAGCCACATCACGCTGCATACCCATATATACTCCGGCATCTATTAGTGCTTCAATGAATAAGAATACATAAGCTGGACCACTCGCACTCAAGGCTGTTGCAGCGTCCAACAATTTCTCATCATTGACATAAATCTCTTTACCCAATGTAGTCAAAATATCCCTAACCACTGACTTAGCAGTATCTTGTACATCATTAGAAGTAGTCCAAACAGTCATACCGGCCCCAATTTGTGCTGGGGTATTAGGCATTACTCGAACGATTGATGGGTGACTAAGACCATCAATAAGAGTGGAAATCTTTGCTCCCGCTACAATCGACATAACTGTTTGTTCCAGTTGAACTTGAGACTGTAATTCTTTCATCACTGGTTGGATGATTTGGGGTTTTACAGACAATACCACCAAGTCTGAACCGTTCATGGCATCAGCATTCACCGATGCAACTTCTATACAGTGCTCTTCAGCAAGATGGTTTCTTCTATCTTTATCAGGTTCCCCAACCTTTATCGATGAAGGAGCAGCTATCCCTGCCTCTAGAATCCCTTTGATCAGGGCTTCAGCCATAACTCCGCCGCCTATGAAAGATATCTTCATTATCCGTATTCCAGTCCAATTCATTTAGCAAAAACTAAAAATACTTAAACCGTAGACTAATGTGCACATCTATAATCCTTCTGAAATGTGCTCAGGTCAAGGCGTTCATAGGCCTAGATTGATAAGTGATGTAGCAATGTATGTGAATTAACCGAATCCCTGTGTTCGATTTTCAAACTGATCATATGGTAAATCGTATACTTCAAATAAGAAGAGGGACCGAACCCCCTTCCTGAGTACGAACCCCTCTTGCCCTTGACCTAAATACTTGTCCGAGCACAGTGAGCAAACTGGATAAGAATCATGAATACATCGGATAACTTTGTTACTCACATTTGTTATAACCACAATCCGGACAGCGTAAACATCCCTCCTGATGCACAAGAATACCTACTGAGCATTCCGAACACGTTAAACCACTGACGAAGGAGCTGGTTTCCGATCTAGTACTTGGATCATCTGCGGTTTCGACATCACTAGCTGATCCGAAAAGCCCCAGTTGGGTAGTAGAATCACTTTCCCCGTCACTGAAGTCCTCCGAATCTAGCCTATCAATGGATTCGATATGTCGACTCAAAACCAGAGCAACAGCATCAGGAGCCGAACGAACTAGCCTCCCTGAATCCCATACTGGCTCAGCCGTAATTCCGCGTAATTGATCAACAATATTCTTAGGATCAACGCCAGATCTAAGTGATAAAGACACCATTCTGGAGATAGCTTCCAACTGTGCCGACTCTGTACCTCCTGACTTGCCTAGAGTGCCAAAAACTTCGAAAGGCTGACCGTCCTCATCAAAGTTAACAGTCACAAACATGTTGCCTTGGGCGGTACGTACTCGCTCAGTTACACCACTGATAACTGCCGGTCGCTCTCTTTCTGTCAACACGGCCGGAGAATCCTGAATAGTGGATTCTAAAATATCATCGCCACTTTGATTTTTAGCATCTGTCCCAATTGTCAAAACTTCTTCTTCTCTGCTACCGGCACGATACACAGTGATGCCTTTACAACCTAATTCCCAGGCTAACATATAAGCACTCCGCACATCGTCCTGTGTAGCACTATTCGGGAAATTTATAGTCTTGGATATAGCTGCATCAACACTCTCCTGGAATGCGGCCTGCATACGTACATGCATCTCAGGTGATATGTCCGCAGACGTGACGAATACCTTTCGCGCCCATTCTGGAACATCTTCTCTTTCCTGTAAGGATCCACCGTCTGCTAAGTAATTCATCAAGTCTTCACTATAAAAACCGCCTTCCTTGGCAGCATTCTCGAAACCCTTATCAACATATATAAGACTTTCGCCACCTAATATGTTGTGTTTGTGGTAACAGAGGGCAAACAGGGGCTCTATACCACTAGAACATCCCGCTATCATAGATATAGTGCCAGTGGGCGCAACGGTCAACCTGCACGCATTACGCATCTTAGGTTGATCTGGAGAATCGTATATACTACCTTGGTAGGCAGGGAAAACACCTCTCTCCTCCGCGAGCTCTTCAGACATAGCATCTGATTCTTCCATAATAAACCGCATAATTTTCCTGCCCATCTCCAAGCCTTCCTCCGAGTCATATGGGATTCTTAGTCTGGCTAACATATCAGCGAATCCCATAACACCAAGACCTATCTTTCGAGTGTCTCTAGTCATTTTTTCTATCTTATCGACTGAGTAAGAGTTTGCGTCAATAACATTATCCAAAAATCTAGTAGATGAACGTATAACATCGCGCAGCCTCAGGTAATCAACTTGTAGTTCTCCTTCACGTTCTATTAGAAATTTATCTAGATCCACTGATCCCAAATTACATGACTCGTAAGGAAGTAGGGGCTGTTCACCACACGGATTTGTAGCTGTCATTCGACCAATATGAGGAGTAGGATTTTTGTGATTAACCCAATCTAAAAATATGAGACCCGGTTCACCATTTCTCCATGCACCTTCAATTATTTTATTGAATATGTCCCTAGCACTAATCCGACCTACTTCTACAAAGGGTGACTCTAGGTCAGTAGGATCTTTTCTAGCCCGTAGTGGATAGTCAGAATCAGCCTTAACTGCCTCCATAAATTCGTGGCTCGCACCAACAGATATATTGAAGTTATGTATGTCACCTTCCTGCTTCTTGCAATCTATAAACTCAGTTACATCAGGATGATGTACATCCATAACTGCCATATTAGCACCATCACGCTTACCACCCTGCGTGACCAACTTTGATACTGAAGAGAGGTGTTTCAGAACAGCTACAGGGCCGCAAGCATTACCATGAGTGGTTTTAATACTTGAGCCCTTACTTCTTATTGGTGAAAGAGCAAATCCTGTACCTCCACCAAATTTTTGAACCATAGCCATCTCTTTGGCAGTGGTCATAATATCTTGCATTGAATCTTCCAATCCCATAACGAAACATGCCGATAAGGTACCCGTACCCTGTCCGTCAGGTTGCTCAATTCCAGCATTCATAAGGGTAGGGGAGTTAGGGACAAATTCCAGAGAAGCCATGATTTCAAAAAATTTCTCCTCCCAAATAGAGGGATCTGAACCGTACATGGTCTCTGGAGTAGCTATGGCCTTTGCGACCCTACGAAACATCCCGTCTGGTGTTTCGGCTACCTGACCATCAGTGTCCTTGCGAAGGTATCGTTTTTGTAAAACGATTTTGGCGTTGTCTGTAAGTTGAACGCCTGAATCCACCGATGGGGAAGAATCAACGTGACTATTGACTAGACCTGCTGCGGTCCCTCCTTCTAAAGATTGCTTATCGTTGATTCCTCTACTATTACCAGTCTGCATCTAGATACTCCTTACTTTTCATTAAATGTACGATATCATAATCAGAACGTTTGATCTATTGCATTTCAGCTTCCAACCATCGCTCCGCCGGATGGTCTACCACGCCTGCGTTTAGGAGATGAAAGCACAACATCAGGATCTTCCAAAAATGAAAGTTGATTATTAGATTCCAACATCTCTTTATTCGGTTTAAGTAAAGCATCGATCTCTGTTCGAAAAGTTTCTATGTCTTGAAAATCTCTATAGACACTAGCAAATCTAATATATGCAACACGGTCCATATCCTTAAGGCGACTCATCGTGAACTCACCCAGTGTTTTTGACGGAATCTCTGTCTTGCCGATATCGGCTAACTGAGACTCGATTTCGATCAAGGCCTTCTCTAGTAGACCCGTCGGCAATGGGCGTTTAGCACAAGCCTTGGTTAAGCTAGCCCAAAGTTTTTCCCTATCAAATTCTTCCCTAGTACCGTCTCTTTTAATAATCATCAAGGACCTGGATTGTACCTGCTCGTAAGTAGTAAACCTAAGATCACACGCGTTGCATTCCCGGCGACGCCTAACACCTCCACCTGATTCTCGAGAGTCTATTACTTTTGAATCAGCATTTCCACAAAAAGGACAGTTCATTAAAAAGCACACTCCGAGCTTAAAAACACCGACACACAACCTGTAGTGAAGGTGTCCGATCTTAGCCCTACATATTGTGCTTTGTCAAGGGGATTTTGATACTGTTTGACAATAAGATTGGAACATTCTAATTTCTCTGTGTGTATAATCTTAGGTAATCATACATACGGAAGGTTAGAAATTGGCTGTACTACAGATGCGACGAGATCCAGACCCGATTCTGAGGCAAAGAACAAAAAGGGTACGTGAGATTGACCATAAAACAGTTAAGCTTGCGGAGGATATGATCGAGACCATGCATGCTGAAAACGGGGTTGGACTTGCGGCTAATCAAGTTGGAATTCCCTTACGAGTCGCAGTAATACAAATCTCCCATGAGGATGAGCCAATTATTCTAATCAACCCTAAAATGATCCGACGTGAAGGACAACGGGAAATTCCAGAGGGTTGTTTAAGTTTACCAGGCTACCAAGGAATGACAAAGAGATCACTCAAGGTTCGAGTCAAAGCTTTAGACATCTCAGGGAAAGAAATTCGTATACGAGCAGAAGATGACATTTTGGCCCAAGCATTAGAACATGAATTGGGACACCTCAATGGTGAACTATACGTCGACCATCTCGTCGCTGACACACAACTATGGAGACCAGAAGACATTGAAACTGATGGGGAGTGAATACATATAAGTAAAGGGGACCCAGATATCAATCAAGGCCCCCTCATTACTAACAGAAAGCTCTAGCAGTATTTCGAATCTAATCGGAGGAGTTGTTAGCCTCCTGCAACGGCGCTTTCTTTGTGACCATTCGTACTGCCCCTGTACCTAGATATTCTCCTTAAGAACGGGGGAATATCCAACTCCCCATCTTGACCAGGCTTATCAAGTGCCTCAGTCAAAATATCTGAGAGCTCTTGGTCACTATCTCTAATATCTTCATTAGTAGGAAAGCCTGTCGCAATGACCGTGAGTTTTATTTCACTTTCGGCCTTTTGATCCGTGGACATTCCGAATATGATGTTACAGTCAGGATCAACCATTCTCTGGATCACTTCGGCTGCCTCATGTAATTCAGAAAGCTTCAAATCCGGCCCTCCACTAATGTTGAAAATCACACCGGTTGCACCTTCAACAGAAACATCTAATAATGGATTCGATATAGCTTGCTGGGCCGCTTTTTTAGCTCTGTCTTCTCCAGTACCCCAACCGATTGACATCCAAGCTGGTCCGGCATTCCTCATCACTGCCTGTATATCTGCGAAGTCTAGATTTATGTCCCCGGGTACTGTCACTAGTTCTGCTATTGACTGCACACCCAATCGAAGTACGTCGTCAGCCATAAGAAAAGCGTTATCCGCTGTAATTTCCTCTTGGCAAATCATATGTAACCGGTCGTTTGGAATTACTAAAAGAGTATCCACTTGGTCACGTAGCTTTTCCAGCCCTTCTTCTGCAGACTTACGCCGTCGCGTACCTTCAAAAGAGAAGGGAGTAGTAACTACTCCAACAGTTAATGCACCTGTTTCCTTAACAATTTGAGACACAACAGGTGCAGCACCAGTACCAGTGCCACCCCCCATACCAGCAGCGACAAACACCATGTCGGCCTCACTGAGAGAATCGTACAAATCCTCTCGACTCTCTTCTGCTGCCTTTGCACCTTGCTCTGGATTACCTCCGACACCTTTTCCCTCTGTCAGTTGAGTTCCTATACTTATCCTCATAGGAACTTCACAGAGAAGCAAGGCCTGAGTATCAGTATTACAGACCATGTACTCAATACCTGGTATCCTCTCTCTAAACATCCTGGAGACAGCATTAGAACCACCTCCTCCAACACCTACCACTTTTATGTTTGCTGCAGTGCTATGCTCTCTGTTATTAACTACCATAATTCTCCTTTTCCTTTATCTTCGTTCGGTCAATAAACCTACTGAGCCAAATTTAATTAGTTTGTGAAATAGATTTGATAGCATTCCCCCAGAAAATTGTGGTGTAGCCACATATTCTCTACTAAATTCACCAGCCGCCCCTAAGGCATATTCGTTTATTGCCCAAACCAACATACCCATAGCGGTTGAATATGAAGGACCCCTTAAATCTTCAGGTATCCTTCCATTAACTGAAGGCATTCCCTGCCTAACAGTAAAGGATAATTTTCGTTGCATCATTTCCGTGAGACCAGACAAGGAAGAAGCGCCTCCAGTCAATACCATATGAGAAATAGGTGTTCCTGAGTCCTTGAGCTCATCAATCTTCAACATTACCAATCTAGCAAGCTCCAAAGCCCTTTCTCGCGTTAGCTGTATGACCTCGATTTGCTTCACCTTCAAATCCAAGTCTCTCCCTTTTACAGGGAAACAAACTTCCTGCTCCAGACTAGAAGGCATAACCTCTGCACTAGCATAATTAACCTTTGCGGACTCAGCTGCTTCCAAAGTCGTGTTGAAAGTCATAGCTATATCATTGGTGAATTGATGACCACCAACAGGGATGACCCCCGAGTACCGTACCTGGCCGTTTGCGAAAACAACAACGTCAGTTGTGCCCCCACCTATGTCAACTAGTATCGCCCCATCTTCTTTTTCTTTGTCATCCAAGACTGCCAATGCACTTGCCAGAGGTTCAAATACCAGACTTTTCACCCTAACCCCAGCAGCCTCAACCGCCTGAACCAATTTACCTATAAATTTTGCGCCCCCAGTTACTATATGCGTTTCTACCTCCAAATCCCTACTATGCATTCCAGTTGGATTACGTATTCCATCCTGACCATCCACTGAATAGCTCATCCGTATAGCGTGAATCAAGTTGTGTTCGGATTCAGGAAGTATTTCAGAAGGAGCATCCTGATTTAAATCCCCAGCAGTAATAGGTCCTTGATCTCCATTTAGTTCCACCTTAGTCTTCGTGTTACGAAAAGCAACATGGGATCCAGTAACACCAACACACGCCGATTCTACAGAGTAACCGGTCGACTTTCGTATCTGTTCAACTGACTGCTTTACAGCGTTAGTAGTGGCCAGGACATCAGTTACATTTCCCTTCTTCAATCCGGAGCACGGGACAACACTGTGCCCGATGACCGAAACATTCCCTTCAGAATCACTTTTCCCTATAACCGTACATACTTTAGTAGTACCTACATCTATGACAGTTATCGTCTCGGACCCTTTGATATCTCCGCCTCGATACTCAGTCTTTTGTTTCAGCATAAGGACTCTCCATTCAATAATCGTTTAAGCATTAAACCTTATATTCGTTCCACAACTCTCATCTTTGCACTTCTACTTCTAGGATTCAGCAGAACCTCTTCCCTAGAAGGCTTAATTACCTTACGGTTAACCAATTTGATCTCAGCTGTCTCGCTTATAGAACTTTCCGCTAAAAATTTCCTTTTTACTAATCTGTCCTCTATCGAGTGATAGCTAATCACGACCAATCTGCCACCTGGCCTTAGAATCCTTATAGCTGACTCCAAGCCGGATCTAATATTATCTATCTCTCTATTGACTGCAATTCGGATTGCTTGAAACGTGCGAGTTGCAGGATGTATACCCCAGGTTGGTTTCGAACCAAGCGCACTCCTCACCACAGTCGCCAATTGCCCTGTGGTCTGCAAAGGACGACGAGAAACTATAGCTCGGGCTATTCTTCTAGACATCCGATCCTCTCCGAATTCGTAAATAACGTTTGCCAACTCTGATTCATTTACATGATTGACAATATCATTAGCAGTCAATGGTTGTTCCTGGTCAAATCTCATATCCAAAGGACCCGAATTAGAGAAGCTAAATCCTCTGAGTGGATTTTCTAATATGCGAGAGGAAACACCTAGATCAAAAAGCACACCATCTGCAGGAGAAAAACCTCTACTAGAAGCAACTTCCGCTAAACCAGTGAAATTAGATCGACACAAAACCACTCTATTACTACCCCCTAATCTGCTAGAAGCGACTCGTAATGCTTCCTCATCTAGATCTATGCCAAGAAGCCTAGGGGCTGGCGTAGAAGCCCCCAGCACTTCTTTGGCATGCCCTCCATCCCCGACGGTACAGTCAATATACCTTCCGTTAGACGAGATCTTGAGGCCTTCCAAGACCTCCACTGCCATTACCGGCGTGTGTTGGACCTCCGTCAAATAAGACCTCCTGCCTTTTATGTACATCCTTGTACCACAACTGTATAGCGTGGTACTGACAAGACCCAAAAATGATACACTCAAAAATGACGATTCTATCCTTGTCTCGTCAGAACTATGTACAACTGTTAGAAGTGTCACAAAAATTAACTGGGGCGCGCAAGGTATATTAGTACCTTTTTTATACTTTTTTAAAAAATATATAATTCTTTGATAGATCTGTAGTTGTAATTACACGAAATCCTTATACAAAATGGTGGCCATATGGATATACGAGTAGGAATATTGACGATTAGTGATTCCTGTTCCAAGGGTATTAGGGAAGATACAAGTGGAAACACTATAGAAAAAATCGTCAGATTCGAATCTTTCAAGATAATCTATCGTGATACGCTTCCTGACGATAGGAGTCTCATCTCTCGCAAATTAGCTGAATGGGGGGATAGCGGTAAACTAGATTTGATACTAACGACTGGTGGAACTGGACTAAGTCCCAGAGATGTTACTCCTGAAGCAACTATGTCAGTAATAGACAAGGAAGTACCTGGAATAGTAGATGTGATTAGAGTTCGGACTTCAATAAACACTCCTACATCCATGCTAAGTAGATCTGTTTGCGGTACCAGGTCTGGATGCCTGATAATCAACTTGCCGGGCAGTACAACTGCAGTAAAAGAATACCTTGCAGTAGCCATTCCAGTTATACCTCATGCAATCCAGATGATTAGTGGATCAACTGACCACTAGTGTGAATACCTACACAAATATTACTCAAGGCAGGTTCCGATTTAACATAGCGGTCAATGAACTTATACTGAAAAACGTGAACGAAACGGGGGACACATAAACTGCGCTTTCACATCCTAACACTTTTCCCAAAAATGTTTGAAGGGCCATTCGGAGAAGGGATAATTAAACGTGGCAAAAACAAAGGGTTACTTGAAATTAACACTTATGACATCCGGGGATATGCCAAAGACCGGCATCGCACAGTAGATGATGCCCCGTTCGGAGGCGGCCCTGGAATGCTTATGAAGCCAGAACCTATTTTTGATGGAGTTGAAGACATTATCAACAAACAAAAACTACCAGACTCTACACCGATAGTTTTGATGTCTCCTCAAGGGGAACCTTTCAATCAAAAAATTGCGGAGGACGCAACCCGATATACAGATATCATACTGATTTGTGGTCGATATGAAGGTGTAGATGAACGTGTACGAAACCACCTTGCAACTCGTGAAATCAGCATAGGAGACTACGTATTAGGTGGCGGGGAAATACCAGCAATGGTGGTAATAGAAGCCGTATCTCGTTTGACGGTTGGGGTTGTAGGATCAATCGAATCTACGCAAGACGATACTTTTACAACGGGATTAATCCAACACCCTCAGTACACCAGACCGTCAGTGTACCGGGATTGGTCTGTTCCAAATGTACTTCTATCAGGCAACCATCTCGAGGTAGAAAAATGGCGTCGAAGAGAATCGCTTAAAAAAACTATTCGAAGAAGACCTGATTTACTGAAAACCACACCTCTAACTGACGATGACCTCAAATTGATAAATCAACTCAAACCTGAATTAGGCTAAGTTCCAAAAGTAAATCGATAATGTCAGATTTAACGTGCAATGAGTAGGAAATGATCAAGTTTGAAACGAATTATTGTCAAATATATAGTTGCTTACCTACATATAGTGCGGATACAATGACTAGAGATTTAAACTAATACGGGACGCGAATAACATGGAAGCTTACGAACTTGTTGAATTAAATACCAATGAAAACATATCCGAATTTCAGTCAGGTGATACGGTAAAGGTAAGTACCAAAGTAACCGA
This sequence comes from uncultured Chloroflexota bacterium, assembly GCA_913051545.1. GTDB lineage: Bacteria > Chloroflexota > Dehalococcoidia > Lucifugimonadales > CAJXCD01 > CAJXCD01. The sequence continues at coordinate 19,597 of CAJXCD010000017.1, forward strand.
AGGAGACCGCGAGAGAACTCAGGTTTTCGAAGGGGTAGTGATTCGAAAACGGGGAGGGAACGGACCTGCCGGATCTTTTACTGTACGAAAAGTGTCACACGATATAGGCATAGAAAAAACTTTCCATATTCACTCTGCCACAGTAGAGGGCGTAGAAGTCGTAAGGAATGGAAAAGTTCGCAGAGCTAGACTCACTTATCTTCGGGATAGATCAGGGAAGAGCGCAAGAATTAAGGAACGTAGGTAAAACTGCCCCTTAGATGTACCTTAAGCATCTAAAACACTCTCCAATCGAAAACACCATCTGATGCCTATAATTTTCACCCATGTGCATAATCTTGGGTTAAAATTACTTAGTATTGATTCATGAATATCTCATACTAAGTTAGTCGTAGGTACGGTTTAGCCAGAAATATATATGTGGTTAATGCCAATTAACACCTGTATACTGCTCGAAATAAAACATGCTCCTAATTGTATAAGATGAAATTTGCAGAAGTTGCAGTTAACGCCCCGGTAGGGCACGTACAAACCTTCACATATTCTATTCCTAATCAGATGGATGTAAACGCTGGGGATATGGTAATTGTCCCATTCGGATCAAAAACACTGCCTGGGATCGTATTTTCTATCGAATCATCCTCATCCGTAGATAAAACTCGCAATATTTCGCGAGTAGATGAAAATGGAGCCATTTTATCCAAAAATCAATTGGATCTTGCAAAATGGATCAGCCAATACTACTTCTGCACACTGTTCCAATCAGCTTCTCTAATGTTACCGCCAGGTGGCAAGATTACAATTAACACATACTTACGATGCTCGCCAAAAACAGGCGAAAGTACAGACATTAATTTAACTCCATTTCAGCAAAAATTACTGAATTACATTCGTTCTAAAGGAATAGTATCTGAAAAAAGTACCATAAGATCTCTTGGAACAAACTCGAAAAGTGCCATAGGAACACTCATACGAAAACAACTGGTAATACGTTCTGAAACACAACCGAGTAAACGAGCAAAACCAAAAATGAAAGATGTTCTAAAGCTAAACCAAATTGATCGCTCTATTTTTACACCTGAGCGAGAATATTTGAAGAAAAGATCTCCTAAGCGACTAGAGCTAATTGAACGTCTACAAAAAGACGGACAGTTAGATTCTACTACGGCCCGCCGGAATTACGGATCTAGCGCCGTAAACGGCTTGATTAACAAAGGCTGGGTTATTAAGGAAAAAATTCAAGTATTTCGAGATCCCCTGGCAGGAATAGTCTTACCTGATGAGAAAAAGATTTCTCTAACATTAGAACAAAGTACAGCCGCTGAGTCTATTAGATCTTCGGTTATCGCAAAATCAATAGATTCTAAGATCTTCCTATTAGAAGGTGTCACGGGAAGCGGGAAAACGGAAATTTACCTTGAAGCCGTTTCCGAATGTATTAAAGTCGGTAAAAGTTCCCTCGTTTTGGTTCCTGAAATAGCATTGACTCACCAAATCGTCGAGCGGTTTGCTTCCAGGTTCCCTGGAAAAGTCGCTGTGCTCCACAGTGGATTAACTCAGGGTGAAAGATTTGACCAATGGTGGGAAACACACCATGGAAATTACCAGATCGTTATTGGATCTCGCAGTGCAATTTTCGCACCACTCACTAATCTAGGAATGATAATTCTAGATGAGGAACACGAATGGACTTACAAACAACAAGACAGTAGTCCTAGGTATCATTCAAGAGATGTTGCTATCAAACTAGCGAGTATCACAAACTCAACTTTAATTCTAGGGAGTGCATCTCCGGATATCGGATCTTACACAAAAGCCCTACGGGGCGATTACAGGCTCCTACATTTGCCTAAACGCATTATCTCCGGGCAAGTAGTTATAGATAAACCAAAGACAATATCCCTTGCGAAAACAGAACTAGTAGATATGCGAACTGAGTTAAAATCTGGGCATACAGGAATATTTAGTAGAAGTTTAATTAAATCTATCAAACTATGTCTAGATAATAACTCTCAGGCAATACTGTTTCTGAACAGACGTGGTACGGCATCTTACACTCAGTGTCGACATTGTGGCGAGGCGCTCCAATGCAGGAGATGTAATGTATCGATGACATACCACAATGAAAAGCAAATACTCTTATGTCATTACTGCGGAGCGAAACAAAAACTCCCTGAAAGATGCCCCATATGTTTGCGTCATGAAATGACACTTAGAGGCATAGGGACTCAAGCAGTAGTAAACGAAGTTGATAGACAATTCCCGGGAACTAAAGTATTAAGATGGGATAGAGATTCAATAACTTCTCGATCGTCTCATGAATCTCTACTCAAGGAATTCCGATCTGGTAAAAGTCAAATACTTGTAGGAACTCAGATGATCGCTAAGGGACTAGACTTCCCTTCAGTCACCCTTGTGGGTGTTATCCTTGCTGATACAGGATTAAATTTGCCAAATTTTCTTGCAAGTGAAAGATCTTTCCAACTCCTATCCCAAGTCGCAGGAAGATCTGGAAGAGGTTCCTCAACTGGGCGAGTAATAATACAAACATACCAACCAGAAAACTATGCGATCAAAACAGCATCTAAACAAGATTACCGGAGTTTCTACAACCAAGAAATGACTCACCGTCACGAACAAAGAAACCCACCATATAACAAGATTATCCGTCTTCAATACTCCCACACCAATGAGAAATCAGCAGAAATAGGGGCAATTAGATTTTCATCAATTCTTAGAAGGGAAAGAGATTCTTGGGGATATTACGACACTGAAGTAATTGGTCCTACCCCATCATACCCTACCCGAACAAAGGGCCGGTACAGGTGGCAAATTACTATGAGGGGTAAAACACCACACACACTCCTTAGTAAGTGCTACCTACCTAACGGTTGGATAATTGATGTTGATCCTATAGACCTCATTTAGGAAAATGTTTTTATTTTGACACCCCGAAATATGTACCCTAGAATACCGATTGTTAAGTTAAGACTAGACCATGGTTCGAACCTGAGGGATTAACAGACTTCACTTCTATGATTACTCAGGCCGTATCGAGCCAGGCATTTTACAAAAATATTTGAACCATCCCGGAGGAAAGATGACTGATTATAAATACAAAGTAGTTCACGTTGGCGTCCACACCGAAGAATCTTTGGAACCTGAAAGACTCGAACTAGAAAAGATTTCTGCGCAACAAATAGTCAAACCAATACTGTACACAGAAAATGACATGATCGAGCACACTCAAGGTGTAGATGGAATGATAATCATGGAATCTGACGTCTCCAGAAAAACCATGGAGGCATCACCTGACTGCAAAGTAGTACTTAGAACTGGAGTCGGCGTAGACACAATCGATATCCAAGCAGCTACAGATTTGGGTATAGCAGTTGTTAACGTTCCTGATGTATGGATCAGGGAAGTCGCTAACCATGCACTTGGACTTCTTCTGGCATGCAATAGAAAAATCCTAGTCTTAGACCGTTCCATAAGGGCTGGTGAATGGAGTAGGGTGATACCGCCTCCTGTAGGATCGCTTCATGGAGAAACATTAGGTATTGTTGGTCTTGGACAAATAGGGCGATCCCTCGCACAAAGAGCACTGGCTTTCGAAATGAATCTCGTGGCTTATGATCCATATATAGAAGACTCCGTATTCGATCAGTATGGTGCTACATCCGTATCGTTTGAAGAGCTGCTTCAAACATCAGATTATGTTTCTACCCATACGCCATTGACTGATGAAACCCGCCATATGTTCAATAAATCTACCCTTAAGGAGATGAAACGTACAGCGTATTTGATTAATACAGCTAGAGGACCCGTGGTAGATACAGATGCACTAATAACTGCCATTCACGAGGAATGGATTGCCGGTGCAGGACTGGATGTATTTGAACAAGAACCGTTACCTGATGACAATCCATTAGTAAAATCAGATAAAGTGGTACTAACTTCCCATTCCGCATACTATTCTGATCCTGCACTACATGCTCTTGCTATCAGAAACGGTCAAGAAGTAGCACGAGTATTGACAGGGCGTAAACCGCTGAACTTGGTTAACCCGGAAGTTTTAGGAAAGCTGAGATTATCTGACTAAGGCTTGGTAAAGATTTCTGGAATATATAAAAATGGAGTAGAGTAGTGCTATTCAAATTGCCAAATAGCTCTTCCTCCAACATCAACTCCACCATCAACAGCTAATATCTGACCTGTAACCCATGAGGATTCGTCAGAAGCTAGGTATAGTGCGGCATAAGCTATATCCTCAGGACAACCTGTACGACTAAGTTTTGGACTGGGAGTATTCACCTCTAAAACGTCAATATATTTACCAAATTGCCCAGCCCCGATGAGGTTGAATCTTATATTGTTTGGGAAGAATTCTTTTGCCAAATTCTGTGCCATTCCAATCACAGCACCCTTCGCCGCCCCATATGCAGCATTACCATCTTGTCTAACGCTAAAGCTGGCCGCTATGCAAACGATCGATCCACCTCCATTATCTGTCATCACTGGATGTACTGCATGCGCTAAATTGAAAATGCTATCTGCTGTATTAGTAATTGCATCACGCCAATAAGTGTCATCGACATCGGAGAATTTACGTGTGTGTTCAAAATATCCACCCACCCCACAATATAGAACATCTACTCTGCCGTATAGGTTAATGGTCTCGGAAACGATTTTTTCTACATCCTCCTTAACTGAAGCATCACCAACCATGTCAATCGCCTCACCACCCATACCTTGTATAGCCTCAACCGTTTCTCTGAGATGATCCTTTCTTCTAGCTACTAATACAACCTTGGCTCCTTCCTGAGCAAAAAGTATTGCAGTGGCTCTACCCATTCCTTCAGCAACACCAACAAGTAACACTACCTTATCTTTAAGTCGAAACATTTCACCTCCACCAAATAATATGTGACCTTGAAAATAGCCGTGTTTTTTGCGCTCTATAAATATGGCTATATAGCGTTATTTATAGATAATATTAATTCCTGAAATAGTCTAGGAAAAAGAAAACTGAACTGATATCAAACCATGTTAAAGACAATGCTATAAGACCTATTCCAATACCTTGCATAATCCCGCCACCAATTTCTCTTTTCCCGGAAATTCCAAGTCGTATGGCAACTGCTACCCCCACGACCCACAAAATCATTGCTAAGGTCCACATATGATCCAAAGGTCTATATAGCTCTCCACCTAAGGATAATATACTTAACGAAACTATGATTAATGCGGTCCATGTAGTAGCGAAACGTTTTTTACCAGCAGCCGTTTGATCTGACTTAAGGTAAGACAAATACTCTTTGATTCTAGTAGAAGATTTATTGTCTACTTCATCCTTTGCGTTTCCAATATTGATTTTCAAGGATTTCAATATGCTCCGCTGCTCACTAAATTCGTCATCAGATTCTATATCCACTACGCAATCAAGCGACCAACTGAGACGACCTGTGGAGGCCAAAGATTGGGCACGGCTCGGCATACAAATAGTCACTCTCTTTTTCAGCGATTCTCCTCTACCCAGTCTTGTAGAAGTCATATGTAAATCTGAACTGTCTGACACCGTGAATTCCGATTTTTCGACAACCTCTTGTTTTGGAATCATAACGGTTTTCTTTGCCGGCAAAAATATACCTGAATGACCCCTGCCTGCAACTTGATGAGTAAAAGTTTCGGCATAATGTTTCTCAATAACTAAATCTAAACGAGCATTCTTTATTTTAATGTGTCTAAATGCCCGCAACGAGACGTGAATATCATACGTGCGCCCATATTCAAATACCTCACAATCGACACCGAATTTTATCTGAATAGGACGCCCTCTTAGAGAATATAAGTTATCCAGAAAAGACATTTATAGATCGTCTCCAAATTCGGCCAGAGTTCATGTGATCTCGAATGTGGAGCGGGAGAAGGGATTCGAACCCTCGGCCCTTTGCTTGGGAAGCAAATGCTCTACCCCTGAGCTACTGCCGCCAGAGGAACCCATTATAGGGGAAATTTAGCTACGAAATCCAGTGAATCTCTCCGGATCGTTATAGGTCCTAAAAAATTGAAACCGCTGTCGCAAAAATACTCGAAAGTTCCCGAATGATCTCGGACAGCCTGTTTGCATATTGGGGAAATCCACAGTATTTGCCCAATCAGTTAGAATTACGGTTAGTGAAAAGTCATTTAATAATTTAGATCGGAGAATAATTATGGCACTGAAGCCTTTAATACTGGAGATGGGTACAGGAATCGATTTACATGGCCAAAACGCGACTGAGGCTGCGCGAAGAGCTGTATGGAACGCGGTTCATCAAAGTAGCATCATGGGTCTAGGGCTGTTTGGTCCGGACACTTCAAAAAACATGGTAGTTGAGGTCACGATTGCAATTACTCGACCAGATGAAGTGGATGAAGATGTAGTTTTGGCAGTTCTACCTCATGGAACCGGGAAACTCAAAGTCATCCAAGGTGGTATGGAAATTGAAGGAAGAGAGGGGTCTGGAGATTTTACATTGATAGCTAATGCTGCAGTCATAGCCAAACTCGACCTTTAAACTAATTAAATTTTTTGTAGGAGTTCTTTTATAAAATGACATCGAAATACGATACTGAATGCCAGGTTGTCAAAAAAGGGAATTTGGAAGTTGAAATATCATCAGGTCAAATGACGAGATTGGCCGGAGTGTCCCAGGGACTCGTTGGAGCAGAAGGAATACACCTTGCTGTCGCCACAGTTCCACCAGGCTGTGCATCTAGCCCACACCACCATGTAAACTGCGAATCTGCCATATATGTATCGAAAGGAAAAGGCAGGTTCTTAACTGGACCAACCCTTGGCACTACTTTAGAAATTGAAACCGGTGACTTCCTATATGTACCTCAAAACTCTATCCACCAGCCCATTAACGACAGTTTGACGGAGCCGTTGGAACTAATCGTTGCAAGAAACACTCCAGTGGAGATAGTAGAAGAATACACTCCGTAACAGTGTTTCCCCTTCACTAATTAAGATTTAAGTTCGTTACGTACTCGATTTGCCATTTCTTGGAGGTGATCTAACTGCTGCTGCTTATCCGCTGGCCAAGTCGCAGTCTCTGTCTTGGTCATCAAAATCAGATCATCTACGGCAGCGAGTAAATGTATGGTTGATAATTTGGTTTGACCTGAATTCAACGGCTCTTCGGACTTGTTGTCACAATCGTTACACATTAAAGAAGTAGTGAATTTGCCACGACTACATATCGGGCATTCATCAATTCGTCCCGTTTGAAGCAAGTCAAAATGGTCACCACAAAAGGTGTGAATGGGAGATATATTTTCGAAACAATCCCAAAACTTACACTGATTACTCAAAAAAGACCTTTAACTGGTACAGATAGATATAATGGGAATGTATAATAACAAGCTGACGCTGAACTTAGCTAATGAGTTCTCATGGCAGCAAGCCACCTGAGCCAAGCTAAATTCTAAGAAATGGGCCTGTAGCTCAGGCGGTTAGAGCGCAGTCCTGATAAGACTGAGGTCCCTGGTTCGAGTCCAGGCAGGCCCACCATTTCATCCAGTGTTACCACTAACTCCCCGATTAGGAAGGAAAAAAATGGCTCGAGTCCCATACATTAATCGAGAAGATTTAAAAGAGTCTCATCAAAGCATCTATGACAATATAGCTAAGACAAGAGGAAAAGTATCAAACGTTTTCTCGGCTCTTCTAAATAATCCTGATGCGACAAAAGCTGTGACAACGGTTGGAGAATACATTCGTTATAACTCACCCTTGGATCCAATCATTAGAGAAACGGCCATTCTTACAACCGCTCATGAGATGAAAAACTCATACGAATGGGCTCAACACGAACCTGTCGCAAGACAAGTCGGAGTTAGAGACGAGGTAATTCAATCGATACTTTCCGGCAAAGGACCTATGGGATTACCAGCGAAGGAAGGAATCTTTATCCAATCTGCCAAGGAGTTAGTAAAAACAGGAACAGTAACTGATCGAACTTATCAGGCACTTGACCACCTTCTTGGTACTCAGCTAACAATAGATTTTGTGGTGACGGTCGGATATTACTCAATGCTCTCCAGACTTATTCATTCATTGGGTGTCGATTTTGATGACGGTCTCCAACTCAATGGTAAATTTGAATCTGACTGATTCATGGTCCGAATGTCTTAATTGAGTCATATATGAAAATTACATCTATAGAAATATCAGTCTTCGAACTTCCCATGTACCCGACGATCACCCAGGTGGTGCCAGTTGGTGATCCTGCTGAGCTAAGATGGCAGCAGGCTTTCCCTAAAGGTGGGCCTGTCCCAGTTCAAGTGATGCAAGTGATCACTGATGAAGGCATAAATGGAATTTGCACTGTGGGGGACTGGAGATATACAGAACTCACATGGCGACAAATAGCTCAATTGAGGGAGTTAGTGATCGGAGAAAATCCTCTGGAAAGAGAATTATTACTATCCAAACTCAAAGCTGTGAGTAGATTCTTTGAACCAGGTTGGTATGGCGGTTTCGACAATTGCCTTTGGGACATTGAAGGAAAGGTCAAAAACCTACCAGTCTCAGAATTGCTCGGTGGTGCGAAGAGCAAAATACAGGCTTATTACAACACTGCAGGAAATACCCCCGAAGACGTAATACGTGACGGGACGAAAGGCATTGAAGCAGGATTCACCGTACTCAAAGACCACCTACCCTTTGGTGCTGGAAAAAACATAGAAACCTTCCAAGAATTCAGAAAAGTTTTTGGAGACAATATTGGACTAATGCACGATGCTGCTCTCGTTAATTATACTTTCGAAGAAGCAGTCAGTGTTGGTAAGGCATTAGAAGACCTTGATTTCATATGGTTAGAAGAACCACTAACTGACCGAAATCACGAAGATTATGTCAATTTATGTAAGCAACTCAAGATACCTATTGCTGGCGCTGAGACCCTTATGAACGAACCCGAAATTAGTGAATTGTGGCTCAAATCAAGAGCAATAGATATTCTCAGGGTAAATGGAAGACACGGCACAACACCTATCGTAAATGCGTCTAAAATCGCAGCACAGTTAAATACGACGGTGGAACCAAATGCCTATGGACCGCTTTTCGGCTTAGTACATGCGCATATTGATTGTGGAATCTTCAACATTGACTGGTTCGAGAATGCTCCCCCTCCAAACGGCGCCCAAATGGGAGAAGAGATTGGTTTACTGAACCCCATTAGGCCTGAAGCCGGTTGGGTGAGCCCCCCGGCAGGCCCTGGTTGGGGTTCAGAATGGGATTGGAATAGATTCAAGAGAAAGCGTGTAGCAACCCTTTAGGAAAGTTCAGACTAACCCTTCTTCACCAGTGATTTTCACTTCATATAACCTATACACAAGTTTCCCAGTATCGAGGTTAACTTGTCCTGCAATCACTCCCTGTACTCTGTTTAACCAACTATACT
>CAJXCD010000018.1 GCA_913051545.1 uncultured Chloroflexota bacterium
CTCAGACGCAGGTTGTTCTGATAAACTAAGCGGCTTCAAATAATCAGGCAATACAATCCCGTTTTGAATTAAGTAAAGTCGATGATTATAATACATATATGAGGATGACATTTTCTATAGGTAAATAACAATGGTAACCACAATTGAACAGCGATACATAGATCAACACCCTAAGTGTGCGACTAGGTTTTCTAGAGCACGGAATATTTTTCCTAATGGCGTAACACATGAGTCAAGGAATATGACTCCATTCCCGTTTTATGCTAGTCATGGATTAGGCCCACACAAGTGGGATATAGATGGACAAAAAATCATTGACTATAAAGTTGGTCATGGTTCACTTCTACTTGGACATTCCCATCCAGAAATTGTGTCTGCAGTCACTGATCAAATGAGTAAAGCTACTCATTTGAGTGCCTCTACTGACCTTGAAATCGCTTGGGGCACCTGGGTCCAAGAGCTTGTTCCGTGCTCTGAAAAAGTCCGTTTCTTCAGCTCTGGTACCGAGGCTGACATGATGGCCATGCGCATGGCTAGGGTATATACCGATCGATCAAAGATTATAAAATTCGAGGATCATTTCCATGGATGGAGTGATTACGCTGTAGCTGGTGGTACAAATGCAGCCGGCATACCTCGTGGCATTCTTGAAAGTATCATAGTATTACCTCGAAACGATATATCAAAAGTGGAAGAAATTATTAGTACCGGAGATGTCGCTGGAGTAATACTAGAACCAACAGGCGCTCATATGGGGAAAATACCTATTTTCCCAACGTTTTTACACGAATTGAGAGAAATAACTAAGAATTACGGTACGATACTGATTTTCGACGAAGTCGTGACAGGATTTCGCACATCTAGAGGAGGTGCACAGGAACTCTACGGTGTGATACCTGATATATCTACACATGCAAAGATATTAGGAGGTGGATTACCAGGCGGTGCTGTGACTGGTAAAGCTGAAATATTAGACACGTTACAGATCACGGAAGATTCTGACTTCAATAATAACGATCGTATAACCCATTACGGAACCTATAATGCGAATCCTCTATCTGCCGCAGCGGGAATAAAAGCACTTGAATTAGTCGCTACTCAGCCATTGAACGATAGAGCAAACGAAATGGCCCTGAAGCTTAAAAACGGTTTAAATGATCTCCTTATACGAAACGAAGTTCCTGGATGCGCAAGTGGTGTAGCAGCTATTCTAGAAGTAAGAATCGGTGTAGATCACGAATGTGATAAAGAAGTATGTAATTTGTCTACAGAAGACCTACATAAAATATCTAATTCAGAGAGAAGTAGGCAGTTCGCGTTATCAATGTACAGTAAAGGCGTTGATGTAATGGACAGATATATGCTTAGCGCTACTCATGATGAACAAGACATAGATCATACCCTAGACGCTTTCGAAAGTAGTATCAAAGAACTTCGATCTCAAAATGTTCTTTAGTCCCTCTCAGTACCATTTCTTTCTTTTGTGAAACCGTCTTTGGTATTGTCAATTTTAGATTTTAAAACTAATAGGTCTTCGTCGGATATAGGGTGTGTACCATAGAAAGCTCGATTAAAAGCAGTTGTCGCCATTCGGACTAGATCATCAGGAAATATTTTCCGAAGGTGCCTTTGGAATTCACTAGGCGTTTGGTCAGGCATTCGAACTACGTTGTCAGTTTCCGCCATATCTAATAGACGATAATACATCTTGATTGGGTTAACAATTCCAGAGGGACCATTGATGCGTCTTTGAGTCTTATAAATTTTTCTTGTCTTAATCCATTTAGGAAGTAATTTTAACAACAAGTTTTTAGCATCCTCTATAGGATCAGATTCATGAATAACTGATTCTTTCCGAATCTTGATGTTAATTGGTCTGGCGTGAAATATTTTTTTAAATACAACTAATAGAATTGATGCAACTAAAATGGCAATAACACTAATTGAAACCCACTCAATTAATTGTATGATATTAAACTGAATTCCATCGATGTTTGAAGGTACATTTTCAAATCCTTCTAATGGTTCATCAATAGATGCGTCCGAAACCTGATCATCTCTCCTTTGTATTTCTCCATTAAATTCTGGGTTGAACACTGACATAAGAAAATTGTGTAACAGGTTGAATATGAATGCGATTGGAACAAAGAAGATCCATACCATTACTATGACAACTAGTTCTAGGATCTTATATACAGGTTCTAAAACTAGTACCCAAAAATCTTTTTTTAGGAAAGTAGCTACAATTCCAACTATAAGTATGACTGCAATGGATGCAGATATGACTTTGTACCATATATGAGTGACTTGAGATTGATCTGAATGAGGTAATATATGCCCTATACTTAAACCGGATAGTCCGGAGGCAAAAAACACGAATATTAACGGAAACACTTGAATCTTATCGGGGCTTTCGATATCAACTACGATAGATATTGCCATCCCCAAGAGTCCTAATCTAAAACTGGACTGTAAGCTAAATACCGGATCCTCTTCTGCTGAAACCTTACCGCCTCTCCACCATAATAGTACACCTGATACTATCCCAGCTATAATATGATATCCAAAAGATTCAGACAGGTAATATCTTATTTCAAATACCCACATAAGACCATAAACAACATTTTTCTCTACGAGGTTAAGACCTACAAATATATATATAAGAAAAGCGCCTAGAGCAGGTATAATAACCGATCTCAGATCAATGGAACGGAAATAGATTCGTCCAAGTTGCGTTAGAAACATTGAGAATCCCATTATTATGAAAATGGAATGCCAATTTAACGGAGATGTTTCCATACCAGCAATTATTGACATAGAAGTTAGTATTACGAACAGCCAGGTGCTTTCACATACCAACAACGAAATCAGTATCAGTTTATTTTTATAGCTTCCCATCTATAATCCCATTGAATCCATTTTGAGAGATAAATCATGAAGAATTATGCCTTCGGGTATATTCGCATATGAATCTTCACCTACATATATTACGACTACTTTATAGCCCCTTTGCTTAGCTTCGTAAATCACTTCTCCGTATTCACGTGGAAGAAACGAGGTAATTAATACAATTGTGGATCCGTATGGAAAAAGTGACAGGAACTCAGACAGATACCGATACATTGGAGCTACCGAATAGGGTTTAATAGTCGCTATAGATGTTAGGATTTTTTTCAGTTGTAGTGGGTCACTACTAGGAGGTACAGAGATAATCGGTTTAGGGTTAATTGGCGTGTCGTTACTGATTAGTCCTACACGAAATTTCTTCTCGTTTGTATATCCAGCTATTGAAGCCGCAGCCACAATTACCCTTTCAAGGAGTTTGGGGGAATATGCTGCCCAATGTGGGTTTGTAGTGTCTATTGCCGTAGCCAATATTATTGTGGCGCTATGAGTAGGTTCAAACTGCCTTACAGTTAGTCTAGATATCTTTGCTGACGTCTTCCAATCTATACTTCTATATAGATCGCCTCTGGCATATTCACGTACGGCAACGTATTTTGATGGGTCCTGATGAATCCAGCCATTAGAATTAATATCACCTAAAGGCATAGCTGTGGGCATACCTAATTCAGTGAAGGGTAGAATCTCAGGATATACGATAATTTTTTCTTCAGGAGGACCTAGCATTCGTGTATTTAGAAAACCGAATGGATCACCGCTTTCCAAATATGCAGGTCCGATTTTTTGCAGACCTCTTTTTTTGCATAAAACGTTATAGTCCCAATGCACCTTTTCATACCACCCTAACGATAAAGAATGACGAAATATACCTTTATGATCATCGCCTATAACTTGAAGTTCAGAAGATACCTCGTCATTAACATTCACCCATGGGAGTGGAATCGGCTTCTTGTTTGTAAGAGACAACGTGATTGATAACTCACGTCCCACAAAAGTATTTCGAGTGGGGATAGTCCTTTCATAGATTAGATTTTCCAATGACAATTTATTCCATCCAGCAGATAAAAGAGCAGCTGCAAGGCCCATAATGCCAAAAGCTACTATGAGAGGTTGAGTAGAAAATATTCCAACAATAAGTACGAAGGTGAAAAACCCTACCCAAAGATCATGCCAAAAGTGACCAGAGATAAACCTGGGCATTTAACAGACTCCTCGGGGTGTTTAAGCGGGAGGTTTCTTAAGTAAATTAGATGAACCTTTTACCGGTTTCATATCTAATCTCATTTGATCCAATTCCGAATCAGGGGATGGGATTCTACCATACAGCGCTTGGCTGAAAGCATTTGTGACTGAGGAGACTAAATTTCTCGGTATAATCTGTTCGAGTACTCCTTGAAATTCATGTGCCGTTTTACCAATTGGTCTAGAAAAACCATTTTTTTCTCCTACTGAAAGAAGCTCATAGTAAAGTTTAATTGCTTCCACTACGCCTGGGGGCCCGTCTGGCAAGTTGAGTTTGTCTGATCCTTTGCGACCAAAACCAAAGTTTGGCAATAGTCCTGCTAGGAGCTTCGCTAAGTCAACAACTGCATTGGAATCACCTTTTAGGGATTCAGCGTCTCCTTCATAATTATCTGTTAAGGCACCCATACCCCTTTTTATAACCATGGCTAACAAGAAGATAATTACAAGAACTAATATGGCAATAAATGCTATAGTTAGAACTCCTACTACATCACCCCAATCTATACCTGTCTGAATCGATACCTCGTCATTCGATGGCTGATAAGATGATTGCGTACCAGAACTTGTGCTCTGTTCTGGACGTTCGTTAAAAGATGTACTCTCTTCAAGTCCTGCTGCTACTGGATCAAAATCTCGGCTAAAGAACTGCATTAATCCTTTATTAAATAGTTCAAACACAAAAACCAGAGGGGATATTACTATGAAAAGTAGCCATTCTATCACCGATCCAGCTGAGTCAAATTGTCCAGAAAGAAACGATGTAATTATCTTATGAATTACACTGATCATGACCCCTATGGACAAAACAACTGATACGATAACAGCGATTACCTTTAGGAATGTATTGTTTTCTGAAGAATTGCTAGATTCAGGCATTAGATATCCTGCACTTAATCCAACTAGCCCAGATGCAAAAAATATGAACAATACCACAAAAACACCCATATCATAGGAATGTAGTATGTCTATGATGGAAGCAAATGCAAGAGCGACTATCCCTATTCTGAAACTCTTACTTAAAGTGTCCACAGGACTAATAATCGACGATAATTTTGCACCTCTTAACCAGAGAATTAACCCTGCTATTAAGCTTAAGACAATATGTGCTTCATATTTATCTGGAGGAGCAGAAGAAAATATATCAAGAATCCAATTCAAATCAATTATTGTGTCTGAATCACTTATAGAAAAAGCTATACCTAAATATAAAATCACCGCTAGAGAAATAGTTCTTAAAACGCCTACAAAAATAGGCCTCATTTTTTCAAAAAGTTGAGCTTGAATAAATATAACTGATCCCGCCATAATTAACGCTACTATAGGCCAATCTATAGGACTACCTTCAAGTCCAATTGTAAGCCCTACAACGCCGATAAGGCCGAAGATCCACGCGCTTTCAGTGATCACTAACGAACCTAACACTATTTTATGCTGAGACAGGTTCACTAATAATCTCCTTTTCAATTAGATTCTCCCGAACGGGATATACTAATACTCCGTCCGGTAGGGTAGGACAGGATCCTGGACCGACATATACGACTACTACTTTGTGTCCTTTGTTTTTTAAATCAGTAAGGATAATGACGAATTCCGGTGAAATAAAGGCTGAACAAACTACTATGGTAGATCCTACTGGTAATTTATTAGCATTCTCAGCTAGTCTCTGTGACATTGGCCCAAATGCAAACATGCGTAATAAAGCTAAGGCGCTCAGGACATTATGTATTTGGTCAGGCCCTCTGGCAGGCTGTACCAATAAAGGACGATTTGGTTGTATAGGCCCATCATTTGCAAAAACTCCAATCGTATATTCTTCCTGTGCAGCGTACATTGCTATAGAAGCGGCCGCTGTAATTACTCGTTCTAGCTCATCTGTGTCATAGTTATCCCAATATGGGTCTTTGGTATCCACAGCCACTACTAAAATCACAGTTATAGATGTGCTTGGTTCATAGGTACGTGTGATTAAACGGTGGAGTCGAGCAGTTGCTTTCCAATCAATGGTTTTTAGTGGATCTCCTCGTCTATAATCCCGTAGGTTGAAGAAACGAGATGGATCCTCGTATATTTGAAGGCCTCCCCTAGTTTCGCCGAGTGGCCTGGCTGATGGTATTCCTAAATCACCTAATGAAGCAACAGCGGGATAAACCATCAAAGAATCAACATGACTTTCAGATCTTGTGGAATTTAAAAATCCGAATGGGTCACCACTCTCTAACTTTGCAGGCCCTATTTTCTGTATACCTCTTCGAGTGCACCTGAGCGTGTACTCCCACCTTAGCCTTTCATACCAGCGCATTGAAGTAGCATGATTCAGGATTTGAATTTTTTGTTTGCCAGTAAGTTTACCTTCACCTTTTAGCACTTGTAGTTCATCCGGTAATTCGTCTGATAGATTCAGCCGGGTTAACGGTATCGGCTTTTTGTTACTTAATGTTACCGTCATAGGAATGTCTTCGCCCTTAAAGGCGTTTCTCTGAAAGAACTTTCTCTCGTAACTCATCTCCTCTAATGACAAGAGATTCCAGATTACTGAAATTATGCAAGTAATGAATCCCATTACACCTAATGAAATTACTAGAGGCTGTGCAACAAAAGCACCAATAATCCCAAGAAAAATGAAAAAAAACATCCATGCTACCGGCATGTACTGTTTTGATTTAGAATCTTTCATCTACTTTAAGGTATGTCTATGCTGAAATAGGTACTGGTACTTTATTTAATAGTTCTTCTATTACTTGATCAGTTGTGTTTCCCTGCAAACGAGCAGTTGAACTAAGAATTATTCTGTGAGGCATAACCGAGGGGGTAAGACTTTTTATGTCATCCGGTGTCACATAATCCCTTCCATCTATGGCCGCGAATGCTTGAGCACCTTTATACAGTGCGAGGCCTGCCCTGGGACTGGCACCTAGGGTTATAGATGGATTATCTCGAGTACCGCCAACTATTTCCACTATATAATTTCTAACCTTATCTTCAACTCTAACGGTAGGAATAACTTTTCTTAATTCAATGATCTCTTCAGCAGAAATAACAGGGCTTAGATCTGGGAGGATAGCCTTTTTTTCAAACCTTAAAAATATGTCAGATTCCTCTTCTGGCGTAGGATAACCTAGTTTCAACAGGAGCATAAATCGATCCAACTGTGCTTCAGGTAAGGGGAAAGTACCTTCCATTTCGACTGGGTTTTGGGTCGCCATAACTAAAAATGGATCAGATAGTTTTGATGTGTTACCGTCGACAGTCACTTGTTGTTCCTGCATCGCTTCAAGTAGTGCTGATTGAGTCCTGGGTGTAGCTCTGTTAATCTCGTCTGTTAAAAGGACTTGGCTAAAAATTGGACCAGGACTGAAGTCAAACTCTGCAGTTTTTTGATTGTACAAATTTACCCCTACTACGTCACTTGGCATGAGGTCCGGGGTACATTGAATTCTTTTAAAACTACATCCGAGAGATTGTGCCAAGGCTTTTGCCATGGTAGTTTTTCCGATTCCAGGTACATCTTCCATTAAGATGTGTCCTCCACAAAAAAGGGCGAGTAAACCTAAGTTAATCGCTTCATCCTTTCCGACTATAACTTTTTGGACACTTTCTCTTATGTTTCCTGCTATTTTACTAACATCTTCGATTTTAATGGAGTTAGGCAATTCATTCCTCCGCATGTATATACTAGTCTGAATTATAATCAATATCGTAATTAATGGGAAGGTATTCAAAAGCACGCGCATACAATCGTAGGGTAGCAACCCGTTGCAGTTGATCCCTCATCCGACATAATATAGGTATATATTAGAGAGATTATTGCCCGGTGGTGTAGTGGTAGCACAAAGGACTTTGAATCCTTTAACCCAGGTTCGAATCCTGGCCGGGCAGCCAAAAACCAGTTATCTCATCTCTGAATATGATACTTTGACATAGAGAATAGTCCGAGTTAGACTCCTCCGAACCATACATATTTAGAGTTAAGTCTTCACTACATGATTAACTACCTTATTCGTCGCACCATAACCGCCGTATTTACCTTATTCGTTATATCTATAATCTCATTTGTGATAATTCAGCTTCCAGAAGGAGATGTTGTAGACCAATATGTGCAGAACAGGACTGCTGATCGAACAATATTAAGTGATGAAGATTTGGCAGAAATGAGAGAAACCCTAGGATTGAATAACCCTGCAATAATTCAATGGTGGGATTGGTTAGTTCCGGTCGTAACAAAGGGTAATTTAGGACAGTCGTACGTGAATCATGGATGGACAGGTAGAGGCTACACTAGTATACCCGTAAATTACTATATCGAGGAGAAACTTCCTTTTACAATATATCTTTCATTGTTCACAATGATCATCACCTGGGCATTCGCTATTCCAATTGGGATATACTCAGCTATGCGCCAGCATTCGATGGGTGATTATATATTTACATTTCTGGGATTTACTGGATTAGCAATCCCAGACTTTTTATTGGCAATTGTATTGATGTACGTATTTTTTGCGTACTTTGATCTGAGTGTAGGTGGTCTATTTTCAGGTGATTATTTAGATGCGCCTTGGAGTATAAGTAGAGTAGCAGATATGTTGCAACACCTCATAATCCCTGGATTAGTATTAGGTACGTCAGGAACGGCCGGATTAATAAGGGTTATGCGGAACAACTTACTAGATGAACTAACAAAACCTTATGTAGTAACTGCTAGATCTAAAGGATTGTCAAGCTGGAAAGTAGTTGTAAAATATCCCGTCAGACTAGCAATTAATCCGTTCATCAGCGGTATTGGAGCGATGTTGCCTGCTTTAGTAAGTGGAAGCATTATAGTATCCATAGTATTGAGCTTGCCTACCTTGGGACCGATATTCTTAGAAGCCACTATGACTCAGGACGGGCCCCTAGCTGGAGCTATAGTTCTATTATTGGCAGTCCTCACGGTTTTAGGTACGCTGATATCTGACATAACATTGGTGTTGGTAGATCCTAGAATTAAACTTACAGGGAGCGGTACCGGTTCTAGTTCTGCGACATAATATAGTACCTGATTTTATAGTATGTATATGATTTTAATTCATTTCGTTTTCACCTCAATATACTAGGCATTCATATATTTTAGTGTCGAAATAAATAGAATCGAATCAACAAGGGCAGGAATGATATTTGTAGCAGAAAATGTCGGATTACGTACAGTATTCGTATCACTAATCTCTGTGATTTGGGTATCGATGGGATGTGGAATTCCTATACAAACTGCTGATGCTGTATCTGAATCGTCATCATCTAACCGCAGTGAATTAATCAAAAGTACCGTATCACCAGGTGGAATACAGGCAATTTTAGGCACCCCTGATCTCGCAGTGGGCAGTAATCGGCTTAGTTTTGTAATTACATCATCGACAGGATTTATTTCAAACGATTCAGTACGTATAACCTCTTATTTAGGGGAGAATGATGCGGAGCACCAAGACCAAATATATTCAAAAGATATTTTAGCGTCATTACGATCGTGGGAATATGCTAATAGAGGATTCTATGTAGCAACCATGGAATTTGATAGACCTGGTACCTGGCAATTAAATATCCATATTGATAATGAAACTATTGGGCTGACAATACTAGTGTCCGAAAAACCAACTGCTCCTGCGGTAGGTGCCAAGGCTATAAGAAGTAAATCGAAGACCATAGGAGATGTAAATGATATAGATGAACTTACAACAGGTTCAATAAAAGATGTTGACTTATATAGAATCTCGATTGCGGATTCTGTTTCCTCTGGTAAGCCTTCTGTGATTGTATTTGCGAGTCCTGCATTTTGTACAAATGCAGTTTGCGGTCCCCAAGTACAAGTCCTTCAGAAATTAAAGAACCTATACAAAGATAGAGCTCATTTTATTCATATAGATCTCTACGACAATCCTAGTGAGATACAAGGCAACCTAGATAATGCCATAATATCTCCTATAGTGCATGAATGGAATCTTCCGGGTCAGGAATGGACATTTATTGTAGATGAATACGGTATCATTACCTCTCGATTTGAAGGATTTGGCACTTTTGTTGAATTACAAGATTCTCTTTTGACATTACTTGAATAGCTATCGATAGAAATAGAGGGTTACCAATTATTCAAAAGTAATGACGCTACGTGCTACTTCACCACGCTTCATAGCATCAAAAGCCAAATTTATATCTTCGATAGGATGGCTTTGAGATAACATTTCATCTAATTTCAACATTCCGTTTTTATATAGTTTAAGCATTTTAGGGAAATCTATATGAGGTCTTGCACTTCCAATATATGATCCGAGAATAGATTTTTCAAAGACAAGGGAACGTGAATCTAGAGTTACATCTAACCCAACAGGTGGAGCTCCTACCCAAACAGTCACTCCTTTTTTACGTGTGCATTCGACACTCTGCACCAATGTTTTTTCAACGACTCCTATAGCTTCAAAAGAATAATGGGTACCTAGACCATCACTTAATTCTCTGATTTTTTCTACAGGGTCTACATTTTGCGAATTGACGGTATGGGTAGCACCAAATTCTATTGCCATATCAAGTTTGTTTTCTTTGATATCTACCGCAATTATTTTATCTGCACCGGCAATTTTAGCCCCTTGTATACAGCTCAATCCCACGCCACCACATCCAAATACAGATACGGTAGAACCTTGTTGAACCTTTGCCGTATTTATTACAGATCCTACTCCGGTTGTAACAGCACATCCTACCAAAGCTTTTTGCGGGAATGGCACATCTCGATCTACTGATACAGCTGCCCATTCAGGCACGACCGTATGGGTTGCAAATCCTCCTAATCCCACCAATTGGTTCACAACGGAGCCAGACTCGGAAGATACAGGGAGTGACTTAACAGAAGGAACTTCATCGCAAACAGAGATATGACCTAACTGACACATTTCACAACGTCCGCATCCCGGTTTCCATGTCAAAATTACGTGATCACCTACTTGTACAGTCTTTACTCCCGATCCGATATCTTCGATTACTCCGGAAGTTTCATGACCTAGAACGGTGGGTAATGGTACATGTGGCCAATCTCCTTTAATTACATGCCAATCTGAATGGCATACGCCTGTAGAGTGAATTTTTACTAGAACTTCACCTGGTCCTGGTGCATTCAAGGATAGACTTTCAACTTTTAGTGGGTGGTTATAATCGTAAAGTACTGCGGCTTTCATGAAAATTAACGGACCTCCTCTAGATGGGTGTGATCTGCGGGATTATATACCTGATACTTATAACTATCCATATGTTTCATTAACAAAGGCAATCCTAACTTGTGAATACTTGGAAAGAATCTGGTAAAGTATGTACAACTATGTCCGTGTATTGCTGACGAACAAATTCATTATGAATCACAACCTTCCAACAGAAGATGAACTTCTCCTTTTCAACACTCAGGGTTATCTAGTGGTTAATGATTTCTTGCCACCAGACCTTGTGTCAAGACTACTAATTTGTTTGGAAAATACAATCAGAGACCGTAAGAAAGGCGATTTTGACGGTGCTTTCAGGAAAGAAACACTTTATCCACATGGAATAACTAAAATTAGTGGTAAAAACGCAAGGATATTCCACATACTTAATGATAATGAACTTTTTCTAGATATGCTAGATTATCCTCCTCTCATGCCATATCTTCACAGTTTTCTGTCAGAAACCCCTCACTTTCACGCTTCAGATGCAATATGGGAACTTGAACCAGGAAGAGATAATCCTGAGTGGCATCGTGATGGAGTAGGGGATGGGTTCAGTACATTCTCACCAAACATTCCACTGTTGCAAATCAAGGTAGGTTATTTGCTTTCTGATATGACTAAACCAGACCAAGGGAATTTAACTCTAGTTCCAGGGTCGCATACCACTACCTTAGATCTAACGGATACTCAAAAAGCTAGATTTGATTCATTGCCAGGGGCTATACAAATTTGTGAACCATCAGGGACTATGATTATGTTTCATAATGCCATATGGCATACAAGTGGACCCTGGAGAGTAAAGGAAGGGAAGCGAATTATGCTTTACTATGCATACGAGCATAATTGGATGATGGCCAGTCCAGAGCACGCTTTTTACAGAGGTACATTTTACAGAAATTTATCTGCTGAACGTCAGCAAATGTTCCATGATTTCGTTGTAGACCTACCCTGAAATATACTCATCCGATTTTTAGTCGTGCTTCGATTATTGCAGAATCCATTCCGTGTATCATCGCGACGATATCACCAGCCATCTGAAGCCATTGTACACCTCTACGTGCTAAAGTCAGAGCAAATTCAGGGTCAAGTCCAAGTCCTGCACCGACATAAACATCTGATGCCCTGGCAGCAGAAATGACCTTTTCCATTGATGCTACCACCTTAGGATTGTCTGTGTCCCCTAACACACCTAGCGAGCCAGAAAGGTCCATAGGACCTATCACGATAGAATCTAATCCTGGTATTGCTACAATGTCATCGATATTATCAACAGCATCTGATGTCTCTATCATAACCGCAGCAAACACATTTTCATTAGCATCCTTTTCGTGTTCATGAAAGTCGGTTCTGTAATAATTAGATGAGACCATTGGTCCGGCTCCACGACTTCCAGTATTAGGGTATCGGCAATCATCTACAAATCGTTTGACTTCATCCACAGTTCTGACCTGTGGAGCAATAACTCCACTTGCTCCGGAATCTAAGACTGGTTTCACAAATGGGGTAGACCCTTGAGTGACCCGAACAACAGTAGGGCGTTGTTTAGCTCTTGCTATCACTAAATGAGACCTAAGAGATTCATAGCTCATAGGTGAATGTTCTTGATCATACCACAGGAAATCTACGCTATCCGATAATGCATCTGTGACTATAGGGTCAGACGCTGCCACAGCAGCACCTATAAGAGTTTCCCCTCTACTCAATCTTTCTCGAAATTCTTGGATTGGACCGAACATATTTACTCCTTATTGGATAGTTTGAAAGGTGTGTCTATAAGTGCTTTACTACCCATACCATTTCAGTACTTGCTTCATCGAGGGGCGTTCTGTCAAAGTTACCATAAAGATCTTCTACTACATATCCGCATGAATTTAATAAATGATGCATTTCCCATAAATGGGAATATCTGACCTGGAAATCCTGATAGAATCTACGAGTCATTTGTCCATGCTTATCGAGTTCTTCACCGATAAGCCTAGTAGATATTATTTGATTGTAATTATCGTATGTGCTTTGGTGCCACAAAACCAATCGATCACCTGTGTCAGGATCAGTAACATCTCTTAAGTGGTATGGTAGATCTCCCTCCTGAACCAGCATCTCTAGATCTGGCATAAATACATTGAATACGAGCCGACCTCCTGGTGCTAGGTGCTTTTTCACCATAGCAAGAGTATCAACCTGATCTGCAACTGAAAGAAGAGATAGAAATCCCCTGAATGGAATTATAACTAAACCGAACTCTTGATCGACGGAGAAATTACGCATATCTTCATGTAAAAAAGAGATATTTGAAGTATCGACTGGTAGTGTTTGTACTTTGTCTTGTGCTTTCCCTAGCATTTCAGTCGAAGAATCTAACCCAATAATATTGATTCCTGATTGGGCAATCGGAATAGTAACCCTGCCTGTTCCACAGCCTAACTCTAACACTGGTCCATCTGATCTTCGTGCTTCTTCTATATAGAAAGGGATATCTTCTTTGACATATGAATAGACACTGTCATATATTTCAGCCCATTCATCAAAATCAGTATCCATAATATCTAGATGCCTCCGATAGCTTTAAGCGTTATCGTTAGTCGTTCTTCAAGTTGCATATTGTCACCGAATTTCACGGATGAAAGCGCATCCGTGACTTCAATCATAGTGTATCCAAGTGAAAGCAAGGCTTCAATCAATTCAGTATCTCGATTCGGTTTCGGTGAAGTTGTATGGGAAACATCGAGTTTTCCTTTAAGTTCAAGTACTATACGGCTAGCAGTTTTTTTACCAACGCCATGTACGCCCTTAAATGAATCAGTGTCGCCAGACTCTATAGCAAGTGCGAGTATTTCTGGACCCATATCGGAAAGAATATTTAGAGCTCCTCTCGGACCAACTCCATTAACCGCTGTTAGTGCCTCAAAAGCTGAACGTGTTTCTAAATCAGGGAACCCATATAAGGTCAGCGTATCATCCCTAACATGTAAGATTGTGAACAATCTTACGTTTTTGCCTACCTGTCCCAAACCTTCTATAGCTGATCTAGGAACGCTAGCTCTAAGGGTTACACCTCCCATTGTTATATCTGCCCAATCGATTCCGTGTCCAGCCAATATTCCATTAATTGATGTAATCATGACTATTTATTATTCCGTCATAGTAATCTGTTGTGCATGTGATGAGTTGATATGGCAAATTGCTACAGCCAGTGCGTCAGCTGCGTCTGAAGATAAATCACGGGGAGCAATATTGAGTAGTATGCTTACCATATCTTGAACCTGTTCTTTGGAACTCCCTCCGTAATCGGTTACAGCTTGTTTAACGGATCTAGGAGCGTAAGTAGATACTTCGATTCCAGTAATTGAAGCAGTTAACATTGCTAATGCTTGAGCATGTCCTATAGCCATAGACGCTCGAATATTTCGTCCCGCAAATGGTTCTTCAATTGCTAATTCAGTAGGTTTCCATATATCCACTATATCTGATAATTGATTGAACAATATATGTAGTCGATGGGGCAAATCTTTACTTCTTGGAGCATTCAAAACAGTGAAGTGTACTACGCGATATTCTGACCTTAAATATTCGACTACGCCGACACCCATTTTAAACGTTCCTGGATCAACTCCCAAGACACGCATAAGAGACTCCCCGAATGGCATGACTATTAGGTGCATTGATACGATTAGTGTTTGTATCTATATTTTGGAGCAATTTTATGCTAATTTTCTGAACTGTATTGTTCTAACACATCATCTGGGAAATCCGCATTAGAATAGACTTTTTGAACGTCATCGATTTCTTCCAACTGATCAAGAAGCTTCAATGTCTGCCGAGCCGTTTTACTATCTAGTGAAACCGTATTAACCGGAACCATCGAAAGTTCAAAGGATTTTACCGACGCTCCACCTTCAATCAAGGCTTTCCTAGTGTCTTCTAACTTGTCACCGGGTGTGTAGGCATGGATGGTTGGACCATCCTCTTCAAAATCTTCTGCACCAGCGTCTATAGCAAGTAACGCTGTGTTATCAGCTTCTTCGTGAGATGTTTCGATAACAAGTACGCCCTTTTGAGAAAACTGCCAGGCTACGGCGCCTGCAGTCGCTAGATTTCCACCTATCTTCGTGAATGTGGACCTGACATCCGAAACTGTACGATTCTTATTATCAGTAAGAGTTTCCAGTAAGATCGCGGTACCTCCTGGACCATATCCTTCATATATAACCTCTTCCATTTGATCCTGTCCAGACCCATCCCCTGTGGCTCTTTTTATTGCCCTCTCGATATTATTTGACGGCATATTACTATCTTTAGCGCGCTGAACAGCCATTCTAAGTCGGAAATTAGAAGAAGCATCACCGCCCCCTTGACGTGCGGCGGCGATGATTTCTTTAGTTAGCTTGGTAAATAGTTTTCCTCTGCGGGCGTCTGTTACAGCTTTACCGTGCTTAATAGTTGACCATTTTGAATGGCCTGACATGTATAATCTCCATATAAAGAAGTACTGGACGGCATTCTAGCACGGGGTATTTTTTCGGTCAAAGAAACGGTAGGTATTTGATATATTCAATTAGGATATTCAGTTATCCTGATCCATCTTTTCACAAAACTATCTTCTGGATACCATCCTAAAAGTCTCTTAGTTTTTTCGTTTGTATATTTAGAACCGGGAACATCTGAACACACATTGAAAAGTTCGCATCGACTAGGTAACGTATTCAAATCTACCTCTAATGCTGAACGGAACACTCTCGCTGCATCTCGATATGTTTGAATAAATGAAGTAGTCAATCCATTTCCGAATTCAGAATGATCAGCGGGATCTCTGAAACTACCAAACATCATCGTCATTACCCAAATTGGGTGATGACGAGTGAATACTTTGCAGATTTCGTGACCTATAGATTTGGTACATGTATACAGTGCAGTACCGCTACTAGAAGGGACATCTGGATTCAGATTAAAGTGCGTTAAAGATCGGGCTCCATATATAAAAGGGGGCCCAGTATTAATGACCCTTTTTATTCCATGATTAGTAGCAGCGGCCATAACGTTGTAGCAACCCCGTGCGTTAACATCAAATGCCAACTGCCTATCTCGACGTACAACAGATAAGTTGATAATAGCGTCCATCCCATCACTCACTCTTATGACCTCTTTCAGATTAGAAACATCCACTTTTAGATACTCGTGATTAGTACTTTCAAAATCATTAATATCCGTGATTCTTAATTTATGGTTAAGGGATAGTACATCAATAGCATAGGGGCCAAGCAATCCGTTGCCACCTAATATTAGAACATTCATATATATCATCCCGGATAAACTTTTTAGGTCTCGTAAATATTGCTTGAGCACCTGTAGAATCACAAATTTTATGAAGATGAGCTTACACTACATGATGGGTGTGGTACAATAATAGCGACTCCGACCCAGATGCAAAGTCGTTCCGCTTCCTGCGTTTCCCGCAATGCGACGCTTGCCACGGACTGGAGATTTTAGATTTTAGGAGCGCCGCATGAATATATATGTGGGCAACTTGCCTTTCGAGACGACTGAAGACGCTCTTCAGGTAGCATTTACCGAGTACGGTAGTGTCGACACTGCGAGAGTAATTACTGACCGGATGACGGGAAGGTCCCGTGGGTTCGGTTTCGTAGAGATGCCAAACAATGACGAGGCTGAGGCCGCGATAAAAGCCCTTAACGGGAAAGATTTCAACGGTCGAGCATTGACTGTTAATGAAGCGAGGCCAAGGGAAGATAGAGGGCCACGTGGCGGTGGCGGTGGCGGATACGGTGGCGGCGGTGGCGGTGGCGGATACGGTGGCGGCGGTGGTCAACGCTGGTAATCTAGCAAGACTATAAACACTCGAGCTAAGTTCTACCAGCAACAGCACTTTTGGAAGCTAGGGAACGTTGCAGGGAACGTTAGCAAGGGTAAAAGAGGATGGGCACTTAACGGCCCATCCTCGTTTTTTGTTCTTTTGGAACCATATATACACTTTCATCTCTCCTCAAAGTAGCACTCCTTAAATGTACATATCTAAGCCGAATTACCATTTCTAATCAATACCCACATTGGTTCTTTACCTAAATAAGAGGTAGATAAATGTATCAATTTGCCATTTCTATCTTCGATGCGATACGTTGCTATGTTTCCATTATCTAAACTTGCAACGAAGACGTAATTCCCATTTGGATCTATGCTGAATACTCTTGGTACTGGTTCTGTATATTCCCACCCTATTGAATTAAGGGTGCCATCAAAATCATTAACAGAAAAGCAGGCAATCGAATTATGACCCCTATTGCTTACATACAAATGCTTTCCGGAAGGAGTTATTTGTATTTGGGAACAGGTATTAGTACCTCGATATCCGATAGGGAGTGTGGTTATCGTCTGAAAATGGGTCAATGTACCTTGATATTTATCTAATCTGTAGCAAGATACGCTAGATCCTTGTTCATCTGAAAAATAGACCACTTCCAACTCAGGGTGATAGCAATAGTGCCTAGGCCCTAATTTTGTTCGGGGAGTAACTAACTCTGGAACATTGGGGGATAATTCGCCCGACAGTTCGTTGAATTTGAATTGGTAAATACAGTTGGGACCATTGTCAGCTATATGCGGGACGAACACGAATTTATTCGATTTATCTGTTTGTATGCAATGAGCGCCAGTAGCAGTATGCAAATCTACTGTAGGATGAGCTTCAATACTTCCTGAATATAAGATCTTATGTACGGCAACTTTACCTGCATTATAGTAAGCCGAAAATATGTATTTGCCTGTATTATCGGTTGACAAATAGCAAGGGTCAGAATCGAGAGGAATTCTGTCTATTAAATCGAGTAGACCTGACAATTTGTCAATCTTGTAGCTTGAAATAGCAAAATCTTCGCGCGTACCTACATATAGGTAATTCCTATCCTCGGATATAGCAAGCGGAGCTGGTCTACCTTGGATATTTATTTTATCTTCCAAAATCGTCTGTCCTGTAGAAGAATCCACACTATAGACAGCGATATAATCCTCTCCTGAGACAGAGATATACATATGATAAGTCATATTTAACTATTCCTACATGGTTAACAGAAACGGTTTACTTGGTGAGGAAGTGGCTCCGCAGGTAGGATTCGAACCTACGACCCGCCGGTTAACAGCCGGCTGCTCTACCACTGAGCTACTGCGGAATGTAACAAAGCACAGATAAACTGGGTATAAATAGGGATCAATTAATGCACCAATTGTAGCACCGTATCTCCATAGGTCACAAGTAGACTACATCACGATTTTGGTATAGATTCTAGGTAGGTGCATTAAATCTTCACTGCAAGGGGAACATCGAATGATTAAGTCTAAACATTTATTTCATAATGCAGATAAATACGTAAACCCTGACAAGGTGCTTCTCTGGGAATTAACACGAAAGGAGGTCCGTGAGTCTTTAGAAAAAGGATCGATAAAAGCAGCAATTCTGCCTACTGGATCAACGGAACAGCATAATGAACATCTAGCCCTTTGTACTGATTTTGCTATGGCAACCATGATTTCTCAGCAAGTTGCTCTACGAAGTTACCCTAATGCAATCGTATCAACCCCTTGTCCTGTCGGCTATGCGCCATATCACATGGGACGAAAGGGCACATTGACTTTACGTAAAGAGACTTTTCAAGCATACGTATTTGATGTTTTAGAAAGCCTAACTGCACACGGTATCAACACAATCCTAGTCGTAAATGGTCATGCTGGTAACCACGCTCCTATTCAGGATATGTTATCTAACTGGAGGACTGATCTTGGTATAACGCTTGATCTAGTATCTTACTGGCAAGTGTTATCTGACGAAGACCTTAATCAATATGTACCAACCCATAAGAAGTATCGAGCTGGTGTGAATCATGCTGCAGAATTTGAAACCTCTGTCGTCCAAGCAGCATGGCCTGAAAGGGTAAGATCAGTGAATATGAATGAGTATGATGATGCTAAGTTAGATTATGACAAAGAAGCTGACGCTTCCTTCGCCAAATTCTATATACGACACTTTGGAAAACCTTATTACGGCGACGGAAACGAAAATATTACCGATAGAACTAGACAAGAGCAGGCCCTATGCTCTAATCCGGAAAATGGACTAGCTCTTATTGGTATAGCTACTGAGAAGATATCAAAAATTCTAGATAGAATGATATGTGCAAGCGAATCAGGTGGAACCTGGCCAGAATGAAACGAAGTTGGTATAGGGTAATATTATAGCGATGTTGCCAGATTTCATTGTAGCATTCGCTATTATATCAGTCGTACTTTTAGTAACCGCTCTTGCATCCGGCATAGTGGAACGTTCGCCTATATCATTTCCATTAATGTTCCTGAGCTTTGGATTCCTGATAGGTAATCGTGGTTTTTCCATAATAGACATCGAATTAACCGATCCAGTCATTGAAATTGTAGCCACACTAACTTTATCTCTAGTGCTATTTTTAGATGCCACAAAACTTCAACTAACTGAATTAGGACGACGCTGGGTCATTCCCGTTTTAGTTCTAGGCCCTGGTACCACCTTAATCATAATAATTGGATCCTTACCTCTGATGCTGTTCATGGATTTTGGTTGGCTTTTGGCTTTAGCTGGTGGAGCGATGTTGGCATCTACCGATCCCGTCGTACTAAGAGAAATAGTCCGTGATCATCGTATCCCTAGATCTGTGAGGCAAATTCTTCGAATAGAGGCCGGAATGAACGACATAGTTGTCCTTCCAGTAATACTTATACTAATTACGATTGCCCTAGGTGATACTAGCGGCCCTGTGGCTTGGGTAATATTTATTATAAAACTCATGATACTAGGTCCAGGAATAGGCGTACTAATTGGAAGTGTCGGATCATGGTTAATGGCGAAAATGGATGAAAACATAGGTGTGAGGCGAGAATACCAAGCGTTATATGGTATAGGAATTGTCTTAGCTTCATACTCTATGGCCACAGTTGCAGGCGGAGATGGGTTCTTAGCAGCTTTCGCCTCTGGCTTAGCTGTAGTTTTCTTGAATCAGACTTTATGTGATTCATTCCTAGAATATGGGGAGGTTACGTCTGAGATAGCAATGATGTCAGCCTTTGTTTTATTTGGGGTCGTTCTATCAAACGTGATAGAAAGCGTGGAAATACTACCTGTAATAGCCACCGCCTGTCTGATAATTTTTGTACTACGTCCTTCCGTAATAGCTATAGTATTATCCAGAGCCCGAATCAGTTGGGAGGCCAGATCGTTCATTAGCTGGTTCGGACCCAGAGGACTAAATTCTCTTCTTTTGGCACTCTTAGTAGTCCAAGCCAATATACCTCAATCCGAGTACCTATTTGCTGTAGTTGGGATTGTAATTCTAGTGTCCGTAATTGTTCACGGAGCTTCTGCAAGCCCAATAAGTAGATGGTACGGACGTAGAGCATCTCTGGAAACCTTAGAAGAAGATCTGGAGAGCACTGCTGCAGGACTATTTGGCCACAACGAAATAGATGTTCGGGTGATAAAGCCGAAAGAACTACATCAAATGATGCAAGAAATACCACCTCCATTGATCCTCGATGTCAGAACCAGATCGAGTTATGAGAGAGAAGGTTACCAAATACCTAAGAGTGTCAGGGTTCTACCAGATCAAGTATTTGAATGGATTCAGGACCTACCAGGCCACCGACTTATTGCTACTTACTGTACTTGTAGAAACGAAGCCACTAGTGCTAGAGCAGCACAGCTACTTAGATCTAAGGGTATTGATGCTGTAGTTTTGGACGGTGGACTCAATGCATGGAAAGATGAGTACCCTGTAGAGGCATTACAAAAAATGAATAGTAAGGAATGATTAGACTACAACTCGCTAATTACATGGAGTACCTCTTCTGCATGTCCTTCAGGTGAAACATTCTTCCATATTTTAACTAATACCCCACTTTCGTTGATGAGAAATGTCATTCTTTTCATACCGATAGATTTTTTCCCGTAAGAAACTTTTTCTCCCCAAGCTCCATACGTGGACGACATAACTTTTTCTTCATCTGAAAGTAATGGGAAATTTAGTGAATACTTGGAAATGAACTTGTCATGAGATTCAAGACCATCCGCGCTGACTCCGAACAGAGATATATCTTGTTCATTAAATCCATCGATAGAATCCCTGAATCCGCACGCCTCTTTGACACATCCCGGGGTGTCATCTTTCGGATAGAAGAATAGCACGACCTTCTTGCCGGAAAGGCTGCTTAGAGACACCTCATCTCCCGTAGAGGATGGCAGACAAAAAGCAGGGGCCTTTTCCCCAATTTGAAGAGACATAATTCCTCCTGATTTAATTCGACATGATGTAACATTCTACCAGTAAAATAGAGAATGGGAATCTCTATTTTATTATTTTCATTGTGTAGCCATTGCATGCATTTAAACCTATTGCTAAAATTTACCTGTCATTGTATCGGTTGAGATCTGTGATATTGTTTGGATAAGGAGTAGGAAATGGTTCTAAGCGACCATACAATTCAGCAAGAAATCTTGAATGAGCGGATATCCATAGATCCACTCGGCGATGGGTGTATTCAACCAGCAAGTGTAGATTTGAGACTTGATAAACAAATTCTAGAATTTCACCCGGAACGGTATTCGTATATTGACGTCAGGGAACCCCTCGACGATCTAACTGAACCTGTAGAAATACCTGATCCAGCCCCGTACATACTTAAACCAAACCAATTTGTCCTTGCAAGTACTATTGAAAGGATACAGCTAGCAGATGACATAGTGGCTAGATTAGAAGGAAAAAGTTCCCTCGGTAGATTGGGGTTACTAATACATTCAACTGCTGGATATATTGATCCTGGATGGAACGGACAAATCACCCTAGAAATAAGTAACGTAGCTGGTGCAGAAATTACATTGTATTACGGTATGAAGATAAGTCAGATATCATTTCTTAGGCTATCGACGCCGGCAATCTCTCCCTATGGAAGTCCCGACCTAGGCAGTAAATACCAGGGACAAGTTGGTCCAACAGCATCTAGAATAAATTTAAATGCGCAAAATAGTGCGAACAATCCTAAAGCATACCCGGATCATCCAACCCAACTACGTGAATGGTTAGCATCTAGTGTGTACCAAGGAAATTTATCAAACTTGGCTAAAGACATTGGTGTACCGGTAAAAACACTTGAAGAATGGGTTTATGGAAGACATGAACCCAACAATGCTAACCGTGTAAAACTATATGAAATTACGGGTATCATTGATTACAAGCCAACGTCGACTGCACAGAACACAATCAATCAGACATCATTTTTTGGGCCAGATGGAACACCAAAACCATGAATCACATGCGTCGAGCGCTTAGGCTAGCAAGAAGAGCACTCGGATCAGTCCACCCAAACCCAGCGGTAGGATCTCTTGTTGTCAATGAGGGTGTTGTTAAAGGAGAGGGAAGAACACAACCACCGGGCGGTAACCATGCAGAAATCGTAGCTCTCAAAGCAGCTGGTAGTTTCGCAGAAGGTGGAGTACTCTACACAACCCTTGAACCTTGTGTTCATTTCGGCAAAACACCCCCATGCACTGATTACATAATAGAATCAGGGATCAAAGAGGTCCGTATATCAACTACCGATCCTAATCCTATGGTTTTTGGTAAGGGTATTCAAAAACTACGTGATGCTGATGTCAAAGTCGTAGTAGGTGAAGAAAACGAACAGGGAATGAAAATCATAGAAGCATATACGAAATTCATCACCTCTAAAATGCCATTTGTAACTGCTAAGTTTGCAATGAGCTTAGATGGTAAGGTCGCAACATCATCGGGTGATTCTAAGTGGATTAGCAATGAAAGGTCTAGATGGTACACACATACAATTCGATCACAGTCGGATGCTATCCTAACTGGTATCAATACAGTTATAGCGGATGACCCACTACTAACTGCTAGAAATGAACGTGGCAACCCACGAGCCAAGCAACCTGTACGTGTAGTAATTGATACTAATGCTAGAATCCCGGAAACTTCAAGATTGCTTAAAGAACCCGGCGAATCTATTCTGGCTTGCTCCAGAATAGATCCATTAAAAATGGAGTATCTTAAACAACTAGGAGTCAAAACCATCATTTCAGAATCACCTCAGGGGAATGTAGACATCTATAAAACCATTCAGACACTTGGTCTTGAACAGAACATTACAAGCATATTTGTAGAAAGTGGACCAACTGTAATGGGTAGCCTGTTTGACCTTAACCTTGTAGATAAAGTTATCGCATTCATAGCCCCAACTATAATTGGTGGATCAAATTCCCCGTCTCCCGTAGCAGGAGTAGGCGTTGATGAAATGCTTGAATCATTAAAACTACAAAGGGTCCAATGGAAACGATTTGGGAGAGATATGGCAATTATTGGATATTGCTAATATATAAATAGTATGTTCACGGGCATTGTAGAAGAAATTGGTACGATTAATAAAGTACAGGAACACGCGTCCGGAGTCGTTGATTTAGGAATAGGTGGGTCCACTATCATTTCTGATCTTTCTCTCGGAGGGAGTATCTCTGTTAATGGAGTGTGTCTAACAATTACTGGATTCGGTGAAAATCTATTTGAAACGCAAGTAGTTCCTGAAACTCTTAGAAAAACCAATTTAGGTCTACTACATTCTGGAGATGCCGTTAATCTTGAGCGTCCAGTACTCGCATCAGGTAGACTAGATGGGCACATCGTTCAAGGGCATATCGATGATACTGCCAAAATTGACAAAGTATCCCCTGATGGATCAGACGCGTTACTTGTGACTATAAGACCCCCTCATTCAATTATGAAATATATAGTTCCAAAGGGATTCATAGCTATAGACGGTACCAGCTTGACAGTTGTAGACTGTGATACGGATTCTTTTACTATAACTTTAATACCCTATACACTTTCCCAAACAGTTCTTGGTTCCAAAAAAGAAGACGAAATAGTAAACATAGAAGTAGACATCCTCTCTAAATACGTTGAGTTCCAATTAAGCGTGCGCAATGCATAGGCTTTTAATAGCACTTTCAAGGATTATCTAATGCCTAAAATATCTGCCGAACAGGCCATAAAAGTAATGAATGATGGAGGCATGGTCATTGTAGTAGATGACTACGACCGTGAAAACGAAGGTGATTTAGTCATGGCTGCAGATAAAGTTACTCCAGACTCAATTAACTTTATGGCGAAGCACGGAAGAGGTCTCATATGTATATCCATGACTCCAGAAAGATTAAAAACCCTACGTCTACCCATGATGGTACAAGATAACACGTCAAGGCTATCAACGGCTTTTACAATTTCAGTCGATGCTCTAGAAGGGACTACTACGGGAATTTCAGCCGCAGATAGGGCAACGACTATAAAGACGTTAATTGACCCACAAACGGAACCAGAGCACTTAGCACGACCTGGCCATTTATTTCCATTAAGATATGCCGAAGGTGGTGTTCTTGTTAGAGCAGGCCATACAGAAGCGGCATTAGATCTGTCTCGAATGGCCGGATGCTACCCTGCTGGCGTATTGTGTGAAGTGATGGCTGAAGATGGAACAATGGCCCAAATGGAACATTTAGAGAAACTTTCTGAGGAGCACTCTATTGGAACAGTAACCATAGAAGATATTATATCCTATCGTAGAACTCACGAAATAATCATAGAAAGGGTAGCCGAAGCTAGAATCCCCACAAATCACGGCGAATTTATAGCCGTTTCATATCGAAGTACTGTTGATAGAGATGAACACGTCGCATTCGTAATGGGGGAGATTAGCCCTAATAATCCTACCTTGGTAAGAGTACATAGTGAATGTTTAACCAGTGATGTCTTTGGAAGTATTAGGTGTGATTGTGGAGAACAACTTGAATTATCACTAAAAGCTATAGCACAAGAAGGACGTGGGATTTTTTTATATATGCGTCAAGAGGGTAGGGGTATAGGAATTCATAATAAGCTCAAGGCCTATCATCTCCAAGATGGAGGATTGGATACCGTTGATGCGAATATCCATTTGGGATTCGCTCCTGACGTAAGACATTACGGGGTAGGAGCTCAGATCCTTTCTGATTTAGGCGTAGTTAAAATGAATCTATTGACTAACAATCCCAGAAAAGTTGTTGGTCTAGATAGTTTTGGTCTTGATCTTGTTGGAAGAGTCCCTATATTAACAACACCGAACACTGAAAATTCCGACTATTTGGAAACTAAGCGTGACCGTTTAGGACATATCTTAGATGATTCTCCAAAAGGGACGGAGAAATTAGATTGATAACTGAGTTCACAGGTGAATTATCTGGTAATGGGTTGAAAATTGCTGTTGTTGTATCCAGATTCAATCTTGATATCACGTCCAAACTTTTACAAGGAACCAAGGAAGCGCTTTGTGAATCAGGAGTTCGAGACAAGGACGTGACAGTAGTATGGGTACCAGGTTCCTTCGAGATACCCTTAGCAGCACAAAAGCTCGCAACTAGTCACAACTACGATTCAGTTATATGCCTCGGAGCCGTAATTAAGGGAGAAACTGACCACTACCATTATATATCTACTGAAACAGCGAGGGGCATTTCTGAAATATCAATATCCACGCAAATCCCTATAATCTTTGGGGTTTTGACTACTGATACCTTTGAACAGGCTCTTGAAAGAGCAGGTGGCAACTCCACTGGTCACAGTACTAAACCTAGAGTGGTAGATAAATCACAACAAAATTACAAAGACCATGGTAATACTGGCTACAATGCTGGTGAGGTTGCTGTCGAGATGGCAAATCTAATTAAATTACTAGATCGATCCTGATTAAAGGGATTGCTATGATGAATGAAACTACTTCACATAGTGAAATCTCCGTATTGATTACATCGATGCTTGAAGGTGACAGGAGATCTCTTTCAAAACTAATATCACTAATTGATCACGATCATACGACAGTATCCAAAATTCTAACTCAACTAAATACAGACAAAGCTGAACATTCATATTGCATAGGTATAACGGGACCGCCAGGAGCTGGTAAAAGTACGATCGTAGATTGCCTCATATCTATTCTCACATCCCAAAATAATTCTGTGGGTGTAATTGCAGTCGATCCTAGTAGTAACTTCACATACGGGGCTATACTGGGCGACAGAATACGAATGAGTGACCATGTAATGGATCCGAATGTATTTATTCGGAGCATGGCAACACGAGGCGATAAAGGAGGTATATCGAATGTAACTAGCGCAGCAGTACGAATACTTAAATCGTTCGGGTTCGATTACATTATTATAGAATCCGTAGGCGCCGGACAAACCCAATTACAGATAGCAGATCTCTCGGATACTGTGATCGTAACCCTGGTTCCCGAGGCAGGGGATAATGTGCAAATCCTTAAAGCAGGTCTATTAGAAATTGGTGACATATTAATAGTAAATAAGGCGGATAGAACAGGTGCCAATAGAATTGTGAATTCAATCAAGGAAGATGGGCCTACCACACGATCATCTAATTGGTGGGAACCACCCGTATTACTCACAGAAGCTAATCGTTGTAAAGGTATAGACGACGTATATATCGCTATAGAAAATCACAGGAAAGCGTTAGTAGATACAGATAACCTAGTAAAAAAAAGACGGGAAAGGAATTTGATCGAATTCAATAAGGTTATACAAGAATTAATAGACTCTAAGATTCGCAGCATAGGAAATATATCCGAACACGAAGACGATTTGATTTCTAAAGTTGAATCAGGAGAATTAGATCCGTATTCAGGTGCAATACAAGCTATAGGCTATACCATTTGATTCAAACATTTGTTTAGAATAATTTCCATAATTGATCCGCGATAGGATTGGTGTAGAAAAATTGTAGTCATTACTGACTACATAACCTCTAGAAACCTAACAAACACGCAAAAACCCATCGTGTTAAATGTGAATAACTTGAACTGGTTCTCTTTTGCCTGTTAAAATCGTATCTAGTTGGGGATTCGTCTAATGGTAGGACGACAGACTCTGGATCTGTAAGTAGAGGTTCGAGTCCTCTATCCCCAGCCACATAGCTTTGGTATCACGGCGCGTTCGTCTAGCGGCCAAGGACACCGCCCTCTCAAGGCGGAGATCACGGGTTCGAAT
>CAJXCD010000019.1 GCA_913051545.1 uncultured Chloroflexota bacterium
CTTGTCCCCGAGTTTGGACTGCCGACGCAGGATTAGCCACTAACTAACGCTTTCCTGAATCGAAAAAACTGGGTAATTAATTGGTCTGCAGAGGTATATGCCTGCTGCAGACCAATTGTTGTATTTAGCAACATGTGCGTAGCCCGTAGGGCGAAAGGCTCTGTTTGAACGGACGAAATCGCTTTTGAACACGATATGGCGACACTGGACGCTTAGACCATCATGGCTTCGTCAGCTGCTATTTGGTCTATTTCTAATATTCGATGCTTATCTCGGATTGATTCATAGTGGAGGTGTCATTGCATGGTCCGGCATACTTACGAGTGACATCAGGTGGCTGGCTGTATCGGTTGAAATGATGGCCGGTGGTCTGCTTCTGGTCCAGATTATACTTAAACAGGTAAACCCACGCTGGAAAACTGTATTTATAATCTCCACTCCAATTATTGTAGTCTTAATTGGATTTGGAATCCTTGAGTTAGTACTCACAGGGACAGGTAGATCAGCCACAATGAATTTCAACCTGTCTTCTATAGGTATGAGCGGTATCTATTGGTCGGCCGTTTATCTTAGCATCGCGGTAGGCTTGACGCTCACATACAAAGTTCAACGTTTCGCAAACTTCGCCCAAGCCGAAATGATGCTTGTAGGTGCATATGTTGCTCTAACTTTAATGTGGTCAGATAGTTTTTTCCCGCTTTCAGATGAGCCTAAGGATGGAATTCTTAACTGGGAGTTGTTGATTTGGTCAGCACTTACAGCCTTTATTATTACAGGTATTCTTGGTCTAGTTACTGACAAACTGGTGTACAGGCGCCTTCGCGACCGTATGGGTACAACACAGGTTATGATGATCGCATCGCTCGGAGTCTCGATGGTGCTCCGAGCCCTGTTGTTTATGCGTTTTAGTGCCAGTACGTTTAGGTTTATACCTGATCGCGATTGGAGGCTCAGTACTGCAACATTTGAGATACCGACGGAGAGGTTGCAACTTCATCTTGGTGATCGTACTAACGTTGATTTAGTAGGTTTAGCTGCGAATGTTAATCCGTATGGATTCGCATACTCTAAGGTAGCTCTCGTAGTGGGAATATTTGGCGCAATCTTACTATTGACGATTCTTCTGCATCGCACCCGTCTCGGAAGACAGATGCGTGCAGTGGCTGATAACCCAGGTCTTGCTGCTTCTAGTGGTATTAACGTTGAAGGTGTTTATGGAAACACAGCCTTTCTTTCTGCAGGCATCTCAGGACTTGGAGGTGCGCTTCTCGCGGCAATTTTACCAATTAACCCGGAACTAGGCCTCTCGTTGTTGCTACCTGCGTTTGCCGTAATCGTCCTAGGTACGATTGGATCTATACCAGGAGTGATTTTTGGAGCTCTAATAGTAGGTTTATTACGAGCTGTATCTGAGCCCGTTTTAATCGGTGCTGGAAATGCATTGGATCGTCCAACTGCTAGTGGTTTCGCGGAAGTTATGCCATTCATTTTCCTGGTGGGGTTACTGATGTTAGCACCGCAGGGTATTGGATATGCTATTCAGAATTGGAACATTGAGCGGATCAGGAAAAGGCGAGTTCTTGATCACAATAATACATCTCACGTAATTGGAAAGATAATTGGTTCACTCAGCTACCTGTCAGAGATAATTAAGTTTGTAAACATTTGTCTCAGTCTAGCCAACGAACTCAAAGATACGGTAATAGAGTTACTTAAAAATGCTATTGGGACTGTTTTGGCACTGCCTGTAACCTATTCTTTAAGAATATTCGTAAGTGTAAAAATAGTTTGCGCTGTAATTCTTGGATTTGTTTTTAGACCTCGTATTCGATTACCCAGCCGTATACGGGTCGACCGGGAAACAGAGCGGGGATCATGGATAATGTTCGCGGTTCTATTTCTTCTACTAGTAGGTATAGTTTGGCTACTCCCTAGCGTTACCAATTTGACGAAAACTCTTCAAGTTGCCCGAATCATTACTCTAGTAGGCATATTTGGTTTAGCTTCTTTCTCTCTTAACCTGCATACTGGTGTAACTGGCATGACCAATTTCGGCGTTATATTTTTCGTAGGTGTGGGTGCTGTGATTGTAGGGTTGTTGTCTGCTCCAATAGCTACAAACGGGTATGGATGGTCCCCGTGGACAGCTACAATAGTAGCAGTCCTGATAGCTGCCGTCGTGGGTTGGTTACTGGCATATCCAACAGCTAGATTACGGATGGATTACTTTGCCATAGTAACGATTTCATTGGGTGAAATGCTTAGGATTTCTCTTCAGGCTGAGCCTTTGCTACGTGCGGGAACAGTTACTTCAGCGATCGGTATTTCACAATATTCCCGTCCATTAGAAGATTGGTGGGAGAATGGACCATCTGAAATCCTTGGAGCTTTCCTTGGATTAGATGTGTCAGCACCATACGTTGTTCTTCTTGCTATCTTGACGACTGTATTTGTACTCGTGACTTGGTTTTTGCTTAACACTCTTCTTGCATCCCCGTGGGGTCGTATTCTCCGTTCTATTAGGGAAGATGAGCTCGTTAGTCAGCATCATGGTCACAACATTCTGATTCACAAGGCGGCCAGCCTTGCGCTGGGGGCAGCTGTAGCAGCTTTAGCTGGTGCGATGTGGGCTTGGCTAAATACGAATGTATGGCCTGATTTCATGAATCCAGTCCGAACGACATTCCTCATATGGGCTGCTTTTATAGTTGGAGGACGTGGCAGCAACAAGGGCATGATTATAGGGGCATTCCTGATAGTTATAGTTGAATTTGTGTTCAACGTCATGGTTGTATCAAGAGGTTCCTCGAGCCTACCTTTGCACAGTATGACTTCCTATATGGATGCCATATTTTCGTGGTTGGTAGTAGATATTGGAGGACTCGTATGGTCTCTCCGGTCAATCACCGAGATTTTTCCACGGGAAAATGTTGAACTATCGTTACCACATCTCAAGTTGGCATTGATAGGGATAGTGATTTTGGGGGCATTGTTAACGTCCTCTAAGGGTTTGCTACCTGAAGTTCCTGGGAGGCCGATACGTCCTGTAGCTCCGGTCAAAAAGTCGGATGGAGAAGAGGAGGATGAATCATGAATACAAGCCCTGCTCTTCGCGTAACAGATCTAATGAAGGATTTTGGTGGTTTAAGAGCTGTTGATAAAATTTCGTTCCAAATTGAAGAAGGTGAATTTGTTGGGTTGATCGGACCAAATGGGTGTGGGAAAACTACGACCTTTAATTGTATTTCCGGAATGTTGGAAATTACGTCAGGAACTATTGAGGTACTTGGGCGAGATGCTACTGGTATGAGGCCTGATCAGATACAAAACTTGGGGCTAACTAGGACATTTCAACATACCTGGCTATGGCGTGATATGACAGTAATTGAGAATTTACTCGTTCCGCCTAGACATCAGCTCGCTCCCAACCCCTTACTAGCGTTGTTGCGCCCGGGTTCACGATATGCAGAGAAGAATCGGCTGATCGATGCTTATTCGGTACTAGATTTACTTGAGGTATCACACACAGCCCACAATCTTGCAAGTGAACTGTCGGGTGGTCAGAGTAAACTTATAGATATTGGTCGCGCTCTTATGAGTTCTCCTAGTTTCTTGCTGCTTGACGAACCTGTTGCAGGTGTTGCAGGGCCTCTCGCAGAGAGAATTTTCCAGAACCTGCGTGCTTTAACCTCAGACAAAGGGATAGGTATGTTAGTTATTGAGCACAACATGGATTTTATTTTACGCCGCGATGTTGACAGAATAATCGTCATGGATAGAGGTCAAATCTTGATGGAAGGCACTCCCGAAGAAATCACGCAAAGTAGAGACGTAGTTGAAGCTTATCTAGGGAACCCAGGACAAACATAACGATGAACAGAGTTCTAGAAGTCAGAGGGCTTGAAGGGGGTTACAGTTCTGTTCAGATACTGAACGGAATTGATCTGTATGTTAATGAAGGTGAATTTGTAACAATAATTGGACCTAACGGATGTGGTAAGTCGACATTTTTAAAGGTACTGTTTGGCCTTGCCACTTATCACGATGGTACGGTTTTACACAATAGCACAAACGTATCTGGATGGCGTACAGATAGGTTAGTTGATAGAGGAATAGCATACGTGCCACAGGTCGACAATGTGTTTCCTTCTCTATCAGTACGTGAAAACCTCCAGATGGGTGGGATCCAATTGAAATCGAAGAAACTCACCTCAGGTATTGAACGGGCTTGCTTAATGTTTCCTGATTTGGAGCTACGTATGAGTGATTTAGCCGTGTCTCTTTCTGGCGGTGAGCGACAAATGTTAGCTATATCACGAGCGCTAATATCGAATCCGAAATTCCTGTTGTTGGATGAACCGACAGCTGCACTTTCTCCAAGATATCAGCAGCAGATTCTTGAAAATATAGATGGGCTTAGAAGTGAAGGGATTTCTGTACTCCTCGTAGAGCAGAATGCAAGGTTGTCACTTGCTAGATCGGACCGTGGATACATATTCTCTGCGGGAAAAGTAGTCCATACAGATAGTGCTAATAACATTCTCAGTGATCCTAAGATTGGTGAGTATTTTCTGGGTTTGCACCAGTGATATTGGGTGCAATCCACTAATCGGTTGGTAATATTTATATATTGGAGCCGTACTTATGACTGTTAAGCATTTGGACACGAATGAATTAGAGGCGGGGATTAACTATATCCTAGATACCCCAGACGACAAAGGTCTCGTTCGTATGATAGTGAGTCGTCCTGAAACTGGAATTCGAAAAATACTTAAGAGCGCGTCTCTAGACATAATTGAAGGTTTAATAGGCGATAACTGGAAGGATAGGGGTAGTTCCAGTACGCCAGATAAATCGGCGAATCCAGAAACGCAAATTACCGTTATGAACTCCCGCGTAATAGAGCTAATTTCTCATAGTTATGATCGCTGGAAACTTGCAGGAGATCAACTCTTTATAGATATGGATATGAGTAGAAGTAACTTACCACCAGGGAGCAAACTTAAAGTAGGATCCGCAGTCATAGAAGTGAGCGAAAAACCTCATACTGGATGCCAGAAATTTTCTCAAAGATTTGGATTGGATGCATTGAAATTTATCAGTACTCCGATGGGTAGAGAACAGTGCTTTAGGGGAATAAATGCACGTGTGATGAAGTCAGGAATTGTTACTGTTGGAGATATTGTAATGAAAAAAGTTTGAGGATAAAATGAATTGCGCGAATCACCCCTAAGATTGGGAGAGTCACATGTACTGTAGAAATTGTGGTAAGGAAAATGACGGTAATGCCGCTTATTGTGCTTCTTGTGGTCAGGTGCAGGATTCACAACAAGCAACATCATATTCCCCCGAAATAGGATTAGATAAACCAGAACTGGCCTCTGTAGGAAGGCGTCTTGGTGCCTTATCTATAGATATTGTTATAGGAATTTTTACCTTATACATAGGATGGTTAATCTGGAGTTTCATCATTTATGGGCGCGGCCA
This sequence comes from uncultured Chloroflexota bacterium, assembly GCA_913051545.1. Classification (GTDB taxonomy): domain Bacteria; phylum Chloroflexota; class Dehalococcoidia; order Lucifugimonadales; family CAJXCD01; genus CAJXCD01. Next base: position 5,488 of record CAJXCD010000019.1, read on the forward strand.
GACTCCAGGTAAACAAATACTTGGCATTTATTCTGCCCTGACAGATAGTCCGGAACTGTCTTTATCTTGGGGTAATACTTTCCTAAGAGAGTTCGTATACAAAGAAATATTATTTGGGTTTATTTTGTTCCCATTGTCCGGTGGAATTGTCTGGATTTTGGACTACCTGTGGGCTTTGTGGGATGGTAGTGGCAATTCGCAGACACTTCATGACAAGATAAGTAGATCTAGCGTTTACAGAAGTAAGTAAACAGATACACACTTCTTACTCAGGATTTTGTCTAAGCTTTTTCCAGGCTTTGTATTTATCGAGTGTAAATTCGGAGTCACTCATGTATGAAAAAGTAGCCGCCTCTTTTTCTCTTACGTGTCCGCATTTTTCTAACACTTCGGATGCGGATTCAGTTGGTACTCTGGTGATACCATCGGCATCACATACAAGGATATCTCCCTGTTCGATTCGGAGACCTGCTACTGAAACCGGTTCGCCAATACTGAGATAACTAGAGTCACCGTGTCCTGGTACACGGGAATAACCCCATAAACCAAGCCCTGCTTTGGCTATGCCAGGAACGTCCCTAACTGATCCCCCTATTACGGCCCCACGACATCCTATAGCATTAAGTCTAAAAGCCATTTCGTCTCCGAAAATGGCGCCGCGACCAGGATGCCCTTCAACGTCCTGAAACACTACTATGGTAGGGACTTCGGTGTAAGCAACGGCATCATACAACACAATATGATCCAAAGACTTAGGGTGGGGAGTGTTTGGCATAGCTGTCAAAGTGATGGCGTATCCAACTGTAGTTTCTTTTTCTGGCGTCATACATTTAAGTTCTGGCCCTGAGTAGTCTTGGTTAGCTGGTATGTGTCCTCGAACTAATATTCCTGCATTCTGGACAAGTGCTGATTCATATTGAGCTAGGCCCTCAAGCACTGAGGGTTCGACAGTTTTGAACATAGATTATCCTTATGAACTTAAATTCTTTGTAAATCTTTGAATAATTTAATAGGTTAATAGTCCAAATTATGATTGAGTAATAAAAACTGGTGCCCAGGAAGGGACTCGAACCCCCACTCCCGATAAAGGGAAGCGGATTTTAAGTCCGCCGCGTCTACCATTCCGCCACCTGGGCATTTTTCCAAATCACACTGACTATTTGTCGTTGCATCAGATTATATAAATGTAACTTTATGACATCTTCGTGGCGATTTCAAACTGTAGGTCTCGGGAAAGGGGTTATATTATGAATAACCGCGGTTTCTGGCAAATAGGTAGACTAGTGCAGTTCCAATAAGCATCAAGAATATACCGAAACTACTGGCAGCAATTATTATGAAGTTATTGTTGTTAGAAGAGCCACTCTTTTCTGACAACATCATGGCATCGTCAACAGACATCACTAATTTAGTACTACCTTCAGGCATGATTTGAAGTGTGTGTAAGAATTCGACTATGGATGCTTGATCCTCTTTCGTTAGAGCAGCATATTGGTCACGGGATGCCTGGGCATCTCCACCATGCGCTAGGATTGCCTCAGAGACAAGTAATGCCCTGCCATGGTGTAAGAAAGGAGGCTCGCTTACAAACCCCCATAATTTACGGGTTATAAATTCGTCTGTTGGTACGCCATCTTGAACTAACATATCAGTGTTAAGAATTTCACCCATTTTGTGCCTTTTCAGGTCCGTAAAAACTGGTACTAGAACACTGCCATCAGGTTCGCGTTTCAAATGTGGTCCTGGGCCAGCGGTTGTTAAATCTATCGAAAAAGGATTATCTACGTCTGTAGCCTGTAGTTTACCGCCGGGATTGAAGGGGCCTGGTTCTGTAAAATTAGGATTATTTACCCTCATTAGGGGAACGTGGCATACCCCGCAGCCAGTCTCATTGAACAGTTTTTCACCACGTTCGACTGCGGCAAGTTCTTCAGGGGTTGAAGGCATGATCTGGCCTGGTACAGGCAGTGTAGCCTGAAATACTACCAATGCTGTTATATCTCCTATAGATAGTTCATCCGCAACTCCATCTCTGTCTACATCTACTCCCCTACGGAAGTTTTCAAGTGCTTGCATCCCAAAATGAGAGTTCATTGCCTTGACACCAAACTCTCTTAGCGATACCACAACTCCTTTTTGCTGGAATGGTCGTATGACTAAATCGTCATCTATACCTTCAACTTCGGTGGTGTCTATTGTTGCATCACGACGGGCAGTGATGCTACCGAAATTAACACCTTTGGTTATCAGGTCTACTTTAACGTCATCACCTGTTTCTTTGGCTTCATTAATAGCTTCTTCGACTAAGTTGTGTAGGTCTGTAGTCATTTCGCGTGCCAACAGCTCAATCCAACCAGAACCAAATAGGGCAGGGGAATTTCTTTCTAATCCAGCATCCATAAAGGAGGTGGCGTTAGGTCCTGCGCTACCTTGTGATTCATCGCCAATTCCGCCGTCAAAGTTAACATTGGTTAATCTATCAGCAAGAGCAAATATGTTTGTAGAATTGTCACCGCCACCGCCAGATCTAGGTACGTTGTGGCATGCAAGGCATGTATTTGCATCTGGGCCAGATATGCGGTTGAAATTTTGTGGAAAGTCTTGCCTTGGCCTGGTATTTACTATTGTGTTGTTGTTATCGCGAACTATATCTGCTGTTTCAGGTCTTCCCGCACCATCAAGGGAATTGAAGGATGCTTGAAAAAGATCTTCTCCCGCATCAATAATTTCTTCAACGGTTAATGATCCACTATCAATGTCATCTTGGCTTATATGAAGCTTGACTGCAGGTTCATCACCAATAATTGGTTCTGATCTGGCACTAGCTGTAGAACAGCCAGTAATAGCAAATATAACAAATGACATTATCAACAATTGGAATATTGAGGGTGTACTTAGACCGTTTAGTGGTGGTTGTGTCGCAATCATAATTCGTACCATAGAGTTCCAGTAACAGCCCATATTATATCATGATATATAGCTATTCTGTCCTTTAAACGCGGAGTATGTACCAGTAAATTAAACGTATGTTCGAATAATCGGTTAGAAAAAATAAGCAACAAACGACAAATTTATGAAGTTTCTACTACGTGATTTTTTATTAGGGAGACGGTTCAGTAACAACTAACCGTTGATCTGCTTTAATGTTACTAAGGGTCTGGATTGTCCCGCTAGGCCACTTTATGATTAAGTTATCAACTATTTTCTCTGGCCCTAGACCAAAATGGACAGATTTCATGTTTTGTCCCATGTTACTTCGTCCGCTAGAAACTTCTCTGATTTGGGATTTTCCATCTATATCGATTGTAACCCTTGCTCCGATTCCATCCCTGTTACTAATTGTTCCAATGGTGTCAACCACTATCCAGTGGTTATCTGATCTACACAGATTCCTAAGAAGTTTTGCTGTTTGTCCTAGGTTCGCCACATATAAGTCTAGGCAACCATCATTATCAAAATCTAGGAAAGCGCCTCCTCTGCCAATCCCTGGATCATCTGCTCCACTACCCAATGAAACATTGTTGAATGTACCGTCACCATTGTTGTGTAATAACACGTTATGTTGTTCCTTCGCATATTCTGGTGGTTCTGGCTGTCTTGGATCCTGTCGTAAATATCCGCTAACTACGTAAAGATCTTCTAGCCCATCGTTGTCATAATCAAAAAACATTGTTCCCCAGGCAACTCGATCTTCGGTGCCTATGAGCGATATTGAGATGCCAGCTGACTCTGTGGTGTCTATAAACGTTTGTCCATCCCCTAAATTTTTTAACAAGACTTGGTCACCAATGTTAGTGACAAAAAAATCAAAATCTCCGTCAACGTCATAGTCACCAACAGCTAATCCCATTCCAAACATAGGGACATCGCTTCCAGATAAAGAGGATATATCTGTGAATTTCCAAGAGTCACTACCTAATGAACCGTCATTTCTCCATAAGGTATTTGGTTGCACTTGAGGACCATAGTCATTTACTACGTATAAATCTAAATCCCCATCATTGTCAAAATCTACCCATCCAGGTTGAAAACCGGCTCCCCAGAGGTTACCAATATTGTCTGCTGGGCCAGGGTCGTTTGTGTTACCTAATCTATCGGTTATATTAGTGAAAGTACCGTCTCCATTATTGTGATATAGAACCAACGCTCGTACAGCACCAACAAATCCTTCGTTTTGGTATAGCCTGAGAGTTCGTTCATGCAAGTGTCTGACTATAACTAGATCTAATAGCCCATCTTCGTTGTAGTCCCCCCACGCGCATCCTGTCGAACGGTTAGTGGCATCGTTGTCTACTAGTAGAGATTGATCTGTGTAGTCAGAGAAATTTTTGAAAGAGTTATTTAGATATAATTTACTAAATCCGTAGTTGGTGGTGTACAAATCTTGGTCACCGTCGTTGTCGAAATCTGCTGCGCATCCGCCGTTACCTCTCCCAAAAGGGTCATCAACTCCTGTGATTGTGGCTACGTTCGTGAACGTAGAATCACCGTTGTTTTTATACAAAGCATTAGGGCCTCTCGAATTACTTACAAAGATGTCTGGTAGGGTGTCTCCATTAAAATCAAATACTACTACTCCTCCACCTTGTGCAATAATCTCCGTTTTATCTGCTTTATGTTGGAAATCAACGTTGGCTTTTACCGTCACATCGATATACAGTGCCTCACCTATCGGTTCATCTTCCTGAATTTTTTTAGAGCTATATTCGTTGGTTTCAACAGGAACAGGAGATGCAATTTCACTTTCAGGAGGAGTATCTGCGTTTGAGCATGATGTCGATACAGTAGTAGTCAGACATATAGTAAGTAATATGTAGAACAGTTGATATCTCATAACTAAAGGTTAAATACCATTATTGAGATTGTATTTCGTTCTGCAGATTTGCGGTAACAATTGATATTTGTGCCTCAATCTGCTCACGATCTAGTCCTAGAGCGACGGCTTTATCTATATCAGGCTGGATAGACTCTTCATTTCCGAGGGCTAGGTTAGTAAATGCACGACTGGCATATGCTGGTGCGAAATCTGGGAAAAGGATGATGGTTTCATTATAGTCAGATAAAGCTTTGCTTAAATCTCCTAGCTGAGAATACAAGTTTGCTCGTTTAAAATAGTACTCTGGGTTCTCAGGATCAGATTCTATCGATTGATCTAATAGGTCGAGAGTTCGTAGAGATGAACGGAGTTCATTCAACGAGTTTTCACCTAGAAAGGCAGAGATTCTTGCACCTGCCATTTGAGGAGCAAGACGGAGCGCTTGGTCAAAATCACTTAGAGCCATCCGATAGTTTCCTATACTCCCGTAAGATAATCCTCTATTGACATAGGCTGCAGCGTTCTCTGGATCAATGTTGATAGCTTGTGTATGATCCTCAATTGCTTTGTCGAAAGTACCCATATTGTAATATGCAAAACCTCTATCGTCATGTATATCAGCATCAGCAGGATTAAGGGAAAGTGCTTCATTAAAATCAGCGATTGCTAGCTGGAATTGACCAAGGATAGTGTATGAATTCCCACGCATTTTATAAGCACTTGAAAATTCCGGGTCTCGTATATCTTGATCTTGGAAAGAAGATACTAAAGCAGCCATCTTCAGACGTATAGCCTCGTCAAAATCGTCAATTGCAGACATGGGGTCACCTAGTTTTAGGAAAGTGTCTCCTCTCGCGATGAATGTTGAAGGGCGTTGCTGGTAAAAATGTTCAATTTCCAATTCTACTGCTCGGTTAAAATCCTCTAAAGCTAGTTGGTAATCTCCCTGTAGACTATATGCTATACCTCTATTGCTGTAGGCGTCAGGTAGGTCTGGATTAACTTCTATTGCTTTAGAATAGTCATTGAATGATTCATCGGACATATCAAGAGCCTGTTTTGCGTTAGCCCTGTATACGTACGCCCAGGCGAAGTTAGGATCTACCCGTATTGCGTTGTCCATATCACTGATTGCTTTACTGTACTCTTTGACATAAATGTAAGCTAGTCCTCTGTCTACATATGATTCTGGGGATTTAGGGTCGATTTTGATCGCCATATTATAATCATTAATAGCTAGACCAAACTGCCCTAATGATCCAAACAAAATCCCTCTTTCACTATATGCTGTTGAATTGTTCGGATCTAAATCGATTGCTTTGTCAAAATCTGCGAGTGCCATTTCTGGCTGTCCTAAATGGGCATATGTTGAGCCGCGTTCTATGTATCCGTTGGGGTCGTTGGGCGACAATCTAACAGATTCTGTGAAATCGTTAATTGCTGATTGAAAAGAGCTCAGCTTTATATATGCAGTACCCCTGTTTAACCAATGGGAAGAATTAGTCGGTTCGATTTGTATTGCTTTATCAAAGTCATCTAGAGCAAGTTTGAACTCTCCATCATCCTGATAAGATTTTCCTCGAGATATGTAAGTATTCACGTCGTTTGGGTCAACCTTTAATGCTTCTGTGTATGACAGTATTGCTTCTTGATGCTCACCCTTCTGGCGTAAATCTTCCCCTTCATTAAAATGTTTATTTGATCCACTTAGACTCGAACATCCAATGATAGTGACACCAATCATTGAAATGAATCCTAAAACTAAATAACTGGAATTATTTGAATATGTGTTCATGATTTTTCCCGGTATATGGCGATCATTTTGATTCAACAACTTTCAGTCTTTGATTTACTGATACGTTTTCAAGGTTTTGGACTATGCCATTAGGCCATCTAATTGTTATTGTGTCAGCTTTTTTAAAACTTCCCATTCCAAAATGTGCGGATCGCATATTTTGTCCCATATTACTTCGACCACTTGCAATTTCACGAATTTGTGTCACCCCATTTGTGGTGACTGATATTCTAGCTCCGATACCATCTCTATTACTTGATGTGCCTTGAGTAGATATCTCTAACCAATTGTTAGAGTAATTACATGTATTTCTGTATAACTTAGGTCGTTGTCCTAAGTTTCCTACAAATATATCCAAACATCCGTCTTGATCGTAGTCAAAAAACACTCCTCCACGTCCTACACTAGGATCATCAGCTCCACTCCTTAAGGATACGTTATCAAAAGTTCCGTCAGAATTATTTTTCAATAATACGTTAGGTTGTTCTTTTTGGTAATTATGTTCTTCTGAAAAACCTTGGATTTCTAGGTAACCACTCACAACATACAGGTCCTCATATGTGTCGTTATCATAGTCAAAAAACATAGTGCCCCAGGTTATTCTTTGTTTTACACCTAATTGACCTATACCAACACCAGCTTCATCAGCTGTATCAGTAAATGAAATTCCGTCCCCATTGTTTCTAAGTAAAACACTGTCTCCTATATTAGTAATATATAGATCAAAATATCCGTCATGGTCATAGTCACCAACAGCTAGTCCCATGCCATACATCGGTATGTTGCTTCCTGATCCAGCAGATTTATCCTCGAAAACCCATCTTCCTTCTTTATTGGATCCTTCGTTGCTCCAAAGTACATTTGGTTGTACGTCAGCTCCAAAGTCATTGGCTATGTAGATATCTAGGTCTGAATCATTGTCGAAGTCAATCCATATAGGCTGAAATCCGGCTCCCCATACGTTACCAACACTTGGGTCGTAGCTATCTATGGATGGTGCTGATGTATCTCCTAGTAAATTCGTAACGTTTGTCAAATTACCTGACTCGTCATTGTGATACAGCGTAACTCCACCGATTAATGTGAGGACCTGACCGCCTTTAGACATGACGGGCTCCTCGTAACTTATGTGTCGTACGATAATCAAATCTAGAAGTCCGTCAGTATCATAATCTCCCCATGCACATCCAGTAGAACTGAATTTTCTATACTGTATGTCATTGTAGTCACTAATACTTGAAGAAGTTACGTCGGTAAATGTACCGTTTCCTTCGTTCCTGAATAATTTACTCATCCCATAGTTGGTTATATATATATCCTGGTCTCCGTCATTATCATAATCTGCTGCGCATCCACCGTTTGCTCTACCTGCATCAATTATCCCAGCAGAGCTTGCAACGTCTGTGAATTTGCCTCCTCCATCATTCCTATAGAGAGCATTAGGTCCTATAGGATCACCTATATATATATCATCCAAATCATCGTTATTGTAATCAAATATCACAACTCCTGATCCCAGAGGGAAACGTTGCTGTCTCGGATGCTTTGGATCGAAGTCAATACCGGCAATTTTGGTGTTGTCTTCAAATATAAATGGGCCTACATAGGGTTCAATAGTCGTAATAGTTGTGGGAATCGCTGAATTTGATGATGGTTTTGAGTCCGATTCAATAGAATCCGCCTTATTTGTTTCGGTTGGTAATTTTGAGCGATATATACTATTGAACGTAGACACAGATTCTGAATCATCGGTTGATCCTGAATCTGTGTCCAATTTGGAACAGTTTATTTGCACGGATATGAAAATTAAAGGAATAAATGCCGCTAAGAGGTAAGGTTTCGTTAGGAATGACGTAATCATACTATTCATTCTTGACTATGGGCTCTAAGGCGTTGGTTCCATAACTTGTAAAATTTGGTTTGCTTTGACATCAGAGAGTTTTTGAACTAGGCCACTAGGCCAAGTTATCTCGATGGTTTTCACTGTTTCTTGAAGTCCCAGTCCGAAATGGGCTATGGATGTATTTTGACTCATTGAACTGGAACCTGCACGTATTTCACGGATTTGAGATACACCGCCAGCTGATATTTTTATCCTAGCCCCGATACCGTCTCTATTGCTTGTAGTTCCTATAGTTTTTAATGAAATCCATGAATTACCAGAATTACAGGCGTTTTTAAAGAGACCTGCTTCAGCTTGATAGTTAACAAAAAATAGATCTAGACATCCGTCACGATCATAGTCAAGATAAGCCGCCCCTCGTCCATACCCAATATCATCTATACCACTCCAAAGAGATGCGTTAACAAATGTCCCGTCCAATTCATTGCGTAATAAAAGATTTTCCTGCTTTTCCGGATTATTGACCTGACGTATGTCTAGAAAACCACTTATTACATATATGTCCTCGTCAGCATCGTTGTCAAAGTCAAAGAAGCCCGTTGCCCATGATACTCGTGTACCCTGTGGGAAGACTGTGCCATATCCAGTTTCTGAGTCCTTAGTTACATTAGAAAATGTGAGGCCATCTCCTTGATTATTTAATAAAATGTTAGGTCCAATATTGGTTAAGTACAAGTCTAGGTCACCGTCAACATCGTAGTCTCCTACAGCAATTCCCATACCATCCATATTTATATTAGAACCCGAAGCAACCGAATAATCTTGGAAATTCCACGTACCATCATTTCTAGGACCGTCATTCACCCATAATACGTTGTGGTGAATGATATTACCCACATCATTAATCACATATAGATCGACATCGTTGTCATTATCGAAGTCAAACCATAGAGGCTGGAATCCTGCACCCCACAGATTTCCTACGCTCCCAGATGATAGTGGTGTGACACTTTTGTCAGGGTCTGGAATTTCATCTCTACCTAGATAATTGGAAACATCTTTAAATGATCCGTCACCTTCGTTATGAAATAGATGGAGTCTGCCCAATGGAGTGAAAATATCTCCAGTTGATAGAATTTCTGGATCATCTTCGTAAATATGGCGTGATATAGCCAGATCTACGTATCCATCTGAGTCATAATCTGCCCATGCGCACCCTGTAGAACGGTATTTCTCGTCACCTAAGCCAGGCGTATTTGAAGTGACGTTGATGAATGTGCCGTCCCCACGATTACTGAATAATTTACTGTACCCATAATTTGTAGCAAATAAATCGGTGTCACCATCATTATCGAAATCAGCTGCACATCCGCCGTTACTTGTGGTGTCAGGATCATCGACCATAGCTCTTTCAGCCATGTCGATAAATGTGCCGTCTCCGTTGTTTCGGTATAAAGCATTAGAATCCCTTGAATTTGCCACATATATGTCGTCAAAGCCGTCATTGTTGAAGTCTAAGATTACGACTCCTCCACCAAAAGGAAAACTCATTTTACGTGTTTGGACATGAATAAAATCTATTCCAGCTGAATCATTTACATTATTAAATAGAGATTCTCTGTTGTCTTTAGAAAGCCCTTGTTCAAGATGTGACCTGAATGCACCATAGGGCTGATTAACGCCAGCTACAGTATCGTGGTATTCTTCCATGTCCATTCCAGGCACAGGATTTGAGTCGGAAGATCTGTCGCCAGGTATGTCTAATTCAACGCCAGTTTCGTCTGCTGTTCTAGCAGCTAAATCTGCATACATTTTTGCCGTGTCGTCGGCAGCCGATGCTTCAACACGTAAATTGGATCCTCCATCCCATATGAAAGTGCCGAATGCTAGTATAGCGAATCCACCTAAAGCACCTACTGCCCATGTAGCAGTAGCAAAGGTGGCTATAGCTCTTCGGGGCATTACCTTGGCGAGTCCCCAGAAGGTTACTGGACCTCCAGCGGCAGCTGTAAAGAGTAGAGTAGCAGCAGGTGCTGTTCCCATCCCTAAGAGTAGTAGTAATGCTACCAGGGGAATCTCAAATAATAGTGGGACGTTGATAAGAATTCCGAATGTAGCTGCTAATGCAACACCTAGTGCATGGTTGCCTAGATAAGTTTCAGCTGTATCGACGGTTAGCCACTGCATTACTAGTCCTGATCCGAACCCTGCGACAATCATGATTGGTCCTAATCTAATCAGGTACCCAATAGAGACTCTTGCCCAATCGCGGAATCCTTCTTGTAATACAGCTCCCCAAGGTGAGGTATCTTCGAACCCGGCGTAGGTTGGCATTACCGGTTCCTCTCCCTGGTCATTGGATGCACCACGTCTGGTAGCCATAACGACTATTGGTCCTATCAATAGTCCACCTATAACGGCTAGGATTAATCTGCTAAAGCCTAGCAGGGGAGTGAATACGAAAAATGCCATTGCCAGTGCAGGTATATTTAGGGTGGCTGATCCTTGTACCATGGATATTGCTCCTGCTATCCCTCCACCTTTCCCTCGGAAGGTACTGGATATTGGTACGATGCATGCCGAACAGAGGTTCAATACCGGACCAGCAGCTAGGCCTTTAATGGTTCGTTTAAATACACTACCTGATTCGTAAGTTCTACCGCTAGAATCAGAAAATATGAATGCTTCAGCGACACCTGCCATTAGAAACGCAAAAATCATTCCTATGGTCACTAGTCTCAGGTACGTAACAGAAAATATTACCCACCTCTCTAGGAATGATGTTCGTGCAGCGGGTCCTTCTCCGACTTCTATACAGAAACCTTGGAAGCATTTTGCTTGACCCATATCGGTTAACTGCTCATCACCAGGTTCCAACCAACGTCCGTCAAATGACCCTGTTTCAGGCATTTCACTTTCTTCAGTTGAGGAAGAAGCGGCTATATCGGTCGGAGAAAATACGACACCGAGGTCCTCTCGTACGGTGTCTAGTTTAGGGAACCTGTTGAAACTGAAAAATGAGGCTAGTATGAGTAATATAAGGATTACTCCTACCAAGCGTTTCTTTGAAGTGGAATTTGAGAATGAAAGATTCATTAATTTAAAGCCTACTTGCGTCTGGTAATAAAATCCCTGATTTTACTCGCAATATCTTCTTCCCCGGTTTTAGGTGGAATAGCTACCCAAACTATAAACAGGATTCCAAATACAACGGTTGGTAATGTCGCTTCCAACCACCATTCAGGTAAATTCACTATATCTCCTCATACCCTACTGTAAGTTAATAAATGCTAGATTTCTTAAACATTATATTCTATAAGATAGTAATTAAGGACTTTCCTAATGTATACGACTAACGAGGTTCTGTTAGAGACAATGTTTGATTAGGCTTGACATTTTTAAGAGATTCAACTGCTCCGCTTGGCCAGCGCACAGTTACAGAATCAATATTTTCTACTTTGCCCAAACCGAAATGCGCTGCTCTCATATTTTGTCCCATTGCACTACGACCGCTGGCAATTTCTCTAATTTGACTAATACCGTTGACCTCTATTGTTATACGTGTGCCAATTGCATCTCGGTTACTGACGGTTCCTTTAGGCTTAACTACTAACCATGAATTACCGTTTTCACATCTATTTCTAAAAAGTTTAGATTCCTGACCTAAATTTCCGACAAACAGGTCTAGGCAACCATCAGAATCGTAGTCTAGATATACGCCTCCGCGTCCTACCCCTGGGTCATCTGCACCACTACCTTTCGAAATGTCTTTAAAGGTACCATTGCCAATATTCCTTAGTAGTACATTTGGTTGTTCTTTAGCTGATGGTGGTACCAAATCCTGTATAGCGCCAGGTCTCGAATGTCCACTAACAACATACAGATCTTCGTATCCATCGTTATCATGGTCGAAAAATACAGTTCCCCACGTGACTCGCTCTTTGACACCAACTAATCTTAGATCTACATTTGCATCATCTGTTTGATCACTGAAAGTAAGTCCGTCTCCATTATTTTTAAGTAGTACTGTTCTACCTATGTTTGTTATAAATAGATCGAAAAAACCATCTAAGTCATAATCACCTACAGCTAATCCCATTGCAAAAATAGATAGGTCTGTTCCTGATTCTTCAGAAGTGTCAACGAAGGTCCATGTAGTGTCATCTAGAGAATTACCATCGTTTCTCCAGAAGACGTTCGGATGTAAGTACATTCCAAAATCATTAGCAACGTAGATATCAAGATCAAAGTCATTGTCAAAGTCTATCCATATAGGCTGAAATCCTGCTCCCCAAACGTTACCCCTGGGTCCGCCTCGAAGGGGATCACTCGGAGAACTATCATCTCCTAGGAGGGGCGTTGCATCTTCAAATGTTCCATCACCCCTTGAGTGGAAAAGAGTTAGTCCACCAATTATTAAGTGCCTTTCTCCTGTAGCTGTAACCATAGGGGTCTCTTGGTTGATATGATGTACTACCAAAAGGTCTAAATATCCATCGTTATCATAGTCGCCCCATGCGCATCCTGCTGATGCTCGTGAGGTGTAGAAGAACTCTAGAGAGTCTATTGTGACATCTGTGAAAGTGGCATTTCCATTATTTTGAAATAATTTACTTGAACCATAGTTGGTAATGTACAAATCTTGATCACCGTCATTATCATAATCGGCAGCACATCCTCCGTTTGTTTTCCCATTTGGATTATCTACATTTGCTGATGATGCATTGTCAGTAAATGTTCCATCTCCGTTGTTTCTGTATAGCGCATTAGACCCTATTGAATCTCCTATGTATATGTCATCAAGTCCATCACCGTCATAATCAAAAACGATTACGCCTGCACCTATATCCAATCTTTTTAATTCAGGATGATGGTGAACAAAATTAACACCAGCTTTTTCAGTCACATCTATGAATTCAGCAGGTCCTCTTAATGAAAATCCATCCAAAGGGATAGTGTGGAACGCTAATATAGCGAATCCACCTAAAGCACCTACTGCCCATGTAGCAGTAGCAAAGGTGGCTATAGCTCTTCGGGGCATTACCTTGGCGAGTCCCCAGAAGGTTACTGGACCTCCAGCGGCAGCTGTAAAGAGTAGAGTAGCAGCAGGTGCTGTTCCCATCCCTAAGAGTAGTAGTAATGCTACCAGGGGAATCTCAAATAATAGTGGGACGTTGATAAGAATTCCGAATGTAGCTGCTAATGCAACACCTAGTGCATGGTTGCCTAGATAAGTTTCAGCTGTATCGACGGTTAGCCACTGCATTACTAGTCCTGATCCGAACCCTGCGACAATCATGATTGGTCCTAATCTAATCAGGTACCCAATAGAGACTCTTGCCCAATCGCGGAATCCTTCTTGTAATACAGCTCCCCAAGGTGAGGTATCTTCGAACCCGGCGTAGGTTGGCATTACCGGTTCCTCTCCCTGGTCATTGGATGCACCACGTCTGGTAGCCATAACGACTATTGGTCCTATCAATAGTCCACCTATAACGGCTAGGATTAATCTGCTAAAGCCTAGCAGGGGAGTGAATACGAAAAATGCCATTGCCAGTGCAGGTATATTTAGGGTGGCTGATCCTTGTACCATGGATATTGCTCCTGCTATCCCTCCACCTTTCCCTCGGAAGGTACTGGATATTGGTACGATGCATGCCGAACAGAGGTTCAATACCGGACCAGCAGCTAGGCCTTTAATGGTTCGTTTAAATACACTACCTGATTCGTAAGTTCTACCGCTAGAATCAGAAAATATGAATGCTTCAGCGACACCTGCCATTAGAAACGCAAAAATCATTCCTATGGTCACTAGTCTCAGGTACGTAACAGAAAATATTACCCACCTCTGTATAAGGGAAGGGCTTTCTGTATCTTCATCAATACCTTCTATACAAAATCCTTGAAAGCAGCCAGGGGATTCAGTCTGTTGAGATGAGGATGCGAACACAATGCCAAGGTCCCCACGTACGGTGTCTAGTTTAGGGAACCTGTTAAAACTAAAAAAAAGAGCTAGCATTAGTACGATTAGTAATAATCCGACTAAGCGTTTTTTGTTTACAGCCGTAGTGAAAAAACCAGTTCTGAGTTTCATAGGCGGTTATATTTCGTATTAGAAGTTATATTCAAGGTAATGTAAACACGACGTTTATTCTACCTTGAATTTTTAACGGCCTCTATAGAGTTCCGTAGACGCTCTGAGTCTATTCCAAGTTCAATGGCTCGTTCCGCATCACGATCGGCTTCAAGGTCCTCACCTAATTGGGTGTATGCGACTGCTCTGCTAGCATAAGCAGGTCCATATTCAGAGTCTAGACCTATCACGTATCCATAATCTTGGACAGATAACTCAAATTGTCCTAAAACATCATACGTTATTCCTCTATTAAGGTATGCTGGCACATATTGCGAATCTAGGTTGATTGCGGCACTAAAATCTTCAATAGCTTTCTCTAAGTCTCCTGAATTCGCATATACGATTGCCCTACCGAACCTGGCGTCAGGGCTTTGTGGGTCTATACGTATTGCTTCGCCATAATCTTCAACTGATTTTTCAATATTACCAGTCATGCTGTATGCACCGGCCCTACCCAGATAAGCCAAGGCTTCTTCTGGAGCGATTGCTATTGCCCTGTCAAAATCAGCTAAAGATCGATTGAACTCGCCCATTGAGCCGTACACATTACCTCTGTCTATATATGTGGTAGGGTAATCTGGTTCCATTTTTATAGCAGTATCATAATCTTGGATTGCTAATTGGCTCTGACCAGAATCCCTATACGCTTTACCGCGGTTACGGTATGTCCACACGTCATCAGGGTCGAGTTTCATTATTTTCCCGTAATCGGAAATGGCTTTGTCGTAATCATTAAGATTTGAATATAAGCTGGCTCGGTCACGAATAGACCACACATCTGAGGGGTCTATTCTGATGGCTTCAGAGAAGTCCTCAATCGCTTTGTCATATTCTCCAATCCGTTGGTAGGCCATTCCTCGATTAGGATAAACCCAATCATCTTTCGGTTCTAAGCGGATAGAATTAGAATAATCACTTATTGCATCTTCAATAAGTCCTAGTTTTTCTTTTGCATAACCTCGATTTGAATAGGCTCTTGCAATTGTTGAGTCTATAGCAATGGCATCATCAAAATTGGATACAGCTAGCTCGTATTCAGCTAGCCTAGTATTGGCAACCCCCATATTAACGTGTGCCCATGGGTCATTTGGTTGAAGTAAAGAGGCTTTGGTAAAATCGTTGATTGCTTCCCTTGATTGCCCTAATTGTCCATAAGTCATTCCTCTGTCGTTTAAGGCTTCGAAATTGTCTGGGTTTATATTT
Source organism: uncultured Chloroflexota bacterium (assembly GCA_913051545.1). GTDB lineage: Bacteria > Chloroflexota > Dehalococcoidia > Lucifugimonadales > CAJXCD01 > CAJXCD01. Next base: position 21,281 of record CAJXCD010000019.1, read on the forward strand.
AGCGATGAAGAAAAATCTATAAGAGCGTTATCAAAATCACCAGATTCGTAATAAGATTCCCCTCTAAGTGAATAACCTTTTGCACTAGTGGGTTCTAACTCAATCACTTTACTAAAATCACTGATGGCTTTATCGTACTTATCTATCTCTAGATAAGCATTACCTCTACTTACGTAATTGTTAGAATTCTCCGGTCCTATCCTAATGACTTCGGTGTAGTCGTTCACAGCTTCTAAATATCTTCCTATTGCTACATATGCTTCTGCTCTTTTTGAATAGGCTCTACTATCATCAGTATTTTTAGATATCTGGGTTGAATATAGAGATATTGCCTCTTCAGCCTGACCTGGTTCTGAAATTTCCAGTATTTCATCGTCTGTGCCGCCACAAGCTAGAGAAAAAACAGATAGTGATATTAAAAGTACCACATTTATTGCCATGATCTTTCCAATAAAAGATGTACGCATGTCAATTCGAAAAAGTTGTAATTGCTGGTATATATTCATTCTTGTATTTTTATCCCATTATAATTATTGCACATATGATAGTAGGGAATTCTTGAAAACAGTATAGACAACCAAACTAAAACATATCTTCTAGGAGGTCAAGAAGCTATTCGGTTATTTTATTCCTTTACCTTAAATCTAAAGTTAGTATGATATTCTGTAGCCATAAATTTAGAAAATCTAGGTGCATATGATACGGTTGTTTCTAGTAGGTTTGATATTTTCATTCCGATTAATATTTCCTGTAGATATTTTAGCTAATGGGAATGTGACAGAGTTTGTCACAAAAACTGCTGGACCCTATGAAGTCTCCCTAGGTACCATGCCACCAGATCCTGGAGTAGGTAACATACACTTCAGTGTCAAGGTATCCGATATTGAATCCGGTGAGGTTGTGCCTGGTGCTAACGTACTGATTTCCGCTATAGGGCCAGGATCCAATTCATATGAGATAGGTCCCCTTGAAGCAATTAACGATTTTAAATCGCCCATGTTTTACGATTTAGATACGAGGGTTGATAGGGAGGGCGAGTGGTTGTTTACTGTTGATGTATCAGGCAAAAATGGAGAAGGGACTACGGATTTTCAGGTCGTTATAAAAAATCAAAGTCCGATTCCTGGATTACTAACCTTATCCATACTAATGGCGTTATTGGTTATACTTGGGTTATCATTTAGAGGATATTTATTGCAAAGGAATGAAACCAGTACATAGCGTTTCAATTACTGATAGGATATGTCAATGATTAATAATATACGAGTTTTGTTAACCAGTTTTCTCCTGATATCCGTAGCTTCACTCATAAGCTGTGGGGGCTCTAATCCACAAGACCATATATTTGATATATCTGTAAGAGAAGGCGAGATGGTTCCACGTGTTGAAACCCAAACAGGTAATGTTCTCTTGAGTAACAGAAAACTGATAAAAATTAATCATAACGATACGGTAACCTTCCGAATTACTAGTGATGTCGAAGGTGGGTTTCACATTCATGGTTACGATTTACTAGTAGACGTTGGTCCGGCCTCAAAGGCTGACATGAATTTTACCGCTGATGCCACTGGGAGTTTTGATATAGTGCTTCATAAATTCGAATCTGATTCAGACCATTCAGACCATTCGGACGGTGATATGAAACACGATTCAGACCATTCAGATGACGAATCTGTAGTTCATCTTGGTGTTTTAGAGGTACACCCTAATTAATATCAAGGTGTAATTCATGGTTAGAAGAGGCATTATTGCTTCGCTAGTTATAGTCCCATTTATAGTCGCGTCGCGGCCAGTGTTAGCGCACGGATTTGGAGAAAGATACGATCTGCCGGTCCCATTAAATTTCTTCTTGGTTGGAGCAGCCGCTACGGTAGCTTTCTCTTTCTTAGTCATTGGTTATTTTGTGGGCAGATCTAAACAATCTAGTAATTATCCAAAATATAATCTTTTGTCGAATCAGTTAATCAGTAGGCTAATAACAAACCGTTTTGTTATTCAGTTGATCGAATCAATTTCAGTGACTCTTTTCTTGATTACATTGGCTACTGCTTTTCTAGGAGATAATGAACCGACGAATAATTTCTCCCCTACGTTTGTATGGATCATTTGGTGGGTTGGGATTGCATATATTACTGCGTTTTTCGGCAATATATGGTTAGTCATAAATCCTTGGAAAATCATGTTTGATCTTGTTGACTCTAGGATAAATAAATCAACAATTGGACGCGATGGATGGTTGTTTCAATACCCAAAATATCTGGATGTATGGCCTGGGATTATTATATTCTTCGCTTTTATATGGATAGAGAATATATATTCAGGCGGTGCAATCCCTAATAAGCTCGGAGTACTTATACTATCCTATTCAATTATTACCTGGACTGGCATGTTCTTATTTGGGAAACATGCTTGGCTTAAACATGGAGAAGCTTTCTCGATTTTGTTTGGGCTACTATCTCGTTTGTCTCCATCAGAAATTGGCGTATTGGATACCAACGCTTGTAGGAATTGTTATCAAGGGTGCTATCCACATAACTTACAATGCGTAGATTGTTTAGAGTGTTTCGAAAACTCTGACAGGTCAGATAGACTGGTAAATATCAGGCCATATGCGATTGGTCTGTCCCGCCCTGAGAACATATCAATCGGAAGCATGATATTTGTTCTATTAACTTTGGCTTCTGTGACCTTCGATGGGTTGACGGCAACTAGCTTGTGGTTAGATTTCCAGAACGCAATTCACCCGATTGCAGATATCCTTGGTATAACTAGTTCAGCCGGTATTGGCACATTTGGATTGCTCATGCTACCAATCTTGTTCCTTGGTATATACATTCTTTTTTCGTTCCTGATGAGTGCTTTTAGTGGCGGATACTTGTCCACTTACAAAACGACCACTTTATTTGTCTACTCACTTATACCAATAGCTTTTGCTTATCATTTGTCACACTATCAATCATATTTAGTAATCCAGGGACAGCATATAATACCTCTAATTTCAGACCCTTTTGGCTACGGTTGGGATATTTTTGGTACTCAAACATTCCGAGTCGACATATCCATAATTAATGCAAAGTTTGTATGGATTTCATCTGTGATAGCAATAGTTATAGGCCACATAATGTCGGTGTATGTTGCACATTTAATATCTTTAAGGGAAATACCTGACAGATCAAAAGCACTTCAGAGTCAATACCCTATGCTGCTACTCATGATTTTTTACACAGCTATAAGTTTGTGGATTATCGCACAACCTATAGTTCAACATTAATCACTATCTATCGATTGAATTTAATCGAAGAGCTTCAGTTTGGAAAATGCAGTTTTTGCACGGTCTTCAGTTGCATCTTCCAAGTCTAATTGTTCAGCGTTTTCAGAGGATCCGAACTCGACTTGTGCTTCGTCGACTGACTTGTCCCAACCTAAAGTATCAAGTGATTCAGAGTCATCTAGCTCACCGTTGATAGATTTTACTAAATCGTCAAATGACCCAACACCACCCAGTCTTCTAGAGTCCTCTTCAACTAGTTCTTTTCTTACACCAATATCGAAATCCTCGAATGATTGAACTGCATCTCCCATACCTTCTTTTGATTCCGGCGTAAAATTCCGGACTTGATCTTCATTGAACCCACTTAGCGATTGGTCATCCATCTCTGTGATGTGATCACGTTTTAAGCCAGAAACAGCTTCTTTGTCGAAATTACCTACTTGATCCTTATCAAAGCCTTCCATAGCTTCAGGGTCAAAGTTTTCCATGTGTTCCTTGTCAAACCCTGCTACAGCTTCTTTGTCGAAATTACCTACTTGATCCTTATCAAAGCCTTCCATAGCTT
>CAJXCD010000020.1 GCA_913051545.1 uncultured Chloroflexota bacterium
ACCTCACCAGGTGTGATCTTCGCTGGTACGTACCAGTCACCACCGAAATCGGCGGACGTCCGGCCGTATATGTCCTTATCAGAAGACGCTGCAGGCTTAGCAGGAGTGGTTGCAGCTGCAGGTGCAGGTGCAGGCTCCGCCTCGTCAGCAGCTGCAGGCTCTGCAGCAGCAGCGGGGGCCGCCTCTTCTTCAGTAGCCTCTGGTTCAGCGGCCGCAGCAGGGGCCTCCTCCTCAGCAGCTGCAGGTGCAGCAGATGAAGACGAGGAACTTGCAGCAGGCGCAGGAGCGGGTGTATCCGCTTCCTCCTCCGCAGCTCCACAGGCAAACGCGCCAACCGCAGCCAAGGATATTACCAAGACCACGATCAATCGTATGTCAACTATTCTACGCCACATAGGTTGCTCTCCCTCCTTCAGGGATTTTCAGTCGCATGAAGTTATATCATTTCAAATATTGAGTGTCAACCCCTTAGAGTATCTATCGAATAACCAATTATTACCAATAGACAGATTCTGTGTTATATGGGAATAGATGTATTTTGCTGAAAAACCATGAGTGCTCCAAGAGATAAATTATATATTTACATAAAGCCCTAACACTGTATACGGAATGATTGGTTAATTTTGTTGAGTCACCTTTTACCGAATTGCAAAGTCCATTCTCTTTCCCCTTTCTGTCTGTTTGAACCGACAATTTTGTAGCCCAGTACATAGTTCCCTACCTGCCAGGTTTTCACCTTTTTAGATTCTTTTCTAAACTGGTATCTTTAGTACGTCGCTTCTCGCTACGCGCGCGCTATACACTATATAAATCAACATGCTTCATACTACTGATACTTGACATCGAGATTACACTTCATCTATATTGCATGTAAGTACATTACACGAAAGGCAGAGCCATGGACAGCGACAATACAAACAATAAAAAGATATCTGAAAGAATAGAAACCATAGTTGGTGAAGCCAAAGAGGTGGCGGCAGGTGCAATCCGTATGTCTGGCAATGAGGTAGAGTCATTAGGAGGTAATCTTAGGGAAGCAATTAAGAAATCATTGTCGGCCCGAGAAAACGTAGTAATGGTCAGATTAAACAAAAGTAGTCTCTCAAAAATAGACGAACTAGTTGAGGCTGGGTTGGTTAATAGCAGATCGGAAGCGGCAGCATTATTAATAAGTGACGGCATTAAAGCTAGAACAAAATTATTTGAACGCATATCGGAAAAGATTGATGAAATACGAAAAGCCAAATTAGACCTGAAGAACCTATTGAATGATACTGAATGAAATACGTATGATTAACTGAATGGATTGTCACTATTCGAACAGACTAATTCCAACCTTGTGCCCTTCCTAAACATACCAGTACACAAAAACATATTGCCTTTCATGTATATAAATAGGAGTGTATGATTTGTCGCAATTTCACCTACGTTGCACTACGTGTGGCAACACGCACACACCAGATATGGTAACTATGTCATGTGCTAACTGCTCAGACCCACTAGAGATTTCCTATCATCAGGAAACTCTAAATAAATCAAAGATCCCTATGCCATTCAAATCCAATGAGAGTACTGTTTCTATAGGTGAAGGACATACACCTATCGTAAGCCTCTCAACAATCGGGAAATACTTAGGACGCAATCATGTTTTTGGAACTTTAGAATATTTAAACCCTACAGGATCATTTAAGGATCGAGGGACAGCGGCAATGCTAAACGTAGCTGCTGAATTCGGAACTAGAGAAATAGTGGAGGATTCGTCCGGAAATGCAGGAGCATCTGTAGCTGCATATGCATCGAAACACAGTATGAAAGCTCATATATTTGTTCCTGATTCGGCTCCTGCCGCTAAACTTCAACAGATAATAGCCTACGGAGCTGAAGTCCATCCTATAGGTGGGCATAGACAAAATACAACAACTGCCGCAATTAAATTCTGCAAGGACCAAAATATAATTTACACATCACACAACCTAAGTCCTTATTTCTTAGAGGGTACCAAAACTTACGCTTACGAAATAGTTGCCAGAAATAAACAAATTCCTGACCACATCGTCTTTCCTGTTGGCAATGGATCTCTCTTAATCGGTGCATGGATCGGATTCAGTGAACTGGCTAAATTTGGATCATCGAATAAAATTCCTAAACTACACTGTGTTCAACCACAAGCAGTAATGCCTATAGTGGCAAAATACCGTGGCGAAACCTGGGACCCTGGAGATGCTAAGCATACCATCGCCGGAGGCATATCAGTCACGCATCCGCCTCGCTATAAAAGGATTCTAGGCATCATTAACGAGTCGAATGGCACAGCTGTAGCTGTAAACGACTCAAATATACTTGAGTGGAGAACTAAGTTAGCACATTTAGAAGGTATATATGCCGAACCAACATCAGCCGCTGCATTCGCAGGCCTCGAACAACTTGTCCACACCGAAACTATTAAAGAAAACGAAACCGTCTTAATACCAATAACCGGATTTGGTCTAAAAGATGCAGCATTATGAATTGGCGTGAATATTGAAACTCAGAACGACCCATAATGAATCCTATATCATCCCTTTATCCTATGTTCATACTGTACACGTCCATACTCATAAGCCGTAGCATACTGTGCACTGAACCTTGATTCCGGCTTTCTTCCCGTTTTTCGTAGATGCACACTCTCAAGGTTTTGCCATTTGGCAGCCAAGGCACCCTGATTTCTTGGAGGACCTAAATTATTGATTTTGGTCAACAAATCGCTCCAGTCAAAAGCATCCCATCCTGAAAATTCTGGTCGGATACCATCTCCTCCAAAATCCTCGTGAGAATCGAAAAAGAAGCCGGCCATCACGTTTATTTGATCCTTATTCCAAGGGTTAGGTATTTTAATTCTCCTCACTCAATTCAGATATGCCAAGCATACAAAATACTTGGAATCGTAGTCCTGTTTAACAGGTTTTAGTCTGACAATCCCACATGTCATTTATAGATAGAATAACTAACTTCCAAGAATCGTAATATCACTGCCATCAATTTCAAGAAAAAGAAGCCCTAGCCTCCCGAAATCCATCTAACGATCTCCTTAAAGTCTCATCATCAGTGCAGTAAGCAATCCTGAAATAACCAGGCAAACCGAATCCACTACCCGGCACCACTAATACTCGGTGTTTACCCAAATTTTTAACGAATCTTACATCATCATTTATAGGTGCTTTGGGAAACATGTAAAAAGCTCCCTGAGGCCTCACAATCTCATAACCTATATCGACAAGATTAGAATACATAAAATCACGTTTGGACTCGTACTGGCGCACATTTATTGTTATCGTTTGGAGATTAGCTACTATTCTCTGCATTAGTGCAGGTGCATTAACAAAACCTAGCGTTCTATTACAAAATACTAGCCCATTCAATAGTTCTTCCACGCAGAAATACGACGGGTTAACTGCTATAAAACCTATACGTTCTCCAGGAAGGCCCAGATCTTTGGAATGCGAAGTAGCCACGACGCTATTTTTGTGATATCTGAAAACCTGCGGGTAATCTAGACCATCAAACAAAATTTTTCTATATGGTTCGTCGCTAACAAGTGATATTTGTATACCAAACTCATTCTCCTTCGCATGAATAATTTCGGCGAGCCTGGCCAATACCTTTTCACTATATACAACACCCGTAGGATTGTTAGGCGTATTAATCAGCACGATACGAGTCCTTGGAGTAATGATTTTTTCAAATACATCAAAGTCAGGCAAAAAATTGGGATCCGGAGGCACAACCCTGCACATACCTCCGTGATTATCAGCATAAAATATATACTCCACAAAATATGGAGCAAATATAACGACCTCGTCACCTGGATCTAGTAACGATTTCATCACTACATTCAGCGCGCCACCTGCACCACAAGTCATAATAATATTATTTTCCGTAAAATTTAACCCGGTTTCCGATTTTAGCTGTGACGCTATGGCAATCCTCGTATCAGAATACCCAGCATTTGGCATATACCTGTGTGTCCCAAGTTCATCAGAATTTGCTATCCGTTTCAGTTCGTCTCTAAATTCCTCTGGAGGCTCTATAACTGGGTTTCCAAGAGAGAGATCAAAAACATTATTTTCCCCAAATTCTTCTTTTAATTTAACTCCTTCCTCAAACATTTTACGTATCCAAGAACCTTCTTCCATTACCCTTTTCACCTTCTTGGATATACTCATTTGAATCTCCACTCGTGAAATTTTCGATACTTTTACAAATCCGATTTAACTCCACCATATCTCGTATGTCAACCGAGTGCTAGATATTACTGTTCTAACACCAAAAGATAGCATAATATGACCCGATACTATTCAATATTCACACATCCATTTTTGCCACTGGTAATTCTTGACAGGTATAACACCCTAAGCTACGCTAAAGCCGTCTCATGCGGGCCCGTAGCTCAGTGGTAGAGCGGTCGGCTCATAACCGATTGGTCCCTGGTTCGAACCCAGGCGGGCCCACCAGACAATTAACTCAGTTATTCACAATTCCCACTGATGCGTTTACGCTGGAAAATAGGTAGACATACTCACTTAAAGCACCTATATGCATAGGAAGCCCCCGGCGCTCAGCAACACCGAGGGCTACTCAAGGAGGAACTAGTGCCAAATAAGATGGACTCCGCCGAGGAGGGGAAGGGGCTCATCAGTTAGCACCAGCGACAATTTTGTACCATATAAAGTGCTAGGTGTCAATTTGGGCACTATATGTAGCCGTATATTTAATCTGGTATCATGCTTGGCATGCCAAAGATCTCATACATAAAAATGGATAGGTCACGAAAATCAAACATATTCCAGAAATTTAATATTTTTGTTCCAATATTATTGGTAGGAATGTCTATTGGACTATCTTGTTTAAATCAAGATTCTAACAACATAGATATCAATCAAAGTGATACCAGCGTTGAAGAAAACTATTTTTTGGCAATTGGCAACACTGATATAGCTGTGGGAACCAACAGAATGATTTTCTCAATAATTGATAAAAAAAATGGTCCGATTATTCTTGATGAAGTTAGGGTAAATTATTACTACCTTGACCCTAAATCTACATTTAAATTTCATGCACCTGCCAAATTTGTGAAATGGCCAGCTTCGAATAAAGGCGTCTATGTTTCACACACTTCGTTTGATAAAGCGGGTAAGTGGGGCGTATCTGTTATAACTCCTGATGGAATGTACAATGTTCAGGCGGGCATCGTAGTTAAAGACCGGAGTGACTCACCTAGCATTGGCAAGCTCATACCCAGCAGTACAAGCAAAACCTCGAAAGATGTATCTGCTTTATCTCAGCTAACTACCTCGCTAATTCCAAATCCAAAATTGTATGAATTAAGTATTGATGAAGCTATAAGTAACGGGAAGTCGACTGTATTAACTTTCGCAACACCTGCATTCTGCTCAACTGCAACTTGTGGCCCTCAAGTCGAAATTATTTCATCTCTTAGCACACTATACAAAGGCAATGTTAATTTCATCCACATAGAAATTTATGAACACCCCCACGAAATTTCTGGTAATCCATCCAATGCAACCATGTCTCCCATAGTAATGGAATGGGGTATCAAAACTGAGCCATTTACTTTTGTAATAGACAATGATGGAGTGTTACGGTACAAATATGAAGGATTTGTAACCGAAAAAGAATTAATTGAAAGTATAGATAAAGTCACAAAATACTAAAGGGTAGTGGTTCATAAAATAAAACGTATTCAAATAAAAATTTTGAATAATATTACAACTCTAAGTATGTTATATCCAAGATTTCTGGTTCCTTGACACTCTAGATTGCTGAACCTATACTCGATGATGATGGTGAATTTAAGTTTTAAACTAGCAGGATAAGATAAACGATTTGCTTCTACAAGAAAGACTCGTAAACGACCTCAAGGAAGCCATACTCAACAGCGATACGTTGAAGAAAACCGTCATTAGATATCTAAGATCTGCGATACATGACGCTGAAATTGACCGCAAGGCGGTTCTAGACGATGAAGCAATCATAAGTATACTTACTAAACAGGCCAAACAAAGAAGAGATAGTATTGAAGCTTTTAAATCTGGCAACAGACTTGATCTAGTTGAAATTGAGGAAGCCGAACTCACAATTATAATGGAATACCTACCTCAACAAATGACTGAAACGGAAATTGAGAGTCTTGCACGAAAAGCCGTAGACGAATCAGGTGCAAAAACTGCTAAAGAAATTGGTAAAGTAATGAATATGCTTATGCCCCAACTAAAAGGTAAAGCAGATGGCAAAATAGTAAGTAAAATTGTATCTAAATTACTAAATTAACTAATTGGATGCCATGCTATAAAACACAAGATGACAACATGATATCCTCACTTTACTAAGCAAAGTCAACACGGATGACAAAATTACCCAAGACAACCTATGATTACCAAAATTCAGATTAGATATTTCGTTACTTACCACGCACCTGTAATCATTGAAGTAGAGCATGTTTATAACTTTAGAATCGCGAACTTATACCAATGAAGTTTGGGATTATTGTGTTCCCTGGAACTTGGAGTGACACTGACTGCCATCATGCTTTAGTTGAAATACTGGAACAGGATGCCGAATATGTTTGGCATGAAACCACAGATCTTTCTGAGTATGACTGCCTAATACTTCCAGGTGGATTTTCATACGGTGATTATTTGAGACCAGGAGCAATAGCCCGATTTTCACCAATCATGCGTGAAATCGAAATCGCCGCACAAAATGGCAAGCCAGTGCTAGGGATATGTAATGGATTCCAAATCCTATGTGAAGCCAAACTTTTACCAGGAGCACTAGTCAGAAATTCACATTTGCAATTTAGGTGTACTTGGACACACATCAAGGTAGAAAACATCGAATCCCAGTTCACTAACAAAGCTTCGATTGGTCAAATTTTACGAATCCCAATTTCTCATGGTGAAGGAAATTATGTTGCTGATGAAATCACATTGGGGAAAATTGAACAAAACGGTCAAATACTACTTCGATATTGTACAGAGAATGGGGATGTGAACGAGAAAGCCAACCCTAATGGATCCTATAAGAATATAGCAGGTGTTACAAACGAATCAGGAAATGTATTAGGCATGATGCCCCACCCAGAAAGGTGTTGTGAATCTGTATTGGGAGGGACTGACGGAAGGGTAATATTCGAATCTGTTATCTCAAGCTTAAAAACGGGCCAATATACTAGGGATCCCATATGAGTATAACTAAACAACTATTAGAATCCTTAGCAATCTCTTCAGATGAATATCAAGCGATCCTAGAACTCCTAGGCAGAGTTCCCAACGAACTGGAGCTTGGTCTATTTGGCTCTCTCTGGAGCGAACACTGCGGATACAAACATTCAAAACCATTACTTAAATTACTTCCGAAAGACAGCTCCAGAACTCTCGTGTCGTCAGGAGAGGAAAATGCTGGAGCAGTTGACATAGGAGATGGACTAGCAATTGTTTTTAAAATCGAATCCCATAATCACCCTTCAGCGATTGAACCTTACCAAGGTGCTGCAACAGGAATAGGAGGAATTGTTAGAGACATTTTTGCTATGGGTGCTAGACCAATAGCTCTATTAAATTCACTACGATTTGGCCCTCTTACAAACTCTCACAACAAATACATATTTAATGGTGTAGTTGCGGGCATATCAGGATACGGAAATTGCCTTGGCATACCCAACGTAGGCGGTGAAATATCGTTCTCTGAATCATATACGGGGAATCCTTTGGTTAATGCAATGTGCGTAGGATTAGTAGAAAGTGACAAAATTGTTAAGTCCACGACAGGCGGCTCTGGCAACCTATTAGTACTAGTAGGAGCTGAGACAGGTCGGGACGGTATACATGGTGCATCAGGATTAGCTTCAAAATCCTTTGAAGACGATCGTGAATTACGTCCTACTGTACAAGTTGGGAACCCATTTTTGGAAAAAATTCTCATCGAAGCTTGTCTGGAAATTGTAGCGACTGACCACGTTGCCGGATTACAAGACCTCGGGGCAGCCGGACTCACTAGCGCATCGGTAGAAGCAGCTGCAAACGGAAATGGTGGAATCGTTATAGACGTGTCTAAGGTACCTAGACGTGAAAATGGGATGAGTGCTTACGATGTAATGTTGTCAGAATCACAAGAGCGCATGTTAGTAATTGTTAAGAAAGATCGTATGGATCAAGTCAATGAAATTTTTGGGAAATGGGGTCTTAGTACTACTGTTATAGGCACATCCACAAGTGATGGCTATGCTCAACTATTTGAAGGAGACAGTCTACAGGCTAAAATCCCTGTGGAAATTCTTACTGACCCTCCGCAGTACATCCCCGACAGTAAAGTACCCAAAAACCTCCTGTCAGTTCAATCTTACGACTTAACAAAATTACCCGTTAATAATTTGAACCCAGAAGAACTATTACTGAAGGTACTAAAATCACCTAACATTTCCAGCAAAGAATCTGTCTTCCAACAATACGACCATCAAGTACAGACTAATACAATAACTGGTCCTGGTTCAGACGCAGCGGTTTTAAGAATTAAAGGTACTTCTAAAGGTATAGCGTTGTCTACAGACGGAAATGGAAGGTATTGCTCTCTCGATCCTTTAACCGGGGGAATGATCGCTGTAGCTGAAGCTTGTCGAAACGTATCTGTCGTAGGGGGAACACCAATAGCCCTGACAGACTGCCTTAACTTTGGGAATCCCGAGAAACCCGAAATTTACTATCAAATGCAGAATTGTATCAAGGGTATGGTACTAGCCGCTAATACTCTTGGTGTCCCTTTCGTTAGCGGAAATGTCAGCTTATATAACGAAACCCGTGGGGAATCTATATATCCAACACCTATTATAGGTGCACTAGGATTGCTTGAGAATTTCAATCATAGCGTAACTGGATCATTCAAGAACCCTGGTGACATAGTCGTGTTAATTGGCAGGAATCAAATTATAGGTGAATTGTCATCCCTGGGAGGTAGTGAATATCTGGAAGCGATACACGGATTAAATGTAGGCAAACCATCAATAGATTTGGACTTAGAAAAAAAAGTCCAGAAAGTGTGTGTACAGTTAATTCAATCTAACCTGCTATCATCAGCTCATGATTGCTCGGATGGTGGCCTCGCAGTCACACTAGCTGAATCATGTATATCTGGTAACGTAGGGTTTCAGTCGACTACCAACATCATTGGCTCTTGGGAAGCTGCCCTTTTTGGGGAATACCAATCATCAGTGGTCGTATCTCTACCCTCTAAAAAATTAGAGCAGTTAGAAAATATCTGCCGTCAGAAAAATGTGCCATTAACCAATATCGGCATACTAGGTGGATATACTTTCAATATCAAACCATATTTTGATATTGAAATAGCCGACATGAAATCCGCTTGGGATATGGGCTTAATTAATGCATTGAGTTCTAAGTGACTCAATAATAAGAAAGGTAACTAATTTGGCAAATGCAGAAATTGTAGCCATTGGTTCCGAGTTACTTCTAGGGCAAATAGTAGACACAAACTCAGCTTGGATGGCAAAAAAACTAACTGAGGTAGGTGTTGACCTATATTTTAAAACAGTTGTAGGAGATAACCCAGATCGGATGAGAGAGGTCTTAGCGCGTGCTCTCTCCCGTGCCGACGTTGTTATAACTAGCGGAGGTTTAGGACCTACAAAAGATGATATTACTAGGGAGATAATAGCAGATGTTACTAAACGAAAACTTGTAACTGACCAAAATCTCGTTGTTCAAATGAAAAATCGTTTCCAAAAACGTGGTCTAATTATGACTAAAAACAACGAAAGGCAAGCGCTTATACCAGAAGGCGCCACCATCGTGAACAACCCTAACGGAACCGCTCCTTCATTCATCGTAGATGACGGCTACATATCCATATTTTGTCTGCCAGGAGTACCTTTTGAACTAAAATGGCTTTTCGAAAACGAAGTTGTCCCTTACTTGCGCAAAAAATTCAACCTCTCAGAAGTTATACTATACAAGGTACTCAAAGTAGCAAGAATGGGTGAAAGTAACGTTGATGAACTCATAGGTCATCTCATGGAGACATCCAATAATCCTACAGTTGGCGTATTAGCCCATCCCGGTCAAGTTGACATCCGTATTACAGCAAAGTCATCCAGCTCCAAAGAGGCACTAAAACTAATTTCACCACTGGAAAATTCTATAAGAGATGTACTTAAAGAACACATCTTTGGCGAGGACAATCAAACACTAGAAAGCGTAGTAGGTGAATTGTTATTATCATCCGATAAAACCGTCTCATGCTATGAAGACATAACAGGTGGTCTCCTCTCAAATAAATTAATGAAAGCTAACCCTGAAAGGTTTTTGCAGGGAGTAGTCTGTGGTGGAGAAAAAATGATTCAGAAACTCACAAGGGAATTCACAACCAACTCCGACAAGGTGAATAAACCGGAATCTTTGGTTAAGCTATTGGCAAACGCGGTACGATTAGAATCAGGATCTGATTACGGTTTAGCTGTACACGGTATTCCTGACAAATCAGACCTCGCACAAAATTTAGCAAGAGGTGAAACTCATATATGTATTACAGATGGGGAAAATACAACATCTCGCGCCTACAATATGTCAGGACGAGGAAACCCTGACCGCAATCGCATTAGTTCTAATGCTATAGATTTACTGAGATTAGTTTTGGTTGGATAAAATGTGTGATGGCAATTCAACACCTATATTGCATTTTCAGAAGTAATAATGATCTGTAATTAAACCTGACTGGTCGAAAAAAAACAGGGCCCTACCTGAGGCAGGGCCCTGATGAAGAGGTGTTCTCAAGAACACCTACTGGGAACACCTCCTACAACTGCTATCCAAAATAACACCTCCTTTCCAAAGGCTACCTCACCATAAACTATCAACATCCACCCTATAGCCTCTTCAGGTATTATAAACACTAGTAAACTTGCTTGCAATGGAGAACTCACATTGATATACGGAATTAATGGTGTAATCATATGGACTCAAAATCTAGATAAACTTTTGAGCTTCTACACTGAAATACTAGGACTACAACTTAACTCTAATCATGGAGACTTCGTCTCTTTTAAATGGGGTAATATGCGACTTAACATAGGAACACACTCAGAAATTTTCGGAGTAAACAAGGAACCCAACCGGCTCATGATTAATCTAGAAGTTGACGACATTCAAAATGAATTCAGTCAGTTGGAATCCAAGGGCGTCATATTTATTAGTCGGCCAACAAGACAACGTTGGGGAGGATGGGTCTGTACTTTCCTTGATCCAGACCAGAACACCCTTCAACTGCTAGAAATGCCTAACCGATGATCACTACTTACATACAACCTCAAGCTAACGTTTTGAATACTGCTCCGCCTTACGGGCACGCTTAAGGCCATACTTTTTACTCTCTTTTTCCCTTGCATCCCTAGTTAGCAATCCAGCTTTCTTAAGGGAGGCTCTTAACGAAGGATCCGCTACTATAAGCGCCCTCGATATACCATGTTTGAGAGCTCCCGCTTGGCTAACCACTCCACCACCACTAACTTTGGCTACCACTCTGAATTGACCTGCAGTTTCAGTAATTTTAAAAGGCTCCATTATGGCATCCTGCCAAGCGTTCCAATTAAACACATCCTCCATAGGCTTACCATTAATGATCACAGGACCATTTTCCATATAAACACGGACTCTAGCAACAGATGTCTTTCTACGACCAGTACCGTAGTAATAATTCTGCTCGGGCAATTAAGCCTCCTTAACTCACAAATCTCTTTATTCTTAACTCGACTCTAGAAGAAAATAATTTTTCCAACCTGAATAGGAAAAGTATATGGATCTATTCTGTACCACCATTATGCCCTACTTGAGCCTTATGGGGATGAGTACTCCCCACGTATAGCTTCAGACGAGATAGCATCCTTTTCCCTAATATCGTTTTCGGAAGCATACCTTTTACAGCCTGCTTTATAGCCCGTGAGGGTGTTTTGTCCATAACTCGGGCTAGATTCTGCTCATTAAGTCCACCATGATAACCACTGTGCCTATAGTACATTTTTTGATCAAGTTTTCTGCCAGTAACTTTCACTTTATCAACATTTAAAACAACCACGTAATCGCCCATATTTAAGTATGGTACCCAGGTAGATTTATGTTTGCCTTGCAACAAAACAGCTATGCGTGAAGATAATCTACCTAAAGTCTGACCTTCAGCATCCAGCACATGCCATTGCGGATCAATATCAGCAACACGAGATTTGTATGGTTTTGTGGTTTCCATTTGCTTAACCTATATAGTAACCTATTTTTCACATTATTTTAAAGTGGTATAGACACCCAATCGTTATACTTAACACCAATTAGACACAGTCCCTCTGGTGGCAAAACGTAATTGCCAGAATCACCTTGACCTGTTTCTATCATGGACTTAAATTTTGTCTTCGTTAAATCGCCTCTGCCCAAAGCCAAAAGCACTCCTGCCATCCTTCTAACCTGCTGATTCAAAAATGCATTACCCTCAAATTCTATCCGCACCTTGTTAGAACACTGACTCACTTCAGCTTTAACGATTTCTCTAACTGTGCTAGATTCAGGATCATCTAATTTCCCAACAAAACTACAAAAATCGTGTCTCCCTACGAATAATGATACTGCTTCCTCCATTACTCTTACATTAATACTCTGCTTCACGTAATAAGTGGTAAACCTATCAAGCGGAGACCGTGTAGAACCCAAGCTGATTGTATAGATGTATGTTCTACTTGTAGCATGCCTACGAGGATCAAATTCCTCACCAACTTGATACGCCGCCTTAACCGCTACATCACTAGGAAGATACCAATTTAACGCTCCTACAATCGTATCGATCGAGTAAACTGCATCAACATCGAAGGAAACCACTTGACCTGTTGCATGAACTCCTCTATCCGTCCTTCCAGCTCCCTTCACTCTAACATTCTTTTTGGTCAAACATCCTAACGCCTTTTCTAATTCTTCCTGCACTGATGACGCATTAGTCTGATACTGAAACCCATGATACCTGGTACCATCATATTCAACGACTAAGGCCACCCTCATACAACTATCCCGTACGCTACACCAATTCTAATATAGCCATCTCAGCTGAATCGCCCTTACGAGGACCGAGCTTTACAATACGTGTGTACCCTCCGTCCCTAGATTTATACCTAGGTCCCAACTCATCAAAAACTTTCTTCAAGACTATCTTGTCAGTCAAAAACGCTGAAGCTAGACGCCTTTGGTGAAGACCACCTCTTTTACCCCTCGTTATAACTTTTTCAGCAAGCTTCCTTATCTCTTTCGCCTTGGGTTCAGTAGTACGAACACTCTCATATCTTAACAAGTCCGTCACCGCAGTCCTAAGCATAGACATGCGATGTCCTGTGGGACGGGATAATTTTCTACCTGCAATACGATGTCTCACGACTGTTCTCCGTTCGAGTCTTCAGTATCAGAATTCCCCTCGGGTTTTTCCACGCTATCCTGTGAACCCTCTTCTTCCGAAATTAAGAGATCCTTCTCTTCAAGACGACCAAACAACTCATTGAGAGACTTTTCTCCAAAATTCCTAATCTTTAACAGATCAGCTTTATCCATTTCAAGTATTTCGCCGACTCTATCTATACTTGCTCTTTTTAAACAATTAAGCGTCCTGGACGACAAATCAAGGTCTTCGACAGATACATTATACTTTTCAGGTGACATCTTTGATGCAACCGAACTACTTTGTACACCATCATCAGAAATTTTAGGAGTATTTGCAAAAAAGAAAAATTGAGATACTAAAATATTACCTGAACTCCTAACGGATTCTATAGGTGATATAGTTCCATCCGTCCACACCTCTAATACAAGCCTCTCGAAATCAGTCCTGCGACCCACTCGGACGTCCTCAATATTATAACTAACTTTTCTTATAGGAGTGTGTAAGGCGTCTATGGGTAAGACACCTATTGGTAACCCTTCTCCTCTAGAGGCCTCCGTATAGCCTACTCCCTTTTCAACATTTATCTCTACGGATAATTTTGAATCATCTGAATCAAGCGTGGCCAAGTAATGGTCTGGATTAATCACCTCAAAATCCGATGACGCCATAATATCCCCAGCACATACAGCCCCCTGACCAGCAACCTCTAAACGAAGTTTGCCAGGACGTTCTACTTCTGACCGAATTCTAACACCCTGGAAATTAAGCAATATCTCGGCCACTTCCTCTTTAACATTCGGTATCACACCATATTCATGCAGAACACCTTCAATCTTAATCCAAGTTATAGCTATTCCTGGTAAAGAATTATATAAAACCCTTCTCAATGGATTGCCCAACGTCATACCATAACCTTTTTGCAGAGGCTCTACAGAAAATCTACCATAGCGATCACTAGTTTCCTCCACCTTTATAGACGGAGACGGTACGGGTTCTTCTACATATTCTACTGTATCTTTAGTTTGAAAATTTTGCAGATCTATCATGCCTTCGTCCACTTCTTCACCTCTTAAAATAATACTTTATTTATAAGCTACCTTGAATAAAACTCAACTATCAATCGTGATTCTATTCCTGTGTCAATGTCCGAAATATCAGGAACTCCCAATACTTCACCACGCAGTTTTTGCACGTCTAATTTCAACCAATTTGGCACCGGCCGTTTGGGCAACCCATCCGTCAAGCTACCTATGAAACTAGGAACTGAGTCACCAACCATTTTCCAACTGATTGAATCACCTGGTTTTACAAGGTAGGACGGAATGTTAGACTTTTTATCATTCACATAAAAATGTCCGTGATTAACTAATTGTCTTGCTTGCTTTCGTGAATCTGCAAACGACAGCCTGAATACAGCATTATCTAAACGTCTTTCAAGCACTTGCAATAACATATCTCCTGTGACACCGTCTTGCTCTCGTGCTGTCTCAAAATAATTACGGAATTGCCTCTCTAAGACTCCGTAAGTAAACCTCGCTTTTTGCTTCTCTCTGAGCTGGATAGCCCAATCTGATGACCGCCTCCTCTTGGGAGGAGCATCTCCAGGAGGTCTTTTCCGACGTTCAACCGAACAGTTCGGTGTATAACATCGGGTTCCCTTCAAGAAAAGTTTCTCGCCAATCCTTCTGCATTGACGACACGATGGATCAATGTAACGTCCCATACTATTTCCTTAACCATCCCTCTATATAAGCCTAGCTAAAAGAGCTATCGTTATAATTTAGTCGAATACTCCCTAAGTCACACGTTATAAGCAATCCCTGTTTCAGAAGACATGTCAACCAAACTATACTCTTCTTTCCTTACCCTTAAATCATAGTAAAGCAAGGTCGAAAATATAAACAAAACCGGGAGAGCAATTATACTTGAAATAGTAGCCACTAAGATAGCTAATATCTGATTTAGCACTGAAACTTGTTCAATTGACAAACCCTGAAACAGTATTGCAAAAGGTATATTCACTACAATCCTCACACCTAATACAACAAGAAACAATACTACTGTTATACCAAACACTCTCCACCAACTTCCCCTAACTAATTCGAAGCTTCGACGCAAAGCTGAATTGATAGTCACTCCCTCCACCATAGCAACCTGAACTACAAACGACAAATATAACCCCAATACAAAGACTGGCAACGTTATAATCCCCGCTAGAAATACCACAACTCCATTACTTTGAAGTAACAAAATCATTGGTAGAAACAAAAGTGTAGCCAACAAGCCAGTGAAGAGGGCTAATGTTTTTGCCTTACCTACAGACTTTGTATAACACTTCCCCAAATCTACATCTCCACCCAAGTAATGCAGGCACACACCATGAACACCAGCAGCGTATCCCACAGTTACCCCGTACATACTAATTATTGATGTAAGCAATAGGACCAAGGTTGAAGTTTGCGGGAAACTAATTGAAACCCCTAATGTTACTAGTGCGACCGGAATTTGCACAACCGCAGCAACAGCAACAAAATCCCGAAAACTACTGGCGTAGACAGAAAAAGTCTCACTTAGTAAATCGTGCATGTTTCTAGCAGACATGATCCGCATAGGCCGTGATATTTTAGTTTCCATCAACGAAACAACTCCCTAAACTCGTCGTCTTTTTGGAGGTCGGCACCCATTGTGCGGTGTCGGAGTGACGTCACGTATGCTCGTAACATACAAACCAGAGGAGTGTAGAGTCCTAACGGCTGCCTCCCTGCCTGGACCGGGACCTTTGACATAAACGTCTACCTGTTTAAGACCGTTATCTATCCCTTTACGAGCTGCACTCTCCGCAGCCTTTTGGGCCGCGAAGGCTGTAGCTTTCCTAGAACCTTTGAATCCTTGCGTTCCAGAACTGCCCCAGGCTATAACATTACCTTGAGAATCCGTCAATGTTATTAAGGTATTGTTGAATGTAGACTGCACGTATGCTCTGCCCACTGGTACAGACTTACGCTCGCGCCTTTTAGATCTTGTGTTTTTCGGCATTAATTTGGTCTCCTCATATATATATAAGGCTGGCTACTAAATAAATTGCTATTTTGCTGCGACAGTGTGACGTCTTCCCGCCACTGTCATACGTCGGCCACGTTTAGCACGTGCATTCGTCTTGGTACGTTGTCCTCTAACCGGTAATCCCCTCCTATGACGAAGACCTCTATAACTTCCAATGTCTATCAAACGACGAATATTCATATTAATCTCTCGCCGCAAATCACCTTCGACTCTTTTCTCACTATCGATTATCTCACGTATCATCGTCAATTTAGACTCACCCATATCCTTCACACGTGGATTACCTACGACCCCTGCCTTCTCGAGAACATCCCGAGCTTGAACAGGACCAATCCCGTATATATGTGTCAACGAGACTTCCACTCGCTTGTTATCAGGTATATTCACCCCAGATACTATAGCCATAAATTACCCCTCAACGTTAGGTTCACGTTATATATGTACATTACTTTAACCTTGTCTTTGTTTATGCCTTGCATTTGAGCTGCATATGACATGCACGCGCCCTTTGCGACGAATAACTCTACAATTAGCACATCTTTTACGTACAGAAGCCGAAACTTTCATTCCATTATCCTAACTATTAAACTACCTAAACCGATACGTAATCCTTCCTCTAGAAAGATCGTAAGGAGAAAGCTGAACAAGCACCCTGTCTCCTGGAAGAATCCGTATATAATTTTTTCTTATTTTCCCTGATATATAAGCCAATACCATATGGCCGTTTGCCAACTCAACTCTAAAAGTTGCACCTCTCAGTGACTCTGTTATTTTCCCTTCGACTTCTATCCCTTCTTTTTTAGCCATCTAAATACCACTGCTCATGGTTTCAGACGTAAACACTTCAACGATCCCTTTATCCAAAATGCCTACTGTCTCTTCAAAATGAGCAGAAATACTGCCATCTGCTGTAGCAACCGTCCATCCATCCTCAAGCTCCACAGTATCAGCACTACCCAGATTCAACATGGGTTCAATAGCTAAGGCCATCCCAGTGCGAAGCAAAGGACCCCTCCCAGGCAAACCATAGTTAGGTACCTGAGGTTCTTCATGTAAAGATCGTCCGATCCCATGACCAGTATATTTCCTAACTACACCATATCCTAAACCTTCAGAATAAGACTGGACCGCCGCTGAAATATCCCCGACCCTAGCTCCCGCACGCATCTGGGAAATTCCTATATTTAACGCTTCTCTTGTAGTATCAATCAGAGCCTCCACCTGTTCCGACACCTTACCTACCGGAACAGTGAAAGCACTGTCCCCATGAAAACCATTAACTATCGCCCCTACATCTACACTTACCAAGTCCCCATTCCTCAAAACTTTCCCTGAAGGTATCCCATGCACTATCTCATCGTTCACAGATACACAAATAGTCCCAGGAAATGGAACCGAACCACCTCCCGTATATCCCTTAAAATTCGACTCTGCACCCAGTCGTGCAATTTCTTCTTCAGCTATAACATCAAGCTCTCGCGTTGTTACCCCATCAATTATTGCTGACTTTATAGACTTTTTTACCTCTGCAACAACAGCTCCAGCCTGCCTCATATATGACATCTCACGATCAGACTTAATGGTTATCCCATCTACCCTGTTGTCGAAATGCATACCATCTGTCGCAATATTCAAATGACATACCCTAATACATAGACGTTAGCAGCCGAATAATATAGTACCATAGAGGATGCCAGAGTCATCTGATTATTAACAACCACACATACCGGAATTTTTCTGCATCACGACTTGATAGCCTCCATAAGTGTCATTTCTACATCCTTAACATCATTGTCACCATCTACATCAACTAATATCTTTAAGTTCCTATAGTATTCGATAACGGGTTCGGTTTCGGTCCTGTAAACTTCTAGTCTGCGAAGTACTGATTCCTTTTTATCATCCTCTCTTTGATAGACTCCCCCTCCACAATTATCACATTCTCCAATTGACTTTACTGGAGAGAATTCTAAATGGTATATAGACTGGCAGGATCCACATACTTGCCGCCCGCTCAACCTCCTGATCAAAACTTTTATAGGTACATCTATATATAGGACCCTATCAATTCCTGACCCGGCACCTAAAGATTCTTCCAAAGCACTTGCCTGAGTTAAAGTACGAGGGAATCCATCTAGAAGAAAACCCCCTTTATTTTCATTTTTCACTATCCAATCCATCACCATATCAATCGTTATTTGATCAGGAACCAAAACACCACGTTCCATATATGACCGAGCCAATCGCCCGAGAGATGTGTCATTTTTTTGATGCTCTCGGAAAAGGTCACCCGAAGCCACCATAGGGACGGACATCTCACCTGCAACCCTTGCCGCATGGGTCCCTTTCCCTGCTCCAGGGGGACCCAACAATACCACTCTCAAACCAATTCCCCTAAACTATATTATCCAAATATCAACACTCTCTACTAACTAATAAATCCCTCGTAATTGCGCATCAGCATTTGGGCTTCAAGCTGTCTCATAGTGTCTAAAGCCACTCCAACCATTATAAGCAAACTAGTACTACTAATAGTAAGGGCACGCACATCCGTAACCATAGTCATAAAAAATGGCAATATTGCTATTATTCCAAGAAAAATAGCCCCACCCCAAGTTATTCTGAGTATCACTCTATTGAGGTATTCTTGGGTAGGGTTACCCGGACGAATACCTGGAATAAACCCTCCATTTCGCTGAAGATTATCTGCCAAATTTTGTTGCTGGAAGATAACAAGGGTATAAAAAAATGTAAACACCACCACCAATACAAATACTGCCGCCCAATACGGAAATCTGACTGGATCTAATGTGTCTGTTAAAAATCTAGAAAACGATACAAAAATTCCATCACTTAGTGGATCCCTAAAATAGCTCGCTATAGTCGCCGGTAGTATTATGATGGAAAAAGCAAATATCAACGGAATCATGCCAGCAGAATTGACCCTTAAAGGAAGGAATGTGGACCCACTCTGACGTTGCATTTGACCGCCACGTAAAACACTTCTACCATACTGTACTGGTACTCTGCGTTGCGCCTCATTGAACAACACAATCACATATATTATACCTATACCAAATATCGCTAACAGTAGTAAACCGGAGGCTTGATCACGCTCCAAAAAACCTTGCCCAACCATCTGCGGGAACCCTGCCACGATTCCACCGAATATAATAAGTGAAATCCCATTACCTAACCCACGTTCAGAAATCAATTCACCAAGCCAGACCAAAAACATCGTACCTGCCACCATAGATATTACCATGGCTAAGGTGGGCAAGTTAAAACCGAATGATATACCCGGAAGAACTCCTGATTGTTGAAGCAAAGTCATTTGACCATATGACTGCAAAAATGCAATAGGTACTGTAGCCCAATGAGTTATTTGATTAATTCGCTGACGCCCATACTCTCCTTCTTGAGAGAGCGCTTTTAATTGAGGAATAGCCGGAACTAATATCTGCATCACTATCGACGCAGTAATGTAAGGGTATACCCCAAGCGCTGCCACACTCATGTTAGAAAGAGCGCCTCCACTAAAGAGGTCAAGAAAGCCAAGCAAGGCCTGCTGCTCAAACGCCTGAGCTAAAGCCTGAACGTCCACACCTGGGACAGGTACGTGGGCAACAAATCGAAAAACTACAAGCATCCCCAGTGTAAAAAGGATTTTGGAACGAACATCAGGCACCCTCATTGCATCGATCATTGATTGTATCAACTGAGGCCTTGTGACTTCCGCCCTGGGTGATCTTGACTGTCTCACTACCGAATCTCCCTTACAGTTCCACCGGCATCTTCAATTTTTGTCCTTGCGGAACTAGTGAACTTATTTGCTTCTACTACCAGAGGGACATTAATATCTCCACGACCTAAAATCTTAACAGGATGATTCGTATTTTTTATTATCCCTGAATCAACCATTACTTGGGGGGTGATTTGTGTGTTTGGAGAAAAATCAAGAAGCCTATCTATATTAACTTCCTGATATTTTATTCGGAAAATATTAGTAAATCCACGCATCATAGGCATGGCCTTAGTGATTGGGAGCTGGCCACCTTCAAAATTCGGCCTGACTCCACCACCGCTACGAGCATTTTGGCCTTTCATTCCTCTACCTGAATAACTACCGTGGCCACTACTATCCCCTCTGCCAACACGCTTCCTAGCTTTTTTAGCACCTTTTGGAGACGATATTTCGTGTTGTTTCATAAAAACCCCTACTTAACATCCTTTTTGATTTTTGTTTTATTAGATGTGGGATTTTTCTTACCAGAAGATTCGGGAACTTCAACTACTGTAACCAAATGCTGAACTTTATTCACCATGCCCAATACTGACGAACTATCTTGGTGCTCAACAGTAGCATTGAGTCGCTTTAACCCTAACGCTTCTATAGTCCTACGCTGGCCCACAGGGAACCCTATAGTACTCTTCTTCCATGTTATAGCTAATTTACCCAAATCATACACTTCCTAACCTAAGATATATAAAGGGTCGCGACACAACTGTAGTATCACTTACCCTGGCTT
This sequence comes from uncultured Chloroflexota bacterium, assembly GCA_913051545.1. GTDB lineage: Bacteria > Chloroflexota > Dehalococcoidia > Lucifugimonadales > CAJXCD01 > CAJXCD01. The sequence goes on from CAJXCD010000020.1 coordinate 21,066, forward strand.
AATCCTGATAGCTCATTACGCCTCGCGAACTCATCATTCAAATCTCTAAGCATGGAAAGACCTTTGAAAGCAGCCTTAACAGTATTTATAGGATTCGTACTACGCCTTGACTTAGTAACTATATCCTTAACACCCGCTAACTCGACCACAGCCCGAACTGCCCCTCCTGCTATCACTCCTGTACCTGGAGGTGCAGGCCTTAACATCACTTCTGAAGCACCATACCTAGCAACGATTTCGTGAGGAATTGTTGAATCCTTCAGAGGAACATTTATCATGTTCGATTCTGCTTTTGTAGCACCTTTGTTAACGGCATCAGGAACCGCCTCAGCCTTACCCATGCCAATTCCCACTTTTCCTTGGTTATCCCCAACAACTACCATCGCGCTAAATGTAAGATGCCTTCCACCCTTTACGACCTTAGAAACCCTAGATATCTTCACCACACGTTCAGTGGTACCTGAGTCATCTTCTTGTTTTCTTCCAAATCTAGACGTCATTAGAATTTAAGACCCCCATCACGTGCCGCATTAGCTAATGCGGCTACTCTACCATGATATTTATGTCCACCCCTATCAAAAACCACCGTCTCAACTCCTTTTTCCTTAGCTCTTAAAGCAACCAAGTCTCCAACTAATTTAGATATATCTGTTTTATTTCTACCTTCAGCTTTGCTAAGTACCGCATCCTCAACACTAGAAGCGGAAACTAACGTGACGCCAAGACTGTCATCAATTACCTGAGCATATACGTGGTTAAGGCTGCGAAAAACCGACAACCTAGGCCTATCAGAAACTCCTCTCAAATGCTTACGCAATCTGGAATGTCTGACCGATCTCATTTTCTTAGCTATTCTTGTATTAGACACTACTACTCCCTCGCTGCACTCTTTCCGGGTTTAATTCGTACCTGTTCGTAGGAATACCTAATGCCCTTACCTGTATATGCATTCGGAGGACGAACTTTCCTAATCTCAGCCGCAAGTTGGCCAACAGACTGTTTATCTACACCTCTGACATAAATCCGATTATTACCCTCTACTTCTATAGATGTGTCCGGTAAAGGATCTATGTCAACAGTATGACTGAGCATGACACTCAGAGTTACTCCCTTTCCTTTCTGCTGTGCCCTATACCCAACACCAACTACATCTAATATTTTTGTAAACCCGACATTTACTCCCTCAACCATATTAGAAAGTAATGACCTAGTTAACCCATGGAGCTCTCTATGCGCCCGTAATTCTGAAGTCCTGTTAACCTTAATCTCATTACTCTCATTTACGACATCAATTCCAGATGGAAGCACGTGCTCCAGCGAACCCTTTGGCCCTTTAATCTTCACTAAAGTATCATCTACTGAAACCTCCACACCTTCCGGCAGAGAGATTGGCTGTATACCCACTCTAGACATTAGAGACTCCTTACCAGACGTAACACAGTAATTCTCCTCCTGTCCGCTCTTTCCATGCCTGTTTTCCGGTCATTACACCTTTCGAGGTAGATAGTATAGACACCCCTAATCCACCATAGTATCTTGGAATTTCACCTTTCCTTACATACATTCTTAATCCTGGCTTACTGACCCTCTTGAGTCCCACAATTGCCGGAACGCCCTCTCCACGATAATGCAACAGTATTTGAATGTTACCTTGCTTATGAGAAGATTCATCGACGCGGTAATCTTGTATAAATCCTTCTTCCTTAAGTATCTTTGCTATAGAAGCTTTCATTTTTGATGCTGGCACACTAACGGTATCATGGTGGGCCATTATCGCATTCCGAATACGAGTCAGCATGTCAGATATCGGATCAGTTACTGGCATATTTCTCCCTCTACCAACTAGCCTTTCGAACGCCGGGTAGCATCCCCATTAAAGCCATCTCCCTAAAACAAATACGGCACAATCCAAAGTGTCTTATGTAAGCCCTAGGCCTACCACACTTTTCACACCTATTGGTTTCCCTCACAGCATACCGCTGCGGCTTCTTCCATTTTGCTATCTTTGATGCTTTAGCCACTACTACCTCTCATTTCTTTTGTAACACAGGGTGACCAATAAACTAAGCCACTCTTGTATCAGCCTCGGACTCAGCGAACGGCATCCCTAACAATTCGAGCAGCTTAGATCCTTCTTCATCAGTTGAAGCTGTCGTCACTATAGAAACCTCAAGACCTCTCATTTTATCGATAGAATTGTAGTCTATTTCAGGGAAAATCACCTGCTCTCTTATACCTAAAGCATAATTTCCTCTACCGTCAAAAGATTTCCTAGAAACTCCCCTGAAATCCCGTATTCTAGGTAAAGTAGAACTAACCAATTTATCTAAAAACTCGTACATCCTTTTGCCACGCAGCGTAACCGTTATACCCATGGGCATGCCTTCTCTAATTTTAAAACCAGCTATGGACTTTCTGGCTTTTGTGATTACAGGCTGCTGCCCAGATATAATAGTCAAATCACGTGTCGCAGATTCTATAGCCTTACTATTCACAATTGCCTCAGCTCCTATACCTATATTCAACACTACTTTTACCAGACGCGGAGCCTGCATGATACTCGTATAACCGAACTCTTTAATAAGCTGAGGAGTTACTACGTCTCGTAATTTCTCTTGCATTCTTGGAATATATTTTCCGCCATCACCCGTACTCGCCGTCTTTTTAGCGGTGGCACTCACTTTCTTTTTAGCGGTGGCACTCGCCGTCTTTTTAGCGGTGGCACTCGCTTTCTTTTTGGTCACCTCAGCCTGACCTGAACCCTGTCTCCCTTTCAGCTCATCAGAATCAGTCACTCGATCACTTCCTTACATTTGCTACAAATCCTAGATTTCGTTCCATCAGCTAAGTTCTTCCATGCCACGCGAGTCGGGTTAGTACAATGCGTACATATCAACATTACGTTCGAAGATTGAACTGGCATCTCTTTCTGAATTATACCTGCCTGCCTAGTGGTGCCAGTAGGTTTTGTATGCCTACTCACCAAATTCACACCCTCAACTAGAATTTTGTCCTGCTTTGGCAACGTGTATTGGACACGAGCCCTCTTACCCCTATCACGACCTTTGAGAACCAGCACAGTATCATTAGCCCTTAATCTCATATCACAAAACCTCCGGCGCCAAGGAGACTATCCTCATAAAATTCTTGTCCCTAAGCTCTCTAGCAACTGGACCAAATATCCTCGTGCCTCTCGGCATTTTATCCTCATTTATTAAAACTGCTGCATTATCGTCAAAACGTATATGAGACCCATCTGAGCGCCTATAAGGCTTTCTAGTACGAACTATAACAGCCCTAACAACTTCGCCTTTGCCAACCGCACTCGAAGGGACGGCTTCCTTAACCGAAGCCACTACTACATCTCCCAACCAAGCATACTTACGGCCACTACCACCAGGAACACCGATACAACTTATAGTCTTTGCACCAGAATTATCTGCGACTTTTAATTTACTATATATCTGAATCAATCTAATTACCTCACCAAACCTGGCATTACAGTGCTCTAAGCCTCATCTTCAGTCTTGGCAGATTTTCGACGTCGAGGCTTGGGCTTATCTTCATCTCCTTCAGTCTCATCTTCAGTCTTGGCAGATTTTCGACGTCGAGGCTTGGGCTTATCTTCATCTCCTTC
>CAJXCD010000021.1 GCA_913051545.1 uncultured Chloroflexota bacterium
TTGGTGGAGCTGGGGGGACTCGAACCCCCTACCTCTTCAATGCCATTGAAGCGCTCTCCCGGATGAGCTACAGCCCCATTTTGAACCTAATTTAATACACGGATTTTCTTAACTTATTTTTTCCATCGAGTAGATTACGTCTGTGTTATTGTGGGATTTGTCCCACTCGATTACCCAGGGGTCAGACACTGCTTCCTGCATTTTGTCAAAGTCGATGACGTTCGCAATTGTAACGACTTTACACCAACCTTCCTTGTCATATGGAAGTTCAGCACTTTCCGAAGCGCGATCTGTAATACCCGGGTATTTAGCACGAATCTCAGCCATCATATTATTGAAGTCATCAAATGTACCTTCAAAAGTCGATGTGAAACAAATATTCATTTAAAGGACCCCTATATATTTAAATTGGCGTATACAGACAGTTCAATGTTGTTGAAGCTATCTCCCGCACGAACTACGATTCTAAAATTTTTATCCAAGCCTAAGTTAGCGTTGACATTGCGCGAATCTATATCAGGAAGTCAATTTAACTATATCAAAGATATTCACCTATCAGCAAACACAAGGATTACCAAAACTTAGGTATTCGTGTTTCTTCTTTTGTAATAATCTCTATCACTGCTGGTTTGCCATCTGAATTAGCTGAAAGCGCATTTTTTATAGCAACTGGAATTCGATCTGGAGTGTCGATTTTTTCAGAATAAGCTCCTAAACCATCCGCGACTTTGGCATATTCCCCTGTGAACCTATGAGAACCCCATTTTTTGGAAGCATATGGCATATGGGAAGAATAGTTAGTCATGACACTGTTGTTCAATATAACAGTTGTCATACCGATATTTGACCTTGCAGCAGTTTCTATATCCATTCCGGCCATTCCAAATGCAGCATCTCCCATCAGGTTTATAACGGTTTTATCAGGATCAGCTAGCTTCGCACCCATAGCTAGGCCTAAACCATAACCGAGTTGAGTAGATTTACCCCATCCTATGTATGAACGTGGAGTGACTGACGGCCAGAATGGGACTAACTGGTCTCTAGGATATCCTGAGTCGTGAGTGATTATAGTATTTGAAACATCTACACATTTAATAAGTTCTGTAATCACGCGGTAGGGGCTTATAGGCACTTCATCGGAGGTCAAAAGTGGTGTCCATTCGGCGTAAAAAGCTTGTCTCAATTTGCTAATTTTGTTAGTTGCTTCAGAGATTTGTGAACTGCGGTTTGTGTTGAGTTGCACTTTCACTTCCTCGATTATTTGATCGAGTACTAAAGATGCATCTCCAACAGCCCCAAATTGAACACTGTGGGTTTGATTTATATCTTCTGCTTTATTAGTTGATTGTGCGAGAGTCACTCCTTTTGGCATAGGCGCATTAAAATTTGATGGTGTGAAACTTGTTCCTATTCCAAATATAAAGTCCGTGGACTTTAGGAATTTATCTACAGCTAGAGTGGCAGTATATGAACCTGTTCCTAGAGAAAGAGGATGAGTTTCTGGGAACGCACTTTTCCCTGCTGTTGTTGTTAACACGGGGATACCTGTCATATCAGCTAGCTGCACTAATTTGTCTGATGCTTCTGCATATAAGACTCCCTGACCGGCATTGATAACTGGATTGGAAGCTTTGAGTAGGGCTGTTACTAATTCTTTTACGTCGTCTTTATCTGCATCTGACCTGTTTTGATTGACTGGAGTATATTCGAATGTTTCGTGAGGGTACTCTTCAGTAGCGAGGTCTTTGGGTATTTCTAGCAATACTGGACCTGGACGTCCGTTTCTTAGATGGCTGAAAGCACGTCTCATGAACTCAGGTATTCTATCTACAAGATTGATACTGGCAGCCCATTTAGTAATCCCTTTATAGTTATCAACGGAATTAAAATTAGGAGTAATACTTGCTCCTGAACGTTCATAACCACCGGGTAATAACAATATTGGTACAGAATCAGCAAAGGCCTGGGCTACACCACCAAATGCGTTTTCAGCGCCTGGTCCTAGCTGCATGCAAAAAACGCCTAAACGTTTTCCGTTATTTATCCTGCTGAATCCGTCAGCCATATTTACCCCAGCTCTCTCTTGCCTGGGTATGATTGGACGAATACCTTCTTTTGCTGCTGTATCTATTAGAGTTTGATAGGGATATCCTGCTATCCACTCAACGCCTTCACTTTTAAGGATTCTTGCAATTACGGTGTCGCCGTCCAATTGTATTCTCCTAATGTATTATTTGTGGGTTACAGTTGGTATTATAGCACCAGATTCAAAGCTGGCGAACCTTCTAAAATGATAAATTGTCTTGACATAAATTCTGTCTGGAAGTTACGATTTCTTTAGATATTCCACTATATTGATCTGCGATTGGAAATATGCCTGAACGTTATCAAAAAGAGATTGAAGATATACTAAAGCAAGCAGGGGATATAGAACCCCCTTCTTCAAAGCCAGTTAGTAAGCCTGATCTTCTGAAGTTGATTAGGGTTTATGTGCGTAATTCATTTGAAGGTAAACCATGGACTCTATCTTCTGGTAGGGTAATTCTAGTTTCCATATTATTTTTACTATCAGCAGTAGTTTTTGGTGCGATTGTGCCAGGGCTAACAGGGATACTGGGATGGATTGGACTCGTTCTTTTTATTTTGGGATACGCTTTGTTTTTTATCAAACCACCCAGGTCGACTACTGAGAAACGTTGGAGAGGACAGGGGATCGAATACGAAGGCGATTCTTGGTGGAATAGATTTAAAAATAAATACAAATGACCATATCCTTTTAACATTTCATATGGTCTTCAGATCGAATTAAGAGAATCAGACAAAATCTTTAGAACTCAAGAAGGAAACTTATACCGCACACTCTCCCTCGCCACGTTCCATCTTGTATATGATTGTTTTGTCCCAGTCCATGTAGGTATCGATGGTTTCTCTATTTAACTCACCAACATCTCTGTACCCAGCCAGTAGAGGCTCGAATGATGAAGGACCAACTCGCTCTACAAAGTCTTTAAATAACTCACCATCCTGTCTCTCATCCTTATAAAAATCGAGCATTTTTTCTAATGCTTCAGGCATCTTTTTAGCGGGTACACGGGCTTTAACTCTTTGACCAATTCTAGAGTCGCCTTCATCATAGCTCCCACCGAGGAATAGTTCGTATGCTGGAACTTGGCCCCCCGGAGCTCTCATCGCTGCTCCGTGGAAACCGATGTCAGCAATATGATGCTGGCCACACCCATTCGGACAACCACTCATCTTGATGTGCATTTGCTTAATTAGCGGATCGTCTTCATTCATCTTTTCTAACGTTTCCTGGATTTTTTTACCAACACCCATTGATGACGTTATGCCTAATTTGCAACTATCCGTACCTGGGCAGGATACGACATCGGTTATTTCATGGGCTCCGGAATCTGCGAATCCTATCGTCTTTAACTTTTGCCATACTTCAAATAGTGCCGATTCAGGTACCCATCTAAGGGCCATGTTCTGTTGATGTGTTATTCGACAACGGCCACCTGCATATTTTCGTGTTAGCTCAGCGAGTTGATGGAATTGGTCTTCCTGTATATCACCGAGGGTCAATTTTAACGTCACTACCATATAGCCTTTTTGTTTTTGAGTCTGGACATTGGTAGTTAACCATTTATTAAATGCAGGGTCATCATCAGATTTAGAATATCCATTTTCTGGAGGTACAGGAGCATCTTCTGACTCATCTTCTATGAATAGAAGGGAAGTAGGGTCAAAGGATTTTTGTGCCCAATCTTCCTTCAATTCTTCATCAACCATTGTCCTGAACTCTTCGATTCCTATCCTGGCGATAAGGAATTTGATCCTCGCCTTCATTCTATTTTTTCGTAACTCATCTGACCTGTTAAAAATTCGTACTACCGCTTCTGTGACTTTTAGATATTCGTCGACTGAAACGAACTCATAGAGTGTAGGGGCGATACGAGGCATAATAGAGGTGCCGCCACCAGTTAGTACTTTGAAACCCTTAACTCCGTTTACTATCTTAGGAATAAATCCCATGTCGTGAATAGAAGTTATTGCACAGTCTCTCTCACATCCAGAAAACGCAGTTTTGAATTTTCTAGGAAGAGCCTGAGTTACAGGGTGTCTGACGAAGAACCTTGCGTACGCTGCAGCGTATGGTGTGACATCGAATGGTTCGTCTGCACATACTCCTGCCATTTGGCACCCGGTAACGTTACGGACTGTATTACCACAGGCTTCTCTAGTAGATAATCCGACATTACCTATCACGCGCATAAATTCGGGGGTGTCATCAATATTAATGTGATGAAATTGGAAATTCTCGCGTGTAGTAACGTGACCTTTTTTCAAAGGAGCAAATCGTCTAGCGCCTTCTCCTAAAGCATCTAATTGATCTGCAGTTAGACCACCGAATGGCGCTTTGATACGTAACATCTGCGTATCAGGCTGTCGTTGCCCATAAACACCTTGTTTTAATCTGAAGGCCTGGAAGGCTGTTTCATCCCATTCGCCTGCCCTAAAACGCTTAACTTGCGTTTCAAAATCTTCTATTTCCTCAGGGATTATTTCCAGAACTCGCTGACTCTTGGGTTTCCATGCAGAATCCGGCATTAGTAAGCCTCTCAGTGTAAATTAGATATCAGTATTTGTTTTTACTTGATATTATTTGCTTAATATACAGGTGGAGATTGTATCATGACAGATAATAACGGAACGTTTTCACTACTATTATTTGCCATTAATTCTGGTCGTGTCATACTGTTTTGAGTCTAGCAGTGATTCGGACATACTGTCAATTGAATATTTATGTAGTTTCTATAGAATTGTCAAGTTGTTAAAAGTAGGCGTTGTTCACAAGTAGCCTTATCAATTTCTAGGCTATAATAAACTTCGATGACACTTATGGTAAATATAAATGTTAGATGTTTTACTTTTCGCCTTCTCTGCTGGTTTAGCAGCAGCATTTAATCCTTGTGGTATTGCTATGTTCCCGGCGTATGTCGGGTATCAATTAGGCACTTTAGATTTGAAACAAGGTTTAGTACAAGGCGTCATTTCTTCACTCGCGCTAGGACTTTCAGCAACCATGGGTTTTGTAACACTTTTTGGTTCGGTAGGTTTAGTAATGGCAGCAGGGTTCAGTATTTTTTCAAAATCTTTACCCATTATTGGATTAGGTATAGGAATAATCATATTATTGCTAGGCATTTGGATGTTGCTGTCCGGTAAAAATTTAGAATTAATTTCAGCTAGTAGAGTTAATTTAGGTCAAGGGAGAGGGTTAGTTAATACTTTCCTGTTTGGGATAGCCTATGCCGTAGCATCACTAAGTTGTGCACTCCCTCTCTTTCTCGTGGGAGCCGGTATAGTTGTTGGTAAATCCTTGAGCACAGGTGATTTTTTAGGTGTGATCGCTGGCTCTGTATCATATGGGGTAGGTATGGGAGTAGTTATGGTGTCAGCCAGTGTAGGGATACTCTTTTTTAAAGATGCCGTTAACCGTTGGATCAATACGCTAATGAAATTTGTGGAGCCTCTAGGTAAGGTTGCAATGGTAATCGCTGGAACTTACCTGATTTACTACTGGACCATCGGAAACGGCAAAGAATTATTACTTACCAGGATAAGTGAATTTTAAGAATCTATTTATCCAAATATTGAGTTATTCAGATACAACTGGGTTACTCAACACACCTATCCCGTCAATTTCCACTTCCACTGTATCACCCGCATGTATGTCCACTGGTGATCCAGGGGTTCCAGTGAAGATAGCATCACCAGGCTCTAACGTAATTACGCTTGATATGTGTTCAATAATAGATGAAACATCGTGGATTAGGTACGAAGTACTGCTCTCTTGTATTACTTCCCCATTCACGCGAGCTCTAAGCATTACATTACCAGAATCTATGTCTGTTTCGATAAATGGTCCCATAGGAGCGAAAGTGTCACTAGATTTAGCACGCCACCACTGAAGATCATTCGCTTGCCAATTTCTGTCACTAACATCATTTCCACAGGTGTAACCCAGAATGTAATCTTTAGCTTCATGCCTAGACACATTTTTGCATTGTTCTTTAATTACTACTACCATTTCACCCTCTTCCTGAACTTTTGTAGAGTTTTTTGGTAATACTATCGATTCTCCAGGGTTAATGACTGAGGTTGGGGCTTTTAGAAATGGTTCAGGTACTGAAGGCTCATCCCGGTGTCCTAATTCACTAACCTTTCCTAAGTGACTTCGGTAATTTAGACCAATGGCTAGTATCTTATTTGGTAAGGTAGGGGACAGAAGTTTAACTTCGGAAACAGCCACTGTTTTACTAGTCAATGTATATCCTTCAAATGGATCTCCATTTAGTTCGGATATTTCGTTCCCGGTTACAATTCCATAGTAAATATTGTTTTGAAAAATATATCTGGCGTATTTCATTTAGGTGATCACCTCTTATTTATATGCTTTGCGTTCAAAAATTCAAAAAAGTGTCTACTACTACATTATACGTAATGATTCACGTCCCTTGAATATTTCCCCAGAGCAGTATGTGCAATCTTGGAGAATATCTAAATCCGTATTTTGTGCATAAGTCAACTAGCCATCTACTTTTATTAATTATCTCATCTGCATCGGTTCCTTCTGGCATAAGAAGTATCTTGTCTCTGTCCAAATCATATTTTGAGGATAAGGACAATATCTCTTCAATGTCTTGAGGACAAGACACAACAAATTTAAAATATGAGTTACCCATACCTGCGAATGATTTATATGCTGACGGTACTTCTCTACTGACTAGTTTGTTACCAGAATTAGATAATTTCGGTGATACATTCCATTGGGATATATAGGGAATTATCAGGGGATCTGGTTCGATGGTGCCGTTAGTTTCTAATTCACAGAATAAACCCAGTCTGTATATCTCTGAAGCAAGTGAAATCAACTCTTTTTGTTGAAGTAACGGTTCTCCACCAGTGATAACTACATGTTTACAAAAATTACCATCAATGTAAGAAAGGATTTCCTTGTCTGTAAGTTCTATTACGTGATCGTCATAATTGAATTGTCTAAAATCCCACGTATATTTCGTATCGCACCAAACACAGGATAGATTACATGTGGATAATCGAATGAAGTACGATGGTTCCCCAGAGTTTATTCCCTCACCTTGTATAGAGTGGAATATTTCGGGATTTTGCGAAGACATCTTACTAAGTTTTAGCATACCCTAAATTCCGGTTCCTGTTATCAATGGGTCAATAATTCCAGCTTCTCTGAAACCATTGGATCGAAGTATGCAGCTGTCACATTCACCGCAAGGTTCTTTTGTCCCCATATAGCAACTCCACGTATGATGAAGAGGGACGTTCAATTCAACCGCCATCTTTACAATTTGAGCCTTCGACTTATGGATTATCGGAGTTTCTATCGAGATCTGAATCTCGTATTGGCTACTCAGTTTACTGCCAACCTTAAGGATATTTGAAAACTGTTCATAAAACTCAGGTCTACAGTCAGGATATCCACTGTAATCAATTTCATTGGGGGCCATGAATATATAAGCCTTAATTTGTGAAGTATCTAACCTGTCGACTTCTATAGCGTGTAAGATTTGACTCTCAAGGTATGACGAGGCCAAGGATAGAAAAATTGTGTTACGCATAGGCACATAGGATATTGGTATTCCTAAGCCTATTTCGTCATCCCCTCTCCCTGCTGGTATACTAAATTCATTGGGATTCGTCAGGGCAGAATACCAAGCGACTTCTCGTAAGAAAGATACGTCGATTAATTTATGCTGGATTCCCATATTGGATGATATTGTGCGTGCACATTCGACCTCTTTGCTGTGGGTTTGACCATATAGGAATGTTAATGAAGTGAGATTATCTATCCGAGTTTTAGCATAGGCAGTAACCGTAGACGAATCTAAGCCACCGGATAAAAGTGAAACACCAAATGATTTCAACATATCTTCACATCATGGATAGGATACTGAAACGGTTGTATGCAAACCACCTCTGATCTTATAGTCTAATAAGACTGTCATCGTCGCAGGTTGACAGGCTTTTATAAGATCTTCAAGTATATGATTTGCAGCATGTTCTTGTACTATCTCTACTGCTGAATAGGACATGAGATAGTATTTCAAAGATTTTAATTCGAGACATAATTCATTTGGAGTATAAGTGATTTTTACTGTGCCGAAATCTGGTAAGTCAGTCCATGGACATACAGCTGTAAATTCTTCAGTGTCTATTATAATTTCAGAAGGTTGACCCGTATATTCATAGTCAAAACAGAGTAAGCATGCAGCATCTATAGCGTTCTTGTCTCGTTCCTCGAATCTTTTTGCTAAAAGTTCGTATTTATCTTTAAGTGATTCGATCGTTGGCATTAGCTCAACCTTGTATAGATTAATCAAGAATCCGAAAGGGCTCTTAAAAATTTTGTTATTAGTTTATCATTTCAAAAATGGTGTCGACCAGACTGTAATAACATTTACATTTAAAAGAGGGATCATATATTTTCTACAGGAATTGTTTGAACCACCGCGATATTTGGTCCACTGACGAAATTTCCTTTAGGTAATTTCCGTGGCCTCCAGGTAATCTATGATACTCGAAATTATTAGGTACTCCCATAACTTTGTACACATTAGTTAGAGCGTCCCACATAGGTTTTTCACCCATAGGATCGTGATCCTCCGCACCCTCAAGTGCTAGCAAAGGGCGCGGTGCCAGAGCACTCACTAGTTCTTGTCGAGATCCTATGTTTCGAATATTTGGTATCCATGCATGCGCACCTGCATCTCTACGGAAATTTATACATGCTTCGAAAGTTTGCATACAGCCACTTGTACAGATGGCTTTTACGCGGGGATCAACCAGGCTGAGGTACCATGCTATATCTCCACCTCTAGAATGTCCAAAAGTTCCTATTTTCTGGGTGTTAATATCTGAACGGGTTTCTAGGTAATCTATAGCACGTACGGCATCCCATGTCTCAAGAGCTCCAAGAGAGTTTCCATCGATAACTGCTTGTCGGTTACTCCATTCAAAATCTTCCCAGATCGATTCCTCGTACGCTTTAGGATCTGTGATCCTTGAAGGTCTCGGTATTTCAGTAGGCTTACCAAACTTCCAAGGTAATTTAAACTTTTCAGATGTTCGGTTCCCATGTGCCCTTCCATCTATAGCCATGACAGCTAATCCAAATCGCGTCATTCGTGACAAAGGCACTCCGTCATTTGAAGGTCCGTTAGTGTCTTCACCGAACAGCATTAAGTCTTTGTTTGAATAGAACCCATGGTGACAAAGAATAACAGGGAAGGGTTTCTCAATACTTTTCGGGGTTAGAAGAACAGAGGATATACGTTCACCTTTTTCAGCGTTGAAACTAATTGATTCGATAGTGTAATCATATGTACTATTTGTACAAGTGATATTTACACCAAGGTCACCCCATTTTGGTTTACCGCCCAAACAGTCAGTAAAAGATTTAATTAATTGTTTATGATGATCGACTAGATCACCCGTCATTTCTTCTATATTACCCAAATCTATTTCCAATATAATGAATTAGGTGGAGGTTTTGTACCCTGCTTTTGAAATATACCTAGATCTAGTCCACCCGTGGGGTAAAAGTTTCCTCTAATAGAGTAAAGTTTAGCGTTTAACATCTGGATTCCGATACGTATAAACCGGTTTTGTATGGCTCCAAAATTGAGTTCTTTTTGCCATACTGGAACCCATCTAACTTGATCACCGGTCATAGGAATACATTCTTCATAGGAAAACCCATCTATTGGATCTCCGAATTCGTCCATTATTTGAATTTTAACAATTCCATATGGGGCTTCAACATTTATCATCAATTCATTTCCGTCAGTGAATAAGGGTCGAGTCACTATACTTCCCCATCCTCCCTCTGAACTTAGATATACGAATCCGTCTAGTCTTAATTCGTGGAATAGCAATTCACTTTGAGGGTTATCAGGAGTACCTTGACCCTGACCATGTTCGAACATCGCGCTTGAAGAACAAATGCGTAATATATCTCCGTTGCGCACTAGTGAAGAGGGGTATATTACGCTCGAAGAGTGTTCACCTGATCTACTGTTTCCAATGAAGGGATCACGTAGTGTTCTTTGAAAATGCCACCCGTTCATACTGTAAGAAAGTTGGGAGTCATTTTTACCTAGATATCCTTTGCCTGGACGTGATATTAGCGAACGGTCGGGGTGGAATAACCAAATGAATCCCACGAATATATCTTCGTATTCAAACACAGGCATGCCATATATTTCTGCCATCGGAGTGTCTAGTGCGTCTGCTTGCATAGCAAGTTCCGGTATGCTGTACTCTTTCCAATCTCGTGTTTCGTATACAGCTATACGGCGATCTCCCCAACCTGGCCTGGCTGCGATACAGTAGCTTTGTCTAACGTGGTTCCAATAGGCTGTAACTGCTGGGTCGATACCTACTGGGTGCCATGTAGCTCCATCAGGTTGTTTCCAGGTTATACCATCTGATGAGACCCACAATGGTGCTATTGGATCTAGCTGGTCTTTTCCAAAGGATACGAAGGCTTTGATACGCTCTTCTGGGTTATCAGCTCTCTGATCATAAAAAGCAGGACCCCATTCTCTAAATTGTTGGAGTGGCAATACTTGATGGGGTATTCTACGTTCTTCTTTGAAATTCAATTTTGTTAAGTCCGGAATTTCCCAATGGATACCATCCTTGCTTTCGATTATTGCCGGTATAGATCTGTATCGAAGTTTGTTTCCGGTCGTGACAACATCATCAGAATTGATATACTGGTCATAGAGGAACCCTTGATACAAGCACCGCCAATTGCCTGTACTTTGATCTATAAAAACGGTTGGGTATCCGAAGGACGTATCTAAGTAAGGATCTGTGAATCTTCCTACTAGTTCAGGTTGTCCGATGTGACGTTGGACGTGATCACGTCTTGCTAGATGCCAGTCGTCAAAAAACAGTATGGTGTATTGTTTATGACTACTACTCAAATCGTTCTCCCTACTTAAACGGGAGTCTAATTCATAATATTGGTAGTGTAAAGTTGGGATTCATGTTTGTTAATCATTTTAAGCTATACCTGCCTGAATGATACAGGGAAGTCGATCGGTTAAATATTTATGAGCGATACTTCAGATAATACAAAATCCATAGAAACAATCGAATTAACGAAATCTTATGGACGCAATATTGCAGTCAAGGATGTTTCTATAAAACTCGTTTGGGGGGATACTCTTTCTGTTATAGGTCCTAACGGTTCAGGAAAGAGTACCTTGATCAAGATTATTTCTGGGATTACTCGGCCGGATAGTGGCATTTCTAATATAGCGGGTATGGACATATCAAAAGCCAACAATAATATCCGTAGACTTATAGGTGTAGTCACACATGACACACTCCTTTACGAGGGTCTAACCGGATTCGAAAATTTACAATTCGCTGCCCGTATTTTTGGCTTGGACAGAATCGAAGAACGGATAAATAATGTTACAAGCAAGATGCATTTAACGGAGTTACTACATGTCAAAGTCGGGGCACTTTCGCATGGGCTACAAAAGAGATTTAGTATAGCAAGGGCATTATTGCATGAACCCAAAATACTGTTAATGGATGAACCTGATAGTGGTTTAGATCAGGAGTCTCTTGATATATTGGATTCTATTATCCTTGATTATTCTCGTACACATCATTCGGTTTTAATTACAACACATAACATCCAGAGGGCAATCGATCTTAGCAATAGAATCGCAATTATGTCCAGGGGTATTATTAAGCACGAAGAAGATATTGATAATTCTGCAAATTATGAAAGCCTGAGACAAGTCTATTCCACATGTACGCGTGATGTACCATGAAAAAAATCTTCGGACCAATATTTGCTATATTTTGGAAGGATGTTTTATTAGAAACTAGGACGAAAGATTTGGTGTCTACGGTCTTGGTATTTTCTCTTTTAGTGATGGTGATTTTCAATTTTGCTATAGACCCAACTCCGCAGATAATTGGATTAGTTGCTCCGGGTATCCTATGGATCGCGTTCGTCTTTGGGGGCATTCTTGGCTTTGGGCGTTCGTTCACTATAGAAAATCAGGGGAAAAGCCTTTTGGCCCTGCTTTTGTCCCCTATGAGTAGGGAGCAGATTTTCTGGGGTAAAGTCCTGACAAATCTGTTTATGATGATAACTGTAGAACTAATTTGTTTACCAATTTTCGTTGTTCTGTTCAATATTACATTTGATGTTTTGCTACTTTTGCCTTACCTTGCTTTGGCTACGATTGGTATAGCTACTTTAGGAACTCTTTTTTCGGCGATGGCAGTGAACACACGTAGCAAGGAAGTTATGTTACCACTACTATTTTTGCCCGTAGTTATACCTGTGATAATTGCTGCGGTGGAGTCATCGATAATAATCATTGGGGGTGGGGAATTCAGCGCAGCCTTAAAGTGGATACCTTTTCTAGTTGCAGTGGACGCAATATTTTTAGTCCTTAGTCCTATTGCCTTTAATATTATAGTTCAGGATTAATTCCCTATTCGTTTAGATGCATGAGAAGTATATCCTGATAATCTAATAGACAATATGACCGCAATAAATGCGAAGATAGATCCTGCGATTACAGAATATCTAAATCCGATAGTTGAGGCTTCTGTCACGGTAGTAATGCTTTCTCTGCCTTCTACGATGTAGGAATTAAGATGCATTCGCTGAGTGGTTGAGAATACAGCTCCTGCTATTGCTATTCCGACCGCGAAAGCTAATTGTCTTCCGGCACCGATTACAGCTGATGCTGTACCGATTCTATCTTTTGGTACGGATCCCATAATTACCGAAGTAAGGACAGGTTCTACTAATGCAACACCGCTACTGGCGACGGACATTGCTATAGCAAACTTGAATGGTGAGGTATTGAGGTCGAGGAAACTTATCCAAATAATCCCTGTTCCTAACAATAAATTTCCCATCATAGTAAATAGGAATGGGCTGAAATGATCAGATAATTTTCCTGCAATCGGTGCCAAAAATGACCTAGTGAGGTAGAAACAGGCTATTACAAATCCGGTTGTGGCATATGAGTATCCTAATGAATTGATCATGTAAAAAGGTCCTATCAACACTAAACCGCCATGTGCAAGGTAGTGACAAAAATGAAGAAGAACGCCGATAGAATAATAGGAATTATTGAACAATTGAAGTTCAAATATTGGACGTAAAGACCGAAATTCAGAGCGTATATATAACGTTAAAAATATTATACACAACGGAACCATAATCAATGGGATTGAAGTATTAAATCCGTCTTTGCCACCTTTGTTAATAAATATTAGGAACGTTGCCATACTGCCAAATAGTGCTAAGGCCCCAAGAAGATCAATTCTATATTTTCGACGTATGACTGTGTCTTTTCGTAGGTAATACCATCCCAGTATGGCTCCCAGTACTCCTATAGGAACCTTCGAATACATCATCACTCTCCAATCGAACATATCTAATAACATACCGGCAGCTAGGGGACCAACAGTTAACCCTACTCCAACTACGCCTCCCGAAATACCGATAGCTGTCCCTCTTTCCTCTTCTGGAAATGCGGTGGTAATAAGTGCATTTAGATTTGACAAAAGAAGCGCTGAACCAACCCCTTGTAATATACGGGAGACAATCAACTGCCAGAAATACTGAGATAAAGATGCAGATATCAAGGCGATTGAAAATATTAGGAAGCCTAAGACGAACATGTTCTTTCGTCCAGCAACATCGCCAATCCATCCCAGGGTTAACATCAACCCGACACTGGTAATCCAAAAACTAACTGTAACCCACAAGATATCCGATGGATCCAAATTGAATGCTTTCGCCAACGCCGGGTATCCAACCTGTACCATACCTCCGTCCAAGGTGGTCAAAATCGTACCCAATGAAACGATCGTTAATACGACCCATTTGTTGGTAGATATATCTCGAGATTTGATATAACTCGGTGACATCAAATTCGATGGTTGTTCATGGATTAATAATGCGTTTCATATTCATTGTCAAAGAAATCTGAGTGAGTAATTTTAGATAATGGCTTGCGACGCTTTGAACGGATTTTCATATTGCTCTTTGGGAATCCGAAAGGCATTATTGAAATTAACTCGAACTCCTCAGGGATGCGTAGGAATTCTTTTAACGAAGGGATGTTATCTGGTGGGATGCCCACGAAACAAGATCCTATGCCGTCAGACCAGGCGACCAATTGCATTTGTTGTAATGCACGTCCTGCGTCTAATAGAGGTCTGTCGTAGTTTTCCATAATTATAGCTATTCCAATGGGAGCTTCAGCAACAAAGGGGCGTATACCACCAATTTTCACTGCATTCTGTAAAACTGATGTATCTTTTATGACTAGAAAGTGCCAAGGTTGGTAATTATCTGAACTTGGCGCATATCTACCTGCTTCAAGAATTCGAAGTATAAGTGAATCAGGCAAGCTATCTTTCTTAAAATTCCTGACCGCCATTTTAGTCTTCGCACATTCATAAACATTCATGTCGATAGCACCTATAAATAACCTATCTAGGCAATTTTGAAATCCCAATCTCGTCAGCAATCCGGTCCAAAGTACTTAGGACGGCTGAAGATATAGGAATTCCATTCTTCTTGCGATCCTCTTTCGTAAGGAATTCAATTTCACCTGGCATATACACCGCATCTGTATTCGATGCCATCTCTGTCTCATGCACCTGATCAGACAATTCGTCTACTCTTGATTTAAATTCATCCAAGTCCATTAATTTACTCACATCGATGGCTTGGAAATAATGACTTACATGTACGGGTTTAAATACATCTATTGAAAACAGGGTATCTCTCGGTACATCTTTCCCTATTAGGCCTCCCCCTAATATGCTGGTTAATGATTCTATAACTACGGCTAGACCAAAGCCTTTGGCCTGCGCCATAGGAGCTAATAAGCCGGCAAGTGCTACGTCTGGATCAGTAGTAGGGTGTCCTTCCTTATCTAATGCCCACCCAGCAGGCAATTTCTCGCCTTTCGCGGCAGCGACTCGTACCTTATTACGAGCTGCTGTACTTACCGCCATATCCAAAATTATGGGATATGACTTTCCTGCAGGAACTGAAAAACACGCAGGATTATTCCCCAAGGTTTCAGTGATGCCACCCCAAGGAGCCATGATAGCTGGGGCGTTACTGAAACACATTCCTATCATCCCTTCCTTTGCTGCCATTGCCCCATAGTACGATAATGCACCCATATGGTTAGAATTCCGAACGGTAACGGATCCTATTCCATGAACTCTTGCTCTTTCAATAGCAATATTCATTCCCTCGAACGAAACTATTTGCCCCATACCACCACCACCATCAAGAGTTACTAAGGCACCCGCATCAACAATCTTAGTGATTGTTGGTCGTGGATTTATCCCATCAGACAGCCCCCTTATATATCTGGGCATAATCTGAATACCATGTGAATAAACGCCTCTAAGGTCAGATTCCACAAGGGTATCGGCTATCAATGCGGCATCAGAATCTGATATTTTGATCTGAAGGGCCGATTCACAAAAATCTCTTTCAACTGATTCAGAAACTACTATTCCATCTTCCACTTTAGTTGGTCTCCCATATATTTGGATTTATCGTCAATTACATATTTTCAGATCGTGTCAATTAGGTTATTTCATATGTATAAGGACCGAGGTCAGGATCAATAAACCCTTTGCCAAAAGACGCTCCGAAAAGATATTTCGTGTCGATTTCTATATCTCTAAGGGTTAATTGCACCTCTGATTCAGCATCTCTGTTTTCTAAAATAACTCCTACAGAATTAACCCCTTTTACAGGAAAATATGTTTTGTCTAGATGAAAGACATACCACTGTCCGAAAATCCTGTATCGGGGTGAATCCATTCCATACATCTGGTTGATAATCCTCATAGATGTTTTCGGTAAAGTAGTTCCATTAAGTTTGAAGATAAACGAATCATTTTCCGTAGCACCTGTGATCCTAATCCTTAAAATAACATCATGTAATCGATTAACACTGTCCCAGTAAACAAGGTCATCAGAAATATATATGTTTACCTTCACAGGAACTTTGGAAACTAAATTAATTGGCAATTGGCAAGTTAGTTTGCCTTCAGTATCACTTCGAGTACCAGTAGGCACATGGTAAAATTTATCTTTCGATGCCATGATGTCTGGGTGTACAATTTCCCTGACTTTTTTGTAAAAAGATGAGTCGTATGGCCATGACGCAAACCAGTCTATATATAGACCATCTACACCCTGATCCCATATAGAACATGCCGCTGCGCGTATCATATCAATAGGGGCATGTCCGTTTCGATCAGAGTCGAGTGTTCCTGCTAAGGTGGCATGGACTCTTGTATTCGTATATTTAACAGACTCGGAAAGTTCTTTAATATCATTCAAATAACTAGGATCATACACAATATAGGATGCGTTAGGATCTATAACATCGGGACGCTTAATTGGCTGCGCTACTATGACGTCTACGATACCTTCGCGTACCCATTCCAACACATCTAATCCTATGGAAAGACAATCTTTAAGATTGGCAGGGATTGTAATAACTAATTCTCGTTGAATGGAGGCCTTCTTCAGAATTTTGTGGACATTCCTGACAAAATCTGTCATCAAATCTGTATTTACATCAACTTCGACTGGGTGAAAATAATAGGGCCAGAAATTGAATTGAAGCTCGAAGCCATCTATTTGATAATTAGATGAAACTTCATTAACAATATCCAATCTTTCGTTGCGAACTTCTAGATGCTTAAAGTCAGCACAATTATTTCCAGGAAAATCTGATTTGAGATCCCCTCTGGCTCCTATATCAAAATGTTTGTTATTTAAACGAAAATCGGAACTTCTGACGTCGTAACCTGGCCCGTCACGTACACCACTTTCTAATTGTAAAAGTAGCGTAGGATAAAACAAAATGTTTTTCTCGCGGGCTCGATTGCATGCTATCGAAAGAGGATCAAATCCGGCATCCATTAGGCTTTCGACGTTGTCGTAAGCCCTTTTAAATATATGGTGTTTCCACATCTCTACATTACGGCCCCATATCTCACCTACCTTGGTGTCATGTTGCATTGTCCTGCCATCTCCGAGGCAAAACATTAATGCTTCGATTGGTGTGCCAACTAGTTCGTCTACTGTCGATTCAAATTCTTCCTTATACATTGGTGGCTCATACATATATACGAGAGGGTGGCGAGCATCTGTGTAAAACATCAAATTTGGATTAGCCATAAAAATCCTATTAATAGTCTGATGATTTCATTCTAATATAAATAAAGGAAAAGATCGTCACGATTCATACATTCTACAGTAACAAGTGACACGATTTGTATTTCCACAAAATAATCACACTAAATTGGCTATTAGATGAGAAGGTGGGAATCTAGTCATTGACCAAATTAAGGGTAGAGTCTAGAATCGTCACAAAACCATACCTGAATACAAGGGAGACATATACATGGCCACATCGAAACTAAAATTTCTGGTAGTGAAAGCACACCCTCATGATTTCACACACTGTGCGGGCACATTGGGTATTCATACCTCATTGGGAGACGAAGTAACTTTAGTTACAGTTACTGGTGGGGCTTTTATTCACAATGAGGAACTCGAAGACGAACTACGTAAACCTAAAGAAGAACAAAATTTAGATATCATTAATCAAGCAGCTGATAACTATGAGGAACAAAAAGCATCAGAACTTAGAGATGCAGCGTCGATTTTTGGCATAACTGACATCAGAATTCTAAGTGGCAATGAGCCGTTTAAGAAATCCGAGAACAGGGATATTATTGAACAGTTAGCTGAAATCGTACTCGAAATACGTCCCGATGTACTTATAACACAGTCACCTTATATAAATGATACAGGCCCTCACGGATTAACGTCTGCGTCTGATATAGATGACCATGTTCAAACCGCCTATGCAGTAGCAGATGCATTATATTTGGCTGCCTCGCCTAGACCTGGTTCGAAGGTACCTCCACATAGAATACCGCCTCAGGCCCAATTTTACCCTGGGGTATATTTTAACCGGCGAGATTGGGACTTTTCAGTCGATATTACTGACTGGTTTGAGCAGAGAGTTGAAGCAGAGAATATGTTTAAAAGCCAAGGACATTATGAAGCCTTTTCTCGAAAGCGTATTGAAATAGCGGCTGGTGCAGCAGGATGGGCTACCGGCACGGGTTATGCAGAGGGTTTTGTGCGAGCAACCGCGGAACTTTTGCCCAAAATTAGCCTCAGTGAATATACTGTTAGAGCGGCAACCGAGTCTCCATTGGAGACACATAAGAGGATGGTAGGGGAATAGGTCAACTAACAATTATACGTATTCACTGATTTTTAGGTGGTAAGCATCAAGGGTAATTGTTACCCTTTTATTCTAACTTGTTTCGTTATGAGGTTTTATGCAAGAAGTATTTCGAGAAGCTATTAAAGAACTTAATAGTCATAAACAAGTTGTTTTAGCTACAGTTGTTCGGACTAAAGGGTCTACTCCTCAAAAACCAGGAGCTAAACTTCTGGTACGAAATGATGGGAGCGGTGTAGGTACCTTGGGAGGAGGGTGTGTAGAGGGGGACATATGGTTCGCCGCTAAGGAATTGATGAAAAGGAAGGGAACTACTCAATTCAGATCCTACGAATTGAATGAAGATATAGCAGCTCAGGATGGTCTTGTTTGTGGTGGGACGATGTATTTTCTGATTGATCCAGTTTACACCCCGGAAGGGTACCTTCCTTATGTGCAGGAAATAGAGAATGCGTATGCAGGGGGTCAATCTGTGGCTGTGGCTACCTTAATAAAACCTTTAGGAGATTCTGATACCGCACTGGGCACAAAGTTGCTAATTAGACAGGATGGTACCACGGACGGTTCGTTAGGTTTGTCCAGTTTAGATGATGAAGCAATATCTAAAGCTAAGTCTGTCATGCTCCATGGAATGAATGAATTTGTGAAATCTAAAGATGGTACGGAGTATTTTATAGAAGGATATACAACTCCCCCTCAATTGATATTGTGTGGTGCAGGGCATGTATCAAAGGCGATATCGAATCAAGCAAAATCGCTAGGATTCAGGATATTTGTGAGCGATGACCGAGAGGAATTTGCAAATGCAAAAAGATTTCCTGAAGCAGATATCGTACTTACAGGGAAACCTGAGGTGGTTCTTGAAAAGTTTCCAGTAAACGCTAATTCTTTTATCATAATAGCAACCAGAGGACATCGATTCGATAATGTTGCCCTCTCCGCTGCTGCGAACACCTCCGCTCTTTACGTAGGTTTATTAGGAAGTAAACGGAAGACGATTCTGATATACGAAGATCTTTTGAAAAATGGTATTTCTCCAGAACGTGTCAAGGAGATACGATCGCCCATTGGTCTTGATATAAATGCGAGAACACCGGAAGAAATAGCAATTAGTATATTAGCAGAGGTATTGATGTTCCGACTTGGTGGTACAGGATCACCTATGAAGTTAGAAGAAAATCATATAAATAGAATTTTGAGTAAGATAAAGGAACCAGAACCAGTAGTTAATTGATTTTTCCTATAACTCATACGTAATATGACGTTTTTAGACACATACCTGATATGGACGCATTTCTTAAGTAGCAAAACAACCAATATATTATGGCGAAAATTTCAGCAATTCTAACTGCGGCTGGGGAATCTACTAGGATGGGAACACCTAAACCCATGTTGGATTGGAAAGGTGTCTCTCTTATCGAGCATCAGATATCTACTTTGATTAAAGTGGGGTTAAAGGAGATTGTAGTTGTTTTGGGACACGAAAGGGATTCTGTGGAACCACTAGTTTATGGAGAAGGGGTTCATTGCGTTTACAATCCTGATTACAAACTTGGTAGAAGTACATCAGTACGTTTAGGTGCGGAATATGTCTCCTTGAATTCGAAGGCGATTCTTTTACTCGGTGTAGATCAACCTCGTTCTCCTGATCTAGTTTCTAAAATAGTAGATTTCCACATGGATAAAGGGTTATTAATCACCTGCCCTGAATATAAAGGAAGAGGTGGACATCCCGTAATTTTCTCTTCTCAATTGAAGGATGAATTGTTGATGGTAACAGAAGAATACCAAGGGGTAAGACAAGTATTTATCTCACACAACGATCAGATCTCTAAATTCATTTGTGACGATCCAACTGTTCGTGTTGATATAAATACCCCAAATGATTATTTAGACGCACATCGATTGTACGGATTATAGGGATAGTATACAGAACCGATAATCTACCTTTCTAATCACGATTATTTGAGACAAAATCTATTTGAATATCAGACTCTTTTGATATAAATACCTTTAGGATCTACTTCATCTCTTAAAGTCTTCAATTCCTGTTCAGAGGCGGGTGCGACTTCTTGAAGGGGGATTCCAGAGTCGGGGTTAAAGGATGTATTCGAAAGTACGGTTTCTTTAGATATGCCAGGCATTAGCTTACTGAGAGTAAGTTTTCCGGAAGTTTTATTTATAGACATCACTGACAGATTAGTCACAACGTGTATGTCAGGGTAGGGGACGGGGATACCTGCATTTTTCCTGCCTTCAGGACCATCAATATAACCAGGACTAGTTATGTAATCGCAATAAAGTGGGAAACGGCGAAGCTCATGACGAGTAATGATTAGTATCTTTTTAGCATGGGACGCGATGTCATTTGCACCACCACTACCTGGAAGCCTGACTTTAGGATTTGAATAGTTTCCAATTACGGTAGAATTAACATTTGCGAATTGGTCTATTTGAGCCCCACCTATGAATCCGACATCAGCTAGCCCTCTGTGAAGTATTCCGCCCAAGGCACCTATAAGAGACCCATTTGTTACTGATCTATGCATTACTCTCGCATCAGCTACTGAGGTAGGTGTCGGAATTACGTCTGGCGCGACAGGGCCTGTTTCCACTACATAACACATGTCGGGTGCATGGCTTTTAAGTGCCAACAAACTGGCTACCATTGGCAATCCAGTTCCGACCATTACAACATCTCCATTAGTTATATAACGTGATGCCTCAATTACCATTAGTTCATCGAGTGTGAAGAGATTCAACAGCAATTCTCCCGAGACGGTTGTGAATATAAGATCGGCAATTCAAACTAATTCCTGCATCGATTTTTGCAAATTTATTAGATCTTTTGCATTGGATGCCTTGCTGAGGAACTCATTGAAATCTCTAGTTCCGCGTATATATAGGTTAAGATATTCCTCATATTTATTGCCTCCGTCTTTAGCACAGCTCTGATAGTGTCTGAAATGGGCAGAATCATGTTCGTAATATCTATAACAGGATGTTGGATATGCTCCCCATGGTTGTTCGATAACTGCATCTACATACAGATAAGGTATCGTTGTTCGATCTGACCTTCTTCGTATCTCATCTGATGCAATTATTTTTTCGCAGCTAATAATTACCCTTTTTGAGGCTTTAGCCATCTCTACATCGTGGGTAGTAAACCCCTCAATAACAACATTTCCAGTTTCATCAGATAGTTGAGCATGTATTATCGACACATCAGGACTTAATGCTTTTAGTAACACAACAGGAGTATTTGGATTCCAAGGATCCTCAGAAATTACAATGTCTTTCGATTCTTTTTCAGAACGTTGCTCCAATAAATCTGTTCCAAGCATGCTTTTTATTGGAATAAATGGAATTCCTAAAGATCCTGCAAGAAAACGAAGGCCCATTGAAAGATGACTATAGTCTTTTGAGACTAATTTGCCCTGTTCAATCGCGCGGCGCCAAGCGAATGTCGTACCGAACATCTCGACATTTCCTGTCCCACATTCTGTTTTATTAGCGAGACCGGCACCAACAATTAAGTCCATGGACACTGACATACTGCACCCAACAAGCGTGAGGTTACTAATTCCCTGTCGGACAATCTCATGAGCTAAGACCATGCTTGACCGTCCTGTAGTTTGACCACCTATGCCAACGACTGAGTCTTTGGCAACAAACTGTTTTACTGCTTCATTTGCAGTCATGACTTTATTACCGAATTTACTACTCAATTATTATGTCCTGTCGAATAAACATATCCGCCATTCTAACAGACATAAAATTTGGATCCACTTCACTCTATTCCCATATTGACACCTCAGGGAGGCAAATGTACGCTGACCTGAATTGCTAAATCCATAATCAGAATAGACTAAGATTTATGATGGAAAGGTCACGAAAATCGATTTCGTTAATGTCCTAAAAAATGCACAAGAGTACCTTAATACACATGGCGATGACGGATGGTTACTCTATGATTACCAGAAAATAAATCCCATATTTTGGGAGACTGTTGGGCAGATATCAAATGTTACAAGACCATGTTGGTTATGGATCCCTAAAAATTCTGAACCTATACTGCTGACGAGTTATGTGGATAAAGGTCGCTTTTCCTCATTGGATATCAAACTTATTAGTTTTATTAACCGTGAAGAGATGATCGAAAGTTTATCCACTATACTGTCTGACCAGAATCGGATCCTAATGGAATATTCTCCATCTAATTTGTTGCCGAGAGTTTCTAAAGTAGACGCTGGAACAATTGAACTAGTTAAACAATTTGGTGTAGAGATAATTCCTTCCGGGAACATCATTCAATATGCCACTCAGAGGTGGACAATTCAGCAATTACAATCTCATAGAGAAGCAGCTGAAAGTCTTACTTCGATTGTACACGACACATTCACTCATATAGCAGATAATTTACCGTTGTCTATCAAAGAGCATGAGATATCAGATTATATTTTGTATAAGGCTGACGAAAAAAGTTTACTGATGCCAGATGGGCCTGTCGTAGCAATAAATGAACATAGTTCGGACCCACATTTTCATCCAACTATTGAAAACTCAAAAACGGTACGAATAGGGGATTGGATCCTTATTGATTTATGGGCTCGTGTCTCTGGTAATGACACCATGTTTGCAGATATTACATGGACTGGATTCGTTGGTGACGACATTCCTGATCCTTATCTGAAAATCTTCAAAATAGTTGTTGGCGCACGAGATAAGGCACTTTCATCTATAGATACAGCATTCAAGCTTAATACGGCTATAGCAGGTTGGGAAGTAGATAAGGTAGCTAGAGACTACATATCTCAATCTGGATACGGGGAATTTTTCAGACATAGGTTAGGACACAGTTTGGGTCACGACGCTCACGGAAATGCAGTTAACCTGGACAATTGGGAAACCACTGATACCAGACCATTGATTCCAGGTATTGCAATTACTATTGAGCCTGGTATATACCTCCCAAAATTTGGTGTGCGATCTGAAATTGACGTTTATCTTTCTGAAGATGGTCCGGAAGTTACAACTACCCCTCAGACGCAGGTTGTTCTGATAAACTAAGCGGCTTCAAATAATCAGGCAATACA
>CAJXCD010000022.1 GCA_913051545.1 uncultured Chloroflexota bacterium
CTTCAGTCTTGGCAGATTTTCGACGTCGAGGCTTGGGCTTATCTTCATCTCCTTCGGCCTCTGCGCTGACTTCTGCCTCTGCGCTGACTTCTGCCTCTGCGCTGACTTCTGCCTCTGCGCTGACTTCGGCCTCTGCGCTGACTTCTGCCTCTGCGCTGACTTCGGCCTCTGCGCTGACTTCGGCCTCTGCGCCGACTTCGGCCTCTGCGCCGACTTCTGCCCCTGCACTGACTTCTGCCCCTGCACTGACTTCTGCCTCTAAGGTTGTGCTTTCAAGGCGACGTTGTGCCCTTGACGGCACAACACTTGGATCCACAATTATATCTTTAGGCTGTACTTCTTCTATGTCGACACGGCTAATGATCTTTTTTAACTGCCATCTCTTGCTCTTCGAAAACGGCCTGGATTCGACTATTTCTACTATATCCCCCACCATAGACTCATTGGCCCCATCATGAACATTGAACTTGGTCATCCGGCGCATAGATTTGCCATATAAAGGATGCCGTCTACGCCACTCAACAACAACAACAACGGTTTTATCCATTTTGTCGCCTACTACACGTCCAGTCCTGATTTTTCGCCTTTCAAAACTCATCGGCTACCCCTAGATAATTCCCTTTCCCTCAAAATCGTCTTGATTCTAGCAACACGCTTACGAACCCTACTCATAGAGCTGACATCTGATAGCTGCATTGTAGCAACACGGAACCTGAGGTTCATAGCCTCCCTAGAAGACTCCGTCAACTCTTCTTGCAACTCATCATCCGTCTTGGCTCTTAAATCATCTATTTCCATATCCAACCCAAACCCACCTTATAGATTAGCTCTAATTCTGGCCTACTATTTTCGTAGCCAAAGGCAACTTGTCCGAAGCTAAACGAAGCGCCTCCTTAGCATCTTCCTCAGATACTCCTGCCATCTCGAATATTATGCGTCCAGGCTTGACTACTGCCACCCAGTGGTCAACAGCACCCTTGCCCTTACCCATTCGAGTTTCTGCTGCACGAGCAGTAACTGACTTATCAGGAAAGATCCTAATCCACATCCTTCCACCCCTCCTAGCATACCGAGTTATCACCCGCCTAGCAGCCTCAATTTGGCGCGAACTCACCCAAGCAGGTTCTACGGCCTTTAAACCAAACTGGCCGAAATTTAGCGTCGATCCTGAGTTTGAAACTCCCTTACGACGACCTCTATGTTTATTGCGATACTTCACCCTCTTCGGTTGCAGCATCTATATCCGTCCTTTGCTCCGGTTTTACGGTTACTTCTATGGGATCTATCTGTTCATCGATTGCTATATCTTTAGCGGCCGGCAAAATATCCCCCTTATATATCCATACCTTTACACCAATTCTTCCAAAATCGGTAGCGGCCTCAGCGACTCTAAAGTCAACGTCAGCCCTCAAAGTATGAAGTGGAACCCTACCTTCCATAGCCTTCTCGGTACGCGCTATATCCGCGCCACCCAAGCGACCTGAAATAATCACCTTAACCCCTTGAGCTCCGGCCTGCATCGTCCTAGTAACCGCCTGCCTTATAGCGCGCCTGTAGGCGATGCGTCTCACTAGCTGATCAGCGATATTGGTTGCTACAAGACACGCATCTAGATCCGGCTGGCGAATTTCCTGAACATTCAAACGGGATTTCTGATCACATATCTCTTCTATCCCCTTGCGAAGCTCTTCAACTTTCGTACCACCTCTACCAATTACTATACCTGGCCTAGCGGTGTGTATCGTCACCGCAACTTCGTTAGTACCTCGTTCTATATCAACTCTGGATATACCGGCATCCTCATTGTTACTATAGACATATTCCCTTACGGCCATATCCCCAATAACCAATCTCCTATAATCACTTGGCTTCTGTGCAAACCACTTAGTTTGCCAATCTTTTACAATCCCTAAACGGAATCCTATCGGATGAGTTTTATTCCCCAAGGTCTTTGGCCTCCTGATCCAATACTACAGTCACGTGACTATTCCTCCGCAGAACTTTGCCAAACCTACCTCGAGCTCGAGCGCGGAATCTCTTTAAACTAGTCCCCTCGTTTGCCCAAACCCCAACTACCTTTAGGTCTGAAGCACTGAACATCATTTCATTTTCAGCATTTGCGGTAGCCGAACGAACCACTTTGGCCACAAGAGCAGCCACAGGAGATGGGAAAAAATCCAAAACTTCCAATGCATCTCGCACTGATTTACCTCTGATCAAATCAGCTATCGGTTTAACTTTTCTTACAGACACTCCCGTGTCCTTTGAAGTCGCACTTATTGGCACCAATTATCTCCTAATTCAACTTACAGAAGTAGTTTGCTCCGACCTTGTCGAATGTCCCCTAAATGTTCTAGTTGGTGCAAACTCACCGAGCCTGTGACCAACCATGTTTTCAGTAATAAATAAGGGTATGTGCCTCCGGCCATCATGAACTTCAATAGTCAAACCAAGCATATCTGGCATTATCATTGAAGCCCTTGCCCAAGTCCGAATAACCGACTTACTATTACTCCTTACTGCCGCCTCAACTTTCTTAGCAAGCTTAGCGTCAACATACGGACCCTTTTTAATTGACCTAGACATTATCCTCCCCCGAATCACCTAATAAAGCATTTCCTTAAACACATTAACGTTTTTTCCTACTCGAAGAAACCATACGGTCTGTAGATTTATTACGCCTCGTCCTGTAACCAAGAGCTGGTTTTCCCCAAGGTGTTTTAGGACCCGGCATACCTATAGGAGATTTACCCTCGCCACCCCCATGAGGATGTGAGGAAGGATCCATAGCTACACCACGTACTTGGGGCCTCCAACCCATATTTCTGCGTCTACCCGCCTTACCTAACTTGGCATTTTTGTGATCTTGTTTACCTACTTGGCCTACCGTCGCCATGCATTCACTCAGTACTCTACGCACCTCACCAGATGGCAATCTGATTAAACTATACCTATCCTCTTTAGCCAAAACCTGCGCAGAACCACCAGCACTACGTACCATTTGGGCTCCGCGACCAACTTTAATTTCTATATTGTGAACTTGAGTACCCGTTGGCATCACCCTTAACGGCAGAGCATTACCGACCTTAACATCAGCATTTTCACCAGACTCAATTAAATCACCGACCTCTAGGTCATTGGGAGCAATGATATATCTCCAATCCCCATCCCTATATTTGATCAAAGCGACCCTCGCAGAGCGGTTCGGGTCATATTCTATGGAATCAACCTCCCCAGGCACACCGAACTTGTCACGCTTATAGTCAATTATTCGAATCCTTCGCTTGTGGCCCCCTCCTCTATGACGAACCGTTAAACGCCCCTTGTTGTTACGACCACCCTTTTTCCTCAACGGCAACAACAGCGACTTTTTAGGCTCACGTCTGGTTATTTCCTCAGAAGTCTGAAGAACCGCACCACGTCGACCTGGAGTTGTAGGTTTAGCTATTCTTAACGGCATCTAGACACCCTCGAATATAGTAATATTATCACCAGAGGCCAAAGTAACTATTGCCTTCTTCCAAGACTTTTTACTTACAACCTTCGGACCATAACGCTTCGGCTTTCCCTTAACATTCATAGTGTTGACTTTGACAACTTTCACATCAAATGCGGCCTCTACAGCACCTTTAATTTGATGCTTTGTGGCACTCGTAGATACCTCAAAGACATACCTTCCATCTTCCTGTAAAGACGTGCTCTTTTCTGTTACGAGTGGCCTTCTTAAAATATCTAACATACCGCTGACTTACCCTTCCCCTTTCGAAACAAGAGCCTCAATTCCGTTCTCTAGTGCACCACTCCCCCAAAGCTCTTCGATTTTCCTCAAAGATTGCTCCGTTGCAACCACAAAAGTATGGTCTAACAAGTCAATGGTATTCAAAAGTGAAGCAGGAGACAATTTCAACCTAGATACATTCCGGGAAGCTCTAATGACTGAATCCTCTACTCCATCAGCAAGCAGAAGCACCGAACCAGAAACTCCCAACGCACTTAAACTACGAACTATATCTGACGTTTTAGGATTATCTATTTTCAAATCATCTAGAATTATTAACTCCTGGTCTCTAACTTTCTGCGACAAAAGAGATTTTATAGCTGCTCTACGCATTTTCTTAGGAGTTCTTTGAGAATAATCTCTGGGCCTTGGACCAAAAGCTACACCACCTCCCCTAAGGTTTGGCGCACCACCAGAACCTTGACGAGCTCTACCAGTATGCTTTTGAGTAAACGGCTTACGTCCCGAAACTGTCACGTCAGACCTACGCTGCGAGCTAGATGTTCCTTGCCTAGCATTCGCCCTCTGCCCAACCGCAACTTGGTGGACCAGCGCTACGTTCATTGGGACACCAAACACGTCATCACGCACCTGAATAACAGCTGCATCGCCGCCTTGAATATTTTTAGCTAAAACCTTCATCCAGAATGCCCTTTACCATTAGTCTTTGAAATCAAAACCAGTGAATTTCGTGACCCCGGAACGGACCCTTTTACGAATAAAACATGCTTCTCAGAATCAGAACGAACCACTTCTAAATTTCTAACTGTGACTCGAGAATCACCTAGATGACCTGCCATCTTAAGACCCTTAATCACCCGACCAGGTGTACTACCAGCACCAATAGAGCCAGGCGCTCTATGCCTATCAGATTGGCCATGGGTTTTCGGACCACCTCTAAAACCATGCCTTTTAACCCCACCCGCAAACCCTTTACCCTTGGAAAAACCGGTAGCATTAACTAAATCCCCTTCAGAAAAAATACTAACATCGAACTCCTGCCCCACCTTTGTAGCACCCACCTCTTCTTCTTGAACTTCTCTTAGGTATCTAAAAAGTTTCCCGGATTTACCCAAATGGCCAGACAAGGGATTATTAAGACTGGAAACTTCTTCGAAACCAAGCTGAACACTGTCATAACCATCAACATCATTAGTTTTGACTTGAGACACGAAACATGGACCCAATTTGACAGCAGTCACGGCTACTACTTCACCGCCTTCATGAAATATTTCAGTGGTCCCTATTTTTTTCCCTATTAAAGCCTGCACCGACATGTTTTAATATTTTCCTCACACCAAGTAAATTAGGATTCTAACAAGTTCAATATTTATGCCCCTCAGAGCTTCATAGATATGTGCACCCCTGCGGGTACATTCAGCCTAGTGAGCGAATCAATTGTCCTAGTAGAAGGCTCTACTATATCAATAAGGCGATTATGCGTTCTCAATTCAAAGTGTTCTCTAGAGTTTTTGTATACGTGCGGAGACCTCAACACACAAAACCTTTTAATAGTAGTGGGTAGCGGAACAGGACCAGCCACCTGGGCGCCGGTTCTTTCAGCCGCCTCCACTATCTGACCAGCCCACAAATCCAAGATTCTGTGATCAAAACCTTTCAAAATAACTCTTATTTTCTGTCTAGTTACCATAGCTCAATTCTCATTTAGTCAGCCACAATAGACTGTGGCGCCTCCTCATAGCTTCCAAATTCCATAGAGTAACTTGCCCTACCTTGAGTGAGAGATCTTAGCGTATTAGCATACCCAAAACTCTCACTTAGCGGTATACGTGCACCTACAGTTTGCACACTTCCATGACCCTCAATATTACGTATATTGGCCCTACGCCTACCTAGGTCACCCAAAACATCCCCTAAGTAATCACCAGGGGTAAATATATCTAATCTCATAACGGGCTCTAGCAGGACAGGCGATGCCCTCGTAAAGGCGGCTTTTGCCGCGATAGATGCCGCCACACGAAAAGCCATCTCCGATGAATCAACTTCATGATAGCTCCCATCAACTACGGAGGCTTTTATATCTACAACTGGAAACCCTGATATAGGGCCAGACCCCAACGCATCCTTGATACCGCGCTCCACTGACGAAATGTATTCCTTTGGAATCACTCCTCCTTTAGTGAGGTCTTCAAATATAAAACCGTCACCTCTATTCAAAGGCTCCACCTCAAGCCACACATGACCATACTGACCGTGGCCCCCACTCTGCCTAACCAAACGCCCCTCTGCCTTAGCAGTTTTCCTAATTGCCTCCCTAAATGACACTTTAGGTTTGCCAGCATTACCTTCAACTTTGAATTCTCTTCGAAGCCTATCCAGTATTATCTCTAAGTGCAGTTCACCCATACCAGATATAATCGTTTGCCCTAGTTCTTCGTCATGCTTAACTTTGAATGTGGGATCTTCTTGAGATAATTTTATTAACGCATCCGATAATCTTTCTTGATCAGCACGCGTCTTTGGCTCTATGGCCTCAGACATCACTGGCTCAGGAAATGTAATCGCTTCCAAAATAACCGGATCAGACTCATCACAAATCGTATCCCCCGTAGACGCATCTTTAATGCCAACTGCCGCGGCTATCTGCCCTGCTACAACCTTGCCCATGTCATGCCGTTCCTGGGCATGCATTTGAACAATTCTACCTAATCTTTCCCTGCGACCAGTTGTAGAATTGAAAACCATAGAACCACTGTGCATTTCTCCGGAGTAAACCCGGAAATATACTAACCGACCTATGAACGGATCAGCTACAGCCTTGAACACCAAAGCCGAGAACGGCTCATCCAGCCTAGGTAACCTTGTAACCGTCTCACCACTTTTGTGATCAGTACCTTCAGCCGGAGGAACATCCGATGGGGATGGCAGATAGTCACAAACTGCATCCAGAAGAGGCTGAACCCCACGGTTATTTAGAGCACTTCCGCACAAAACGGGTACAAGCTTGTAATCTATGGTTGCCCTCCGTAAACCTTCCTTAATTTCATCCTTAGAAATTTCTGCACCCTCTAAGAATTTTTCGGTGAGCGAATCATCAGTCTCAACGACACGCTCCGTAAGTATTTGTCTGTATTTTTCAAAATCCCCCATCATATCTTCAGGAATTGGACCTTCAACCGGCGGCTGCGGAGGCCCTTCAGGGAAAGTCAACGATCGACCTTCCACCAAATCCAACACACCACTAAACGACTCTTCGGTCCCTATAGGAATCTGTATAGCAACAGGGCTCGCATTCAATCTTTCAGTCATACTACCCATAGTCTTATAGAAATCTGCCCCTACTCTATCCATTTTGTTAACAAAGCATATCCTAGGCACCTGATATCTATCTGCTTGGCGCCAAACGGTTTCGGATTGCGGCTGAACACCAGCCACTGAATCTAATATAACAACTCCTCCATCCAGTACTCTAAGACTGCGCTCCACTTCAGCAGTAAAGTCTACATGACCAGGGGTGTCAATTACATTTATAGTATAGTCGCCCCATTCACACGTCGTAGCTGCTGAAGTAATCGTTATTCCTCGCTCGCGCTCCTGGGGCATCCAATCCATAGCAGTATTGCCATCATCAACATCGCCAATTTTGTAGATACGCCCCGCGAAAAAAAGCACGCGCTCAGTAACTGTAGTCTTACCAGCATCTATATGAGCTATGAAACCAATATTCCTAACCATATCAAGGCTAGGTTTAGATTCCACTTTAGACGAAATTCCTGAAGCAGGTAAAGAGGACACAGCCCATCACCACCTATAATGCACGTATGCCCGATTGGCCTCAGCCATACGATACAAATCTTCCTTTCTTTTTACTGCGGCACCTTGACCTCGTGACGCTTCTAATAACTCCTGCGCCAAGCGATCCGACATTGGCCTACCACTTCTACTACGCGCCTCCAATATCAACCACCTCATAGCCAACGCTACCTGCCTATCGCTCCTCACTTCCTGAGGAACTTGATAAGTCGCACCTCCAACCCTACGTGACTTGACCTCAAGAACTGGCATAACGTTCCTGAGAGCCTGTTGAAACACCTCTATGCCAGGCCTATGCACTTCACCCTCAGCTATATCAAGAGCATCGTAAACGATCCTCTGAGCGGTCGTGAGTTTACCACCAATCATAACTTTCTTGATGAAAACTGACAGCTCTACCGTACCAAATTTTGGATCGGGCTTGGTGTCTCTTTTAGGTTGCCTGCGACGCCTAGACATATGTCTACTTTCCTAAATGTCACATCGTCCATGCAGGACGATGTGACATTTGTAAATTTTAGATCTACTTTTTCTTACTTCCATATTTGCTTCGGCCTCTAGTACGATCTTCCACACCTGAGGTATCCATTGCACCCCTAACGACGTGATATCGCACTCCAGGCAAATCCTTAACTCTACCCCCTCGAATGAGTACTACAGAGTGCTCCTGAAGGTTGTGTCCCTCTCCCGGAATATACGCCGTAACCTCCATCCCGTTTGTTAACCTGACCCTAGCAACCTTCCGCAAGGCAGAATTAGGTTTCTTGGGAGTTTGTGTTCGCACTTGGACACAAACCCCTCTCTTCTGAGGAGAACCTGAGTCACGATTCCCCCTATTCTTAATTGAATTGAAGGAATATCTAAGGGCGGGAACTTTGTCCTTACGCCCTTTCATCTTGCGACCTTTGCGAACTAACTGACTAGCAGTAGGCATGAAGCATCGATCTACCTTTCATTAATTGTGCGTAGCGGCAAGCTGGAAAGACGTCTCTTAGCCTAAACCGCAACTTCAAACTATACCTGCACAGTTAGATAGTGTCAAGGAAAAAAACACAATATTTAACTCTGCTTAATACGTCTATGGCCACCATGGCAGATCACGATATAAGCTTGTACATTATTCGGCACGGAAGGACATGTGAAATCTAGAATAAACGATAAGATGGTCTATTTTATAAATTTGATTTGAGTCCCATCACCGAAGCAATCAGTTCATATGACTGCACTCGCGCAGAATGAGCGTACGCGTTGGTAACTACACTAATGTCATCCGTTTCATATTTTTCAGAAACCCCTAACAAGCCATCACGCACTTGCTCTGGTGAACCGTCCACGTAACCCCTTCGAAATCTTTCCATAAACACTTTTGCGTCATCAGAAATAGGATAAGCAATCGCCTCATCTGGTGGTAAAAGACCACGCTGCAAACCCATTACTGTACCAGCTTTATTTAGATTCCTGCTTGAGCCTAGATATTCAGCCTCTTCCTCTGTTGGTGCACAAAGAACTTGGACAGCCACATTTAGTTTTGGTTCAGTCAAATACTCAGATTGACGAAACTCCTTACGATACAAATCAGCAACGGCTGGTCCATGGCCAAGGTCTCCAAAGAAATCAGCAAACGCAAATGGTAAACCTAGCAGAGCGGCAAGTCTAGCACTAAAATCACTAGAGCCTAGAAGCCATACCTCTGGAGTTGATTCTGGAGGATCACCGGGCTGCGCCTTAACACTACTAAACGGATGTCCATCCTCCAAACTACCAGACAAGAATCCTAGCAGATCTTTTATTTGCTGAGGGAATTGTTGACCATCATCTTGCAGTCTAGGGTACGCAAGAGCTGCTGCTGTACGCTGATCACTACCCGGAGCTCTTCCTACCCCAAGATCTATGCGACCTGGATGCAGTGATTCAAGTATAGAAAATTGTTCGGCAACTTTCAAAGAGGAGTAGTGAGACAGCATCACACCGCCACTGCCTACTCGAATGTTACTAGTCCTGGCAGCTATCTCAGCAATTAAGACCTCAGGACTGGTACCTGTGTAAGATCCTGAATTATGATGTTCAGCAACCCAATAACGTGAATAACCTACTGCTTCACAAACCTTGGCTAGTTCCACTGTCTCCAAAAGAGATTCAGACGCAGTTCCTCCCTTACGAATAGGAGACTGATCCACAACACTAAGATTTATAACTTTCTCCACAGATCAACACCTCTATTCAAGTTCTTATATACATAGATTTAAGTCCGTAAAAAATTGCCGGACCCAAAACAGACCATAATCGATTGCCTGATATGGTTCAAGTTTCCATTAAAATTATTCCAGGTAGCCAACTTCAACTATTCCAGGGGACGGAAAAAGGTTAAATCAGTACCGAAATTCTCCATACTTGCCACCTGATCTCCTTTAATTCGGGTTCGTATATTTCTCATCCTATGCTCAAGTATTATTTCTTCGGTTGGCATGTCAAATTTTACAGAAATGAGTTCACCAACCGGCAAATTGGACAAATGTAAGTAACCTTCGTAATTTATAAGACTACCCTCATACCCGCTCACATTAATGGTTTCAGGGTTCAACCATAGTGGAAGACGAAGGTTTAACAAGCCTGGATGTTTCAGCAGCAATCGCAACTCCGGGTGGGTATACTGTGAATCAATTGATATATACTTATTATTGATATCAAACAACAAATTTATTCGATGGCTATTTCCATCATAATTCGTAATAGACCGGTGAGCCTCACATAATGACCCAACTACTCCCCCTACAATATCTAAATTGAACTTGAGATCAACCGATCCAACAGGCTCATGACCATACGGGGCGGGGAAACCAAAAGCCCCTTTTAGCCTACCAGCTACATGATGAGAGCATCCAGTTGCACACCCATCTAAACAATCAGGCACAAAAGAGATATCCCGAAGTTGTGAAGGCAACAAGTGACATCTTAATATCCGTTCTGCATCTTGAAAATAACTCGTATAACCACTGCTGCCAAGTAACAATGCAGTCTCGAGTATATCGCCTGAATTATTACCCTCGCCAACATCGGAGTTTCTTTCTACACGGTTGACTTCCAATGACCATCCAATTTCATCTCGTAATTCTTTAAGTCCATTGTCATAGAAAACCTTCACACGAGACATCAATAGGCTGTCTTTCGTCAAATCGGCGAGTTGAGCTAATGATGACATAGTACAAGTTATGGAATGTACGTGAGTGCCAAGACGACTGACATCATAATTACCTTCTTCAGTAAAATAACCGTTCAAAGCAACGTCTTTTAAAACAACTGCTAATTCCAATGCTGGGGCATATCCAGTAAAGATAAAATATTTTGTCAAGGGTCCTATCGCACGAGCTAATCCACCTATGAAACCGGGTTTCGATATACAATTCAGACCATGCTGATTCTCCAGATTGTCATAATTCCATCCAGAATCAGGGTTCCAAAAATCGTTGATTACTTTTATGCATGATTCAACCAATTCTCTAGCTTTGAATGAATTCCTGTAGCGAGCCAAAGCATAAAGCCCATGTAATCCCTCACGGATGTTATGTGGCGTAAATATGATTGGGGAATCTCCAGGAGTATCTCGGTTCAATGGCAACGCAAGGCTGCCACTAAAAGACCGAAACGCTGCACTTGAGTGTTTCTCTATAACTGATTCTTGAATCACAACTCCAACAGCATCCTCTGCCGTCAGCAATGCATTTAGGTGCCGGCCTGGAACATGAGCATCAGAGTATATATTGCTAAACTTCAAGAACGCAGTGGGTCTCAAATACGCTCCAAAATATGGAGAATAATTATGGCGTTCGTCGAAAACTCGGGACATCGTCTCACATCCCAAACGAATAGCACTGAGAATATCCGTCGTATTTACATGATTTAACATAACTTCTTCATGCCTCTAATAACGATATCGTTAAATACAAATTTATGAGACGACTCTAGAACAGATATGTATATTTGTATTTTATAGAAAGACTATAGGCTAATGTAAATAAATGGGAAAATTATTTACATTATATAATTACAATACACCATTCGTTTACTATGGTATAAATTAAAATATTCCTATTGGGAGGACTAGAGTGTCACTGGTAATATACGAAATACGCCAACGCATAGCATACATCACCATGAACCGCCCCGAAAAATTAAATGCTATAACCCCAGACATGTTATCTAAACTTTGGGACGCATTCACTGACCTTAGGGACAACCCTGATGTCTGGCTAGGAATAGTTACTGGTACTGGTAGAGCGTTCTCGGTTGGCCATGATCTCAAAGCTATGAGTGAAATGAGTGGTGAAAATAAGGCTTCTGGCAGTACAGACCAGCTGTACCTTATGCAACAAAACATTACCAAGCCAATAATTGCAGCAGTGAATGGACTATGCCTAGCGCAGGGTGGAGGAATAGCCATGGGATCAGACATATTAATAGCCTCAGAGAATGCACAATTTGGTTGGCCTCAAACGAAGAGAGGCTTATCTTCTATAAGTGGACCTGTAATATTA
Organism: uncultured Chloroflexota bacterium; assembly: GCA_913051545.1. GTDB lineage: Bacteria > Chloroflexota > Dehalococcoidia > Lucifugimonadales > CAJXCD01 > CAJXCD01. The sequence continues at coordinate 12,085 of CAJXCD010000022.1, forward strand.
AGTAAAAGAATACCCCACGGAAAAGCTATGGAATTACTTTTTACTGGGGACTTCTTATCAGCTGAAGATGCTCTCAATATTGGACTAGTCAACTACGTGGTTCCGGAATCACAATTAATAGAAAAATCAAATGAATTAGCCCACAAAATACTAGAGAACGCTCCAGTAGCAGTGAGAGGAATGAAAGAAGCCGTACTGCCAAGAGACGATGAAACACTTGAAGGTAGGCTAAATAAAGCCACAGAAATATTTGAAAGAGTTCGTAACAGCGTGGATGCGCAGGAGGGTTTAAATGCATTTGAAGAGAAACGATCCCCTAAATGGAAGGGGTACTAATTACATAATAATTTACACTCTTCAATATACTTGGTTGCAATGAATATACATCAGCTCCGGTCTTTACAAAATAAAAATCTAAAAAGGATGATTGAGCTCTGCTACAAAGCACATCCCTACTATCAGAAATACATGAAAGATAATGACCTTACGCCTACCGATTTCAAATCTGTTAACGACCTTGGCAGATTACCCTTAATCAGTAAAACAGAATATGCACTTGATCCAGAAAGTTTCCGACTAAATCTAGAATTATTACCTGATCTGTCGTTGGAAGAGAAAACTCTGTCTGACATACTGTATACCACTGGCTCAACATCTAATCCAACTCCATTTTATGATACCGCCCACGACAAACTGGCCCGATTACAACATTTGTTTAAAAGTGCCCAAATAGCTGGGATAGTACCTAGTGACACAGTTATGAATCTTTTCCCTCTTTCCACAGTCACTCACCAAGGCCCAATTAACGCATCATGGGCAACTATGACTATCGGTGCCAAATTGCTCTGGGGAATGACTGGACGAAATTATTCCAATTTCCCAGTTCATAGACGAATGACTGATGCAATCGATATGATTGAAGATTCCAAAGCCACGGTACTCTGGGGAATAACATCTTACGTAAGAAGTATTCTCTACGAAGCTGAGCGAATGGGCAAAAACTTCAGTTCAGTGAGATTAGTTTTGGTTATGGGGGAACCGTGTCCTTCTGGCACCAGAAAAGATATGCGAGAGAGACTCAAAACCCTCGGCAGTATCAATCCCTATATAAATAATGGCTATGGATTTACAGAAATGCAAGCTATGGCTATGGAATGTTCGGACCAAGATTGGAGACACCAATCTACACCAGAGCAATATTTTTTTGAAATATTGGATCCAGAAACTAGACGAAAAGTTCCTGACGGTGAAAACGGCATGCTAGCTATAAGCCACCTTAATAGACGAGGCACAGTACTTTTACGTTATTTAGTCGGTGACATCGTGTCACTTAATCACAAAATATGTCCAGAATGTGGTCGGTGGGAACCAAGGTTTGTAGGAACTCCTTATAGAGCAGACGGAGTTACTAAAATTAAAGGGATATTGATAAACCCATCCATACTTCACGAAAAAATGTCCCTCCTTTTCAAACGTGGTCTGTCAGAATATCAATTTGTTGTAGGTAAGCGAGAGGGAGAAAGTGAACCATCCATTGACTCACTTATCCTTAAAATAGCATGCGCCGCTAGGGATGCAAAAAGGCTAACCAGAGAAGCATCTGAATTGGTTGTCCGAACTGCTGAGATTACGCCTATTATTGAGTGCAAAAATATCGACTATTTCTCAGACATATCAAATAATTACAAGTTCTCAAGATTTCTTGATACAAGACAGTAATACAAAATAGCTATAATGGTGAGTAGCTATCTATGACCATCCTAAAGTGCTGTAGGTTTCACTCTCGCATGATTGGAATCCGGTTTGCCCACGGTAGAGCAACCTCAAGCTGAGAGGCTATTCTAAACATCGTTGCTTCATCACCAAATTTACCTGTGAAATGAACACCAATAGGCAATCCATCACCATTCCAATGTAGAGGGACAGACATACCAGGTTGACCAGTTAAATTAGAAATCCAGGTAAATGGCACAAATTCAGCTAATCGTCTACGTAAATCAAAAGGATCCCCTTCATATATAAAAGTCCCTAATGGTACAGGAGGTTTACCCAAAGTAGGGGTTAACCAAAAATCGTATTTATTGAAAAACTCAGCCACCTCACGTGACCCATTTTGTATGTCCTGTACAGCGAGCAGGTACTCTGGAGAGGTAATTTTTGAACCCGCCTGTAAAAGACCCCATATATTTGGCTCAAATAGATTTTCTACAGCTTTTTTATTTATTTTACGCTCCCAGTCACGGATCATCCAGGCGACTCCAGAGGCCATCATTTTAGAGAATGCTTCAAACATTACGTTTGCATTAAACTTGGGAGAAACTTCCTCCACATCATGCCCAAGATCCTGACAAAGATACGCAACTCTCTCCACAGCTTCAACGCAATCCGGATGTGCCTTACCACCTCTCGGCATATCACTACTAAAACCAATACGAAGCTGTCCTGGATCTACTCCTATTTCTTGTAAAAATGGCCTTTCAGGTAAAGCAGTGAAATAAGGATCTCCAAAACTGGGGCCGGCCGTAGAATCTAGCAAAGCAGCACTGTCTCGTACAGATCGTGTCAGAGCGTGTTCGGCAACTAATCCACCTATGGCATCCCCCAATCCAGGACCTAATGGATTTCTGCCCCTAGTTGGCTTCAATCCGAACACACCACAACAGGATGCTGGAATCCGTATTGACCCACCTGCATCATTACCATGAGCTAAAGGCACTAGCCCCGAAGATACTGCTGCTGCTGCACCGCCACTGGAACCACCGGTCGTTAAATTGATATCCCACGGATTCCTAGTAGGACCATTCAATAAGGGCTCCGTAGTACAACCAATTGCAAATTCTGGAGAGTTTGTCTTACCTAATGTAACTAAACCAGATCTTTTGTATCTCCTAACTAATTCAGTATCTTCTTCAGAAATGTAACCCTCCAAAAATTTGCTTCCGGCATTAAAACGAAATCCCGCATATTCAGCCAAAAAATCTTTTATTAAGAATGGTACTCCTGAAAAAATTGTTCCTTCTTCGGGATTAAGAGATAATTCTCTCGCATGTTCATACATCTCCTGAACTACAGCGTTAATTATTGGATTGATCTCACTAATACGACTTATGCTAAGCTCCACAACCTCTGTGGAGGAAATTTCTTTGCGTCGGATCAACTCAGCTTGCCCTATACCATCAAGCATTAAGAGATCTTCATTCTTTATCATTAATAATGACTCCCTATTCATTCCTTTGAATAATGTAAGAATAATTCAATATATCAAATCAGGATAGTCAGATTTATAACGCCCATACTGTCATTCATAAATGAAGTGGAGCTGGGGGGACTCGAACCCCCGACCCCCTCCTTGCAAAGGAGGTGCTCTCCCAACTGAGCTACAGCCCCATAATTAAATCAGAGTGGCAAATCCTTCCTACGCATAAGGGCCGATCGTTCGATCGGCCCTTAGACCTTAACCCCTAGATAGTGGAAGGAAACATATTTCTTACTTCGATTGCTCAATTAAGAGCAGAAAACAAACGGTGGACTGTCTCGAATGGAGAAGCTTCTCAGCGTGGGGAGCTATCTATAAGAACCGAAGATATAGTCCCAGACGCTAGTCCAGAACAATTACTGATTCCTAAGATCAAGCTCAACCTATCTCCGCGTTAAAGCGTACCACCCACCGAACGACCTAGATCATTACCTGAACGGAAATGATCTACTCCCTAGAAAGGAGGTGATCCAGCCGCACCTTCCGGTACAGCTACCTTGTTACGACTTAGTC
>CAJXCD010000023.1 GCA_913051545.1 uncultured Chloroflexota bacterium
GCAGCTGACGCTGGCTCATTAAGATTCTCTAGCGCTAACTCAGCCTGCGCTACTGACGCATCCGCCGAAGCTATCTGCGCAGCTGACGCTGGCTCATTAAGATTCTCTAGCGCTAACTCAGCCTGCGCTACTGCTGAATTCGCAGAGGCGATCTGCTGGTCAGAAGACAAAATATCAGCATTACTAATTGACTTATAAACACGGAATATCACCGAACCACGGTCTAATTCAGATCCCTGAGATGCCACATAGGTTATAACACCGTTCTGACTAGGTGCGACTTCGTAAGTGTCTCCATATTCAAGAATTCCATTAACATCCTTGTATTCACTCAAATCCCTTCTCTCTATCGTCACTATAGCGAATTCAGTAGCTGATTTATCACCATCGCTTGGAGAAAAATTAAATATATCTAAGGTAGATATGACCAAATATAAAGTGCCGAAACTGATCAGCAAGGTAGCTATAATGGCAACATTCTGAAACCTAGTCATTATTTTGATCTCTTCCTTCTATAAAATAATCACCAAAGTTAAATTCTAAAAACTAGAATCAATCTATTTCTTGTTCGAGGCTCCATAAACCTGTTCTACGCACAGATCCGTTATCTCTTTAACTCTAGATTCGGACCCTTTGATATCTTCTACAGTAGGCTTCATGGCCGAACGAGATCCTTCTGAAAAATCTGGATCTTGTACCTTTAGACCATTATCTCTTAGACACTGAGTAAGTGTTAATAGCTTATCCTGCATTTCTATCTCGTTCTCCGCATTTTTCTCATCTGCCAAAGTGATACTTTCTAGCAATGGCGAACACTCATCATATGCAGTACTACTTTTATCATTTTTTAGATTAAATTTACTTGTATCAAGGGATTCCTTAAAATTTCCCCATCTAATTGTCCCGTCTGAATTTAATTCAGGGTCAGCCATATCAAAGCCTTTATCTCTCATACAAGATGCGAATAGCGTAGCTGCTTTCTCGTCAGTATTTTCACTTGCGTCAGAATATTGAGCCTTGGATTCAATTGGCAATTCAGACGTCGAATCAACCACTCTCGCAACACCAACATCAGATGACGCAGAACTAAGACATGCCAACGTAAAAAACATCACCGAGGATGCTAGATAAATCTGTGCCTGCTTAAGAGCATGTGCCATACCTACTCCAAGAATCTAAAAACAGGTGTATAAAGATGGCATTCCGGCAATGAAAACACAAAACTCTATACTCAATTCCTATTGACGACCACCCCCACGTGGTCCCCCAGGACCTCCTGCAAACACTTCTTCACTACATGAACTTAAAATTTCCCGTATTTTGTCATCTTCCATATCCACTCCACTCAATACGGATCCAAAAGCTGCTCGTGGACCCTCTGAAAAATCTGGATCCGAGGCGTCGACACCATTATCCCTTAGGCACTGAGCGAGTTTCAGTAAGTTGTCTTGAAGTTCTATTTCGTCTTCTGGAGAAGGATTCCTACCAAATGTTGCCCCTTGTAACGTCGGCAAACACTCTCTAAATGTGTCACCTGTGTTCTCACTTTCAGGATCAAAATTAGGATTAGAGGCAATGCTTTCTCTCAAGGCCTCGAAATTGATTGTCCCATCGGCGTTTACTTCAGGATCAGGCATACCTTCAAACCCATTATCTCTTAGGCAGGAAACAAAGAGAGTTACGATCTCCTCATCCGTTAATCCTTCATTAACTGACTGTTGTTCATCAACTACATTATTACTAGTACTACTTGAATCTATCCTTGCAACGCCAGATTTTTCCTCGTCTGCATTGGAGCAAGCGAGCGGAACAAATATCGTCGACAACATAATTAATGGAATTACCAATACCCTGCCATTAAACATGCAAGCCCCCCCATACACGACTAAACTATCTATACCTAACGAATATAACGGATTCTATCATTTATAGGTTAGTTTAAGAATATCAATACAGAATTACGATCATAAGTAATTCAATTCGGCAATATTGAGAAAAATCAGAGGAAATCTGACCATATTAAAATACCCTTACATATTTGGCTAAAGTAACTGGATTCAATTCTTTAAATTACAAGTATCACAGATGCCTATTAGTTCCAAAGAATGACCCCGAATAGACAGTGAGTAACGTCCTTCAATATTGCTAACCTCTTTTTCTATATCGTCTTCAAGCTGACTGTCTAATTCGATATCAATGATACGACCACATTTCTCGCAAAAAATATGGTGATGATGATTAGAATCTTCTGTGTTCAATTCAACAACAATAGTGTTTTCAGGAGTTGTGAATTCAGTAATTAAATCAAATTCTCTCAAGTCGTTTATCACTCGATAAAGGGTGGATTGCGCTAACTTCCCTTTTGATAATTTCAGAAGTTGTTCAATAGTAAGAGGTCTTCCCTCTTGAAGAAGGAGTCCTAAAACAACTAGTCGCGGGTTAGTAATAGAAGCTTTTTTTGAATTTAATAGATTTCTGGACTGTTTGCTCAACGACATAATGCCAGATTGTACTCGACAGAGCCCCCATTGACAAAAGATTGAAGTGATATCAGTTAGGTGTATTTATAGTGTGTGTCTTGAAATACTAATTGGATAGAAGGTCTATTATATTACCTTTAAGACCACCACTACCATCCGAACGAAATAGATCGGTATATCCACATTTCCCACAGGAAATTGCAGTGAATTTTTGATTTTGCAGGTCGAAAAATCTTGATAGTCCAGATCCGGTAGTTGTTATTTCACTCGTACTATATTCCGTTGCATGGCATTTCGAGCACGAATACTGCTTTCCCATCGTCATACTCCTAAATTATCCAAATTATTTTTTTCAGAACGTGTTACCTTGAGCACTTTTAATTGTAAATTAAATTGTTTATCCATATAAAATCATACTACCTATAAAATACGAGGGGATGATAGAATATAGTCGGAAATTTTTTCGACGGTTACCCAATCTTCTCGTGTCGGAGTGAATTTTCGATCCACTGTCAATGACCAGCCTTGAAATATTCCGGACTGACTCTTAATTTCAAGGTTGCCACTACGCTTGGCTAGAGTCTTAATAGGGACATCATCAGATAACGTTTTAGCCAACCCTGTACCACCATCTTCACCTTCCCAGATTACGTCAATTACTTTACCAAATAGGGGAAATGATTTTTTCCTTTTTGTTTTGATTTTGATCTGTTTACTAATTGAGGCAGAACTCTCATCCGGAATACCCATCACTATCCACCATCTAGGAGGGTTATTTTTTCCCCCGTCTTGCTTAAGGACATTTATCCATCTAATTGCCCCCTCCGGGATGTCAATTACACCCAGAGACCGCTGATACCACGAATCCTCTATTTTCTCTTCGTCACGGTCACGTTCCGCCATTTCTGCTTTTATACCTATAGAGTTCAGCGCGTGAGTTAATCCATCTCTTGTTTTGTCACGAAGTGTTTCTTTCATTTTTTATCCTTTAGATAATCCATTTATCTACTTCAAGGTCAACAAATTGGTACTATATAATCCCTTGTAACAATAATTGTGATCTCAAGTTATTATCTGTAATGCCTCTTGAGTTCTGAAGTATAGCTTACTCCAAGACTAGAAGCAGATTTGTCTAACCAGTCTTTTAACCTAGTTGTAGCAGATGGAATGCCCTGAGATTTAGAAACCAGTAGGTCTTTCATCAACGCCTCAATTTCGTCCCCAGTCAACACAACATCTCTTAAAATCAATCCAGCAATTTTTGAAGAAAACATGGCTAATGCTGAATTAACGTGAACTATCCAATTTGACGATCCAATCTTGGACCCAATCAATCTAACCATATCCTCATATGTGAAAATGTCAGGTCCCACCGCATCTATCTCAATGTTTTCATCTTTAGCTCCCAACTCTACCGCCAGATCTGCAAAATCCTCCACAAATATTGGTTGTATCCTATATTTACCAGACCCGAATATCGGGTAGACAGGGAATTTTCTGAGAAACCACGCAATGTTGTTAACCAATATATCTTCATCTCCAAATATTACCGTTGGTCTTAGGATTGCATAGGACATCCCTGATTGTTTCAAGACATCCTCCACAATCGCCTTCTCACGAAAGTATGGAAGTGTCGAATTCAATTCAGCATTGGTTATGCTAACGTGAACTATTCGTCGCACTCCCGCCTTCTTTGCTGAATCAAACAGAATACGCAGGTTTTCGGCGGCTATCTCATGAGTCAGTTCACCACGTGCGAAACGTATCCAGTAGGTATTGAACAGCGTATCTGCACCCTCAAGGTTACGAGTCAACTGTGCCGGGGAATCGAAACTGTAGGGATACGACAACACGTTCCCGTCAAATGGGTCAAAACGCCTGGGATGACCGGTCAGAGATCGAACTTGTACACCCCTATCCAGCAGACGCCGAGTAATGTACTGTCCAGAATACCCGAAAGCACCAGTAACGACGTGAGTGAGTGAGTGAGTAGTATTCAATATAAATCCCAATCTATATTAAATCAGCTAGCATTTTTAAGATTTGGAAATCTCACTTTATTCGAACACAATGAATTCTGACATTAATATGGGAGTTTTTCTTTCAATAATTAGTGAGGCTCCTGTCGGAGGAATAACTTCAAGCCGGAAGGTTCTTTCTTCTCCATCGTGCAGCCCAATAGCATGTGCTACGCTCAATCTAATATCAAATTCAACTACTTCGCCTGACTCAAGAATATTATCATCAGTACCTGTTATTGTTGTAATGGTAACGGCTTCCATAATTCCGCCTGTCATATTATCGCCACCAGCTGCAGCATGCACATGGCCATCACCATCAGGGTGTGCGAAACGAAACGCCAGACTACTAGGGGTTATGTCCATCGGTTCATTACCACCTGCCAGTGCCACTTTAAACGTAAAACCTGATAAGTGGTTAGCACCTGCTCCTACTACGGCTGATCCTCGACAACATCTTCCTGTAATCTGCCCCTTTAGAGCAAGGCCAATAGAGGCTTCAGATATTCCGGCCTGAGCGGTGGTTTTAGCCTTCTCGGTACTGAAAAGTCCTGTTGTCATTATTGTAAATGCAAACACCGCTGCAACAACAATAAAAGCAATAAGAATAATGGCTGTCTCTAAGCCAGTTATCCCAGACTCATCTCGATATAACTTCCGTACATACGTATATATAGTTTTCATATCATCTCGATAGATGGGAATATATTACCTAATAATAACTCTGGGTAGGATGGAAATCTAACTTATCAACACGAATCCATTGAGACTCTTTTATTAGCCGCTACTGCACTATCGTTAACCGGAGTTACAGCACCGCTACGATCCACATGCCAGACAGGAGCCGGATCAGTTGAACTCTCATCTAGAATTGTTACAGTCACCCATCGATGCGTTCCTGGATCCCATGTGGCTTCAACTTCTTTCTTCTTATCCAGGGTAGGGTAACAGGCAGATAAATGACTCCAAATCCTGTTTACAGATTCTTCATCAGTCCTTATTACAGGGCTACATTGGGCAGCCATATCCGTATTAGCATCGCTCGCCCTACCCGTTTCTACAAGTTTTAATGCATCCTTAACATCTACAGCCCTGTCATTCAACGGCTTGATACTCGCATCTCTTTCAACACTCCAAACTCCATAATCATCCTGCGACTTAAGACTTGTAACTACAACCCAAGATCCAGTTTTACGGTTCTTTTGAGCAGTAAGCTCTTTGAGTGGTAGCTCAGGATTACACTTAGCCAATTGAGTCCATACTGCCGACACTGCGTCAGACTCATTTAGGACATCTGTAGCAGCAGGGGTCATAATTGAAGGGTCACATTCTGATGCAATGTATTCTTCCCATAATTTAGCTCTGTTATTATGCCAACTTATTTTCCCCTTGGAATTCACGCGCCACGCCCCAAACTCTTGTGGTGACTTTTCAGTAGGCATTACTATCCATTCGCTGTCTCCGGCCACTTCTGCTTGGAGATCACTAATATCTATCGAAATACAGGTTGTTAAATACACCCATAGTTTTCGAACTGCTTCTTTTTCGTTGTTTACCAAGATAGGGGACGGAGTTACATCAACCGCTGTTTCAGACGCACCTGACTGGGACATTATTTGCTGATAAAGATCTGAAGAAGACTCTGTCGCATCACTCTCTTCCTCGCCAGTCCCACAAGCAACTAACAAAGGAGCCAATAGTACCAAAACAGCGATTAGAGATGGGTAAAAAGACTTTATATTGTTCATTTAAGACTCTGCCTAATATATCAATACCGCTACATATTTATGTTTTGAGCACTACCTAGAACCGGAAAATAGACTACCATGAGAATTGGTCAAGCGCAATTGAATTTTAGTACGCAACAATAATTAAGCTGATAAGAAATAAACTTGTACTTTTACTGGTAACATTTGACACCCTTAATTCCTACCTGGCATGAGTCCATAAGGGAATTTCCCGCTTCCCTACTAGCGAAAGTTCGTAGATACCACTTGATGGTCTATCAAACCACCCGTACACATCTCTATAAAGGATATCCCTCGCCTTGGGGTCTCTGGTTGATTGAGCGACCAGAGAAGCCTTAGTTGGTCCATTAGACTGGAGAAACAAAGCTATCTCTAAAGCTCGCTGGCGGTACGCCGTCATAATACCTTTACGGACAGATGAGCCACCTAAGTTTGGGTCACCAACTCGCCTCACAAATTCCCCTAGCAATTGTTCTCGCCGTTCCTTCAATGGCCGTGGTTGGTACTCTTTAGGATCCAGTACAATATCGACTCCATGTCGTTCGACATCAACATCAACAACCATTAATCCCAAACCTAGCATCCTAAGCAACTTGACCATCTTGCGTCGACGCGTCTTAAAACTATAGCTTCCGACAGGTATCCCAACATACACCTTAGATGTGACAGCAAGGCGTTCAACGGCCTGCATTATGAGTTCTAAATTAAAGGAAAGTTTCAATTCAACGACAACCAACTCTTCATTGCCGCGCAGAGCAACAACATCACACCCTTTCACTTCACCTTTTACCTCATACCCTTGTAACTCCAGGAAATCCTTCACTGGAATATACAGATCCGATTCGCTCAATGGCTTTTTTCTACAAATGGTTGCCATTTCAAAATCTCCTGAGGCTAAACACCACCTTAATAAAAGTTACTAACGATAAACCGTTAGTCAATGTAAGTCCGGTCTAAGTCAAACATAATCAACGATAAAGGTATGACAATTCAGAGTACGGCAAAATATAGGATGTACAGAAACCTATCTATTACACACTAGAGGTATCAAACCCCCACTCCACGAGTCTAGACACCATCCTTCGTATTCGAGGACGGTCACTATTAACATATGACAGAGCCGGACGGAGACCATATTTCCATCTCTTGTAAAGCTTTTTTACATGTGCTATCTGATCATCCGTCTTAGGATTCTCCATAAAATTAATTGCATTCTGCTGGCGTCCGGAGCTGCCACCGAATGAAGCATGAAGTGTGTCCTCGGTGAAAATAACCAGATCTCCAGGACATGTCTCAGCTGCGTAACAAGGCAGCTCTGATGATTCCATACCGAAAGGGCGAAAATCAGGGTCACTATTGTTTTCTCTGAGAACTTCAAAAAGGTCAGGATTAGATGCCTTATGAGAACCCGGAACAAACCTGAGTGCTCCAGTTTCTTTAGTAAGCTCGCCAAAGTAAAAATTTATCTTAATCGTCCGCGGGTGATCACCGCTCCCCCATCCTCCTCCTCCATGCCACGGCGTGTCTCCAGCTCGTGACCTTCCTTCAGTCTGCACCAAAATGAAATCTGGCCCCACCAGATCCACACCGATCTCATAGATTCGGTCATCATCAACAAGTGTGGACATGTAAGGCTTCCTCTCAAAGAATGGCTGAACATACTGAGTTGTTTCAGTCAGAGACTCACCATTCCTATCCTCAGAAAAAACCTCATCTGCCTCCCGTCTAATAAGTGAAACTTCTTCAGGATGGAACACTTGCCTTAAGATCACAAATCCAAAAGTATCGAAGTGGGCTATTTGTCCTGGTGTTAGCATTCTAATCCCTAACATCAATCATTGAAATTATCACCCCTTTTATAAATGTATCCATAACATGAGATTATACAAGCTTGCTACCGTAATATTATCTCATCTATGTAGCCTGAGAATTCAAGCTCCAGACCTACACATTCTAGATATTCGTGGCATAAATTCATAGTGAGGAACTACAGCAGAATAACAGTCAACACATAACTGCAGCACTAATTACTTATGGAAAATGAGAAGAGTTAAGTGAGAATTTAAACAGATTCGATTCACATTTAGCTCTGGTAGATATAAGAGTATGGAGAACAAAGTCTAGTCGTTCGAGGGGTTTGAGGCTCCTGAAAAGCTAGTGGATTCTTAATCTACCAGAGCTATAAATGTAAATCGAATCAGACCTAAAAAAGTTAGTGTTTATTACTGCACACCACCCATTACAGCAATCTTGCAGGACTTCTCATCGGTTAGATGCCACCGTACCACACGATACACGAAATTGACTATTCCCTGGATTATAATAACCGCATACCTAGCATCTCATAACCTTAATAATATTCTTTCATACGTCGTGCCTATCATCGCTATTGGAAGTCCAAGTTGGCCTATCCATATTGAACCTGTTATTTACATGTACAAAATCCGTATATCCCAACCTTCCGATTGGGTGTAAATAGACAGGGTCAACTTTGCCATCTATTATCACTCGATCGTCAATGTGAACACCTATCACTTCTCCAAACACTACTGTGTTCGGGGAAGCCTTGTCATTTGAAAGCATTTCAATTGATCTTATATACCTACACTCTAAATGAACTGGGCTCTCTTTAACCCTAGGACAACTTACGATTTCGCTTTTCTCCTTTGTAAGACCTACGTATTCAAATTCATCTATATATCTCGGAGCGGGTACAGCACTGTCATTCATTTGAAAACGCAAATCCCAAGTGGCTATATTCACTACGAATTCTCCGGAGTTTTGAGCGTCTGACACTGCGTCTTTTAGTCCCCCAAATGCATGGTTGCTAGTAGCCGCAAACATAACTTGAGGCGGTTCATAAGCTACTGCGTTGAAAAAAGAGTATGGAGCCAGATTAGGTGTGTCATCCTTGGAAAGTGTAGAAATCCATCCGATCGGTCTCGGAATTACTATAGCATTTAAGGGATTAGAAGCCAGATTGTGGCCGTTTATCGGCTCGTAAAACATTTTCAACTCCAATCTTGGATAAAACAGTTTGGATGTTTAGTGGGTACTTGCGCTTAAACTTCTAACATTCGACTAAGATATACTGTCAGGCCATGTACAACGATTAGGAGATATGCTATGGCAGTTGCGAGTGAAAGTCCATCCAAGGGATTCAGAATATCACCAGACGGCGTTCCCAACGATGGGTTGCTGTTTGTAGATCATCAAAAATTTGGTAGATCAGGTCACGGAGGCAACTGTATTACCGAGTGTCAGAATGGTGATATCGTGTCTTTCTACAGCAACGTATCCGGAGAGATCCAGGCGGGCCACGGCGCTGCCGGATGGTCGGAATACCGGAGGTCAAAGGATGGAGGAAAGACCTGGAGTTCACCAAATATCCTAGACTATTCTAAACGTGCATGGGAAGGTAACGAGGTTTATTCTGCCCTAGTATTCGCGGTAACTACTGCACCCAACGGTACGCTCATAGCTTTCGTTTTACGATTTGAAGGGGAATTGTGGATCAAGAAACTTCCGCCTGTCTATCTTATGAGTCATGATCAAGGTCATACCTGGAGTGATCCATATCCTCTGGATACGGGATCTGATGTCGAAGAAGTTTCATTTACACAAGATGCAGTTTTTGTTCATAACAATCAAATCTTCGCGGTATTTATAGGTGGATCTATCAGCTACTGTGATGGCCCTTACAGTCTATATGTCTCTGAAAACAATGGTGAAACTTTTGAGAGACGCAGTTTACTCCCCTTTGATTACCGGAATTACTATGCCACAGCTGGCGTGATTGATAAGGGTAAAATCATAGTTTATTCCTATCCCTACCGTACCGATACAGTTATCGATGAATACAACATAGATTATGTTATAAGTCTTGACGAAGGGCGAACCTGGTCAGAGGTACAAACCACAAGATTCGCACGTGCTATACGAAATCCTCAACTGTCTTCCAAGATAGGCAGTTTATACTTTCTTCATGGACGCAGCGGCAACATGAGCCGTGATTCTAGAAATCTTGTGCTATATTCATCATCGGATGGTATCCACTGGGACGATGGCACCATTTTGCATCGCAAATCTTTCGCGAATGCTTATGACGCATATTCAGCAAACGAAGTGATAGGTAAGTATGACCAGACAGTACCGAATCGTCTCTTGATACAGTCGAGCATTGCCTACGACACCGATAGTAGGAAGGTTAATGAGCATCATTGGTGGGTTGAAGAAATAGACGGAACTTGATTCACAATTATTAGTATATTTATATTACGGCATCCCTGTCAGCATCAGAGCGGCGATGATACCAACGGACGATGAGAACAATACCAATTGCGATCGAAATCACTCCGCCAATTATTAGATCTAGTGGCGAAACTCCGTCTCTCGCTAGCAACCGTGATGTATCGTCTAGGTTATTTGGCCCAGGCAGTACTCCCTCGATAACCTTCCATTCATCTTTAGACAGTTCCATAGTAAGTACATAGACACTTTTTGTAGCTTTATCGAACATATCATAAATTGAGTATCTGTATCTACATTAGGGCCTTCCTCAGTTGCTTGCCAAGAAACTAAATACTACCTTTTTATTTAATTACTACATTGTATCTGTTCGCCATATTAGCAAGTGGTTGACGTATTGGCAAAAACATATAATAATAATAAGAATGGTTCTCATTCTCATAAATAAGAGGAATTACGTAATGCGTTTTAAATATATACTGAACTTTGCTGTAGCCACGATGTTGCTTTTGCTAGTTGCATGCAGCAATGGTGACGGGACCTCTAGCACAACAGTAGAGAAATCTTCCGTTGACTCTTCAGTCGACGAGTCTAAAAGCAAGTTAGTTGTCCTGGCGACTACACCGATGATTGGGGAATTAGTTAAACAGGTTGCTGATGACAGTATTGAAGTTAATATATTAATGTCATATGCAGTCGACCCTCATTCTTTTGAACCATCACCCCAAGACGTTAAGAAAATTGAAGAAGCGGATTTGGTTTTTTACACCGGTTTAAAATATGAGTCCGTCAATCTTCTTAAATTACTTCAAAATTCGGTACAATCACAGGAATTACTTGTTGAATTAGCCGCCAGAATCAATCCTATAGAATTTACAGAAGATGACCACGACGAACATGGTAATGAAGATATGCATGACGATCACGATGATGAAGACATGCATGATGATCACAACGAACATGGTAATGAAGGCGAACACGTTGGTCATGACCATGGCATATATGACCCTCATTTTTGGTTTGATCCAACTAGAGTTGCTTTAGCAGTCGGTGAAATCAAAAATGAATTGATAAAACTAGATCCCGATAATAAAGATGCTTATGAATCAACGGCAACTAGTTATATCGCTGAATTGACAGCTTTAGATGAAAAAATAGAGGCTTTAATTCAAACAGTTCCTTCTAATAATAGGCAAATGATTACTACTCATGAATCTTTAGGTTATTTAGAATCTAGATACGGTTTGAAAATTCTAGTTACTATTATCCCAAGCATCACTAGCGAAGATGATGTCACACCTAAACAATTACTCAGCGTGATTGAAGAAGTTAAAGAACATAAAATAAAAGTAATATTCCTTGAGACTGAGAGTCCGACTAAATCTTCTGAAATTATTGCTCAAGAAACTGGTGTGTCTTTGGTTTCAGGGTTATGGGTTGAAACTTTGCAAGAGAATCAGTCTTACATTGATTTCCTAAATACCAATGTGAATTTAATTGTGGAAAATTTAATCAAGTACGGTCACGACGATGATCATGGTGATGAAGATATGCATGAGAAGTAACACTTATTTGTTGCTCACAATAAGTGACCTCTAAACCCTCCAACAGGAAATCATATGTTTGCCTCCAAAACATATGATTTCCTGTATAGTTACAGATTATGATGAGAACTTCCCAAAATAACCCCTGCCCTATAGTCTCAAAAGGATGTTGCGTTCAACTAGGCAATGAGTTGATTCTAGATGACGTTAGCTTCTCAATTAATGAAGGCAATTTAGTTGGTGTTGTCGGTCCTAATGGAGGCGGTAAGACAACCTTATTTAATGCTATTTTGGGTTTAGTTCCAATTGCTCATGGTTCAATAAAAATAAATGGGGTGGATCCTAAGAAAGCAAAAGGACTCATTGGGTACGTCCCGCAAAGGGAAGAATTCAATTGGAAGTTTCATGTAACTGTTAGGCAAGTTGTCCAGATGGGGATTACCAAGAACACATCTTTTTTTTCTTTCACATCTAAACATAATCAAGAAATAATCGAGCAATCGTTAGGCAAAGTAGCATTACTAGACAGAATTGATGATCGTTTAGAAGACCTATCAGAAGGGCAAAGGCAAAGAGTTTTTTTAGCTAAAACCCTCGCACAAGGCGCAAACATTTTACTATTAGATGAGGCGTTTAGTGGTGTAGATATTGGATCTCAAGAAACATTGGTAGATGTTTTGA
This sequence comes from uncultured Chloroflexota bacterium, assembly GCA_913051545.1. Classification (GTDB taxonomy): domain Bacteria; phylum Chloroflexota; class Dehalococcoidia; order Lucifugimonadales; family CAJXCD01; genus CAJXCD01. The sequence goes on from CAJXCD010000023.1 coordinate 12,720, forward strand.
GGAATTTAAAAAATGATGGGAAGACAATTTTAATGGCAACCCATGATTTGAATACTATAAGTGAAAGATTTGATGAGATTTTGTGCTTGAACCGACATTGCTGCGCGTATGGAGATCCAGGGAAGGTTTTGACTAAAGAAATTATGATAGAGCTATATGGTTCTCACAGTTCAATGTTTAAAGACCATACCTTAGGTAAGCACGGACACAACGATGTGGATTGAATATATATACGAACCATTCTCCTACAGTTTTATGATTCGATCTTTGATTGTTGCAGTTTCAGTGGGGGTGATTCTACCTCTGTTGGGCTCATATGTTATCAATAGGAATTTAGGGTTTATGGGCGATGCAATGGCTCATGCCAGTTTACCGGGACTTGCTTTTGGATTATTGATAGGTGCCAGTATCTTTATAGCAGCTATACCTACAGCAATAGTTATTGCTTTGGTACTTGGATACCTGATTAACAGATCAAAAATAGGAGAAGATACAGCAATTGGCATCATATTTTCATCATTGTTTGCTTTAGGTTTTATTATATTGTCGATATATGATCATATTTTGCTCAGCGTAGAAGATTTGTTATTAGGGCAAATTCTAGCTGTGTCAAGTTTTGATGTTTGGGCTACTTTGATTTTGTCTACAGTTATTGTCATCACAACACTATTCTTGTATAAACAGTTTTTGTTTATCTCGTTTGATCCCAAGGGAGCTAAAATATCAGGTTTAAATGTAAGACTATTCGATAATATTTTTTTAGTAGTTTTGTCTTTATCTATCATCTCATCAATACAATCAGTAGGAATAATTTTGGTTTTGAGTATGCTAATTACTCCTGCAGCCGCATCTAAATTAACAACGAAAACTTTCTCTGCTGCAATGATTACAGGTAGTGCTTTTGGAGTTATTGCTTCAATAAGTGGGCTGTATTTGTCTTATTACTTAGATTTCCCTTCTGGCCCGTCAATGGCTTTAGCCGCCACATCAATATTCATCATTGTTTGGCTTGCAAAAAGAAGCTTTAGGTACGCAAGTTAGTGAAGTGGAATTACTAAATAAAAAGAGATGGTGGGCGGTAATGGATTCGAACCAATGACCTCTGCGATGTCAACGCAGCCCTCTAAACCCCTAAGCTAACCGCCCTCAACAAACTACAAGTCATGGTTAGTCCAAAATTAGACTAACATGTCCTTGGGCAGAAAAATCATTAAAGTTTAGGTATATCCTCAACAACTTCGTCATTTTTAAATAGGAATGGAGCCTCAGACAGTGGTGAGGCAGAACCTATTTTTTGTGAATCTAATTCATCGAGACCAA
>CAJXCD010000024.1 GCA_913051545.1 uncultured Chloroflexota bacterium
GTTGGACCAACGATTGCTAATATTCTGTCTTCTGAGGACAATTTATACCAGTTTAGCTGCTTGTGTAACTATGTTTACGAAAGAATCTGGATTCACACTTGCCTGCCCTATCAGCGTTCCATCTATATCTTTCTGATATATGAATCTAGATACGTTTTCTTTAGTAACACTTCCGCCATAAAGAAGAGGGATTTTTCTTCCACTCTCGGCGCCATATCTTTTTTCTAGGCAGGCTCTTATGTACTCCATATTAAGTTGAGCTTCTTCAGGAGTTGCTGCTACTCCAGTTCCAATGGCCCAAATAGGTTCGTAAGCTACCATAAGGTCAGTAGGATTTTCCAGATATTCAGTTCCTGCATAGAGTTGCCTTTCGATAACTTGTTTGGCTTGGTCAGATTCTTTTTGTTGAAAAGTTTCTCCGATACACAATATCGGTTTAATTTTGTATTTGGAAGCGGCTTGTATTTTGAGAGCTACTTCTTGGTCACTTTCATTTAAAAGTAGACGTCTTTCAGAATGTCCCAGTATCACGTATTTGCACAATTCCACTACCATTTCAGGAGAAACTTCTCCTGTGTAGGGACCTCGGTCACTGAAATACATGTTCTGCGCACCTATGGCTATTCTAGATTTAGATAGTATAGACAGCACAGATTCAATCGCAGGGAATGGAGGAAAAACAAGTATTTGGATTCCCTTAAGTTTTTCTAGCCTAGACCTAATACTTCCTGCGAGTGCTTTCGCTTCTTTTATTGTAGTAGTCATTTTCCAATTAGCTGCGATTATTGGCACGGGCATATCAACTGATCCTTAGTAATTTTGGCGAATGTTTATATTTATTGAAAGTATGTACTCTGAAAAAACGAATTCTACGGACCGAACTTTCTTAGCTTTCCAGCGTTCGCAAGAGATAAGCCCATCACATCCGTAGCATCAATTCTACCGATACTTCCCTGAGACAATGATTTTTCAGAAAATGAAGGTACTCCATCCCCGATAGTTAATTTCGAGTGTATGGTGAGAGGAACAGAATGCCAACTGTGGCTCCCCATTATAGATGGGGTGGAATGGTCACCTGCTACCACTAGTACATCAGCGTTTAAGTCCATGATTCTGGGGATTAACTTATCTAAATCTTCTAGGGCCTTAATTTTTTCTTCGAAATCACCATCTTCCCCAGCAGCATCTGCTGGTTTGTAATGAATGAAGAAGAAATCGTGATTGTCAAAGTGGCTTTCTAGAGTGTCTACTTCATGGCTGAAAGATTCGCCAGTAGGTAACACTTTCATTCCTGCGAGTTTTGCTATTCCTCTGTACATTGGATACGCTGCTATAGCTGCAGCATTTAGCTTAAAAACATTGGACATTGAAGGGAGAGTAGGTAGCTTGGAAAACCCTCGTAGAAGTACCATGTTGGCTGATTGGCTATTACTAAGTACCCTACCCGCCTGCTCGATAAAAATATTTGCCGCCACCGCTGTTTTTTCTGAATCCATGTCTAGTGCTATAGATTTTACTAGCGCCAGCCCTTCAGACTCGGGGTCGTTACTAGTGACGTTTTCACCTAGATGATCACCTTGGAGTAGCAATACGAAACGGTGGTCTCTAACTGGTAGCACTGATGTCGTTATATTTGGCACGTCGATTTTGTCCAGAAGTTTTATAAGGGGTCCACTTTGTTTTGAAGGTATTCTGGCTGCTCTTCTGTCTGTAACTATTCCATTTGGATCAACTGTGCAAAGATTCCCTCTAATAGCAACCTGGCGATCCCCAATTTCTATTCCTATTCCAAGAGCCTCTAATATACCTCTTCCGATTGTATATTTCAGGGGGTTATAACCAAACAGAGCTAAGTGTCCAGGTCCGCTTCCAGGGGTTACCCAAGGTGATACGGGTGTTGTCAGGCCTGTAGCACTTATTTTAGCCAAATTATCTAGGTTGGGTATGTTAGCTGATTCAAGTTCTGACAGTCCGGTTGTAGTACTAGGAAGACCTCCCAACCCATCGACTACTAGAAAAACTATTTTGCTTTCGTTTGGCTGAATCAATTCTTGAATGTGAGGTAGGTCTATCATATAAATACCTGTAAATCGTAATGTTTAGCAAATATTCAGTTTTGGTTCAATAACCCTACTACACCAGGGAGGGTTTCGCCAGATAAAAATTCCAGAGTGGCACCTCCTCCTGTAGATACGTGGGTCATTCTATTTGCAAGGTTGAGGTATTTTACAATATCAGCTGTAGATCCTCCCCCTATTACTGTCATGGCCTTAGTATGGTCAGCAATGCATTCAGCGATACTAATTGTGCCTTTAGAGAAAGGCTCCCATTCAAAAACGCCCATAGGTCCATTCCATACTACTGTTTTTGAAGATCGAATTACTTCTTTAAACATTGTCGCTGTGTCAGGACCTATATCCATGATTCTCGAATTATTGGGAATGTCAGTGATGTTTACGGTCTGGTAAATAGCATCGTTAGAGAAGGAATCTGCGACTATGACGTCTACAGGAAGAATTATACTGGATTGTCTATTATTGATCATGTCGGCGGCAGAACTTATATGCGCTTCCTCTATGGGAGATTTGCCAATGCTATATCCTGCTGATTTCAAAAATGTAGCTGCAGCTCCACCTCCAATAATTATGGTGTCAGCCAGTTCAGTCAGATTTTTTAGGGTTTCTATCTTGTCGGAAACTTTAGCGCCACCGAGTATTGCTGTGAATGGATGAGTTGGGAAGGATAACAAAGTGTCTAGTACCTGTAGTTCCTTATCCATTAGCAACCCTGCGACTGAGGGTAACATATCGGTTATTCTTTTGATTGATGCATGAGGTCTATGTGATGCACCGAAAGCGTCATTGACGTATATGTCAGCGGGTGCAGATAGGGCTTGTGCGAACTCATGATTATTCTCCTCCTCCTCTACGTAAAATCTCACATTTTCTAACAAAGCTACATTACCATGCCCCAATGATTTCAGTGTTTCTGTGACCGTTTCTCCTACGCAGTCAGGAATTAAGCGAATAGGCATATCGAGTAGATTAGATAATCTTTTAGAAATATGTTTCATACTTAAGTCTTCCACGATTGAGCCGTTTGGTCTACCTAAGTGGGAACAAATCAGTACTTTACAGTTATGTTTAACCAAATATTGGATAGTTGGCAAAGATTCTCTAATACGAGTGTCATCTGATATTTCGGTTGATCCGGGGTGAAATGTCACGTTAAGGTCAGCTCGCAAAAGAACGGTTTTGAAATTGACGTTGATTTCTCTAACTGTTTTCTTGTTCACTTTGTATTTCTGTATCTTAGTAAGTCACTGACTAGATTGGATTCACCATATTCTCGTTCGAAGGACTCTATAGCTTTATTTGCTTCTTCTATCTTTTGATTAACAATGTTTTCGCAAAAGGTTTTGGCGCCGGTTTCGTCTAGGATCTCTCGTACGGCGGTGGCATCATCTTGTTCTAGGACTCGTTTGAAGTAAATATCGCCTAGGCGCCTTTTTATTTTCAAATCTCCTACTTCAATTGCGTATGCTACAGGAAGCAATTTTTTCTTATTTAACACCTCTGGGTTCATGTCGAAGTCAGACTCATCATTACCCCATATTGCTCTAATATCATCACTTATCTGTATAGCTACACCAAGATTTGTCCCACATAATCCTAATGATTCTACATGTGGTGAATCGGGTTTCCCTATGAGTGCTCCTAGTTTCATAGCACAGGCATAGAGAGATCCTGTTTTCCCATCTGCCATTTCTAGATAAGAGTTGACATCTATATCAATGCGTTCTTGAGCTTCAAGATCTAGAAACCGGCCTACAGACATACTTAAACTACATTCATCAAGTACTTGGATTGATTTGTACGCGATATCTGCAGATGAACCACGTTCTTGAATTTTCAACATGACTAGACGCGCCAGTGCATGCATACCATCCCCAGCATTTATGGCTTGGGCTGGACCCCAGACCCACCATACAGCGTCTTGGCCATCCCTACTAGGTGTCCCATTTTCTATGTCTTCGTGAATTTCATTGAATCCATTTGTGAGTTCCAGCGAGGCGGCTGCAGGAAGTAAGGTTTCAATATTACCACCTAATTCACGACATACCATTAAGCAAGCCAAACCGTGACTCCAAATTCTATCAACTGTGGTCGTAATATTCCCTCTCGCATCTTCCAATCTCAAATGATAAGACATCATTCGGTATAAGGGTATGCTACGGCTCTGAAATACTTCCCGCAGTTCTTTCTCTATAACCCCAACTAAATCATTCATAATAACTCTTAATTTACGATAACTTCAGTGTCACATACATTTTCGATTTCGCCAATCTCTAGAGCACCTTTACGAAGGATGATTGGCTGTTCTACAGTAAGGTCAATTATGGTAGATTCCATACCCCCTGACGGTCCACCATCTATAAGTAATTCGAGGTCGTTGCCCAGTTGTTTTTGAACCTGATTGGCGTGTGTCAAACTAGGTTCGCCTGATTTATTCGCACTCGTCCCAGTGATGGGTCGACCAAGTAGGCGAATTATTTCCCTTGGAACCCAGTGATCAGGAATCCGAATCGCAACTGTTGACATACCTCCTCTAACAATTTCTGGCACAAAATTTGTCGAATTCAGTACCATCGTTAACGGTCCCGGCCAAAAAGCATCTGAGAGCTTATATGCCATTTCAGATATTCCAGTTGCGTATTTATCTATTTCACCCACTTCAGAAATGAATATTGGTAGGGCTTCTGAACCTCTGCGCCCCTTAATCCAGAATACTCTCTCAATCGCTTGAATGTTAGTTACGTCTGCTGCTAGCCCATAAGTAGTATCTGTAGGTATTCCTATCACCTTACCATTTAGCAACAATTCTATTGCTTTATCTAAGTCTGTACTAAGTATATTAGGAGTTTTGTGGTGGGGTGTTGATGTATCCATTTTTAGCTTGACGGAGTATATCATAGATGCTAGCCTTGGATTCCTGCTTGAGATGACAAAAAAATCGCTTTCAAATCGAAGTCGAAGAGTATCCGCTTCAGACGATTTAGAGGTGTCGGCCTACCTTGAGATCGCTAAGGAAAAAAGTGGCCAACATTCTAGTACTTCCACTTCGGATCATATCCACCATGAAGCTATAATCATTATAGATTTCGGATCGCAGTATAGTAAGTTGATTGCACGTCGAATTAGAGAAACAAACGTTTATTGTGAAATAGTTTCTCCAGATCAGAATTGGGAAAGTGTGTCTCATTTAAATCCTCGAGGTGTGATTCTTTCAGGTGGCCCGGCGAGTGTATACGATCAAGATGCTCCCATGGCACCAACTTGGGTATATGATCAGCGATTACCAGTTCTTGGAATATGTTATGGAATGCAGGTGATGGTGCATCAGTTAGGTGGAAAGGTGATCCCAACTACCAAGCGTGAGTACGGTCATGCAGTTTTACATCATGGCGGATCTAGTCAGCTTCTATTTGCAGATCTTCCGTCTTCCATACCTGTTTGGATGAGCCATGGTGATCGCATATCTGATTCTCCACCGGGTTTTTATCCGATTGCTCACACTGAAAATTCTCCCATAGCCGCAATAGCAGATGGGAATAATATGATAGGTATACAATTCCATCCAGAAGTTGTACATACTCCAGATGGTAAGACTATTATCGATAATTTTGTTCATGAAATATGTGCTTGTGGTAGGTTTTGGACCCCAGCAAATTTTGTTTCCGATGCAGTCAAAGATATCAAAGACAAGGTTGAAGATGGCAAAGTGATATGTGCTTTATCTGGAGGAGTGGATTCAGCAGTAGCAGCAAGCCTAGTTCACGAAGCTGTTGGCGATCAGCTGACTTGTATATTTGTTAATAATGGACTGATGAGAAAGGAAGAGCCTGAGAGAATCCTTAAAACTTTTGAGGACCATCTTAAGGTTAACCTAGTTTATGCTGATGCAACTGATCAGTTCTTGTCGGCACTTAAAGGTGTTATAGATCCTGAGGAGAAACGTAAGGTAATAGGACAGGAATTCATTCGTGTTTTTGAAAGAGAAGCTGAAGCTCTGGGTAAGGTTGATTATCTTACTCAAGGGACGCTGTATCCTGATGTGATTGAAAGCAAGACTGACGACAATAAAATTTCGGCTACAATCAAGACTCATCACAATGTTGGCGGTATTCCAAAGGACATGAAGTTGACGTTACTAGAACCGCTACGTCACCTTTTCAAAGATGAAGTTCGTGAAGTTGGGTTGGAACTTGGTTTAGCTGAAGAGATGGTTTATCGGCAGCCTTTCCCAGGGCCCGGCCTGGCGATTCGTGTAATGGGCGAAGTATTGCCTGAAAAGCTTGAAGTATTGCGTGAGGCGGATTGGATTGTTATGGATGAGATCAAGAATAACAATTTATATAATCAAGTATGGCAGAGCTTTGCAGTTTTAACAGATACTCGTACAGTAGGTGTGACAGGAGATCATCGTACTTATGGTTATGTAATTGCTATTAGAGCCGTTACGAGTGAAGAGGCAATGACCGCCGATTGGGCTCGCATACCCTATGAAATTCTAGCTCGTATCTCTAATCGTATTGCTAATGAAGTTTTAGGCGTTAATCGCGTTGTTTTTGATATAACCAGTAAACCTCCTGGCACGATCGAGTGGGAATAGAAATATTAGATGCAATTTGAATTCCCTTATTTTAGCTGATATTCCGTTTATAATAATGGACTCGATTCTAGAGCATTTAAATATATGATTAAGTCTCTGTTAAAAAATACTCCAATATACACTCCTTTACTGATTGCTAAGAGATATTTAGACAACTTGCTTAACAAACGTCATCCTTTGCAAAATGTAAAAACTGATAATCGCTACGATTTAATACGGTTGGGATCTGATTATGGGGGATGGACATTTGTTGATAATTCTTCTCTATACGGAGGCACCATAATTTCTGCTGGTCTAGGTGAAGACGCATCTTTTGATATTGAATTTGCTTCTAAATACGATGCTAAAGTGATAATGATTGATCCAACGCCTAGGGCTATAGATCATTTCAATTTCATTTCGAAAAACATTGGGGATATAATAGAATTCAAGAACGAGCATGCTCCGAAACAAAACGCCCTAAGCTACGATTTATCTGTGATGCATCAATCGCAGTTGGTGTTAGATACTCGGGCTCTGTGGAGTGAGGCTGGCAGGATTAGATTTTATGAGCCTATAAATACTAGACATGTCTCACATTCGATAGTCAATTTCCAAAATGATTACTCTAGATCCACTCCGTACATAGAAGTGGACTCTTGTAGTGTTAGACAGTTATTACATGATCATAATGAAGATCCTGCATTAGTAAAACTTCTGAAGTTAGACATTGAAGGTGCGGAGATAGAAGTAATCGAATCTATGATATGCGACGGTTTTATGCCAGAACAAATATGTGTTGAATTTGATGAGCTTAGTAAGCCTTCCATAAAGGCATTCGATAGAGTTACTGAGGTAAATAAATTACTTGAGACAAATGGTTATACATGTATTTACACTGATGGTAATACAGATTTTCTATATTACAGGACCAATGATTAGTAATCACGGATCCAAAGTAGAAACTTCCAAAATTGTAATAAAACCTGTTGTTTGATTAGACATATCGGACGAAAACTTCAGTGACTTAGTAGGTGTATGGTATGCGAAAACGTAAAGGTTTTCTGGGTAATATTTTTATTACATCGACTAGGGTAATATATGGCGTTGAGGAATCAACATTGAATTTCCTCCGTTTATACATGGGATCGGAGAATATTTTAAATGAATGAGGATAACTTAGCAGGATCTTTTCTTGAAAACATGTCACCCTTGGTTATTAGAGACCATTCTAGCGAGAAAATTTGGGATTATGAGAATGCTTTTTATTGGTTCAGTCATCCTACACGCTTAAATCTGAAAGAGATTAAGTCTATTATTGAGAGAAAGAAATTTGAGAACATTGAACTTATTCAAGGTGATGTATTTGACACGTCACCCATTTATTTGGACATGGATGTAATGGAGCCTACTCTCTACGTTTTAGATAAAATGTTCGATCGAATTGTACCTAATGGTGTTATCGTATTCGATGATTACAATACTGTTGCAGGAGAAACTAAGGTTGTAGACCAATTTCTTTCGAAACACAAATTGGTTATTGAAAAACACAGTCTAAATCATACCCCCTCTTATGTGATAAAAACTCCTTAGTAAGTCATATTAGTATTTGATGGGATGGATAGCATGAATGTTTTAGTGATAGGTAACGGTGCTCGAGAGCATGCCATTTGTTGGAAGTTAAACGAGAGCCCTTCTGTAGGACGAATCTATACTGCTCCCGGCAATGCTGGCACTAGCTGTATCTCACAAAACGTTCTCATAGACTCCGATGATATAGATTCGCTTCTAGATTTCGCAGTTTGTAAAAGCATTGATCTGACAGTAGTTGGACCTGAAATACCATTGGCCAATGGTATTGTTGACAGGTTTGAAAATGCTGGATTGGCTATATTCGGTCCATCCAAGGCAGCAGCTAGGATTGAGACCAGCAAGGTTTTTGCTAAGGATCTGATGGTCCGATATGGTATCCCTACCAGTAGTTCCGAGACATTTAGTGATTACGACTCTGCTGCTGAGTATGTTAGTACTCAAACTATGCCATTGGTTATTAAGGCAGAAGGACTCGCTGCAGGGAAAGGGGTTGTGATAGCTCACACAAATGAAGAAGCTTTGAGGACTCTCTTAACAATTATGAAGGAAAAGAAATTAGGTTCCGCTGGGAATAGAGTTTTAGTTGAGGAGTATCTTACTGGTCACGAATTGAGCGTCTTTGCATTTAGCGATGGATATAGGATCTCAAATTTGTTTGCCGCACAGGACTATAAACGTGCCTTTGATGGAGACTTGGGCCCTAATACAGGAGGGATGGGATCGTATAGCCCACCTACAGGAACTTTATGGAATCAAGAGATCCAAGACGTCGTCCGTACTTCAGTAATGGAGCCAGTTATAAATGCTCTCAGAACGGAAGGCTATCCTTACAAGGGAGTTTTATATGCAGGGCTAATGGTTAATGGTAGTTCTGTTAATGTAATTGAATTTAATTGCAGGTTTGGTGATCCTGAGTCTCAAGTAGTGCTACCGAGGCTGAAGACAGATCTTTTGGAGATAATGCTGGCCGTTTCTGATAGCGATATATCAAAATTGTCTATAAATTGGGATGATCAATATAAAGTGGCAGTAGTACTTGCATCTGGTGGGTACCCAGAGGAATATAATACTGGATTTGAGATAGATGGTTTAGACGGCTTAGACAAAGATATACTAGCGTTTCATGCTGGAACTATTCTCAATGAAAAGAAGGGTGAAAGGATTCCTAGAGTTTTGACTTATGGTGGGCGGGTCCTGACTATTGTCGGGTCTGGTGCCACGATGAAAATTGCTAGAGATAAGGCTTACGATAATATTAGTAGAGTAGACTTCGACGGAGCTTTTTACAGAACTGATATAGCAAATTTTGAATAAGTTTGGAAACATGATGAATTTAAGTGCCCTATTCTGATAGACTGCGCTTTGGTATATTCATAGATTGAATGCAGTATCTAGGATAGTTGACGTTGGTTTTTAGATATTTTAAGGAATGACATATGATTGAGCGGTATTCCAGACCCCAAATGAAGGAGGTTTGGTCAGAACGAAACAAATATGAAAAATGGCTTCAGGTTGAATTAGCTGCTTGCGAAGCGTGGCATAAAGAAGGTCTAATTCCTTCTGATGAAATGATTAAGTTGAGGTCTGCGACAGTCAATTTTGAAGATATACAGGAAGCACTTAAGGAAACACGCCATGAGTTGGCAGCATTTCTTGGATCTGTGACAGGAAGTTTGGGTAAGGAAGGTCGGTGGGTTCATCAAGGGTTAACTACAAGTGATGTATGGGATACGGCTACAAGTCTCCAGATAGTTGAGGCTTTAGATATTATAGATAGTGAGATAGCTAGTCTTTTAGATGCGCTCAAGGTTCGAGCCATCGAACATAAAGATACCCTTATTATGGGACGTACACATGGTATACATGCTGAGCCAACTACTTTTGGACTCAAGTTGGCTATATGGTGGGATGAGACAAATCGAAATAGGGAACGGATTAGCAGTGCGAGACGTAGTATAGCTTACGGTAAAATTTCTGGTCCAGTTGGGACGCACGCCACTGCTCCACCTTCCATTGAGGCTCACGTGTGTGACAGTCTAGGGTTAGAACCAGCGCCCGTTTCAAATCAAGTTATACAACGAGATAGACATGCCCAGTTTGTTACGACTCTTGCGATAGTGGCCGCATCGCTAGAGAAATTTGCTACTGAGATACGAGGCTTGCAGCGAACAGAGATTGGCGAAGTTCAAGAGTCTTTTCCGGAAGGACAAGCTGGGTCATCTTCAATGCCTCACAAACGTAATCCTGAGTTGTCAGAGCGAGTTTGTGGTCTATCTAGGTTAATTCGTGGGCATGCAGTTACAGCGTTGGAAAATGTGGCTTTATGGGGTGAGAGGGATATAAGTCATTCTTCTTCGGAGAGAGTTATACTTCCTGATGCATGTCTTGCTTTGGATTATATATTAAATTTGTTTACGGGGGTAATCCGGGATCTTCATGTAGATTCTGACCGTATGTTTGAAAACATTGAGTCTACTCGTGGGGTGCTATTTTCGCAAAGAGTACTCCTAGCTCTTGTTGAAAATGGTGCTCCCCGTGATGAGGCTTATAGCGTGGTTCATACTGAAGCGATGAAAAGTTGGGATAATAAAAGTGATTTTCGTGACCTAATACGTTCAAATGATTACGTCTCAAGCTGTCTTTCATCAGTAAATATAGATGAACTTTTTGATTACCGTTTCTACACAAGATATGTGGACGAAATATTTTCACGTGTGGGGTTAGAGTAATTTCCGTAAGATATTGGAGTTGTTAACAATTCGTTTCAGGAATCATCTGATTAAAACATATCTCGTTAAAGGGGTAATTTATGGATGCTATGAGTGAGTCCCCCTTACCTAACATTGTATATCGTGGGAAAGTTAGAGATACACATGATCTGGACAACGATCGTTTTTTAATGGTTGCCACGGATAGAATTTCGGCATTTGATGTGGTATTGCCCACCCCTATTCCTGACAAGGGGGCAGTTTTGAGTCAAATGTCAGCATATTGGTTTGAGTTAACAAAACATATTGTGCCTAATCATTTGGTGAGTATGGCTGGATCAGGGGCTGATTTGGATATACCTGCTTATATTGCAAGACAGGCTATGGTCGTTAGGAAGGCAGAACGTATCGATGTTGAGTGTGTTGTGCGTGGTTATATAACTGGGTCTGCTTGGTCTGAATATAAGCGTACTGGTAAAGTGTCGGGCATGAACATGCCAGAAGGTTTATTTGAAGGTGATAAATTTCCAGCCCCACTGTTTACCCCCACAACCAAGGCTGATGCCGGTCATGATGAAAATATGACATATAAGCAAGTGGAAGATATGGTCGGTAGAGATGTCGCTAAACAATTGGCTAATACAACTGTTGAGGTGTACAATTTTGCACATGATTTTGCACTTAAGAAAAACATTATTATTGCGGATACTAAAATGGAGTTTGGTTTTATTGACGGTGAATTATCATTAATAGACGAGTTGTTGACGCCAGATTCCAGCCGTTTTTGGGACACTGATGGATACAAACCAGGCAAATCTCAGCCGAATTTCGATAAACAATTTGTGAGAGACTGGTTGAATGAACAAGGTTGGGATCATGAGCCTCCTGCTCCGGAATTGCCGGGAAAAGTCGTTCGAGTTACGAGGGAGAGGTACCAGGAAGCGCATAAAAGGTTAACTGGCAGAGATCTAACTTTATGAGACACGTATATATATACATTTCGAGGTGATATTAAATGGCCTCCGTGGGTAAGAGAAGAGAAGGAAGACTGACACCAACTCAAGCGCGTTCTGCTAGGAGAATGCGTAGGCACAGGCGACGTAGATTTATTAGGATTGGAGGGTTTACGGCTGTCTTATTAGTGGCGTTTTTCTTTATTGCATCTCTTTTTGCGCCTAGTCTACCGATATCTTTTGGCGGAACGTCGTATGGAGATGCAGGTGAAGAATTTCCAGAGCAGACATATAGCCCACATATAGCAGAAGGTGCTGAGCATCCTTCTTATAATTCGAGGCCAGCTACCTCCGGATGGCACTATGATGCTCCGGCGAGATGGGGTATATATGATGAATTTCTACCAGATGAAAGGTTAGTGCATAATTTGGAACATGGTGGCATAGGAATACACTATAATTGTCCTAATGGATGTTCGGAATTGCTATCACAGCTAACTAAATTTGCCACAAGGACTTCTGGGGATTGGTTAGATCAATATATCGAAGACCTCACGGAATCTGGTTCTACAGGTAAATTAAATCGAGCTATGAATGTAGATGGCAATTACAAGGTCATTCTTTCACCATATCCTGAAATGGATAGCAGGATAGCACTAACAAGTTGGACATATAAAGATTCTTTTGATGAATTTGATTCGCAGA
>CAJXCD010000025.1 GCA_913051545.1 uncultured Chloroflexota bacterium
AATAGGAGCAAAGCATAGATAATATTTTTGCAAATAAGTTTTAAGGACTACCATACTGTGGGATTTGTTCCGAAAAATGAAGTAACGTTATTAAATACGTAAATTATGAAAAATGTGTATTTAAAGTCTTGACGGTGTCACTTTGGATACATGTTATCCTTAATGCTAACTGTTATATAAAAGCGAGTATGTGTAGGTTTTGTTTTGGTCACAATTGTCACTCTCGCAAATGAAAAGAGTTTCTTCAAGAACAGGTTACACGTTTGTTTGACAGGTTAATTTTGAGCCAAGAAGGTGGTAAAGTATTATGAGAGTCATATTTCTGGATGATGTGCCGAATGTTGCTAGAGCTGGAGATGTCAAAGATGTAAAAAATGGCTATGCAAGGAACTTCTTGTTACCCAAAGGTATTGCAGTGGCCGCAACTTCTGAAGAGATGAAACGGATAGAAACTATAAGGAAAGTTGGACTTGAACGACAATCCAAACTTAAGGATGGGGCTCAGGCTCTGGTTGAACGACTCGAATCTTCCAAATTCACGATAAAAGTTAGATCTGGCCCAAATGGTAGACTTTATGGAGCGGTTACCAACGTAATGATTGCAGAAGAAGTATCTAGGTCATTGGAGTTGGATGTTGACCGAAGAGATGTGATGCTTGCAGAACCCATACATGAAACAGGTTCTTTTGAGGCTAAGATTAAGGTTCATCCTGAGATATCTGCGAACATTAGATTGTCCGTAGAAGATATAGATTCTACTGGGAGCGAAGTAGAATCTATATCTTCTACGGAAGATTCTACTCAAGATTCCTTAGAAAACTCAGATACAGATTTGGATACGGAAGAACAATAGTAGCAATAAGGATTGAACTATTATGTATGTAGAGAAACTTCCTCCACATGATGAGCGAGCGGAAGAATCCGTTGTTGGCTCTCTGCTTATAGATGGAGAGGCCATAGTTACGGTATCTACGTTGCTAAAGCCAGATGATTTTTATATAGAAAAAGCGAGATGGTGTTATGAGGCTTGTCTGTCGTTGTGGGAAAGCAATGAAGCAATAAACCCAATTACTGTTGGCCATAGACTTGCGATTCTAGATAGGTTGGATTCTATTGGCGGCCCTTCTTATTTGGGTTATTTAGTTAGTTCCTTACCAACGTCATCTCACGTTGAACATTACGCGAAGATAGTCAGCCGCAGTCACACTTTACGGAGACTCATTGATGCTGCTGGGGAAATAGCATCTATTGGATATGATGGCTATACAGATGTTGATAGATCCCTTTCTCAGGCAGAAGATTTGTTGTTCAAAATAAGAACAGGCCAGGAGTCGAGAGATTTTGTGGCAATTAGGGATGTTCTAGATCAATATTTAGAAGAAAGTGCCCGTATAGATAGTTCTGTGGATGCGGGTGAAACACCTGTCTACACCTCATTTGTGGACTTGGATCAGATACTAGGAGGATTTCAACGTTCAGACTTGGTTATATTGGCATCGGGCCCTAGTGTTGGCAAGAGTACTTTAGCATTGAATATAGCTAGGAACGCTTCTGGACAAGGGCTTGGTGTAGGGGTATTCAGCTTGGAAATGAGTCGTGAACAGATAGGGCACAGGTTTCTTTCCAGTGAAGCTGATGTTAATTTGAGATTGGTTAGACAGAGATTGTATGGTGACTTGGTAGAAGGGAGAATAGTAAATGCTGCTGGCACACTGTCAGAACTTCCTATATATATAGATGATACTCCTTTGCAGGGCATAGTTGATATTCGTAATCGATGTAGAAGGATGCATATGGAGAGAAAATTAGACTTTATTATTATAGATTATTTGCAGTTAATACAGGGTACAGGGAGGCGAGAAAATCGTGTCCAAGAAGTAGGTGAAATTACTAGATCTCTCAAGGGTCTCGCTAGAGATCTAAACTTGCCGGTTCTCGCATTATCACAGTTGAGCAGAGCTGTGGATGTCCGCCCATCGCATAGGCCTCAGCTTTCAGATTTAAGGGAGAGCGGTAGTATAGAGCAAGATGCGGATGTTGTTATGTTTATACATAGGGAGGACAGAAATTTAACTGAGAATGAGTGGTATGAACAGCATCCAAATCAGGAATTTCCTAATGGATTGGCGGATTTAATAGTTGCCAAACACAGACATGGCCCTTTGGGCACTATAAAGCTTAGGTTCAATGGTGCGATGGCAAGATTTGAAGACACTCCAACTTACAGGGAGCAATGATGAAAGCACCCAATGGATTCCCTGATAAATCTAAATTTACACCTGTACCCAATTTATTGTTCGGGCAATTGCTAGAAGAAGTCATAGATATGTGGCAATTGAAGTGTCTCCTGCGCTTGATGTTTATGTTAAACCAGAAAAAGGGATTCCCTCGATTCCTAACTTGGGAAGATCTAATTTCCGATAGAGTTTTACGAATTGCACTTTCTGATTACACTTATGATCACAATGAAATACCGAATCATTCGATTCGTGATCACGATCCGTACGTTTATAAGTTGGCAAATATTTTGCACGAACTTGATTCATTGGGCCTAATATTGTCTGTTGACAAGCATGAGTCAATTGATGGCTTTAGTGTTGCTAATGCTTTTCTCATAAATAATGAAGAAGGTAGACGGGGTATAAAGTCGGTAAGCGGTAAGTTTGATGGTAAATCGGGTATTGGCAGTCAAGGAACATTAAACGGAGGAACAACCGTTCTACCGAAAGACCGACCTAACATTTTCTCATTGTATGAAGAAAACATAGGTATAATTGGTCATATTATGGCGGAAGAATTAAAGGAAGCTGAAAAAGAATATCCTGAATCTTGGCTTAACGAAGCGTTTAGAGAGGCGGTAATACAAAACAAACGGAATTGGAGTTACATAAAGGCAATCTTGCACAACTGGACTGAAAATGGAAAAGGAAGTGGAAATGGAGAGTTTGGGAGACATTCTAAAAAGGTTGACTCACGAGAATGGATCAGAAAACATGGATTACCAAAACCAAAATGAGACACTAGAAGGATTTGAAGAGCCTTCATGCCCTATATGTGGAGATTTTGGTTGGGTGAGAAGACACGTTTCTGTCAATCATCCTGATTTTGGCAAAGCATTCAGGTGTGTCTGCCATACTTCAATCCCTGACTCTTCACGCTTGGAAAGAATTCGACATTACAGCAATATGGGGCATTTGGCTGCAATTACTTTTGAGAAGACGAAGCCCGAGGGAAGGTTGTCTGATCAGTCGGCTACTGGTTCATTTAATGGAGCTTTTGACGAATCACTGAAATATGCCCAAGACCCTTCAGGATGGATTGTATTTACGGGTCCTAGTGGATCCGGCAAAACTCATTTAGCTTCCGCTATCTCGAATAGATTGATTGATGAGGGTAATTCGGTTCTATTTGTATTTGTTCCTGACCTATTGGATCACCTAAGGTCAACATACTCCCCTAACAGTGAGTTTTCATACAATGAATTTTTTGAACAAGTTAGAACTGCACCTTACTTAGTCTTGGACGATCTTGGTGTCCACAATAGTACCTCATGGGCACATGAAAAATTATACCAGATTTTGAATCATAGGTATGTCAACAAATTGCCGACAGTTATTACGTTAGCCTTACCAATATCAGATTTAGATCCTAGATGGCAGACTAGGTTAACTGACCTAGATTTAGTCAATGAGGTTTCCTTGGGTAAGAATACGAATTTTGGCCCCACAAATGAATGGGGAAAAGTTGGAGCGGAATTATTGAAGCGTATGACCTTTGAATCATTTGATGTTGGAGGAAATAGAGCTAATTCTAATCAAAAACAGAGTTTGGAAGTAGCTTTGCAGATTGCACTTAATTTTGCAGAAGATCCTGACGGATGGCTAGTTTTTATTGGTCCTAGTGGTTCTGGCAAAACACATCTATCTGTTGCAGTGGCTAACGAAAGGTTAAACAAGCATCAGGACGTTAGATATTTTATGGTAGCAGATCTTCTTGACCAACTAAGGGAGGCCTTTAGTCCTGACAGTGCTTATAGTTACTATAGACTCTTCGAACAAGTACGCAATGCAGATCTACTTATTCTGAGAGACTTTGATTTTGACCTGCAACATGTTACTCCGTGGGCAAGGGAAAAATTGAATCAACTACTTATTCACAGATACGATTCCAGATTGCCCACCCTAATAACGACTGTTGAACTCGATGAGAATCGAAAAACAGACCCGATAATGTCAAGGTTGCAAGACGTAACCATGGTTTCGATAATTCCAATTGATGCACCAGACTATAGAGTTAGTACCAGGCGCACAGGATAATAAAAGACTAAAACTCTTGATTTGAAGAGGCACGATGTTTATTTGGTATATTTCTATACCTTATCAGCTATCCTGTACTAGGGCAGTGTAATGCTCTTTATCTCCTTGGGTATGGTGGTGTCGGCGGAGTTTTTATCTCGCCCTCACATCCGCAGCTATCGCACATGTTTTTGTACCCCCTTGTTATAAATGTGTCGCATATAATAATACAGTTAATGTTGTAACTGTAAACCTTTCACCATGTAAACTGATTGACCGGCCTTACATACTTTGTAGTATTCAGATGAGCATGCGGCGCACAACCTCAAAGAATCAACAAAGAATCAACTGGTTTCAGAGTATATTGGTGGCGCATACGGGAGTCGAACCCGTGATCTCCGCCTTGAGAGGGCGGCGTCCTTGGCCACTAGACGAATGCGCCAGTTTTTCTTTATCAATGTGTCAGCCCATTGGAATAATCTTATCATACTGACTTTTGTCAGAGAATAGGATACTAGGTCGGCTTCATTTATTTCTCGATAAATGAAGTAATGCAATAGGAAACTGAAGTACTTTAATGTATTTTCTATAATGTATAACTGGTACAAACATCGTCTAAATGCGTGTCTGTTTTGCGAAACATTGCGGATTGGTTAGGATAAATAGGGTTACATCCCAAAAATGTGGTTAAATATTCGAATTTACTAGCAAAAATTATATTGACAACGCTTTTTTACTATGCTACATTCCCCCTAACATTCTCGGAGGAGGAGATATGAGTGTGCGTTTTGCGTATCCATTGAGGCCGCTCGTAGCGATTTTAGCAGTCACGATGACTTTCGTGGCTCTTGCATGCGGTGGTGAAGAAGAAGCCGCCGCCCCTGCAGCGACGTCAGCTCCTGTAGCTACGTCAGCTCCTGCCCCCGCGACCACAGCTCCGTTGCCACAAGCAACTGAGGCACCTGCAGCAGCAGATACCTCAGATGCAGCAGCAGAGCCTGCAGCGACAGCAGCTCCTGCGGCAGCAGCCACAGAAGCACCTGTAGCAGCAGTAGTTGCGGATTACCGGGACGATTGGATCAACTTCCTGAAGCAGCACAAAGGCTATAAAGCTGAGTGGGGAGAGCCTACGTACGGTGGTATAATTAAGACCGCCGACCCAAGGCCAGCTTCCAGGTTCCAATCAACCTTGGGATATAGTGCGTTTAGCCGATGGCAGTTTGCGGCGCACAACAGTCTTCTGTTCATGGACCCATGGGGGACCATCAGAGACGCACCGGTATGTGATCTTTGCGAAAGCTATGAGATCAGTGCCGACGGACTTAAGTACACCTTCAAGTTGAGGGAAAATGTACAGTTCCATTCTGAAGGATGGGCTAAAGATCAGGGAGCACCTGGCTTCGGCACCGAACTGGCTTGTGAAGACATTAAAGCTAGTATCGAGTGGTTTGCCAACCCGCCTCCTGAGACCCGAGCTTCGTACATCAAGTTTGGTAACACCATTATGGGCCATCTTGACGAGGCAACCTGTCCAGACGGTATGTCAGGTAAAACAGTTGTGTTGAACTTCAGCAAATATCGAAATGCAACTATCTACTGGCTCGCTGCTGGTTTTGCAGTGTGGGACAAAGAATATCGTGAGTGGATGGACGCTGAGTATCCTGGTGTGCAGTCAACTGCAAACCCAGAAGGTTACATGATTAACATGGGAACCGGTCCTCAGATTCCTCTGTCTGCTGATTCACAGACAGTCATGAAGGTAAGAAAGAACCCTAACTACTTTATTCCTGGGGCACCGTTTGCTGACGGTTTTGACACCTTCGCCATTCAGGACTACAACACGAAGTTCGCAGCCTTGGTAACTGGTAAAATCCACCAGGCCGGTCACGGTAGTAGTGGTATTACTAAAGCCCAGGTAAAACAGGTGCAGGATTCCTATGCTGACATCATAGAACTTCAGATCGTTAGGTATAACCACATATCAGGTGTTAGGATGAACAACTTGATTCCTCCATTTGATAAATGGGAAGTACGTTGGGCGGTTCAGATAGCTCTAGACCGCATGGACTGGGACGACTTCATGACTGTAGGTGACGTCAAGATGTCTAACCCTGCCTACTACTTGCATATAGACAGTGGTTGGGGTAAACCAGCTTCCGAATTCATGAAAACCAAAGGTTGGAATCCAGAAACCAAAGACGCTGACATAGCTGAGGCTAATGCCTTGCTGGATGGTGTTTTCGGAGCAGGAGTACGACCTAAGACTGACCAGTATGTAATACAGCTGCTCAGTCGACGTGAGATCAGTGTATGGGCCATCGACTTCTTCAAGAAGTATCTTAACTGGGAATTCGATGTAAAGTACGTTGACACTTACGGTAACATCGCCACGGACTGTCTCTACACCATAAGGGCAGAGGCTAACCCGAACCCGAACAAGCAGGTATACGCTTCAGATCCGAGTGACGCGTTCTGGGGTGTGCATAGTGAGTGGACAACTTCTGAGAAGTGTCTGCACACTGGTTGGAAAGGTGATGGCGAAGCATCAGCTGACGAATTGGCTAAGGTAAATGGTTGGGTTGAAGACCTCGACACCAATCTTGACCAGGCCAAGAGGCTGGAACTTGCTCGAAAGATTGAGGCATACTTGGTCGAAGAGCGAAGCACAGCCGCTATTTTGGGTGTTATGAACGTTGCATGGCCAAACCGATGGGAGTTAAAGGGTAACAGGTATTATAACCTGGGCACCTACTCGCAGCAGCGTCTACATGACAGATTGTGGTTGAACGAAGGTTAATTATCCTTCGGACAGCTACGATTTAGCTGACAATATAGAAGTGCCTCCCGGGCGACTGGGAGGCACTTCTTTTTTATTGGTGTCTCGTAACGATGGTGACGTAGATTGTGACTGACTCTAAATTATATCTGACGTATAAAAACTATCCAAAATCATTGACATTTAATTATATAAGTGTTAACTTCTGATTCAATGAACAATAGCGCCTAGTAGCGCTGGTTGCAGGCTGAATTCGTAGATTCTGGTTAATTAAAACTGGGAGGTACTATGGCACAGTATGCGTTACGTAGAATATTCTTAGGTTTTCTTACAGCGATCTTGGTGTCAATTATCGTCTTCGTTATACTTCGTATAGCACCAGGAGATGTAGTAGATATTATACTCGGTGGTGAGGACGCTTTTTACTCTCCGGAAACGGAGGAGTTGTTAAGAGAGCAGCTGGGTCTTAATAGACCTTTACCGGTTCAGTATCTGGATTTCATGGGAGACTTTTTCACACTTAATTGGGGTGAGTCGTTAGTTGACAGTAAAGAGATATGGCCTCAAATTAAGGAAAAACTACCAGTTACTCTTGAACTAGCTGGGTTGACAGTTTTCTTCGCAGTGTTCTTTGGCATACCTGTAGGTGTGCTGATGGCTCTGCAACAAGATTCTAAATTGGATTATTTCTTGAGGATCATGTCATTAGGCGGATTGTCTATACCCAGTTTCTGGTCGGGGACGATAATCATATTGGTCGGCACTATGTATTTCAACTGGAGTCCAAGACTGGAGTACGTGTCATTTTTCGATGATCCAATGGGTAATTTTGTTATGTTTTTCTGGCCAGCGGCCTGTAACGGTTGGGTTTCTCAGGCTACCAAAGCGCGAATGATGCGCTCGACGATGCTCGAGGTATTGAGGCAGGACTATATACGGACGGCCCACGCTAAGGGCTTGAGATATGCAGTAGTGGTTTATAGGCACGCTATGAAAAATGCGTTGCTGCCGGTTGTTACCATCATAGGTATAACAGTAGCTTTGACCATTGGTGGATCTGTAATTATGGAAACAGTGTTTATGTTACCAGGTATGGGATCATTCATGGTTTATAGTCTGACACGATGGGATTACCCAGTCGTACAGACTTTAGTGTTATTCTTCTCCAGTTGGATCGTTATAACCAACTTATTGATCGACATGAGTTATGGTTGGTTGGATCCTCGGGTAAGGTATGACAGTTGATGAAATTGGTAGATTTAAATAGCTTAATATCTCGTTTGAGGGGGTTATAATGGCAACTGAGCAAGAAACACCTAGTGCAGGTGCATTACTAGGTCGCAGGGCGAGAGATGAGAGATCTCTTGTAATTAGGGGACTCTCGACTGTAAAGAGTTTCTCCAAGAGAAAGCCTCTTGGGGCAATAGGTGGGTTTATTATATTAATTATGGTTCTTCTGGCGGTATTCGCTCCGGTTATTGCGAACGACCCAATGGAATGGAACCTGAGAGATAAATTCCAATCACCTAACCTGGAATACTGGCTGGGAACTAATGACGTTGGGCAGGATCTGTGGGCCCAGATTGTATATGGAGCACAGATTTCATTGTACGTGGGTATATTGTCTGTAGCATACGGTTCAGGTATTGGTGGCATTGTTGGATTGGTTAGTGCCTACTACGGTGGTAAAACTGACGTGATCATACAAAGAATCATGGATGCAATGATGGCTATTCCTACGCTGGTGTTAGCCTTGGCTATTATGGCGGCGTTGGGTGGCTCCGTAAATAACGTGGTTATTGCGATAGGTGCTGTACAGATACCCCGGGCAAACCGTATAGTACGGTCGCAGGCCTTGGCGGTTAGAGAATCGGAGTTCGCTCTCGCAGCAAGATCTATTGGAGCGACGGACATGCGCATAATGTTTCAACACATAATGCCTCAGTGTGTTGCTCCTTGGTTGATTATCGCAACTGCGGCTCTTGGAACGGCAATAATATCAGAAGCCTCGTTGAGCTTCTTAGGTATGGGTGTTCCTCCAACGACGCCTACATGGGGTGGCATGCTATCACAAAGAGGTCGTGAATATTTCGTTCTAGCACCTCAGATGGCTATATTCCCGGGTATTGCCATTTCTCTTGCTGTATACGGATTCAACTTATTTGGCGATGCTATTAGGGACGTTTTAGACCCTCGTTTAAGAGGCAGTTAACCCGTAGATCAAAAAAGTAAAAAGAGAGGGGTGTTTATGCACCCCTCTCTTTTTTTGTTTGAGATAAATTTAAGAGCTAAACGGATAACATTGAGCAATGTCTAGAGCAGAATATATTATATTTATGGGGCGGTGCGGTACATTGGATGAGAAAATGTTCTTAGAATGAATGTGAAAGATCCCATAATATGGAATCGCAAGATCAACTCAGCCTATGTTTTTAATCGAGCGTCTAAAATGTTACGATTCATAAAAACATCTTTACTAGAGGTCACTATGAAAGCAACTTTGGATTTGTGATTCGTTCTTACCTACGAGTCCTGTTGTTTTTATAAAAATATCAGGGACAATTCTTTTTAGAAAATTTTGCCATCGTTGTAGAAGCCGGTTTTAAGGTTTTCTAATTTGTCCCATTTGGCGAAAACCTGTTTAGCTGATGTTATGCTTGAGCCAACTTGGAATTTGTGGTCCGTTTTAGCTAATAATTCTTCTAGTGCTTC
>CAJXCD010000026.1 GCA_913051545.1 uncultured Chloroflexota bacterium
ATAGCACTAACAAGTTGGACATATAAAGATTCTTTTGATGAATTTGATTCGCAGAGGGTAATAGATTTCATTATGGCTCATATGAGTGCCCCGGCCGCTCCGGAATACACACTACGTTAGTGAATTCTAATAATGTGTCCTCGCTGGTTGTATTATGTTGCATTCTGGCGACCTTAGCCGTTGTTTTGGCTTGTGGTATATCCACCAATGATTTGGCAGATACAGATTCTATTACACACGACAAAGAGTATTTAGGCCAAGGAGTTAAATTTCCGGAGCAGGTATATTCTCCACATATAAATGTGGGGCAGAAACATCCCCCTTACAATTCGAAGCCTGCAACTTCTGGTTGGCACTATCCGAATTTGGTTAAGTGGGGTGTGTACGAGATCGAAATACCAGATGAATATCTATTGCATAATTTAGAGCATGGAGGCGTTGGTATACATTATAATTGTCTCCAGGAGTGCTTAGGTATGCTGGATGAGCTTTCTAGGATAGCTTCTCAATATGACAAGATAGTTGTGAGTCCGTATTCTGATATGGATTCGAGGATCTCCTTAACATCATGGACATACAAAGATTCTTTTGATGAATTTAATGAGGATAGAATCACGGCTTTTATTAATGCCCACATTGGTAAGCCACCAGCGCCAGAGTATTCCGTTCCACCATAAGATTAGAAATTGAGGATTCACATATGTTTCTTGCAAGGATTTACGTTTCGCCTAAGCCTACTGTTAACGATCCTGAGGGACTTACTATATTATCGTCACTAGGACAGTTAGGTTATCAGAACGTTATTAGTGTTCGATCTGGCAAATATATTGAAGTTCAAATAGATGAAATACATGAACCTACTGCTCGCGAAAAGGTTGTGGAAATGTGTGACAAGTTGTTGGCAAACCCTGTCATTGAAGAATACAGGTTTGAGTTGGAGAAGGTTAACTAATCTATCACACCCTTAGTACTTGGAGTTTCATTCGCAACCCTTGGTTCTATAGAAAGTGCTGATCTCATTGAACGAGCTATTCCTTTAAACACAGCTTCCACTTTGTGGTGGTTGCTGTACCCTGCGAGAATCCTGACATGTAAGTTAAATCGCCCTTCTCTAGCCAGAGTCTCTAAGAAATGTTGTACTAACTGCGGAGATAAATCCCCCATATCAGTTTCAGTGAGGTCCGTTTCTATTGAGGCGTATCCTCTCCCTCCAAAATCTATAGCTACCATAGCTAATGCTTCATCTAGTGGTACTATTGATTGTCCCATACGTACAATGCCTTTAGCGTCTCCAACTGCTTCTGATATGGCACGACCAAGTACGATTCCTGTGTCCTCAATGACGTGGTGCCATCCAACTTGGATGTCTCCCGTTGATTTTACAACTAGATCCATTAATCCATGGCGAGATAGTTGGGCTAGCATATGGTCAAACATGCCATTTCCAGTTTCAACTGAATATTTACCAGTTCCGTCAATGTTCAGTTCAATTTCGACAGAACTTTCATTTGTAGTTCTAGCTAGCTTTGCTATTCTTTTCTTCATATCAGTTACCTTCAGACAGAATTCTTTAACATAGAAGTCACAATTATGGATTATCCTATGATTGGAATTCTTCAACAAGGTTTATTATGGTCTAGTTATCGGAGATGTTGACAGGTGCTTCTAATGAGTTTACAAGGTAGATAAGAGAATTAACTACCGCCACATTTTGTTCAGGAGTGCCTACTGATATGCGGAGATGATCCTTAAGTAATGGATTACTATATTTTCGAACGAATATACCTCGAGATACTAAACCATTAAATACCAAGTCGGCTTGTCCGGAAGGAAACTCACATAGTATGTAGTTACCACGGGAGGGTGATGGTTTAACATTCGTAATGTTATTGAGGGATGAAAAAAGTTCATTTCGTTGATTAATTATTATATCTACGTTCTTCAATAATGTGTGGCGATCTTCTAGGGATGCCACAATTGCGGCTTGTCCGGCCGTATTAATGTTGAATGGAGATTTAATATCCATCATGCGATTTACAATGATAGGAGTCATGATCCCATATCCAGCACGTAAGCCTGCTATCCCCGCCCATTTACTAAAAGATCTAAGCACAACCAAGTTTTCATATTCAGAAACCAAATCAGATACAGTTTCACGAGCAAATTCGTGGTAGGCTTCATCCACAACTACAATAATATTCGTGTCTAAAAATTTGACTACATCTTCTCTTGATGCTAAGTTTCCAGTAGGATTATTTGGTGAGTTTAAGAACAGTATTTTTGTGTGTTCATCAATTGCATTTATTGTACCTTTAACGTCAATCATAAAATGATCTGTTCTAGGTATTGAAACTATTTCCGCCCCCGTAATCATACCGTAGAAACTATACATTCCAAATGTTGGGGTACATTCAATTACTTTGTCACCCGGGGATATAAACAATCGCAATAGCATGTCAATAATCTCATCACTGCCTGCCCCAGCTATTACCATAGATGGATCTACACCAGCGTATTCAGCAATTTTATCTCGAACCACGCGTTGCGAGGGATCAGGATAAATATGTGCGTTTAGGGTAGATAGGCTTTCAGTTACTTTAGGAGATGGTCCATATGGATTTTCATTCGCATTTAGACGAATTATTTTTTCAGCCGGTACCCCAGATCTCTCACTCTGTTCTTCCAGAGGTCGTGCAGGTTCATAAGGTTTGATTTTAGATAGGTGAGGAACGAACATCTTTTCTATTTTCTTTTCCATTACTTGATATCAAGCTCCTCACGAATTTCTGCAGCTTCAGCGTGACCTGTCAAACCTTCTGCCCGACCTAATGTCGATGCAATTTTGCCCAGTTTTAAGGCAGTATTTTTTCCTAATCCAACCACCGGACTAACTTTAAGGAAAGAGCGTACATTCAACCCTGAAGCGAATCTAGCAGTACCTCCTGTAGGCATTACATGGCTTGGACCGGCAATATAATCACCTAAGACTTCGTGGGAAAAATCTCCAAGAAATATTGCTCCAGCATTTGATATTTTATTCAAACTTTCCTTTGGGTTTCTAATCATTAAACTTATGTGTTCAGGGGAGAATTCGTTTGCTAGTGTGAAAGCATCGTCTAATTGTTCTACAACAGCAATGTATCCTCTGTTATCCAGAGATGACGTGGCAGTTTCAGATCTAATTATATTTGATGCTCGAAGTTTAGTTTCTTTTTCAACATGTATGGCGATTTCATGTGATGTAGTAATCAGGATGGGCGTTGCCATGTAGTCGTGTTCAGCTTGAGCAACTAAATCAGCAGCGCATAAAGTAGCGTTTGCATGTTCATCAGCTATAACTAAGGTTTCTGTTGGACCAAAAAGACCGTCTAACCCAACTTCTCCGAATAGGTGTTTTTTAGCCAGTGTGACAAAAATATTACCTGGTCCACATACCATGTCTACGCGTGGCACAGTGTTTGTGCCATAGGCCATAGCAGCAATTGCTTGTGCCCCACCAATTTGAAACACCTTGTCTACCCCAGCAATTTTTGCTGCTGCTAAAATAAGAGGGTCTGGAGTACCATTTTTACTGGAAGGTGTGCATAAAATTATCTCTGACACACCTGCAGTTTTAGCAGGGGTAGCGGTCATTAGCACGGTTGAAGGTAAGCGTGCTGTTCCACCTGGTACGTAAATGCCTACCTTATTTACTGGGATTATCGTTTCTCCATAACCCTCAGAGTCGTCAAACCAACTTTCTGGTCGTCCCACAGAGTGGAATTTAGAGATACGAGTTGCAGCAGAATTAAGAGCCTTCAAGACATCTTGTGGTATTTGGTTGAATGCTTCAGATATCTTTGAGGGAGATACCTCTAAAAATTTAGGTCTCACGCCTTCTAATTTGACAGTGAGATCAATTATTGCCTCGTCTCCACCATCTTTCACGTTTTCCAGTATTATTTGTACCACTTCTGATGGACTGAGAGGCTTACCAAAAACTTCCTCAGTTTTTATCTGGACGTGACGCGGCGTGTCTGATGAGCTGAGTGCCCTGCTTACCAGGAGAGCTTCTCTTGCTTGTTCATAACCTTTTACAATTTTCACCAAGTGTTCTCCCCCTGAACGGAGTTATATAATCACTATTTACTAGTTCTGTTGTACTGAGGCCCATTCACATTTATTTACCTTCTAGGTGTGCCTCTATTCGACCAACGAAATCTGCAGCTTGTTCGATCTTAAAGGGATTTTGCTCGATTAGGTCGGTATTACCGATTAGGCATGCTTCAGATTTCATTATTAATCCACCGAGGATAGTTTTGAGACTATTTTCACGCATTGTATTCCCAGTAGAAGTTATATCAGCAATGATATCAGCATGTCCCATCGCTGGAGCTGCTTCCAAAGTTCCGCTAGAGTAAGTTAAACAAAAATAATTTATTCCATTATGTAGCAGGAATCGTTCAACAGAGCGAGGGTATTTTGTCGCTATCTTTATATCAGATCCTCGTTTCCTGAATTCCAATGATAGATCTAACAGATCGGCTAAAGAAGTTACATCTAGCCATGAGGCAGGTATTCCAAATACTAATTCTGAGTGACCGAATCCAAGGCCGTCCAAGAGTATTCCCGTATTCCCATCATCAACCTGCGATTCAACAAACCTATCTAGTCCAACTATACCTAAATCGGCTCGGCCGACCTCAACTGTACCTGTGATGTCCGAAGCCCTTTGGAAATGTACTGTTAAATTTGGAATTGCTGGAATCTCTCCCGTGTACTTCCTTGCCCCTTCTCTTCTAACGCCAATCCCGCATGATTCTAAGAATTGCAGGCTTGGCTCATGGAGCGCACCGTTGCTAGGTATAGCTAATGTTAGCATTCTATTTCTCCACTGGATCACTATGGGAGATATTAGTTGGTGTATTATCTTTGTTGTTTAATTCAAATATTACCTGATCCAACGTATATGCAAATCCTGAGGCGGGAATATTGTTTCCCCCCAGAGATTTTACTAGGCTGTCGTACCTTCCACCACCACACAGAGCTTCCGAAGATGGGTTAGTTATCTCAAAAATCATTCCGGTGTAATACGTTAGACCTCTTGCGAAACCAAAATCTAATCTTATTTGGGAATTTTTTAAACCAGTTTTTTCCACTAGAAGAGTCATAAGATTCTTTGTATTTGTTAGAGATGGGCTATGTTTTTTGTAATCAGTGAAAATTTGGCTTGCTTCTTGAAGCGCTTTATCAGGAGCACCCTCTATTTTAGAAATGTCTTTCACAAATCTAATGGCTTTTTCAAAGATATCTTGATTGTCATACTGACGTATTTTTCTGAATAATCTGTCCACTATTTCGTCAGGTGTGCGACGTCCTGTAAGATCAGAAATCTCACTCAGTATTTTGTCTCTGGTCTCCTTAGCGTTTTTAACTATATCTAGGTTTTCACCATTGCTCAAAGATTGCTCTTCGACTGATCTAATTAAACCAACATCACTAGCTTGGCTGATCAGGTCGTCTATACTAACATCCCCATCTTTTAGAGGCATCACATTACTAATGATAAACATTTTTGCTCGTTCAGATATTCCAAAAATGTTTAATGCATCATTTAGCACACCAACATGTCCGATTCTTACTAGGAAATTTAGTACGCCTATTTTTTGAAGGCCATTGCATGCTATTGAGAGGACTTCTGCGTCTGCATCAATTCCACCTACTCCTATCAGCTCAGATCCTACTTGGTTGAACTGACTGTAAAGGACTTTATTGCCAGGTTGATATCTGAATACTGGACCAGAATATTGCCAACGTACAGGCAGAGATATGTCTTCAGATTTCTCTATGAAATGCCGTATGACAGAAGAAGTGAACTCAGGCCTCAATGTAATCCGATGTCCTCCTAAGTCTGTAAATGTGAACATTTGACGTGTTAATTCCCCACCGGATTTTCTCACGAACAGTTCTGCATCTTCGAGTATCGGTGTATCGATTAGGTCGTATCCCAATTCTTCAAGGAAAACACGGACAGCTTCAGATGTTTCGTTAACACGGGTGCGTTCATCTTGCTGAATATCGGACATTCCTGGTAGTCTTTTTATCAGACTGCTTTTCAACCTAAAACTCCATTCTAATTTAGATACGAATCAATTCTACTCTAGCATAAGAACCCCTTCAATTACACTGTATAGTGTGTTTCAATTCTGGGCGGTGTGGCCAACTAACGTTGCCTAATCTTGAATAAAGATAGAAGGCATTGTCGTCTGTTACGATCGTCAGCATGACATTTTATAATATACTTTTTAGGAATCAGCTTATGAATTATTTGATTTTCATATAGTATTTTGAGGATCGAAGTAGATTGGATATCTATATGAGTCGTGACAAAATTGTTTCAATTGTGGTTGATAGTGCTGCATCCCTCCCATGTGACTTCAATTCGATAAAGATGATACAGGTTGTCCCAATGAAATTAGTAATTGGATCCGAATCATTTAGGGATGGAATAGATATAGATATATCAGATCTCTATAAGTCGAAGCACCAATTGGGTACGCACACAACTACCTCAGCCCCTTCTCCAATGGATTACATGGATGCATTCAAAAAGGCTGCAGAATACTCTTCTTCTATCTTGTGTATAACCGTATCAAGTCATTTCAGTGCTTCTTATAAATCCGCTACGCTGGCTGCAGATAAGGCAAGTGATGAAATTGAGTCGACTAGAGTCTTAGTTTTAGACAGTGGGAGTGCTGCTGGAGGCCAAGGGCTGGTTGTGACAAGGGCTCACAATAGTGCTCAGTCTGGACACGATTTGGATCATGTTGTTTCGGTAGCCAAAAATGTGATAAATCAAGTCACGCTAGTTGCGTTTCTAGACTCTCTCTATCACGTATGGAAAAGTGGTCGGGTGCCAGGATTAGTCTATTTTGGTACTTCAATACTTGATATAAAGCCCATGTTTGAATTACGTCAAGGGAGAATACGCAACATTGGTAGGCCTAGAACTTATAACAGAGCTTCGAAAAGGCTTATTGAGATCATCCGAAGCTCTGTTAGGGACGCCCCAGGGCCCTTGCACGCCTCTGTAATGCACGCGGGTGACCCAGACGGGGCAGACAGGATCAGAGAGGATTTAAGAAATGAATTTGAAATTGAAGAATTATTTATTTCGGAATTTTCGGCAGTCATGGGCCTGCATACTGGTCCAGGGTTAGTTGGTGTAGCATACTGGGTTTAGGTTTTAGATGAATAACTGATTAAGTCGCTTATGATTAGATTCAGTATTTTGTTGTTCGCTTATGTTAAGAGTGGTACGCTAAGGCCTGCCTGAGTACAAAAATATATTTGCTATTCGATTTAATGGAGGACGATATTGCACCTCGTAGTTGATGGCTACGGAGGAGATCCAGAAAAACTTAGAGATGTTGATGTAGTCCGTAATTTTTTGGAAGAATACCCTAGTGCAATTGGCATGACTAAGATATCCCCCCCTCAAGTGCATACCTATCGAGGCAATGTTCCGGAGGATTGGGGATTGTCTGGTTTTGTTTTGATAGCTGAAAGTCATATCAGTATTCATACCTTTCCTGATCGACGGTATATCAACGTTGATATATTTTCTTGTAAGGATTTTGATTCTATTCTAACAACTCGAGATGTTGAGAAAACCTTCTCTTTGCCTCAGGTGAAAGTTTGGGTTTTGGATAGAGGGATTGAGCATTCCACACCTCAGGAAGCCTATAACGGAATGATTGTAGAACGTGCAAATATCAGTCTAAGGGGTGGTTCTAAGGATGTCTGACATAGACTTCAAGAACATACCGCATTATAGGGAACATTTCTTGGATGGCTCCCATTCAGATTATGAGGCTTCTGAGTTTGTAATTCTTCCTGTTCCATATGATAGTACTACTTCATTCAAGACAGGATCACGTCATGGGCCAAAAGCTATTATTGTTGCCTCACGCCAACTTGAAGATTATGACATAGAGATGAACTTCGATGTATCCAGCGTCGGTATTTACACTGCACCAGAAATAGAGTCACATGTTGATGGACCAAAGCACATGATAGATCGTATCGAACGTGCGGTTCGGTTGTCATCTGAAAATGGCAAGATTGTAGGTATTCTGGGGGGAGAGCATACTGTAACTATAGGGGCTGTAAGACACTTTAAAAATGTATATCCAGATCTTTCAGTGCTATATTTAGACGCTCATGCTGACCTACGGAGTGAGTACATGAGCTCTCCGTGGGGTCACGCTTCCGTGGCACGTCGGATCCATGAAATTTGTCCAATCGTAGAAGTTGGCGTAAGGAGTTTGAGTGTTCAAGAGAATGATTTTATAAAATCAGAAAAAATACCAATTGTGTTTTGGCCTACGTCTTTAACAGAAGAATGTTTGACGGATACTGTTTTGAAATCACTTTCGAAACATGTTTATATAAGTATAGATTTGGATGTTTTCGATCCATCCATCATGTCATCCGTTGGTACACCCGAGCCTGATGGGATGTTATGGCCAGAAGTTTTAAGATTGCTAAGATCAGTTACAAAGGAAAGACGTGTGGTTGGATTTGATGTAGTAGAGCTTAGTCCGGGAGAAGGTCCTGAGTCGTGTACATTCACAGCCGCAAAATTAGTTTATAAGATGGTTGGTTATGTTTCTGAGACTAATAATTAAGATAGTAGTTGACCATACACATGCCGTTAGATAAACTGTAGTGAATAGGGGTGTAGTTCGGTACGATGCAGTGTATCGTAGTGTACGATTATAAAAGTTTATCCAGAACACCATCTTGCCCCAGTGGCGCAACGGTAGCGCAGCCGATTTGTAATCGGCAGGTTAGTGGGTTCGAGTCCCCTCTGGGGCTGTTATAAGTCGGTAACGTGTGGCAAATAATCTTGGATTGACTTTTTTGCTATGCTACACTAGACGTCAGTTACCAGCAGGGGTGGGTGAGTGGTTAATACCACCAGACTGTAAATCTGGCGCTCGGAAGGGCTACGTAGGTTCGAATCCTACCCC
>CAJXCD010000027.1 GCA_913051545.1 uncultured Chloroflexota bacterium
ACGAACCACACGTTCTACACAATTGTTCATCATATCTATCCATACTCGTATTATATACGCCTTTTATTAAAACTGAACCGTCACGTGTACCTTTACCTCCTAGCGATGGAAAGTCGTCGCACCTTCTTGAACATCCCAGGGACCGATACCGCATTTATCATTATCTACAGCTTCAACTTTAAGCTTAGCCCCATCTTCATACACTTCAATCATCATAATTTTATGAACCTCAGAGCTTATCTCCGAATTGTTGATTTGACGTCTAAGTTCTACACAATAAGTTTGTCCTGGCTTCATGACATCCCACCTTTGATTTATGAGTCCAGTCTCAGATGTGGTATAGCTGTACGTACCTTGATTCAGTCCGAAGGTGTTATTTCCAATGTTAATGCTATTGATAGAGCTATCCAAGTATGATTCAAATAGCCAGACAGTTGTCCATTCGTCAACGTCTCTTGGCGAAGAAAACCCAGGAAAGGTGTCTGGTGAAGGGGAGGGAAACCAATAACCCATGGCAGTTCCAGGCACATCTTGGTTAAACGGACCGCATGCGTAACTGCCCAAAAGATCCAAATACTCTGACTTGAGAGGCTCCAGAAAGTATTCTAACGGACACACAGCGTTACCTGACGAAGTCCTCCAGGGTGTTACTGAATATCCATATCCTGGTTGTTGTTGTAATTCTTGGGATGTCATCCTAGCCAACCTGAGGCCAAAATCAAAAATTCCTACGTAACCACTTGTACGGAAAATTGGTGTTCCGGAAGGAATGAACGTGGAAAATTCCCAACGACATGAATATTTATCGCATGTTGGTTCATTTTCTGATAACACATCCTTCATTTCATCTGACGGATCTGCAAGATGTCCTATCATCAAGACATGTCCATCACATCCGAAAAAGTATCCTCCCCACTCCACATAAGTTAACCCGTCTGGTTCACCTGGGTTTGTGATTCTACCTCCAGTTGTTCGATTTTCTTTCTGGATATTGATATGAAAAATATCTGTGGGAGTATACAGCTGTACTCTCTCAGCAATCTGCTCCTTTCCTCCCTGGGTAACTATTCCATTTTTGACTGATCGCAAGCTCCATGTTGCCATGTGGTCATGTGGAGCAACGTGGGAACCCGAACCGAAGAATATTCCTTCAACATCTTCTAGATCAACTATTTTGTGACTAAATTTAAAATCAGATTGACACTCTGGGATATCAGGGTACATCGGTTTGTTCCAAAAACTGTTAGGATCATCCCGCGCCTCTAATCCAGATGCGTTTTTTGGAAAAGAATTAGAAGTAGGTGATATTGAATCAGAATCAGTAATATCTATCATTGTTGGTATCGGCGTAGTTAGCGCTCGAGGAGACTTCGTAACATAAACCTGTTCGATTGTGAATTCTGGCCTACCACCACACGCCGTAACCACCGCAACCAACACTAGTCCCAATACGACCGTATGTCTTATGCGCAAAGCCATACCTAAGTATACCCAAGGCGGTCAAGAGAGGCAGTGGCATATTTGCCTATCGTAGATAGAACAAATAGGTGGTGTTACGCACCACTCTGCGCTACATGTCTGCTGTCATTTATATATGTTTAGCTATTTTCCTAATGCACTTTGAAGTAAATCTGCACTACGGTGCGTTAGCAAAATAAAATATCTGTTATTTTGATCTGGATTTCATCTCACTGCAGCCGAAATATTACCACCATCCACAGTAGACAAACCGGCGGTAGTCATTTTCTGTAATGCTTGATGCACAAAGGCTTGAGCCACATCGTCCGCGGTAACCTCCATGCCTAAGAGATTACCAGACATGTATTCTTTTTCACTAACTCCCCTTGCCTTAGATCTGTCAGAAATCATTTCAGATGTCAATAACCCTCCACGCACCCTGTCAGCATTTACAGCATTAGCTCTAATCCCTTCACTGCCATGATCCAAAGCATACTGGCGAACAAGATGCAAAGTAGCAGCTTTAGGAATACCATAGGGGCCAAAATCCAACCCTGGGCTGAGCGCTTGTTTACTCACATTGAACAGCAATACACCTCCTGTTCCTTGAGCACGCATCACTCTAACAGCATTCTGGGCTACAGTCTGATGAGCAAAGAAATTCAATTCGAAACTTTCACGTAGTAATTCATCTTTTACTACTCCTATCCTGCCTGACGATGCCGCCCCTGCATTGGACACAACTATGTCAATTCCGCCAAATTTCTCACAGACTTTATCGAAAGCCTTTCTTACAGATTTCTTGTCAGTTACATCACACTTTAAGAACATAGAAGAGTCATTAACAATAGTATCCTCTATCGATTTATTTACGTCTAACCTGACTACCACCGCCCCTTCTTTTTCAAATGATTTGGAAATTGCAGATCCTATGGTACCGGATCCACCTGTAACAAGCACTATATGTCCCACTAATGGAAGCTCTTCGGAATCCTTAAGCTTAGCCTGCTCAAGAGACCAATACTCTATATCGAATAAATCTGCCTCATTCACTGACTCAAATATACCTATACTCTCAGCAGCAGTAATCGTCTCGACTGTACTTTCGGCAATATCAGCTGCTATTTTGGCATCCGAAACCGTTCTTCCGACACCAAATAGACCTAATCCTGGAACGAGCACCACTCGTGGCCTTGGATCTAGTTCTTTTAGATGACGGTCCTGACTTCGGGAATGTCTTTCAAAGTATTGATGATACTTACGCTCAAAATCTATCACGGCATCACTCACCACTCTTTTAGATACTTTTATTTGACCGGACCCAGATAGTGGAATAAGCATAGGCCAATTCTTAGTCCTAATTGCATGATCCGGCGTGGCGACTCCAGCTTGGCTATATCGCTCAAGTTCGTCTCCATTCACGTAATCCAAAATCTCTGGGCTAGTCCGAAAGTTCATTACAAAAGGCTTATTCATGCCCGATTCATGGTTCTTTAAATTAAGTGCACCTCTTATTACAGGCACTACATCTGAAATTCGAACATTATTCTGAGACATGGCCTCATCAGAAAACACGGATTTAAATACAGGTTTTTGTCCTAGATTCAGTCGATTCTCGACCAATGTAACGGCCTCGACCATATATTCATATGCATCCCTAGCTGTGTCCGCAAAGGTAAATATCCCGTGCTTAAGAAGAACTAATCCTTGTATTTTTGGATTCTTTTCAAAGATATAAGATGATCTTTTTGCCAAACGAAACCCAGGCATTATGTATGGCACTAAACCCATGGCATCACCAAATAGTTCACTACATAGTTCTTCTCCATTAGGTTGATTCGTAAGACTAAGTATCGCTGATGAATGAGTGTGGTTAATAAATCTATGCGGTAAGAAAGCATGCGACAAGGTCTCTATAGACGGCGTGGGTGCTTGGCTATTAAGAAGATGTGTACGCTCGAAGTTAACCATATCCTCGTCTGACAAATCATCTAAGCACATCAACCCTTTAAGAGGTGATAGGCGTACTGATGGCAGACCATCTGGCTCTATGGAGGCCATATCCCAACCACTTCCCTTAACCCTCAATACGTCCAATTCTGTACCTAGAATGTCATAATCTATATCTTTCACCGACGTGTTGCCACCACCATGTAAAACTAATTTTTGTTCTTGACCCAAAAGACGCGTTGAATAAACACACAGGGCCAAGTTTTCACTAAAACCTTGAGCAGCATAGTCCTGCACATACTTACTTGCATCAGAATCAACCCAACGACTCAGCATCTACTCACACCTCTTCGGAGAAAAGCTCGAGCAGTCCCTCACGAGAAGCGGAACATACTCCTTTTTCCGTAATCAAACCAGTAACGTACTTGGCAGGGGTAACATCGAAAGAATAATTCACAACTTGACTTCCCTCTGGCAATATTGAAACTGTAACCAAATCTCCATTCTCGTCTTTACCCCTAATGTATGAGACTTCCTTTGCATCTCTCTGCTCTATCGGTACAGCCTGAAGTCCATCTTGAATATCCCAATCTATTGTTGGACTAGGCAATGCTACATAAAAAGGGACATTATTTTCCTTAGCCGCCAAAGCCTTTAAATAAGTACCTATCTTGTTACAAACATCTCCGGAAGCAGTCGTTCTATCAGAACCAACTAGGCATATGTCTACCATCCCATGTTGCATTAGATGACCACCCACATTATCAGTAACTACCGTATATGGCACCCCATACTTATCTAATTCCCATGCTGTTAAACTGGCTCCCTGATTCCGAGGTCTTGTTTCATCCACCCAAACATGTACCGGTATTCCCATGTCATGTGCACGATATACTGGAGATAATGCTGTGCCTTTATCCACCGTCGCTAACCAACCTGCGTTACAATGAGTGAGAATATTTACGAATTCACCATCCGTCTTAGACGTTCCGATTTCCTCAATCACACGAAGCCCATGCAAACCGATTAATTCGTTAATCTTGATATCTTCATTACATATATCCGCCGCCTTAGAATAAGCTCCTTCCATGCGATCTTCGGGTGACAGTCCCATTAAATGTTCATACATCTGATCTAGAGCCTTACGTAAATTTACTGCTGTGGGGCGTGTAGTTAATAAAACGTCATATGCATACCTAATAGCCTCATCGGATGATTCCTCTTTAACTGCCAAACAAATACCGTAAGCAGATGTAGCACCTATCAGTGGTGCTCCTCTCACAAGCATATTTCTAATAGCGTGAACAGCATCATCCAAAGTCTCAAGAGTTACAATTTTGAATTCGTGAGGCAATTGTGTCTGGTCTATCAATTTCACAGATCTGCCATTTTCTGCCAACCAAATTGTACGGTAAGGTTTCCCATCCACCTTCATGTAATTTCCTCCGAGACCTTAAATAATATGTGGATCATGTAACTTTCCCCATGATCACTTTGAGGTGAGATTTAACATCTTCTGAAATTAGATCTAAATTAGTGATTACAGAATTATCCAAGGATTTGGAACACATGCAGTCAAATTGCTCAGGAATCTCACGTAATACGGACTTTAGAACGCCTGCAGAAGTTTTAACATTCTTTTTCATATTAGATAAAACTACATCCACTGAAACTTCCTCTTCTGTATCATGCCAACAATCGTAATCTGTAACCAACGCTAGAGTCGCATAGCAAATGCCTGCTTCACGTGCTAATTTCGCCTCTGGCAAAGCAGTCATTCCAATCACGCTAGCTCCCCAAGACTGATACACGTTAGATTCAGCCCTAGTCGAGAATTGTGGACCTTCTATTACTACGTAAGTGCCTCCCATGTGAACGTCCACTGCATGAAGTTTAGCCACCTGACCCAACTTCTGAGTCAATACTGGACAATACGGGTCCGAGAAAGACACATGTGCAACTACGGGACCTTCAAAAAATGTGCTAATTCGATTTCGGGTGCGGTCGATTAACTGATCCGGCACGACGAGATCCAATGGTTTTACTTCTTCTTTTAAACTACCTACAGCGCTTACTGAAAGTATCCTTTCTATCCCGATCTTTTTTAGAGCGTATATATTGGCCCTTGAAGGAATATTAGTTGGTGACAAACTATGGCCTTGCCCGTGGCGTGACAAAAAAGCAACCTTCACCCCTTCCAATCTACCCACCCTGATTTGGTCACTAGTTCCCCCATACGGTGTTTCTACATCCATGCTTTCGATTTCAGTAAAACTATCAAACCCAACAACACCAGATCCTCCAATAATACAAGTTTTCACACCATTCACTATCAAATCTCCATTAAGAAATGTTACTCAAAACACAAGAATAGTAATTATATGCGACCAAAAGTACATCCCTACTATACAATATGAACCCTACTTAAACGTAAAGAATACTTTAATACTTAACCAGCGATTCTACATCCTCGCATGAGAGCCGAGACCTACCACCTAATCCTACGAGTTCCACAACAACTATGTGAGTCACCACTTTCCCACCAATTTGTCTTACGAGTTTAGAACTAGCTTGTAGAGTCCCACCCGTAGCTAATAGGTCGTCTACTATAACTACACGTTCTCCTAACGAAATAGCGTCAGTATGAATTTCCAAAGCACTGTGGTCGTACTCTAGAGAATACTCAATTCTGCTCGTCGTATATGGTAATTTTCCTGCTTTACGAATCGGGACAAAAGGCTTCTGTAAAGTAGCAGCCAGCGGTGCTCCAAACATGAATCCACGAGACTCAACACCCGCTACGACTTCTACATTTCTATACGAACATATTTCTGCAAACTTATCTATCACGTACTGAAAAGCTACAGGTTGACTTAAAAGGGGGGTAATATCCTTAAACGAAATACCCTGTTTAGGAAAATCTGGAACTTCTCTTATATACCTTTTGAGATCCAAAGCACCTCCAACCAACGTATATCTTAGCCAGAACAATCAATTAGGATTTGATGAAAGTTAGCCCATCCTCATCACAACCCACATTGACAGTATCACTGACTAACATCTTGACCTAATGTTCATTTAGCCTAACTTCGAATTCATCTAACATCAAGCTTCCTATTTTCTGAATTACCTGATATAACTTCTCCAAATCGGTGTTCATTTCAAATGATATAGTTACCTTGATCTATACTATATCAAAGCCATCAAAACATGTTCAGAGTCTCATTGAACATACTAATAACGCTGGATTACCTAGTGATATATTCGAATTACTTCCTGAACCCGCTGTGTAATCCGTCTGGTTTTAGAATCATATTTACTATCCCTACTCAATTTCCATCTACGGACACTACTAGAGATGTGTCAATATCAGTGACTGATACACACCCTTCCACACACACATACTAATACCTATCCACCTGTTACCCCTTGCTTACCCCTACAGTTGCTCACCAAGACAATTAACACATGATTATCTTTATACATGCGTAGTTCTATGATTGTTGCGTAAGGTTACTAGCGTGGTCCACCAGGGGGAAATAC
>CAJXCD010000028.1 GCA_913051545.1 uncultured Chloroflexota bacterium
GATTCAGAGACAGCGAGGCAATTTGCATCATTTGCTATCCGAATTGGCCGTCCTATAATTCGTTGCAAATCTTCATCTAATGCTTTGTCATTGAGCCACGTCGCATTAGCATTCTTAACCTTATGAGTCACCGAGGATAAAGTGCCAGGTATACCTACCCCTATGGAATCTGCGACCCCAACACCCGCTTCTACTTTCGAAACCAGCCATTCAATTGCACGGAGTGTTTCAGGATAGTTATCTTTGGGGGTTACAATCCTCTCTCTATATAACTCGTGACCTGAGTCGGATAGAGCAATCGCTTCGATTTTGGTTCCACCAAGATCTACTCCAATTCTCATATGTCCTTCTTCAACAATTACTTATGTCTGAATAGTACAATACAGCCCTCTCAATTTAACTAGAGGGCTTCTTTTGTGCCTAGAATAGCGGTGGGTGATTGAGGACTCGAACCTCAGACCCCTTGTGTGTAAATAGTGTGCCCCATTGTAGCTAGGCATATCCACACATTCCAAGTGTAGCATTTATAGGTATGATATAGAACCTTCTTGTTTCTCCATGTACCGCGGTGTTATAGTATGCGAATGTTAGGATCTCCATTGAGAGTCCTTTTGTTATTACTCGTGAAAGTTAAAATACTCGAGAGAATAGGAGCAGAGAAATGGTTAGATATTTATATGGATTTGTAATAGTTCTGCTGATGGTTTTTATCACAGCAGTTGCATGTACTGGTCCACAGGGACCAGCAGGACCAGCAGGACCAGCAGGACCAGCGGGGTTGAATGCAACAGTTGATCTGCCTGAGTTTGAAGTCTGGGCAGTTGACCAAGCCGGCACTAAGAGCGATGGAAGTGGTGGAGTCCTCTACATATGGGACGGGGCTGCAATCTCTGAAAATGCTAGCGAGGCAACCCCAGAG
The DNA here is from genome assembly GCA_913051545.1 of uncultured Chloroflexota bacterium. Taxonomy (GTDB): domain Bacteria; phylum Chloroflexota; class Dehalococcoidia; order Lucifugimonadales; family CAJXCD01; genus CAJXCD01. Next base: position 920 of record CAJXCD010000028.1, read on the forward strand.
ATCATAGATCTAGCAGATGCGGCCGCAGATGCCGGTTGCGAAGCTCCCAAGAAGCCACACATGATATTGACCAACCATACCAGCCCTAAAGCTAGCCATATGATTCTAGCCAATGTAGGTTCAGGTAACACCTTCTTTATAAACATTGCCAACCGCAGTGTGGTTGGATGTGTAAACACAATAGGCGGTTTCAATGGAGCGGGTGGAACGGGAAATACCCACGCCTCCGCCGGCTCACCTGATAACAGCATGACTATCGTAGCGAATATTGGAGCCAAAGATGAGTCTGGGTTCTTGCATAAGATCCATACTGACTACACTAATGATGACTACAAATTCGTGGAGACATTGTCTCTAGACCAATTCTCCAGTGACCTAGGAACTTCGGTAGCACGACCTATTTGCCATGAATTCACTGCTGACAGCAAGTTTGCTTACGTAACTCTAGCTGGAGGTGGTCTCTTGGTGGTAGATGTGGGCGCTGCTGATGGAAGCACAGCCATGAATGTTGTAAAGGTATATGAAGCCGCAACAGTTCCTGGAATCGGCTGCGGTGTGGCCAGACTACCACTTGGCAAGATAATGACCAATGGTGAGAGTGGCGCTAAAGGTGGAGATGATTTCCTCTATACATTCGATGCTAGCAGAGCTGCCGATGGAGTATTTCCAGACCCAGTTCAGATTGAACTCCCTGGTGAGGACACACATGGTGCTGTTACCTGTACCGACGAAAACGGCGACCTCTTTGCAGTAACAAGTATGAGAGTCAGTAATGACGTCAATTTCGTTGACTTGCAGACCAATAAGGTAGTGACGACTCAGACTATGTCTGCTGACTTCAGTATAGATCCAAAACCAGACGTTGCAGATATCGTTGGCAACAAAATGTTCATTGCTTTGCGTGGTGCTAAACCACTTACAGCTATAGGTGGCCTTGAGTTTGCTGATCGAACACCAGGTGTAGCTGTTCTTACGATCAACGATAATTGTAAAGGCTTTGATTGGGACTCTAAAGACTTAGCCTCAATGGAAGACCCTCTAAGGCTAGTTGATGGCGTTTTCCCTGGACAGAAAATCAGTGCCGCAGACCCACACGGTCTGGAAGTGGTGCTAAAGTAAGGCTTGATTAAAGGTCAAACTTGGAATCTCATGGGTCTGATCACGACCCATGAGATTCCATCAGCAAGAGCAGATTAGGTTGGGATTCTCCAGTTACAATTCTCACGAATGAGAAGCCGTTTTTTCTTAACCTGACGTAGTAGCCAAAATTATAGCCCTCTCAATTTAACTAGAGGGCTTATTTTGTGCCTAAATAGTGGTGGGCGATTGAGGACTCGAACCTCAGACCCCTTGTGTGTAAAGCATATGGTATTTAGTAACATGCCGTCAAACACTGTAAATACCTGTGCCTGAGTAGTAAAATACAGACAAATACTGTAACCCCCGTTGGTGTTAGCGTTGGTGTTATTTATGTGTCTGGATGGAGGTCTGATATGAATCCTGATCTATTTCGTCTACATATTCTACAAGGTGCCTGTACAGTGAGTAGTTTTGGTAAAGCGTGGCCCACGTATAGAAAAGCTATCTGTGAAATATTGGGAAGAAACCCCGGGCCTCAAGAAGTTTTTGATTTAGGATCTAATTTATCTGATATATTTCAAAGTTATAAAGCTGGCAGAGACCAATCCGGCGTATCTGGAGGGGGTACGGCATGGGAAGTACTAGCAGTCTGGTATTTGAACCTTATATTTTGGAATACTAAGGTTTTGGCTACCAAAAATGCTAAAGCTTTTGTTCCTCAGTGTATAAAGGATTCCACATCCGTTACTATAGCAAATAATGTTACAAACACTGAATCTGATGTAATTGTGTATTCTGTGCCTAAAGAAATTGCTAGCAATGCCACTGTATGGGATATAGATAAAGTGTTGAAGAACAACATAGGAGAAGTTGACCTTGCAATCGTGCAATTGAAGACAAACTGGAATGATAATTCTCAAGTTCCTATGCTATGGGACATAGTCTATAACTCGTACAATGTTGGGGTTAGGGCTATAGAAAATGTGCAGGTGGGTATAAATGGAGTAAACCCCCAAAATTACAGAAGTTTTTCTTATTCTTTCATGACTGTACCTACTCAGAAAAAGACACCCTCAGCTAACAACGTGGCCGTATCAAGAGTAAGATATTTGTCGGGTGGAAATTACTGGGGGAGAGAATCTCTTTCGGGTGTGGCTCAATCATTTAAGGAATTCTTCCAAAGGAACTTCAAAGATTATTTCCCTAATGGTGTTCAGTCACACATATCTAGTAATCTAAATAAAGATAGAATGTTTCTTGAAAGGTTTTTGAATTTGGATTTTGATTGAATATTCCATAAGTGTGGTTGATTAGATATGACCACATTTTGTGAGGATGTCTTTAAAGTGTAATCCTATTATCTTAGCTAGTAGAACAGGGACTGCATTGCCGATTTGAGTGTATTTTGGGACTTCCCTGTAATGTAGTGATTCTCTTGGGTTACCTGCCCTTCTAAGACCACCAGTAGTGCGTTTACCGAGGAATTCGTACCAATCTGGAAAAGTCTGCATTCGAGCACATTCACGTACAGTTAAGGATCGTGGTTGAGCCCAATGCACATAGTCATCGGCTAACGAGGTTATTGTGATATTGGGACCATTTTCATTCCATCTAGGCCGAAGTACTTTCTGTGAGAATTTCTTAGTTATATATTGTTGGGGTATTTCACCATCATTTTCTATCATGTGCTGAAATTTCTTAACTACCTTCTCGGAGTGATTTGAATATTCTTGTTCAGTTAAAGGATCGCCTTGGTATGTGGGGTTACCTAGTTGGTTCATCCTCAGCTTAGATTGTATTTCGTTCATGGGATCGACAGGGTATGTGGAAGTTTTACCACCATTTTTATAGTTAGGATCTACCAAGTCGGATAGCAAATCTTCTAAATGAGGGGGGTTAATTGAATAATCCCTTGGATGTGGGATTAATCCACCAGCAATATAGTTTGAGTCATTGTCTTTAAACTCAAATCCTAGATCATCTCGTATTCCTACGAGTAATACTCGGGGCCTATTTTGTGGAACTCCATAGTCTTTAGCTAATACTAGTTGGGAGCGTATGGAATAATTGGGCAAATCTTCGAATGTCTGTTTAACGTCTTGCCAGATTTCCCCCTTATGTCCAGTCTTAGTCCATCTAGAGTTAAGTAATCCTCTTACATTTTCGAATAGAAAAACCCTGGGTTTTAATTGATTGATCATAAAAGCCATGTCTTGATATAGATGGTTAGACGGCAGTTGGGTTTTGTCCACTGAATATGAACGTCGGTGACCTATGCCAGAATAGCCTTGACAAGGTGGTCCTCCAACCAATAAATCTAAATCGCTATCCGCTTTAAACACGTCTAGATTGTGATATTCGAGAAGATCAGATTTAAGGCGTTCTAACCTTTCTGGATCTGAAGATACAATATCTTTGATATCTTGTGCAAAGAAGCGGTTATCCGATAGATAAGGGAATTGTTCTCTTCGGTTAAATTGGTATGTTGAAAGAGCATCTCGGTTGAGTTCATTAACGAAAACGGGATTGAATCCAGACTGTTCAAGACCCAAAGACAATCCGCCACAACCCGCGAATAGATCAACAAATGAAAGCTGTTTTGTTGTCATACTAACCTCTTCTTAGATTTTAATACGGAGCGACCGTAATTAATAGTGTGTTCGGGCAGATAAAAACACCTTTTTAAATTAAAGAGAGGGCCTCTTTTGCGCCTAATTTAAATGGTGGGCGATTGAGGACTCGAACCTCAGACCCCTTGTGTGTAAATAAAGTGCTCTACTGTTGCTAGGCAGTTCCACACATTCCAATTCTAGCATTTATAGGCATGATATAGAACCTACTTGTTTCTCCATGTACCAAGGTGTTGGTGTACAAATTGGTGTACAGACCTACAACATATCGTAGTCAATACTTACTTGCATTGCATTGCTGGGTAGATTTATGTCATAATGGGAAAAAGAGTCCCAGGGAGACACTTATTGCAATCGACTGAATTTTCTCAACTTAGATTAAGAGCTGGACTAACTATACAGCAAACGGCCGAACATCTAGGCTACAAACGATCACAAATATATCGCTATGAACGAGGGGATCAGTTGCCTCGTATACCGATTCTGCAATCTTTGCGAAACTTGATTACTAACAAAATGAACAGGCATGATAATGGTACCTTTACTTTCATAGATTTGTTTGCCGGTATAGGAGGACTGCGCTTAGCATTTGAGTCAGTAGGAGGTCAATGTGTTTTCACTTCGGAATGGGATCGATTCGCCGTACAGACTTATGCAGAAAATTTTCCTGATGACAACCTAATTCATGGTGATATTACACAAATTGACGCGCAAGAAATACCTGAGCATGATGTACTGATCGCAGGATTCCCATGTCAACCTTTTTCTATTGCAGGGGTTTCAAAGAAAAATGCGCTTGGGGACAAACATGGATTTGCATCGGAAACACAGGGAACTCTGTTTTTTGATATTGCCCGTATAATTGCAGAGAAACGACCCAAAGCATTTATGTTAGAAAATGTTAAGAATCTGCAAAATCATGACAAAGGGCGCACGTTTAGAACGATCATGAACATTCTTCAGTCTGAGCTCGACTATGATGTTCATCACAAGGTAATCGATGCCCAGCATTTCTTGCCGCAACACCGTGAACGGATTGCGATAGTAGGATTTCGAGAAAAAGTAGATTTCTCATGGGACTCAATCGTATTGGGGGAAAAAGGTCAACATAAGTTAGCTCAGATCTTGCACACTGAGGACGGATCTGAGGCAACTGATTCCAAGTATATTGAAGGTCCAGAGGGCTCGGTATCCAGCCGTTACACTCTGAGCGACCATCTCTGGCAATACCTACAAGCGTATGCAGAAAAA
>CAJXCD010000029.1 GCA_913051545.1 uncultured Chloroflexota bacterium
AGCTTCTGTTCGCCTTGCATGGAACGAGCTAAGTATGCGGTTCCTATTGTGATAGACAGCATTGCCACAATGAATCCCATGCTAGCAATAGACATCCGCAGGGAATTGTCAATAGCATTTTGAGCCGCGACTTCAAAGTTAGCCTCATCCATACCACCAGGTTCCACGAACACCATAATAATCCCTAGTATCGGTCCAAAAAACATCAACGATCCGGTAAGCATTTTCGATCCCATATTTACTCCTGTACTAGTATTTCACTTAATCATAGCCATAATATTGCTCAAAAGGTCAAGCTAATAGTTAACACTATTTAAAACAATTTTACTTCTGATTAATCAGATCATTATTCTGATTGTGCTTTTTTGTTTACCTATTGTTATCAAACTTATCGATTATAGTTCACCTGTAAAAGAAATATCCTATACGAATGCACTTGAACGATATCTTCAACATAATGAGCTTTGCACATAAGGATATGCTCGGATTTCTTACGTTATTGTCGTAGTTCTACTATCTATGGTAAGGTCACGAATAACTCTAGTTCGAGGCACAAGGAACTGTAACACCTCTACTAGTAAGTTCAATTAACATATTAATATTGACAATTAGGATGAAATCGAACTTTGAAATTAAACTAATGTTTCCTAAATATTAAAGAGAGGGTATATATGGACAGCAAACAACTCAAATTCTTTTCTGATAACGGATATCTGAAATTTGGCAGGGTACTATCTGACGAAGATGTAGAGAAACTCAAAACACGATGTGAGGAAATAGCAGAAGGTAGAAACAACAGCCTCCCATCAGAATTTATACAACTTGAACAGGCCTTTAGAGAAAACGACAACCCAGATTCACCTCGCCTTGACACCATTCGTAAAATGACTCACTTAACCTCTTACGATAAGGAATTTGAAGCAGTAGCGAAAAACTCCAAGATTGTTGATGTAATTGAACAATTATTGGGACCAAACATAAAACTCTATGGTGACCAGCTCATGATGAAACCAAGATTCAACGGTACCGTTACAGACTGGCATCAGGACTCAGTATCATGGCCTTTTTTTATCCCTCAACAGGCTGTTAGTGCGTGGGTAGCCTTGGACAATGCTACGGTCGAAAATGGATGTATGACCGTAATACCAGGAAGCCATAAGTGGGGCCCTATATCAAGAGAATACAAGGATGATTTCCTTGAAATTGACGAAATACCAGAACCGGTTTCAGTAGAAATTCCTGCTGGTCATTGCATGTTTCATCATGGTCTTATGATGCACCGTACCGGGGCTAACACTACTGAGAATCGCCGTCGAGGTCTTGCACTTCATTACATTACTTCAGAAACGATTTTCATGGGAGCTGAAGAAGACTGGTTCAAAATCCAAAAGGAAAAGTTTTATCAAGATTCAAGTAATTCAAATGATAACTACCGGTTTATGCATATACGGGGAGAAGAATTCCCTGGCAGAGTTTAGATACCGTGATAAATGTTTTTTAATATTTAAACACCTATCAAAAAAAGTAGTATTTTATGACTTTACAAAATCATAAGACTCAGTTGCTGTCTGGATCGGCAATAACACATTGTTCACATATAGATTGAGGTATCAGTCCAAACCGAATTAAATAATTAAATACAAAACATCCTACACAAAATCCAATAAAAGATTCTAACCCGGAACACAAAACCAAAACACAAATCAATATTTTTGTAACCATAATTGAATCTAATACGAAATAAGCTAATAAAGCCGCTACAGAAAAAACTACCCCCACTGCCTGAGCAAACCTTTTCGGTGGCCCTGGGACTAACTTCACAGTACCTATAGCAGGGGCTAATATCCTCGTTGCTATCAATCCCATAGGACTTAAAGTAGGCCCGGAAAGTACTCTTGCCACAAATCCGTATGTAAGAAAAATTAACAGCCATAAGTTGCCGGTAAACACAACTGCGACTGAAAGAATGAACACCATCCCGGCTACCAAGCGAGCAGCTATTTCATTCACAGGATTAGGAAAACTAAAGACCTCACTATTAGAAACAAATCCTATGTTGAATTTTGACATGAATATTCCTTTCTGATCAAAACGTTAATTTCAACTTGTCTTCATACAATTCTAATCAATTATGTCTCCTATCGTCCGAATTCGTCAAACCAGATGGCAGGCTAATGCATGTATGTTATTTTATTAATCCATAGCTATGAAAAATTGAGTGCAGACCCACTTGTCTAAGCCACCAGTAAAGGTTATAGTATTCCCGCCTTAATACAATAATGGAGTCATATTTTGGGAAATATTAATTCAGGAAACAAACTTAAAGCAGGTGTGATCGGTGGTCGACAGGGAGCCAGTCATGCATATGCATATGCAAATTCAGAAGAATATGAATTAGTATCAGTCTGCGACTTAAAGTCAGAAGTTATAGATGAAATGTGGGAAAAGGCACGTATTGAAAAAGGTTCAGTCCGTACATACGGAGACTATCGCGACATGATTGACACAGAAGATCTCGACGTAGTCAGTGTATCGGTACCAGATCACGTGCACGCTGACCCAGTATGTGATGCTTCCAATGCTGGTGTCAAAGGAATATTCTGTGAAAAACCGCTCACCATAAATTTAGAAGATGGGGATCGAATTGTAGAGACAGTTCAAAAAAATGGTACCAAAATGTCTGTTGATCACACTCGAAGTTTTGTACCAAATTATCGCGCAGGAAGAGAATCTATCCGTAATGGAGACCTTGGAGGCCTTACGAGAATAGTCGCACACATGGGCGGTCATCGTTCAATGCTCTTTCGTAACGGCACCCATACCGTAGACCTTATTAGCTACTTTGCAGATTCAAGACCTAAATGGGTTATTGCCGCACATGAACAGGGTTTTGAAGATTATGGGACAGTTTATAAAGGTGAAGGAGGTAAAGACCCAGCCCTAGATCCAGGGTCCACGGTTATTATCGAATATGAGAATGGGGTCAGAGCTATTCTAAATTCAGCAAAATTAACACCGGCATTCCATGAAATTGACCTTATCGGTCCCAGTGGACGCATACTCTTAGACGATAAAACATCAAAACGTTGGCTCGCTGATAAACCGGAAGGTGAACTTAAAGAAGATCCTTCGTTTAATTATCCGGGATATCCAGACTTTTTTGGTGATGCATTGATTCCTGCCGTAAAAGAATTAGCAGAGATGATACTTGATAATGCCGTAAGCAGTTCACCGCCTGAAAGAGCGCGTGACACATTAGAAATAATGCTAGCTGCCCTGATATCTCAAGATCAAGGAAATACTAGAGTAAGTCTGCCATTGCCACGAAATTAATACTAGGAAATTTTCACGGTCCTGCCGGTTCTAGAAGATTCAACAGCCGCGTCTATAACTTCTAGAACATGGACTGCATCTTGGATAGATGTGGGAGAAGACCCAT
>CAJXCD010000030.1 GCA_913051545.1 uncultured Chloroflexota bacterium
GCTTTCCTTAGCTTTTTTGAGGGCAAAGGGCATATGCGCATGCCTAGCTCATCATTGATACCGGCGGCAGACCCGACTTTGTTGCTTACTAACGCAGGTATGGTTCAATTTAAGCCTTATTTCACAGGGGAAATGGACCCCCCTAACAGACGTATGACTTCGGTCCAAAAATGTTTCAGAACCACAGATATCGACTCTGTTGGTGACGCGACTCATCTAACTTTATTTGAAATGCTAGGCAATTTTAGTGTAGGAGATTACTTTAAAAAAGAGGCGATAGAGTATGGATGGGAATTTGTTACTGGTGTTCTTTCCTTGGACGCTAATAGGATATGGATAACGATTTTCACTGATGACGAAGAATCTTTAGGTTATTGGATAAATGTAGGAGTCCCCCGAGACCGTATAAAAAGATTTGGACATGAGGACAATTTTTGGGGCCCTGCAGGAAAAGAAGGTCCTTGTGGACCGTGTAGTGAAATACATTATGACTTTGGGATGGAACAGGGGTGCCTAAAGATGGATTGCGGACCCAACTGCACTAACTTGATCGAAAGCACAGGTATTCAATGTACAAGATTCGTTGAACTGTGGAATCTAGTTTTCATGGAATATTACCAAGATGAGGACGGTTCTAGAACCAATCTACCATCTCCAAATATTGATACTGGCATGGGATTGGAACGGTGTGCTGTAATAATGCAACAAAAAGACAATATCTACGAAACTGATTTGTTTTATCCGATAGTGGCAAGAATATGTAATCTGACCGGTAAGACCTATGGGTCTGATATAGATGTTGATCAAGCAATAAGAATAGTCGCAGAACATTGTAGAAGCGCTGTGTTTCTGATTAGTGATGGTGTAGTTCCTAGTAACGAGGGACGAGGTTATGTTCTCAGAAGGCTTATACGAAGAGCTGTTCGATATGCAAACAAGTTGGGCGTGGCATTATTTACCGATAAAAGCCTTTTCCTTGAACAGGAAAGAGACTTTCCAATCGTCGGCATTGACAACAATAGTTTCATTGTTCAGTTAGCTAGTTTTGTCATTGAACTCAATCGGAATGTCTATCCAGACCTCTTGGATAGAGAGAGTTTTGTATTGAGGGTATTGAACACTGAAGAAGAACGATTTGTACAAGTTTTTGATCAAGGTAATGGAATTCTTGGAGAGTTAGTCGACTATCGCAAGACTATCACTGAGATCCAAGACGATATCGTATCTCAAAATCGGTCTCTACCTGGTGTAGAAACCGCAGGGGGATCAATGGCTAAGGATGAACTTGAAAAACAGATTGCAGCCAGTTCAAATGTCGAGATTACCTTGGGAAAATGGTCCAGTAAAATATCCGGTTCTGAAGCCTTTATCATGTACGATACATACGGATTCCCTCCTGAATTGACGGAAGAAATAGCTAGGGAAAATGGTTTGGACGGTATAGACTACCCTGATTTCGCCAATAATATGGAAAACCAAAGAAATAAAGGCAGATCAGCATCTTCGAGATTTCAAGGTAATTTTGACAAAAATAGGATCTATCAACAACTTGATAGCATAGAAACTTCATTCATTGGATACGAGAGCTTTGAGAGTGAATCAGAAGTTTTAGCTATTATAATGAACGAGAAGATAGTTGATAATGTCTTCGAAGGGGACGAATTGGAATTGATAATCAAAGAAACGCCTTTTTATCCTGAAATGGGAGGACAGCAGGGAGATACAGGATTTATCTATAATGATACAGTTTCTCTACGAGTTGTAGACACTCAGACACCTTTAGCGGGTTTAGTAGTCCAAAGATGTCTGGTGGTGTCGGGCAATTTAGCTGTCGGGTCAAATGTTAAGTCTTCGGTGGATAATGTGAGACGTCAGGATACGGCGAGGAATCATAGTGCCACTCACATGCTACATGCTGCTCTCAGGGAAGTCTTAGGTTCACACGTTAGGCAACAGGGATCCCTTGTTACTGCCGACAGATTGAGATTCGACTTTACCCATTTGAGTTCACTGACAGATGAAGAACTCTTGCAAGTGCAGAAGATTACTAATCAAAAAATACGGGAGAATTTGCCAGTTTCTTTCGAAACCACTAGCTACCAAGAGGCAATAAATATGGGTGCATTAGCATTTTTTGGTGACAGATACGGCAATGATGTTAGGGTGGTATCAATTGATTCTGGCAACAACGGGATATTCAGTCTGGAAGTTTGTGGTGGCACACATGTGAGATACACAGGAGATATAGGTTACTGTCATATTATATCGGAGACCGGTATCGGATCAGGAATAAGACGTATAGAGGCTCTAACAGGTAGAGCAGCTGAAGACGCTATGTTAGGTCAAAAAAGGATTGTAGAAGCTGTGTCTAAGAGAATACAGGCTGCTCCACAAGAGATAGTTAACAGATTGGATGATTTCGTCTCTACATTTCAATCTAACAGCAAAAGAATTAACGAACTGGAGAGACAAATTCTGAAAAACGATTTAAATACTCTGGTTAGAACTATCATAGGAGAATCGACTCTAATAAAGGGAGAGCTAGTGGTATCTTCCGCTGATTTACTTAGGGAGGTGGGTGATTGGATAAAGAATGAAATAGACAGTGGTATTATTGTTCTAGGTGCCATTTTAAACAATAGGCCATCTCTATTAGTAATGGCTACTCAAGATCTAGTTAGTAAAGGTTTTAATTCAGGTGATGTGATTAAGGATACTGCCAGAATAGTAGGAGGAGGTGGTGGTGGTCGACCTGATATAGCACAGGCCGGTGGTAAACAACCAGAGAAACTAAATGTAGCACTTGATTACGCAGAACAGAAGATATCGTTATGGCTCAAGACTCTGTAAGAATTCTTGGCTTGGATGTTGGAGAAAAACGAATTGGCGTCGCTGTAGCATATCCAGATGGCATAGTAGTCCGACCACTTGTCGCTATTAACAGATCTTCTATATCTGATGACACTGATAAAATTGTCTCCCTCATAAATGAATACAACATCGAGTTGGTAGTAGTAGGATTACCAATTAGTTTGGACGGGAAATTTAGTCATCAGGCAAGGTTAGTCAAAGATTTTACTCGAAATTTGACTGATGCCTCGCCGGTTCGAGTTAAATCACACGATGAAAGATTTTCAACCGTAGAAGCAAATAGATTGTTAATTGATGCGGGTCAGAAGCCTTCTAGGAACAAAGGTCTTTTGGATTCCGCCTCAGCTGCAGTGATACTCCAGTCCTACCTAGAGTCTAATAGATTCAGAAGTTAACAATTATTGATGGTAGATTCATTATGCTGGTATACTCCAGTGAAATTAAAACTGTTAGCGAGTTCTTGATTAATGATAAAGACGATTTTTCTGCTAGGACATCCGGT
>CAJXCD010000031.1 GCA_913051545.1 uncultured Chloroflexota bacterium
TTTGTAGATTGCGGTGGGTCCCACCAGGAGCTATTCCAGCATCTAACAAATCCCACGCGCCTGGAAGCACTGGAACACTGTCCAAACTAACCTCTGCTGTTACTTTGCTCCCTCTAACCATGGATTGCAAATGCCCCATGAGCCCGAATCCGGTCACATCTGTAGCAGAATTAACCCCGACCCTCATCATCGCGGCAGCAGCACTTTTATTAAGTGTAGCCATAGTTTTTACAGCCCCTCGCATAACATCATCGGTGACTTTACCCTGCTTGCCTGCCGTGGTGATTATTCCAGTACCCAAAGGTTTAGTTAGAATTAACACGTCATCAGGCTTAGCTCCAGCATTACTAACTTGCTTCCCAGGTTCGACAATTCCAACCACTGATAGCCCATATTTCGGTTCCGGATCATCTACCGTGTGACCTCCAGCTATCAAGCAACCTGCTTCGTTAGCTTTTGAATACCCGCCTTTTAACATCTCTCCAAGAATGCCTTTATCTAAATTGGCAGGGAATCCTACAATATTAAGTGCCACCAATGGAGTGCCGCCCATGGCATAAATATCGCTAAGTGAGTTTGCGGCAGCGATTTCACCATATTCAAAAGGATCATCTGTTATAGGCGGAAAGAAATCCACTGTCAAAATCAGAGCAGTTTCATCATTAATTTTATAAACCGCAGCATCGTCTCCAGTCTCAGTACCTACTAAGAGATTGGGATGCTTTAACACTGGAACATTCTTCAAGATCTCGACCAGATCTTCTAGGCTTAGTTTTGCGGCTCAACCAGCGCAATGTGATAGTTCGGTAAGCCTTAATTCACTATTTTGCATACTGTAGCCTCCGATAAGGATTCAACCATTATATCCCATGCATAACCCACAGACATTAAAAGAAGCCATTTGTTGCTCTCTAACGAGTAACTCTCATATAGGATATCCCCTCCTCAAGAATCCCTAATGCGAGACATTCTAGTTATAATGAAGAAGTTTATAAGATATTAGGAGTCCGCTAAATGGCCAGATATATAGTAACAGGATGTGCAGGATTCATAGGATCTAACGTGAGCAGCAAACTGTTATCACAAGGACAAGAAGTCATAGGAATCGATAATTTAAATAACTCCTATGACATAAAGCTGAAGGAGTGGCGATTAAACCAACTGTTGGAAATACCACAGTTTAACTTTCATCTTTCCGACATCTGCGACGTAGACAAACTTAGGATAATCTTCAAAAGCGATGTTGATGGCGTGATAAATTTGGCAGCTCGGGCAGGAGTCCGTGCTTCACTTATAAACCCGTGGGAATATTACGAGACAAACGTGACAGGGACATTAAACTTATTGGAATTGTGCAGAGAATTCGGGATCAATAAATTCGTCCTAGCATCCACCTCAAGTTTATACGGACAAACAAACGATCAACCATTTTCCGAAACTCAAAGTACGGACTATCCCCTTTCTCCGTATGCTGCATCCAAGAAAGCCGCAGAAACCCTTTGTTATACCTATCACCATCTGTACGATATAGACATTAGCGTGCCTAGATATTTCACTGTGTATGGGCCTGCGGGACGACCAGACATGGCAATCTTCAAATTTATCCAATCCATTGCTGAAGCTGTACCAGTAAACCTTTTTGGCGACGGTGAACAGACTCGAGATTTCACCTACGTCGATGACATTGCAAATGGAACAATCTTATCTTTAAAACCGATGGGGTACCAAGTCATCAATCTCGGATCAGACTCACCTGTATCAGTAAATTATTGCATTTCTTTAATCGAAAAACATCTAGATCAGTTGGCTCATAAAATATACCTGCCAAGCCATACAGCAGATGTACGTCACACGTGGGCCAATGTTACCAAAGCAACAGAATCGCTCGGATGGTTTCCAAAAACCACCCTGAACGACGGAATTAGAGAGACCGTAAAATGGTATATCGAAAATCAATATTGGGCTAAAACAATTACTATAGATTGACACTACATCATTATAATGACTCAGAATGGTGATATGATTCCTTGCTAGTATCTTCAGTACCCGGTAAAATACAACTGTCCCGGACGTTATGGTAAGTGAGTATCTCTAAAGGAGCAAAAATCACTTAACTAGACATATATCAAAAACATCTGACGATTGACGCCATCTTATCTAGGCCACAGGCGTGGAGTCCATTTGGGAAAGATCCTATAATCGAAAGAGGTCTTAGAGTTTACTAACCGAATAATATAACAATCAGTTATGCGAGTAGGGATAGGGAAGTGCTGGAAGGAATAGCTGGAAATCAAGATCGCTCGGATTGGAAAATTGTGCGTGTTGCACCTAAATCCGAACGTATTGCTGTTCAGGAGTTAGCGACTAATGGCTTTGAGTCGTATTTTCCTCGTGTTATAGTAGGTCATCCACACAGGTCTAACTACACGCCTCTTTTTCCTGGTTATATATTCACCCGTAAAATTTGTGATTTCAATAACAGTCTTCCGTTATATATGCTCCCGCATGTGTATGGATGGGTAGTTTTTGACGGTCACAGTCCGTCGATCCCACAACACGTAATTGATGAACTGCAATGCAGAGTATCTGACATAAATTCAGACGGTGGCCTATGGCACAAATACGAAATTGGTGACTTAGTAAAAATTACGCTTTGCGGGGTAGATAGTTTAGCCACAGTCATCAAAGCACCTAGATCTCCTGAGAAACCAATAGACATATTATTAGATTTCATGGGCAGAAAAGTACCAGCTCAGGTGACTATAGATAAAGTTAACCCAGTCCAATACCCCATCCACCATTCAAATAATATTTCCAGACGATCACGTGGAAGAGGTCGTCTGACTAGGCAATACCGAGAGTACCAAAAAATTAACGCTGGAATATTACAATAATCACCTCAGCAAATCAGCTAACGTCGTAGCCATAGCTCCGTAGCTGATAATATAATGTAGATGCACTCGTAGTATATATTACGAGTGGCGGAGCTCGAAGTTGATTAAATCCCAAAAGACCAGTTAGACGGAGGATGATATGCCGGATTTTCTAAAAGGCAACTACAATCTCAATAACGACAATACTGACACTCAAAATACCAAGAAGATTAAAAGCTTGACAGAAGAATTTGAAGAAAACGCATTAGCTAAACTTGGCGGTA